>CASFTW010000001.1 GCA_949297785.1 uncultured Spirochaetales bacterium
AGAGGAAAAACCTCATAAAAACCGGTTTTCCGATTCAAATCATAGCGTTTCGGATTGTTTCAGTGAAGTTTAGTACATAATTTTCGCTCTCGTTGTGTTATAATGCATCTATGGTAAATGAGTTTAAAATCTGGCTGAAAGACAATTCCTCTGTCTATGATGCGCTTGAGGAAGCACTCCTTTCTGTGAAAAGCGGAAAGAAAGTGCTTGCAGTAGGTCCTTTTTCCCTTGTCGCCGCTGCAGTGCTTGACGAGAAGCTTTGCGGAAATGTCGAGGTCATGTGCGACAATCTGGAATTCATAAATGATTTCAGGACCAGCATCGATCCTGAAGGCAGAATACCTGTAAGACGGGGAGTTGAAGGGACTTTCGATTTCATTTTCGCTCCGATGTATATAAATCATATTCCGAAGAACAGGCTTGTGAGTTTTCTGTTTGATGTTTATGACGCACTTGAGAAAGGAGGGCTCTTCACATTTTCATTTCAGGACAGCCTGAAGGTCGATCTTGATGAGGGAAAGGAAATGCCGCTCTGGTTCAGCCGCACTGAGAAGCTTTTCACGAAGTATTATACGATGCAGGATGTGCTGAACACCCTGATCACGATAGGTTTCAAGATAAAGAATATCAGCGAGGTTGAAGGGGAAGGCATAATTCATGCAGTCTGCTTTGAATGCATAAAACTGTAAAAGGAGATTGTGTGAAGATATCTTCAATGCTATTGAAAAAAAACGGAATTGAAGTACATTGTTTCATGTCGGGAGGAAAATGTAAATGAAGAAAAGTACTTTAATCACGCTGATTGTTTCAATCCTGCTGATCGTGGCAGGATTCGTGCTTGTGGGCTGCGGCATCTCAAGTGCATATGATACATTTGAATACCGTTTCGGAAGAGCTGTATATTTTGAATCTTCCTTCATCAATTACAATCTTGAATCAAAACTTCTTACGACGTTCGGGCAGATGACATTCATCCTCGGTATCGCAGGAGTTTTCCTTTTCGCCTATCTTGCAATAAAGAATCCGAAGGAAAGGAAAGAGAAGAAGATCAGTGGAAGCGTAAGGGAAAGAGCGTATGCAGAGCCTGTACATGAATACAGGGCAGAGCCCGTTCATCCTGTGAAGGAAGAAAGCAATGAGAGAGTGCCGGAAGACGGGAATGAAAATGAATCTGGCGATACTCAAGAGACAAAGTAAGACCGGGTAATTGACATTTGCCGCGATAAATGGCTAAATAGTCGTTGCGCAAATTCAAACCTATAGGAGTCAAAAATGTCAAAAGCACATAGAGGTACTGGCATCAGAGAACTGGCTAATCAGGGTAGAGCAACATGTCCGGTCTGCAAGAGAGAGGCAATCAAGTGCCTTTACGAAGTAGAGATGGACGGTGCAAAGCTCAATGTCTGCAAGCAGTGCAATGCCAAGCTCAAGAAATAAGATCAGTATGGTCTTTCATGTCGAGGTTGTTGTCCAGCCTCGATTTTTTTATACTTTTCACATATGAAATATTTTCTTGTAGGTATCAAAGGCACAGGCCTTTCCCATCTTGCCGCCTATCTGGTAAAAGGCGGGAATGAAGTGGAAGGCTGCGATGTCAGCGAGGACTTCTTCACTTCCATAATACTGAAAGGCATCACACTGCATCCGCTTGATTCTCCGCTTCCTTCCGGTACGGATGTTATCGTTTATTCCACAAGTTATGAGAACCGTTCGGTCCCTGCAATGGAAGAAGGAAGAAAAAGGGGTGTGAAAATATTGTCATACCCCCAGATGCTTGCGGTTTTATCTTCCGCAATGCCGTCACTTGCCGTATGCGGCACTCACGGCAAGAGCACGACATGTGCAGCTGCCAGTTTTCTGGCTTCTTCACTCACTCTGCCTTACGGCTCAGTATACGGTTCGTTCCTTTTGGGAAATGAAAAGGTCTTTCATGACGGTGATGAAGGCATTATCATCGAAGCATGCGAGTATCAGGATCATTTCATGCTATACGACCCAGCAGTCCTTACCGTGACATCACTTGAGTTCGATCATCCTGATTACTTCGAGGATCTTGATGCCGTGAAGAAGAGTTTCAGGAACAGGGTGACTTCTCTGAAAAAAGGAGCCGTTGTCGTATACAATACCGATATATCCAGATATGTGAAGGACTGGCAGAGCGAAAGACCGGATCTGGTTTTCATCGGCTATGGTGACAGAGGCCCTTTTTCCCTGTCGAAGAATGCACAGGACAACTGGACTCTTACAGGTGTTGAAGGAAGTTTCATCTGTCATGAGAAAAACGTTGCCATCGTATATGATTACATAGCAGCTGCCGTATCGCTTGCGGCCCTGATGCTTTGCACTGAGAACAGAACTGTTTCCGTTTCATCTGTTGCAGCGCTCCTGCCCCGTATGCTTTCGTTTATCGGTTCTTTCCCGGGACTTGCCGCAAGGGGAGAGGTTGTGAAAACTGAAGGCGGGGTTACCTATATTGACGACTATGCCCATCATCCCCATGAGATCAAGGTCTGCCTTGACAACCTGAGACAGAAATACCCGGGAAGACGGATCATCGCGCTTTTCATGCCGCATACTGCAAGCCGCACCAGAGCACTCATGAAGGACTTTGTGACGGTGCTCTCGGCATTTGATGCGCTTTTCATACAGAATGTCTATTCATCTGCACGCTCTGACGGAGGCAATGAAGCCTCATTGCAGCTTTACAAGGCTCTTGAGAAAAAGGTTTTCAGAACCTTCTACGGCAGACTCAACAGCGTTGCATACTGCGACAGCGATGATGATGCGGTAATGAGAACCGCTTCGTTTCTCATCCCCGGCGATATCCTTGTGACACTTGGTGCCGGAGACAACCGTGCTCTGATTGACAGGATAGCATCTGCTGGAAGATTATCGTGAAATATAGTAGGGTAGATGAAACAGGAGAAGAGAATTGAATAGCATGACCGGTTACGGCTACAGAAGTGTGAGCCGTGATGACTATCAGATTGAGATTGAGATAAAAGGATACAACAACAGGTATCTTGAGATTGCAAGCTATATAAACAGCAGTCTCAGTTCATATGAAGGCTATATAACCTCACAGGTGAAGAAGGTCGCCAGAAGGGGTAAGATCGAGCTGTCCGTCAAGCTCAAGGTTTTCGAAAGCGAAGCTGAAGTCCACCTTGACGAGGCTCTTTTCCGGCAGTACCTTGCGGCATTCCGCAGGGCTGAGGAAATTTCTTCCCTTCATTTCGATGTGGATGCTTCCGCCCTGCTGAGGATAGAAGACCTTTTCTCCACTTCCTGTCAGAAGAATGCTGAAGTGTATAAAGATGCGCTTGACGAGGCGCTTGAAGGCGCTCTTAATGATTTCTCGCTCAGCCGCAGCAGGGAAGGAGAGGAAACAAAGAAGGATCTGTACCGTCTGGGACGCTCATTTGAGGAAGCCAACGATAGAATCGGACGCAGTGTCCTTGAATATGAAGATTATTTCAGGAAACTTCTCATCGAGAAATATGAGGAGCTGGACCTTTCTTCACGCTATGATGAGACAAAGCTGCTTCAGGAGATCGGCGCACTGCTTGTGAAGTATTCCATCAATGAGGAGCAGAACAGGCTCAAAACCCACATAAAGGAGTATTTCAAACTGCTTGAGTCTTCGGAGCCTGTAGGAAAGAAGCTGGACTTCCTCTGTCAGGAGATGAACAGGGAAGTCAACACCACAGCAAGCAAGAGCCAGAATGTCAGCATCACTCTGGAGACAGTGCAGATGAAGGATGATCTTGAAAACATAAGAGAACAGATAAGGAACATAGAATGAGAATTGCGATCAGTTCAAAGTCGGGCTGCGGCAATACTACAGTGTGTACGCTGCTTGCCTCAAAACTCGGCTACAAACTTATTAATTTCACTTTCCGCCAGCTGGCCGAGGAGAATGGTGTTGATTTCTGGACTTTCTGCCAGATGGCAGAGAATGATGACAATATTGACAGACAGCTTGACAGCCGTCAGGTTGAGATGGCAATGGCAGAGAAAAACTGCGTGCTCGGTTCCCGTCTTGCTATCTGGATGCTCGATGCTGCCGATCTCAAAGTGTATCTGACCGCAGATGCAGGCACCAGGGCCCGCAGGATTTTCAACAGGGAAGGCGGAAGCTATGAGGAACGTCTTGAACAGACTGTCAGACGCGATGAGAGGGACTCTGCCAGATACAGAAGAATCTACGGCATCGACAACAATGATACATCCAGGGCAGATCTCGTAATTGCCACTGACGACAAGACGCCGGAAGAAATTGTTTCCATTATTATGAGTGAAGTGAAAAAACGGAGTTGAAAAACTTTCTCATGTTCTGTATTATTCTCAAGTTAAGCGAGGAGAAGCAAGTTGAGCATCTTATTAGACAAGCTGATTGATAAAGAAGGCAATATTTATGAAATGACCTGTGTCGCCATCAAGGAAGCAAATGTCATTCAGGGTACAAACCTCAAGGATGAGATTGAGAAGAACGGCGAGAAGGTCACCACTCATGTCCTCTCACAAGTCTTGAATGATGAAATCAAGTACACAACAGGTGACGAGGAAAAATAAGCCGATAATTTTCCTTTTCGGGCCGACGGCCAGCGGAAAGACTTCGCTGGTGGAAGCATTGTTTACATCCGGCTATCAGATTGTAAATGCAGACTCTGTTCAGGTGTACAGACACCTTGATATAGGGTCTGCAAAGCCGTCTGAAGAGCTTATGGGAAAAATCCCTCACCATCTTGTAGATATCCTGGATCCGTGGCAGCAGTTCACTGTCGGACAGTTCATTGAAAAAGCCGATGAGGCTGTCGATTCAATTTATGCCGATGGTGATATCCCGCTTGTAACCGGCGGCACTGCATTTTATTTCAAGCATTTTCTTTACGGTCTTTCGTCTGCTCCTGTTGCGGATGAAAGTATAAGAGCGCGTGTTGATGCAGAACTTAAAAGAGATGGAGCTCATGCTCTTTATGAGAAACTCCGGCAGGCAGATCCTGTCAGTGCTGAAAGAATAAACATCAATGACACCTACCGTATAACACGTGCTCTTGAAGTGTGGTATCAGAGCGGCAGGCCGCTGTCAAGTTTCGCGCTTCCCGACAAGCCGCGCCGTGATATGAAACCTCTTGTCCTCAATATAGTCAGGGACAGACAAGAGCTTTACCGGAGAATAGATCGGAGGGTGGATGAAATGTTCTCTCTCGGCCTTGTCGATGAGATAAGAAAACTGAGGAAGATGGGAGCAGATCCATCCTGGCCCGGACTTGCCGGAATAGGGTATGCTGAATTCTTTTCGGCTTTTGACAACGGCTGCAGCAGCATGGAGGACATAAAAAATGCCATCTGCCGCAATTCAAGGCATTATGCCAAGAGACAGATGACATTCTTCAGATCGTTTTCAGATGTCGTTGACATCCATCCCGATGATCTGGCTTCAATCCGCAGCGTTGTTGACTGCTATCTCTCTGGGATTGAAAGTATCGATTAACAGAGTACCTGTGAATTTCACGCTTATGGCAGATACATCCGTGATATTCCACCAGCCACGCTTGTTCCAGGCGAATGTGAAATCCTGACTCATTGAGTAGACATAAACCAGTGATTTGTCTTCTGCCGTGCTGATATCAGCCTGATCTTCCTCATTGTACGGATAGGGTGTGTAATATGTTCCTTCCACATGATATGAGTTCTCTCCGGTCTGTGTGATTTCAAGGTCCGTAACGCCGTAGATGCTTGAGGTGTTGCTTATTGCCGGCCGTCCGGCTTCAATCCAGTCATCAACGGGAATGAACGGGGAAACGCCCTCGTATGCGCTTCTCGTCTGTCTTGTCACGTACAGATTGATGACTTCGCTTTCCTGCGGGGCAGAGCAGCCGTCAAGGGCATCGGAAAGATCATCGACATTGAGATTGTTCTGTGCTTCATAGAAAGCCTGGATCATTTCCACCTGGTTCATGTCCTTAGTGTACGGAGGCTCAAGCAGATTTGAAATATAACTGAACAGGATGGCGGCAACAACGACGAAGACGACTGATGCCGTGATTATTATGCTTCCTTTCTGTCTCCAGAAATTCTTTCTTCTGGCTTCCTTCTCAATTTTCTCCATCAGCGATTTTGATTTTTCAGATGAAGCTATTTCGCTGCTTCTGGCCTTTAGCGCGGCTTCATCGATACTGGAAACGCTCCAGTCCAGTGAAGATGCCTTGCTGATGAACCAGCTGAGGTTGTCACAGGCACTCCTGTTTCCCATGATGTCCCTCTGGTCTCTTTCCTTCGCATGCATCACGAAATTGATGAATCCTATGGTTTCATCGCTCAGTGAAGGGAAAAGTCCTTCTTTGTAGATTTCAAGCGGAATGTCATGACAGCCGGACTGCCTTATGCTGATGTCTTCATACGGTTTTATTCCGGTAAGGGCGAAGTACATGAACTGGGCAAACTGCCTTATAAGTGAAAAGCCGGCTTCGGTATTGTTCTTGATGTAGCAGCCATGTGCGCTGTAGCGGTCTTCTTCGCTCAGATATATGGAAATGAGATCCCCCAGATCCGGTGGAAGGATGAGAACACCGTCTCCTCCATTTACGATGAAGAAACGGTATGTCGGGATAATATTCACGATTGTGGAGGCGAATTTCTCTCCCCTCTGTGTGAGTATTCTGGCAATTGTGAGAATAATTGAAAGTGCCTTGTCCCTGTGCAGGGAGGCTATGCTGTCAAACGGTTCTATGTCTATTTTGTCAAAATAAACATAGCGGCTGCCTTCGATTGTGCAAAGTCCGGTCCATGTCCATGGACACTCATCCCCGTTCAGAAAAAGGACTCCTTTCTGCTTTTCCCCCTGCATCATATGCTTGGGGGGCTGAAGATCTTCTCCTCCCAGCAGTATGCAGGTTTTCTCTTCTCCTTCTATGATTCTGTTTACAATATTACCGGCTTTCATTCCTTGACTCCGTAAACCTGCCAGATCCTTCCGTCTCCGGCATTGCTTATATTCTCTCCTATGTAATTGCCGCATCGGGCCGTATTCAGCGTGAACTTACCTGGAAATGCGGTGCGGGCGGCTTCCATGATTTTGTATGCACACCCTGATATCTTCTTCCTGTTTCCGGCATCAAGCAGCGGTGCATTGTTCTCAAGCAGCTCCTTCAGCGTCTTTGCCATGCTGTTGATTTCTTCGCTGTTGCCGAGGGATGTGAAATTCCCGGACACGATGAAAAGCGTGTCATTCTCCTCCTTCTTGAGTTTTGCCATCAGTCTGGAGAGGGTTAGGATGTCATCTTTGCTGTCAAGACTTGTGAAAAGAGGCAGCAGTGTGCTGTGAGGCGAATTGCATGCGATATAAGGGTAGAAGATCTCAATTGCATATTCTCTTTCAGCATACTCGTCATTGATCTTCACACCGGGTATCTGCTCGATGTGCACACCTCCCAGAGGAGTGAGAACGTCGCCGGATGAGAGCGTGAAGAGGCATTGCCCCGCATCGGATTCGAAAACCTCATTGTGGACAGGGGCAATTATCACGATGCGCCGGGGATTATGGATCAGCGAGAATGCATCCTGATACATGCTGTGAATGAACTCAAGACTTGAATGGGGAAGCAGAATGAGAGAAGGGGTGTGTCCTTCCTTCTGCTCGCATTTGCAGTAACCGAGAAGCTCATTCCTGTCAGACGGGTAGTACAGATCCATGAAGTATGATGGTTTCAATTCTTCTCCTCCTTGCTTAAAAGTAGTCTTTTGATTCTTTCTTCGTCTAGTGTAACATAAAGATTTTTCTCATTTGTCGGAACGACAAGCCCGAGTTTACCGTCTTTCACACGGCGCAGATACTTTACTTTCGTGTAGTAAAGGTCCGCCTTGCCCTGCGTTTTGGCCTTTGAATAATGAATTGCAAGGCATCCGGCATCAAGCAGGACGTCAAGCGGAATTGACTTGTCCTTTTTGCCCCTGATGATCACATAGCCTCCGGCATAGTCTCTCGTATGAAGCCATGTGTCGCCGCTTCGTGCATTCCTGCGCAGCAGTGTGTCGTTTTCCTTTGCATTGCGGCCGACAAGAATCTCAAAGCCGGAACTCTCAAAGCGCAGACCGGCTTCAAGGGGAGTTTTCTTTACTGATGTCTGGCTGCCCCTGAGGCTTTTCGTCAGTTCTCTGAGATCGTGTTCCTGCCGGCTTGTCAGCTCTTCATGGAATTTCCTTTTCTCTTCCAGTCTGGATTCAAGATTCTTCTGTTCCTCCGCTGCGCTGATATAAATCCTTTCTTCTCTTTTGTATTTCTGGTAAAAGGCGTTTATGTTTCCGCTCACGCTCAATGACGGATCGAGTGAGATCCTGACCTGAGAACCGCTGAAGTCCGTAAGAAGAACGCTGCTTTCCCCTTTTCTGACCATATATGAGAATGATGAGAGCAGGTCGGCGCTTTCCTTGTAGGACTCATATGAAGAAGATCTTCTGACCCGTTCCCTCACATCTCTCAGCTGACTTTCAAGCGCGCTTATTTCCTTTCTCGTCTGTTCTTCAAGCTGATGATAGGCCGCATCCGTCTTTTCTTCCCTGACAGCGTTGCTGTAATAACGGTCAATGTAGGAATTGAAGCTTTCTCCTTCCCACTGGCGCACGGGAAACCGTTCCTCATCCCAGGCTTTCGCTTCTTCCGCATTGTAAGCCCAGCCTCGCTCTTCACCGCGTTTTGGACGTCTCATGAGGACTTCAAGGATTATGTCATCACCGTCCGTGATGATCACGTTGCTGCCCGGGCCGGAGAAGAACCGGAAGTAGATTCTCCTGACTTCACCGGCCTTCACAAGCGTGAAATAGAAGACTCGTTCGCCTTCAATCTGCCTTACTTCCGTTATCCTGCTGCCGGTGATGTTTGCCCTCATGTACTGCGTGAATCGCTGTGCCTTGTCACTTTTTTTCCTCATTATCCCGGTCCTGCAGAAATGCTGGGTTCTGGTTCCTATCTCAAAATAGAGGAGGAAAGCCTTCTCCTCTTTTGAGAACATGGAAAACGTGAAGCTGTGGTAATCATGTTCACTGACTTTCTGAATGAAGCTGTCTTTCAGACTGAGTTCGCTCAGCAGCAGTCTTATTTCATTGCTGTTCAACATTGAGAATACCTCCGAAACGGCTGGCAAGGTAGAAGGAGCCTGCTATGAGCACGGCAGAGCTGTCACTGACAGCTTCATCAAGCGCACTGCGGCTATTTTCTTCATACACCACGATATTGTCGTCACTTTTCATTGCAAGCGCCTTTTCATATATGCTCCTGCTGCTGCTTTTCCTGAATGAGTCCGGTTTTGAGATCACAACTTTCCTGAATGAGGCGAGTATGATGGAAAGCATGCCTTCAATATCCTTTCCGTCGATAGCGGCGAATATGCAGGCATTGCTGTCTTTATGCGGATAAAGAGCCGTGAATGATGAGACTGTATGCATTGCCGAGACTTTCGTATGACATACATCCATAACGACCGGTTTGCCTTTATAGCGGTGCATCTCGAAACGTCCTGGAAGGGATGCCGTCTCCACGGCTTTCTCGCTCTTCCCCTGTACGTAGAAACCGAGTCTGCGGGCAGCAAGAAGGGCAAGCGCCGCATTTTCCGCCTGCACCTCGCCGCGCATTGAAAGCACAAGGGATGCATTATAGCCGTCGGCAAATGAAAAGGAACAGACTTCACCGCATTCCTTCGTATCGGTCTGAAGCGACATCAGCTCATCTGAGAGGGAGTACAGAAGTGCATTCTGTCTTTCTGCTTCCTTTTTCATCACTTCCATTGCATCCATCCTGAGTATTGAGAGGAAGACCGGTCTGTTCTTTTTTATGATCTTGCTTTTTTCGGTTGCGATCTTCTCGATCGTGCCACCCAGTACATTGGTATGCTCAAGTTCAATCGGCGTGATTACCGAGGCAACCGGGTTAAGGGTGTTTGTTGCATCCAGCCTTCCGCCGAGTCCTGTTTCAATGACCGCATATTCACAGCCGGCTGCCTCGAAAAGCATGTAGGCATATGCTGTGTAAAGCTCGAATGTGGAGGGTTTTTCCTGCCCGTATTCAGGCGGAAGCGAAAAGTTCCTTACAGTTTTTTCCAGTCTGTCTGCACATCTGATTAGCAGAGAGTCGTCAAAGAAAGTGCCGTTTAGGGAAAAGCGTTCCCTGTAGTCACTCAGATGAGGGGAAAGGTACAGTCCTGTCCTGTATCCGGCCGCCGTGAGCAGGGCGGAGAGATAGCAGCATGTCGAACCTTTTCCCTTGCTTCCCGCAACATGCACTGCCTTGAATGATTCTTCCGGATGGGACAGTGCGTCAAGCAGCAGGCTCATCCGCTCAAGACGCGCTTCGCGCAGAATGCCCGGTGTGGAAGTCTGCATGTATGAAAATGAATCAAGATAGGATGTGACTTCCCCGAATGACGAAAAACTCATGAAAAGAAGTTTAGCCAAAGACGGGTTTACAATCAAGTTTTGTCTTCTGCTTGCCCGTTTCCGTCTTCCGAGGTTTTATACAGTATTACGCAATTTGAAAATGTGTAAGGAAAAATATTGAACAATAGGAATTATGTTAATAGAATAAGGTAAAAAGTTCGGAGAGAAATATATGGCATTCAAAGTACCCAATCCAGATGCATTCGCATTCCTTGACCAGTACAGGGGAAAGGATTTTTCCGGCACCTGGCCTACAGTTGTGGAGATGTTTGAGATCTCCTGCAAGAGATTCGGTGACCGTCCTTGTTTCAAGGCCTTCCATCCGAAAGAATTGTTCCTCACATACAATGAAGTGAGACAGAAAGTTCTGCAGATCAGCAATTATCTGCTTTCAACCGGCGTGAAGAAAGGCGATAAGATCGCGGTTTCCGGCAAGAACAGTCCTGAATGGGCAATCGCCTATCTGGCAGTGCTTTATGCCGGTGCAATCGTGGTTCCTCTTGACATCACGTACAACGATACCGACATGGAGACCCTCATGGCATTCGGAGGCGTGAGCAGGATCTTCATTGACAGCGACAGAGTCGACAATGTAGGAACGAAGACCGGAAAGGTCAGCCTGGTCGAAAAATATTCGCTTGAGGAAGGAAACAAGAACTATCCTTATCTTTTCAGCCTCAGTGCCGAGGGAAAATTCACTGCAGAGAAGGCAGTGGAAGATGATGTTGCGGCAATTCTCTTCACATCCGGAACAACCGGCACTCCGAAGGGTGTTCAGCTCACGCATAAGAACCTTGTGTCGGACTGCTATCAGGCACAGCTTCTCATGAAGCTTTATCCGGAAGATGTATTCTATGCGATTCTTCCCCTGCATCATGCATATACCATGCTGGCTGTTTTCTTTGAGACCATTTCCTGCGGTGCCTCCTGTGTATTCGGCAAGAGACTCATCGTTCCTCAGGTTCTCAAGGAACTCAAGATGGGCAAGGTGACAATGTTCCTTGCAGTTCCGTTGCTTTTCAACAAACTGCTTTCCGCTCTCATGAACGGAGTAAGGAAGAAGGGTATTGTCGTTTACGGTCTTATCAGGGCAATGATGGGTGTTTCCGGATTCCTCAAGAAGAGACTGCACATCAATGTCGGCAAGAAATGGTTCACTTTCCTTTTGAAGCAGCTTTCCCTTGAAAACGCCAGAATCTGCATCTGCGGCGGAGGACCTCTTCCTCCTTCAACCTTCAAGATGTTCAACGAGCTCGGAATTGACTTCGTCCAGGGTTACGGCCTCACCGAGACAAGCCCGATCACGCACCTGAATCCTGTCGAGGCCTATGATGAGGATTCCGTCGGTCATGTCATTCCGGGTCTTGAAGTGAAGATCGTGGATCCTGACAGCGAAGGAAACGGCGTCATATATATCAGAGGCAGTGTCGTCATGAAGGGCTATTACAACAATGAGGAAGCGACACGCGAAGTCCTCAGTGAGGACGGATGGCTCAACACAGGTGATGTCGGACACCAGAGGGACGGTTATCTCTATCTCACGGGAAGGGCAAAGAATGTCATCGTCACTGAAGGCGGCAAGAATGTGTTCCCTGAGGAGATTGAGGACCACTTCCAGCTTCATTATGATGTCGATCAGATCTGTGTCTGCGGTTATGTGATTGATGCAAAGGACAAGAGTGAAGGCATTGCAGCCGTCATCTATCCTTCTGCTGATGCTCTCAAGGTCCATCCCGATGATATCGAGAAACATATCAACTCGATTGTCTCTCTTGTGAATAAGGAGCTTCAGAGCTATAAGAAGATAACCAAGGTCATTATCGCAAAGGAGCCTCTTGCCATGACTTCGACGAAGAAGATCAAGAGATTCGAGGTTGAGAAAGCTTATAAAAACGAGCTCAACAAGGCCTGATGAGGCGCAGAGCATATTGCAAAGCCTATCCTGTCTGGGGTAGGCTTTTTTAATGTATAAGGAACGATTATGGAATTAACAAGTCAGCAGAGAGCCTTTCTGAGATCTTCGGCACAGACGATGAAGCCAGTTGTGATGGTCGGAAAGGATGGAGAGAGTGATGAGGTTGTCTCAGCTTTGGATGAAGCACTGGCGCATCATGAGCTTGTCAAAGTGCGTTTCCAGTCTCATAAGGATGAGACTTCTTCGATTGCAGCTTCTCTTGCACAGCGCACGGCTTCTTCTCTTATTGCCGTGACGGGATTCACCGCTGTTTACTACAGGCCGGCAGATAAGAAGGAAGAGCGGCGCTACAATTTGAAAACACTGGAAATCAACTGGTGAAAGCAAAGCCGGGAATGAGATTCTCCTCACACCCGGCTTTCATTTTTCCATGATGTCCGTATCTTACTTTGACTGCTCAAGAACGAGTGTCTTTGTGGTTATGTCACATACTTCCTCAGGTCCGTAATACTGGATTGCACCCGGGAACGTGAAGCATGTTTCCTTTTCCCATGTCTTTCTGTGTTCCTCGAAATACCTGAACGGCTTTCCTTCGAGTTCAACAAGGGCCTTCCTTATAACAGGCTTGTATTCACCGTGACGGCGTTCGATGTTCATCATCTTTGTTATCGGGATGCCTCCGGCTTTCCAGTTTGCAGGACCTTCACTGAGACCTGTGACGACAGACATGTAGCCGGTCAGGCCGTTTGCAATGAGCAGAAATGCGTTATAACCGAGTGAATAGCAGTAGTCGGCATCGAAATTGGACGGGAATGCACAGCGTCCTTCATAACCGAAGAAGTGGTTGAGTGCATTGAACTTTCCGCTGTATTTTCCTTCCTTCTTCCTTCTTGCAAGTTCTTCTGAAACCATTGTGATGAGAAGCTTTTCTGTCTCGATCCTGCTGACCTGTACATTTCCGTGCGGGTCTCTGTCCATGAGAAGCTGTTTCTGTATATCTGAGGGGAGGGAGGCAAAGACCTTTCTGCTGTTCTCGCTGAGCTTTGCTGATATGAAAGCTGTCTGTGCTTCGAATGAGGTGAGTGTGGAATATTCCTTTTCATTCTGTGCAAGCAGGTCATTGAGCTCGCTGATGAGAACCTTGACCTCGGGAATGAATTCGATAAGTCCTTCAGGAATGATCGCGACACCGAAGTTGCAGCCTTCATCTGCGCGCAGTGCCACGACATCGGCAATGTAGTTCACGATGTCCATCATGCTCTGCTTCTTTGCTTCCACCTCTTCACCGATCAGACAGATGTTCGGCTGGCATTCAAGTGCGCATTCAAGTGCGATATGGCTGGCAGAACGTCCCATTACCTTGATGAAATGCCAGTACTTTCTCGCAGATGCGGCATCCCTTTCAATATTTCCGATAAGCTCGCTGTATGTCTTGCAGGCTGTATCAAAACCGAAAGAAGTTTCAATCACGTCATTCTTCAGATCTCCGTCGATGGTCTTCGGACAGCCGATCACCTGGATTCCTGCATTCTGGGATGCGAAGTATTCCGCAAGAACTGCAGCATTGGTATTGGAATCATCGCCGCCGATGATCACGATGGCGTTGAGAGAGTGCTTTTTCGCAACCTCTCCTGCAACCTTGAACTGTTCGACTGTCTCGAGTTTGGTGCGTCCTGAACCGATGATGTCGAATCCACCTGTATTTCTGTATTCATTGATGAACTCATCGGTGAATTCGACGCAGTCATCTTCAAGAAGACCGCTCGGACCGCCTTTGAAGCCGAGGAGAACGTTATCCTTTCCGGCTTTCTTGAGTGCATCATAAAGACCTGTGATGACATTGTGTCCGCCCGGAGCCTGTCCGCCTGAAAGGATTACGCCGACAACATGCTTTCTGTTCTCGGCTTTGCTTGGTGCTGCGAGGAAGGAAATTTCCTTCATTCCGTATGTATGGGGAAACATTTCTCTGATCTTGTCCTGATCGGAAACGGACTGTGTGGCCTTGCCGTATTCAATCGCGACATGACTGATGTCATTCTGGAGAATCTTCGGCAGCTTCGGCTGGTAGCCGTAGCGTGCTTTCTGTAAAGGTGAAATTGTCATTTTTTCGACTCCTTGTTCTTGTACTGAATGAAATCATACAGATTAATAGAAAGAATTGCTAGAATACTTTTGCCAAACTTAATATGCTGGGAGTATATGAGCCTGAATATACTTGTTGATGCTGATTCCATGCTGCCGGCCATGAGGGCGATCATACTGCGCAGGGCAGTGAAGGGCAATATTGAGACTGTCTTCGCATCTGATCGTCTTCTGAAGGATGTTGAGGAAGCCGTGAAGAACCATACAGCCCAGCTGAGGGCTCCGCTGCGTCAGGTACTCGACAAAACCGAGATCAGGAAAGTCAGAAGCAGTATAAGGATGGCCATCGTTCCGCAGGGAAAGGATTCTGCCGATGACTATATAGTCTCTCTTGCTGATGAGAATTCCCTTGTGATCAGCCATGACATCCCGCTTCTCTCCCGCGTCATAGAAAAAGGCGCCGCTGCGATTGATGACAGGGGAAATGTCTACACAAAGGAAAACATAAGAACAAGACTGAGCGAAAGGGATGTCAACGGAATACTCAGGCAGATGCAGGTGTTTGACGGAAAGACAAAACGCTTTGATGCCAGGACAGTCGAAAAGTTCGCAAATGCCTTTGACAGCATGATCACATCTCTTTCTGTTTAGAAATTAGCCGGATTACATGAAATTTTTGTATATGAAGGTGTATGACAAAGTTTTATGTGTTTTCGAATCTCAAAGCAAAGGAAATGATTGAAGCTGCAGGCTACAGATGCGTGATGCTGGAAAGCCGGGAGGAAAGACTGAGGAGAACAGTCGCACTGCAGATCCGCCGTGAAAACGATATTGAGAACATAAGCGGTTTTGTGAACACTCTCAGCAGTACATACTGTGTCTATCTTATATTCATGCCGCAGGAGATGAAGGAATGTGAGCTCGTCTCAGATCTGGATGGCCGCTATCTGACAGGGAGGGAGACTGAATTCATCACGCATGTGCTGAATGATGATGTTGTGAAGAAAACCTGCATTGAGATGGGCCTGTCGCGGAGCGGCTATTACAAGATGCTCAAAAAAATACTCGGCAGGCTTAATCTCAAGACTGCCGAGCAGCTTCATTCATGGGCGCTTCTGCACCTGTCTGTTTAGAAATCTGCGCTTCTCACATAGCGCGGATAAGGAATTACATCCCTTATGTTGGCAACGCCTGTGACGTACTGGATGGCTCTTTCAAAGCCAAGGCCGAAACCGGAATGGGGAACGGAGCCGAAACGTCTGGTCTCAAGATACCACCAGTAATCCTTCGGGTTGAGCCCGAGTTCGTTGATGCGGCCGAGAAGCTTATCGTAATCTGCCTCTCTTTCAGATCCTCCGATGATTTCCCCCAGACGGGGTACAAGCACATCCATGCCGCGAACCGTTTTCCCGTCTTCGTTCATCTTCATGTAGAAGGCTTTGATTTCCTTCGGATAGTCCGTCACGATAACCGGCGACTTGCATACGATTTCCGTGAGGTATTTCTCATGTTCGGTCTGAATATCCGAACCCCAGTGCACGGGGAAGTCGAACTGGTCGTTCACTTTCTCAAGCTCCTTTATCGCATCGGTATATGTCATGCGGGCAAAAGGAGAGTCGATGACATGCCTGAGAGTTTCAATGTTTCCCTTGAGGACGAAGTTGTCGAAGAACTCCATCTCCTCAGGACATTTCTCAAGCACATATGAGAAGATATATTTCAGGAACGCCTCGGCCGTTTCCTCATCTCCCTCAAGATCGCAGAACGCCATTTCCGGTTCCACCATCCAGAATTCTGCAAGATGGCGTGTCGTATTGCTGTTCTCAGCCCTGAAGGTAGGTCCGAATGTGTAAATGTTCTTCAGCGCAAGTGCATAAGTCTCGCCTTCAAGCTGTCCGGATACTGTGAGGGAGGCTTTCTTGGCGAAAAAGTCCTTGTCGTAATCGACACTGCCGTCCTTCGTCTTCGGCACATTGTCAAGATCAAGCGTTGTGACCTGGAAAGTTTCGCCGGCACCTTCGCAGTCGCTTGTTGTGATCAGCGGGGTGTTGACGTAATAGAAACCGTTTTCCTGAAAGAAGGTGTGGATCGCATAGCTGAGACAGCTTCTGACTCTCATTACCGCACCGATGAGGTTTGTTCTCGGACGGAGATATGCGATCTCCCTGAGGAATTCGATTGTGTGTCTTTTCTTCTGAAGCGGGTAGTCGGAAGGACATGTTCCCACGATCTTCAGATCCTCAAGAGCAAGTTCGACAGCCTGACTTCCGCCCTGGCTTTTGACAAGTTTTCCGCTGCACTCAACTGCTGTGCCTGTGGTTACCTGTGAAAGGAGATCATCATTATTGAAAGAAGCCTTGTCGATAACAACCTGAAGCCCCTTCACAACAGAGCCGTCATTGACTTCAAGAAAGCATACGTTTTTGCTGTCTCTCTTCGTTCTTACCCATCCTTCGGCCTTTATGGTTTCTTCACCCGGAAGCGAAGACAGGATTTCCCTGATTCTGTCTTTCATAATTAAGAAATCTCCTTGAAAATAAGTTAGTGCTACTTTAGGAGTTTTCATCTTTATAGTCAATTGTCACAGAGACCGCCTGAGGCCTGCTCTAGCAAAGATTGGCCATTATAAAAGACGGGAAAAAGTCCGTATGGTGAAAAATCACCATGAGAAAAAACGTTTGGAAAATTGACAATGAGAGTTTTTTTAATGTTATTTTATTATATTGATATTTATCAGTGACAGAGGTTTTGATCTTGATACAGGTGATAGGTTATCTGAATTCGAATGATACGAAGAAGGCCATCCGCTATCTCAAGGAGAGAGGGAAGGAGTATCAGTTTGTCGATCTGAAAGAACGTTCTCTCTCAAAAGGGGAGCTTGAGAATATATTCCGTCACTTCAATCCGGAGGATTGCATAGACATTTCCAGTGCCTACTACAAAAAGAGGCTTGCATACATGGTCTATGATGCGGCACAGGAACTTGAGGAGCACAACGAGCTTTTCATCACTCCGATACTGCGCTGCAACGGAAAGGCCGCACTCGGTTTTGATACCCGGTTTTTGGAGGCGAACTTATGATAAAATATGCAGTCCTCACATCCGGAAGCTGCGGCAACAGCTACGCCTTCTATGACGGCAAATCCTGTCTGCTGGTTGATGCCGGGCTCACTCTGAGCGGACTTAAACGCCGGCTTGAGCAGGTGGACATCCCGTTTGATGCTCTCACTGATGTGCTTGTCACCCACATGCATCCCGATCACAGCAAAGGTCTGGGGGTTCTTTACCGTGCCAGAGGAGTGTGCATCCACGCATCCAGACAGTGTTTTGAAAGCGATGAAAGCATTTTCGCAAAACTCGGGCTGAAAGAGGACATGCTTTCTCTCTTCAGTTTCGGCGATGAGCTTTTCCTCGGCTCCTTCCACGCCGTGCCTTTCAGGACCATTCACGACAGTGCGGGATCTGCGGGGTATTTCATCGAAAACGGAGAATCGAGGTTCTTCCTCATGACTGATACGGGCATCTATTCCCCTCAAAGCCTTGAGATGGCAAAGGCGAGCAGCGTGGTTTTCCTTGAAAGCAACTACGATGACGACATGCTTGAGAGAGGAAGATATCCTTTCCCTCTCAAGCGCAGGATAAGCGGAGAGAGGGGACATCTGTCAAACAGACAGGCAAGGGATTTCCTTTTTCAGATCGGTGCCGGGGATAAAACTGTTTTCCTCGTGCATCTTTCAGACAACAACAATACTGTTGATGCCGTTATGGACAATTACACAGACGGTTTTGAGATAAAGAACTTCACTGTATGTGAAAGAGGCAGGACATATGGAGGTTTCTATGGGTGATGCGAAAAAAAAGAAGACAGATAAGGCAAGGGAATATTCCTTCAGGGAATGCGGAAAGATAAAAAGACCTGACGGGCTTGTCATGTACGGGGTGAAGAAATATACATTCCGCGATTTCGTGGAGGCTGTATGCGCCCGTTATTCCAAACTTCTCTGCTACACCGTATACGGCGGAGAGGATGAGGTCAGCTTCTCCTACCAGTATCTCGGTTTCAAGGTTCATGCGATAAGCCAGTATCTTCTGAACATGGGAATAAAGAAGGGTGACAGAATATGCATCTACGGTGAGTCCAGTCCGATGTGGATGATGTTCTATCTCGGTCTCACTTCAATCGGAGGCATTGCGGTCCCGATACTCCCCGGCTTCAGCGGGAAGGAGGCCATAGTCGCCATGCGGGATTCCGGCTGCACCGCCATATGTGCACAGCAGAGACAGTTCAACTCCGTAAGGGATTTCGTGCTGGAGAACAATTATGAGATCTTCCGCCTTGAGGATCTTTTCCATCTGCCTGAAGATGTGAGGGGGCAGATAGATGACAAGAATTTCCTCTCCCTGCCGGGTGTGGACATCACCCATACAAAGTTCAGCCTGAGGGAGCTTAACGCACTTCCTCTGGAAGAAGACGATATTGCCTCGATAATCTACACATCAGGCACCACCGGCTCATCAAAGGGTGTTGTGCTTACCCATAAGAACATCATAAGAAATGCGGACAGGGACAGTTTTGAATACTTTGTCGGCAAGCCGGGAATGAGGGTTCTTTCAATTCTCCCGATAAGTCATATATATGAATTCACGATAGGACAGCTGCTTTCCATGAACTGCGGTTTTGAGATTCATTTCCTAGGCAAGCCGCCTGCGGTCTCCGTTCTCATGCCGGCTCTCAAGAAGATAAGACCTCACGTCATACAGACTGTTCCTCTTCTTATCGAAAAGGTTTACAAAGCTGCTGTCGCTCCGGTCATCAAGGGAGAAGGCAGTCTCGCAAAGTTCTACCGCAATCCTCTTACACGGAATCTGGTTGCACGCCTCATCGGGCATAAGCTGCACTCCACGTTCGGCGGCAAGCTGCTGTTCTTCGGAATCGGCGGCTCTGCACTTGACAGGGAAGTTGAGGAGTTCCTTTATAGAGCTCGTTTTCCATATGCTCTCGGCTACGGACTTACGGAGACAAGTCCGCTTCTGGCAGGATGCGGACCGAAGAGAAAGCAGCATAAAGTTTCCTCCTGCGGCAAGGTTCATCCCGATATCGACATGAAGCTGCTTGAGATTGACTCCACAGGAGTTGGCGAGATTGCGGTGAAGGGGCCGAGCGTCACACCGGGCTATTACCATAATGATGCTCTCAATGCCGAGGCTTTCACAGGAGACGGTTATTTCAGGACAGGGGATCTGGGCTTTATCGACAGGAAAGGATGGCTGTACATCAAAGGCCGCTGCAAGACCATGATTCTCGGGCCTGCAGGTGAGAATATCTACCCCGAGTCGATTGAATCCGTGATCAACAACATGCAGTTCGTGCAGGAGTCCCTTGTCGTTCCTCAGGGAACCGGACTTCTTGCCCTCATCAAGATAGATATCGAGCTGATGGCGAAGAGTCTCAAGATAAGCATTGAGGATGCAAAGAAGGAAGCTGTGAAGTATGTCGCATCGCTCAGGGGAGAAGTGAACAAGGAGCTTTCCGCACAGAACAGAATCGATTCAGTGGAGCTGCAGGAGGAAGAGTTCGAGCGGACTGCCACACAGAAGATAAAGAGGTTCCTGTATCCGAAGAAAAAAGATGGAAGCGGGGAAAAGAAAAGCTGAAAACGGCTAGGAGAAAAAGCGGTTTGTTTTTATAATTGTTCCATGAAACAGATTATTCCAAGCTATGATATTCATATAAAGGCGATGGATCCGATCCTCACCCCGAATGAGATATGCACACAGTTTCCGATGTCTCAGGAGGATGGAGAGAGGATCCTCTCGTACCGCCAGAGTGTGAGAGATATCCTCAGCGGCCGTGACAGAAGGCTGCTTGCGATTGTCGGCCCGTGTTCGATTCATGACACGGCTGCCGCCCTTGATTATGCCCGCCGGCTCAAGGATCTGAGTGACGGGGTGAGCGATCAGTTGTTCATCATCATGAGGACCTATTTTGAAAAGCCGCGCACCACTGTCGGCTGGAAGGGTCTCATTCTCGATCCGGATCTGGATGGTTCATATGATATCAACAAAGGGCTGCGCACGGCCCGCAAGCTTCTTATCGACATAACACACATCGGTCTTCCTGTGGGCTGCGAGGTGCTTGATCCGATTATACCCCAGTACATTGATGACATAATCTCATGGGCCAGTATCGGCGCAAGGACGACTGAAAGCCAGACACACCGCAATCTTGCAAGCGGTCTTTCAGTTCCTGTCGGCTTCAAGAATTCAACATCAGGCGAATATACTCATGCGATCAATGCGATAAAGAGTGCTTCCAGTCCTGCCGCCTTCATAGGTGTCAGCAAGGACGGTGAGTCCATTATTTTCCGCACCACCGGCAATGACATGTGCCATCTCATAATGAGAGGCGGCGACAGGAGTCCCAATTATTATGAAGACGAGGTTGAATCTGCCCGCAAGCTCATGCTTGACAACAAGCTCAATGATGCCATCATCATCGACTGTTCACATGGCAACAGCAGGAAGGACTTCAGGCGTCAGAAGAGAGTTCTCAGAAGTGTCATCGATCAGGTTATCTGGGGTGATGAGTCCATAAAGGGTTTCATGCTTGAAAGCAATATAAATGAAGGAAATCAGCCGATCGGGCCTGATCTGAGATACGGTGTGTCCATCACTGATTCCTGTATCGGCTGGGATGAGACTGAGAGAATCCTGACGGCTTCAGCTGCGCTTTTGAGGGAAAGGGAGGTTGGAAAATGAGCAAGAGTGCTGTTATTCTTTTTGCATATGGTTTTGAGGAAGTCGAGGCGCTTACTGTTTATGACGGACTTGTCAGAGCCGGTGTGAAGGTTGTGAAACTTGCGGTAGGAGGAAGCCTCAATGTGGTTTCCTCTCATGGTGTTGAGATTGTCTGCGATGATCTGGTTGAGAATTACAAGGATGTTTCAGACCTGATCTATGTGCCTGGCGGCATGCCGGGCAGTACGAACATTGCCCAGTGCTGGAGTGCCAATGAGCTTATAATAAAACATGCGCAGGACAGGCTTGTGAGTGCCATATGCGCAGCTCCTGCAGTCGTGCTCGGTCCGCTTGGCCTTCTGCACAGCGGAAAAGCAACCTGCTTCCCCGGATGTGAGGATTACAGCCCTTCACTCAGCTTTGTTTGTGACGGGGTGGTGGAAGACGGGAATATAATCACGGCGAAATCCGTGGCATATGCCTGGCCGCTTGTCTTCACTCTTGTTGAAAGGCTTCTTGGCAGTGAAGCTGCAGAGAAACTTGAAAAGGCAATCTACTGGAATATTTAAACTGAGAGCCGCGCGATGCGGCTCTTTCTTCAGATTGCGATTTCTTCTACAGTTGCTCTCTTTTTCGTGTGAAAGAGAGAGAACATGAATCTGAGTATGCTCACTTCATTTTCCTGAATGTAGGATTCAATTGTCTCATCAAGATTCCTGAAACCCGTTTCATCTGCCATCTCATAAAGCTCAAAGTAGACTTTGCTTATGCTTTTCTGTGATGCGATGAGCTTAAGCTTAAGGCTTGAGAGAATTTCATTCATGATCGGTGAGAAAATGTTTTCCGTCCATGAGAAAAGAGCATCATGGAATGTAAGCTGTCTTGAAAGAGTTCTTTCAAGTTCTGCCCTGTGGCTCTGGATCTCCACATAAAGGGAAGGAACATCGCTTTTGTCGAAGTATCCTCCGGTAGAATTGAGAATCAAAGTAACATATGACGCTTTCATAAAACGCCTCCACTATTTCAATTCTCCTTTTGTCGGCCATAGTAATACTAAGTTTAAAATTTTTCGTCAAGAGGTTTAATTTTCTTTAACATTCTTTTTACATTTTCTTATTATGTTAGAAATAAGTCAAAATAAAACCTGAAGATGGATTCACGAGGCAAGTATACTGCAGGACGCCGGTTTCCGTATTAAGACAAAGATTTTGCAGTCTCTGCAAAAGGGGGATAGAATTGTAGCATGAAAAAAATTGCTGCCATTATGCTTGTCCTTGCCGCTTCCTTTTCCGCATTTGCCGCTCTTTCTGTCAGAAGCCTTGCAAACAGTTTCACACTTGAGTGGGATGAGGTTGAAGGCTCGCTCTGGTATGATATCTACATCGATGACGCTTTCATAGTCAGACTTGACAGCAGCCAGCTTTGCTACACTGTTGAGAATCTTGACGGCAACAGAGAGTACAAAGTGTCATGGGCTGCGAGGGATGGGGAGAACAATAATCTGGATGTCTCTATACAGAACTGCAGAACGCTTTCGTGGGATGGTGAGTACCGGTGGGTGAACACAAGTGATGACGACAATAGGGGAAAGATGAAAACGCTGACAATGCGGGTGAAAAGTGCATATGACTCCGGATACGGGCAGTACCCTGAAATATATGTGGTGAGGGACGGAAAAGAGTACCGTTTCTTCCCGATTTTCAACCCCGGCGAGGAAAAAGGCGGCTGGATAGAATGGGATGATGATTCTTATTATGCAGAGAGTTACAGGAAGTGCGCCGAGCTTATAAACAGTTCACTGATAAATCCGTCAAGATGGAAGCTGAATTCAATGCGGATATCGCCATCAGAAGTGTTCCTTTCCGTAAGCAGCAAAGCTTTCGGTTTAACGGCCGACACTGATTCCACCATAAGGTTTTTCTATAATGATGAAGGCAGACGCTGTCTTGAATACAGGATGGACGGTGATTCCCTTTTCAGGAAAATCGCATTCATGAATCCTGTTGACGGTTCTCCTGTTTATCTGCTGGAGGAGACATAATGAAAAACCTCCCCGCGCGGGGAGATCTGAGAATCCTTATCCGGGATATCTTACTTTTTGAGAAGATCCCTGATCTCTTCAAGGAGAACGATGTCTGCCGGTTTTGCAGGCGGTGCGGCAGGTGCTGCTGCCTTTGCCTCTTCTTCCTTCTTCTTTCTTGCTTCACTCATCTTGTTGAATGATTTCACGATGACGAAGAGGGTGAGTGCGGTAAGCAGGAACTGGATTATCGTGTTGATGAATGCACCGATGTTTATTGTCACTGCAGCCGTTGTTTCAGTTGCTGCCGCAAGTGTGATTACCATTGATGCAAAGTCAATACCGCCTGTGATGATTCCGATCACCGGGCTCACTATATCATTGACGAGACTTGTAACTATAGCATTGAATGAAGCGCCGATGATAACGCCGACTGCCATGTCGAGGACGTTGCCGCGGGTGATGAATTTTTTGAATTCAGCGAAAAAACCTGTGTCTTTCATGTTAACCCCTATATATTAATTTTTTATTTCATGATAACTTTCCGGAGTATAACCATATATGTTACTTTTAATCAATACGTGAGGTAAGATGATGAAATTTTTCCCTTCAGGATATAAACCGATACTCAGTGAGAGAGAGACGGAACGTGCCATAAAAATAGTGAAGGATATTTTTGAAAAAGAGCTTTCAGGCGCACTGCGGCTGTCAAGGGTCACAAGCCCTCTGTTCGTTCCTTCCGGCAGCGGTATCAACGATGATCTCAACGGAGTGGAGCGTCCTGTCACATTTGAGGTCGGTAACATGAACAATGCGAAAATGGAGATTGTCCAGTCGCTTGCGAAGTGGAAGAGGATGGCGCTTGCCGATTACAGGATTGCAAAGGGCTACGGTCTTTACACAGATATGAATGCTCTCCGCCCTGATGATGATATCGACGAAATCCACTCGATTTATGTTGACCAGTGGGACTGGGAACAGGTGATAGGAGAGGAAGAGAGAAATCTTGAATATCTGAAAAAGGTCGTGAGGGAAATCTATTCCGCACTGAAGAGGACCGAGTTCCTCATCCATGAGACATATGCTGCACTGGAACCGTGCCTTCCTGATGAAATCACGTTCATACACACTGAGGATGCACTGAAGATGTATCCAGATCTTTCAGCAAGCGAAAGGGAAAGGGAGCTTGCCAGAAAGTACGGTGCGGTATTCCTTATAGGAATCGGTGCCAGACTTGCTGATGGAAAGCCGCATTCTGGCCGTGCACCCGACTATGATGACTGGTCCACTCCTACAGGAAACGGACATGCAGGACTGAATGGCGACATAATTGTCTGGGATACTGTAAGAAACGCAAGTCTTGAGCTTTCCTCAATGGGAATCAGAGTCAGCAGAGATTCTCTTCTCTTTCAGCTGAAGGAGAAGGGCTGCGAGGAAAGAGCAGGGCTTTACTGGCACAAGAGGCTTCTTGCAGGCGAATTTCCCCAGACAATCGGAGGCGGAATCGGACAGAGCAGACTGTGCATGTTCCTTCTCAAGAAAGCCCATATAGGGGAAGTCCAGGCTTCCGTATGGCAGAAGGAGGCAAGAGAAGAGGCCAATGAACTCGGCTTCAGCCTTATCTGATGATCACAGCACTCGTCTCATCACTGCTGGCATTCATCGGCACGAATATTGATGATATCATCATACTGATGCTGTTCTTCTCTGTTTCAGCATCTGAATACGACAGAATGAAAGTTGTCCTGGGTCAGTATTCCGGTCTGGGACTTCTTTTTGTTTTCAGTCTGCTGGTTTCAGCCGGGCTTGCTGTCTTTTTCTCCTCTTATGTCTGGATTCTCGGCTTTGTCCCGTTTGTTCTCGGAATAAAGGCATGGGTGTGCCGGAATGATGAAGAGGAGGAAGGAAAAGAAGGGGAAATCTCTTTTTTGAACGTAATGGCTGTCACTGTATCAAATGGTGCTGACAATGTGGGAATATATATTCCGCTGTTCTCTTCATACAGCAAAGCGGAAATACTGACAGCAGCCGTTGTCTTCATCCTGATGACAGGATTGCTGTGCTTTGGCTCATATAAGCTTGTCAGTATTCCCGTACTGAAGAAGAAAATCGCAAGATACAGAAAAGTCCTGGTGCCTGTCGTTTTCACCGCACTGGGACTTTTCATAATTTCAGATGGAATACTCTTCTAGAATTCGGTGATTATTTTCTTGTAGAAATCGACTCCGGGCCGCAGTGTCGATATGTTTATGTTCTCATTTGCCGCATGAATCGACTCATACTGCTGGTTGTCGATTTCAAGCGGAGCAAAGCGTATCACATTGTCGCAGATACGGCTGAAGTGATGGGCATCTGTGCCGCCTGTCATTGCGTAAGGGCATGTGATCACAGCTGGGAAGGATGTCTTCACCGCAGCTTCCACTTTATGGAAAACACTGCTGTTATGATCAACAACAGGGTAGGCTCTGTTAGAATTGATTACTTCCACTTCAATATCATAACGGGCTGCTATGTCAGTGAGTATTCTCAGAGTTTCATCAGCATCAGTATGATGTATGACCCTGCAGTTGCCGGTCACGTATGCAGAAGATGGCAGGACATTCAGCCCGTCAGAGCCTTTTGCCGTGGTAAAGGCAATCGTTGTCTTTATCATTGCAGTTGCGAGTCTGTTCACCTTCGGAAGCACCATCTCAAGCAGAGGTGAGAAGAAACGGGCATGCGTCAGCAGAAAGCCGAGCGGACCTTTTATCGCAGGTCCCATGCGGCGGAACATCTCGATTGTCGTCTCATTCATCTTTGCCCTGAACGGATCTTTTTTCTCGATGTCTGCCATGAACTGACCAAGTCTTACAAGCGGGGTGTTCTTCCCGGGGGCGGATGCGTGCCCTCCTTTACCTTTTGCAGTGAAACGGAAATTGCATGTTCCTTTCTCAAGTGTTCCCATCATTGCGAATTTCCCTTCTGCGCCTTTGATCGGTTCTTCCTTGATCATTCCTCCCTCATCAAGAACGAGCAGGGGACGAACGCCTTTGCTTTCAAGGTAGTCAACAGCAAGCTTTGCTCCTTCACCGCTGATTTCCTCTCCGTCTGAAGACGAGATGTAGATATCTCTTTCAGGTGTGAAGCCTTCACTGATGAGTTCTTCCAGCGCTTCGAATATGCACATCAGGGAAGATTTCGTATCCACAGCTCCGCGGCCCCAGACTCTGCCGTCACTTATCAGACCGGAAAAGGGTGGAACCTTCCATTCTCCGGCCGCCTCCACAACATCCTGATGACTCATGAGAACAATCGGGCCATCATCACTTTTTCCTTTCCATTTCAGAAGAATGGCCTCATTGAATTTAACAATACTGCATGTTTTGAATACCGATGGAAAGAGTTCTTCAAGAACAGCATGGAATTTCCGGAATTTTGCACTGTTGTCGACATCATTCTGGCTGACAGTGTCGACCTGTATCATGCGTGAGAGTTTTTCCTCAAGCTTCATTTCTGTTTTCCTCCTGTCTGATCCAGCCTTTGCGGTAGAAAATATAACCGCATCCTATTGAGATTCCTCCGCATGCAATGATGAGGAAGCTTGTCGAGTTCACCATTGAAGGGACGAGAATGCATAATACTGTCATAAAGGCCAGAGGTATTATTGTAAGACGCCAGCTTTTCCTGAAGTACTGCCATGCGAGAGCTCCGAAAAGTGCGGGAATGACATTGTCAAAGGCAGGCTTCAGCACCGGATTGTTCAGTACCGGAGTAAGCGGTATGAGGAGAAGGACTCCTATGAATATTACAAGCATGGTCACAAGAGATGAGGCGGCAACCGACAGCGTGGATATTATCTCATTTTCCCTGCTGCCGACTTCCGCCTTTGCCGTTTCACGCGCGTTGAACGCACACGGCAGTTTGAGGTTTGTTATGTTTCCAGTGATGAAGGCAAGATAGCTTGCACCTGGGCCCAGCAGAGGTACATAAATAAGATATTCCACAATGCAGGAGGGTACATAGATGATAAGAACGGCCGCACTTGCCTTGATGAACCCGTCCCACTGTATGGATGCTCCTGTGATGAGTGAGAAAATGAAAGGAGCTGCAAGCAGCATTGTCAGTGCAATGATGAGTCCGCCTCTTCCCCAGCTGTGAATGCTGTTTGTGTATGCTTCGTATGCTATGTCCTGATCTTTGATGTTCATACAAGGCCTCCCATGTTCATGAATACGCTGCCTGCCATGCCGGCGAGCATTGCAAGTGCAAGAGAGAAACTGTCCAGAACCTGGAGCTTATATTTTCTGCAGGCCCAGTCAAGAACTGCCATGACAAGTGCCGACACCAGTGCAGTGAGGAAGGGGATGAATGCCGTTATCCTTATAGCCTGAGACAGATAGGAACCGATGAAGGTTGAGCACAGACCTATCATCATCGCGCTCATGGCTATTGATGCGAATCCTGCAGATGATGAGCCTGACTTTTTCACCAGCTTAAGCTTTGAAGAGTATTTTTTCAGTGTGAAAATTGAAAGGACTCCTCCCCAGATTATTCCGAATGTCATTACCGCAAGGATTGTGACAAGGTTATCCATAGTGAGTACGGAACTGTCCAGACTTACACCCATGTTCTCAGCTGCCATTTCTGCAACTGTCGCTTCGTACTGCAGATTTCCGATTACCGACAGCCTCAGCCATGAAACCGGCACACCGAGACTTCCGGACAGTGCGATTACTCCAAGCAGAATTGAAATGGAAGGAAGAAAAGTGAATGCAGCTGATGATGTGACAGCTTTTTTCAATACAGCTTCATTCATTCCGATTTTCTTTCCGGCCCTGTAGCTTTTGACCATAAAAACTATGCAGATGAATATGATGAAAAGCAATATGATGCCCACAACCAGATAAAGAGGCAGGGAATTTGCTCTTTCTATGTATGACATGGATTCCTCCTGAAATGAGATTGCCTCAGTCTACACTTTCTGGCAGAAGGATGAAAAGATGATAGATGGGTGGAAAATAAAAATGTCATTTTGAATTGAGAATTGATTGATATGCTCAAGATATCTCATATATCGGGGAGCCAAAGAAATCTGTTTTAGATTCGAGTCCCTGGATACGTTGTGAGGAGAGGGCACCGGTGACGTTGTCTGTTTTATTTTAAAATGATCTTCAATGGCATGTTTTGCTTTTTATGCTGAAACATTGGTAGACCTGTCTACCAATAGTGTGAAGTTTTGTTGCCATCCTATAAAAATAAATGGGATAGAATAAACTTCTATCCCATCAGTAGTTGCGGTCGACTGGACTTGAACCAGCATAGCCTTTCGACCACTAGCACCTCAAGCTAGCGTGTCTACCAATTCCACCACGACCGCAATCGGTAGTTGCTGTGAGTGACTCACAACATGGAAGACATTACTCTATGTTCCCTAATCAAGTCAATAAGGTTTCGAAAAATTTTTTATTTTTTTACGTTTTCTTTTTTATTGCCGGATTTATCAAAAAAAGTTTGAATCATGCTACACACTTGTGCATAATTAAATACATAAAAGAGGCGGAGAGATGACACCAGAAGATATGTTTCTTGATTACAGATTGATGAATCCAAAAGTCACTGATTATACACACTGCATTGTATCTGAGTATATCGGAGAAAAGATTCTCAATGGAGATTTGAAATCATTTGCTGTCGGACAGTCTGTATATGATGCAACAGGAGAGGATTTCCCCCAGACCGGTGATATCCAGGTTGTGACAGGAAACAACGGGGAGGCGCTTTGTCTCATCAAAGTTGAATCAGTCGCAGTAATGATGCAGGAACATATTCCGGATGATGTACCGTGTCTTCCATCACGCAGAGAAGGAGAACTTTATACGGTACTTCTGGTAGATGTTGTGATGCGCTGACTTGTCATCAGGGCAAAAAAAATCCTTGCAGAAGCAAGGACTTTAGCGAGAGGGGGACTCGGACCCTCGACCGATCGGATATGAGCCGATTGCTCTACCAACTGAGCTATCTCGCCATGTGACAACATGGAGATACTAGCAAAAAGCCTGATGAAGTGTCAATAAGGATTTTGAATAAAAGATACTATTATTTGTAATTCCTTTCATTGTAAAGAAACTGGGCATATCTTACGCTTGAATCACTGCTTGGTTCGCAGCATCTATCAAGAATTTCTTCATACTCCTTAATGTTTTTCATGCACTTTTCAAAGCCATCCTCGATACCGTATTCCCTTATAAGAGAAGTGAAATAATACATTGGAATTCCAGGTGCATGTCCTGGTGTGTGGACACATGATATGCCCTGTGCTATGGCATGCATTTTAGCCTGCGTGACCGGATCCTTTTCTCCCGCGCTGTGGTGAAGCTCGAGGATGACATAACGGGCTTTGTTCATTTTAACATTTCCATTCATCCATTGCCGGCATATCTCTATTGCTTCTTCTGCCTGTTCTTTCTCTTCTCTGTCCAGTTCATCTTTTATTTTTCCGCATATTTCAAATGCCCAGAGAGCAACTGCGATGCGGGAGGATGACGACAGCTTTTCCTCAAGCGGCAGGAGAAGGGGATCTGTTTTGGTGAACAGCAGCTTGCGTCGGAGATGAAGACGCTTCGCGGTTTCTTCCTTTGCTGTCATTTTTATTTTCAGCTCCTGATTGAAATTTTTATTCTGCAATGCTAAACCATAACACATGGCACATTCAATCGATTTCACACAAGGTTCAATACAGAGGAATCTCATCGCATTTGCCTTACCTCTGTTTCTGGGAAATCTTTTCCAGCAGATGTACAATGCGGCTGATTCGCTCATTGTGGGCAATTACCTTGGACGTGAAGCACTTGCCGCCGTATCATCCTCATCACCTCTGATCAATATGATGGTGGGTTTCTTCAACGGTATGGCAATCGGTGCCGGTGTCATAATCTCAAGGAATTTCGGAGCACGCGACCAGAAAGGACTGGACAGGGCAATACACACTGACATCGCTTTCTCAGTTGTCGCAGGTATCTTTCTGACCATTGCTGGAAGTCTTTTCACTCCTGCGATACTTTCCCTGATGCAGACACCTGAAGATATAATGCCAAACAGCATTGAGTATTTCCGTATATACTGTCTGGGCATAATATTCTCACTTCTTTACAACACATGCATGGGAATCATGAACGCGCTGGGTGACAGCCGGCATTCACTTTATTATCTGATTGTCTCCTCAATAACAAATGTCGTCCTTGATATCCTTTTTGTCGGTTACATGGGCGGCGGGGTAGGCTCTGCGGCTTTTGCAACAATCATCAGTCAGGCATTGTCCGTGATTCTTTCCCTGATGAGGCTTTTCCGCGGTCAGGACGGCCTTTACAAAGTTGAGATACGCAAGATCAGGTTTCACAGACAGACTCTCAGGGAAATCCTGCGTTTCGGACTTCCTTCCGGAGTACAGAATTCCGTTATCGGAATTGCGAATCTTGTCGTGCAGACAAACATCAATTCATTTGCATCAGCAGCTGTTGCCGGAAGCGGTGCATACAGCAAAATAGAAGGATTTGCGTTCCTTCCGATCACAAGCTTTTCGCTTGCACTCACGACCTGTATCGGTCAGAACCTTGGTGCAAAGGAATACACACGTGCAAAGAAGAGCGCTGTATTCGGAATCTTCTGTTCCATTACCATGGCCGAGCTTATAGGACTTGCCGTATTCCTGCTTGCTCCGGTGCTCATTTCGGCATTCAACAGCGATCCGGAGGTTGTGGCATACGGTACCCGTCAGTGCAGGATAGAAGGTTTCTTCTACTGCTTCCTCGCACTTTCACACTGCATTGCAGGTATACTCAGGGGCGCCGGTAAGGCCAGCATCCCTATGCTGATAATGTTCGGTTCCTGGTGTGCACTGCGCGTCACATATCTGACGGTGGTCCTGCATTTCTATCATCATATAGAAATCGTTTATTCAGCGTATCCTCTCACATGGTCAGTCAGCTCTGTCATATTCATCATTTACATGTTCAAAGCCGACTGGATACACGGCCTTGAGAAGAGGGAGAAGCAGAGAAGCGTTGCCGTATGAGCTACGCTTCATCCTCCACCGTGTTCCTAAGAACTCCGAGTCCTTCAATCTCAACCTCGATGACATCTCCGCTATTCATATGATTTGTTCCTGACGGCGTTCCTGTGAGTATGACGTCTCCGGCATGAAGAGTCATGCATTTTGAAAGATAGCTGACAAGGTATGGTACCGGGAAGATAAGATTCTTTGTGTTTGATTTCTGGACTGTTCTGCCGTTGAGGCGGCATTCAATCTCAAGAGATGACGGATCGACTTCATCGCTGATGAAAGGACCGAGAGGCAGGAATGTGTCAAAGCCTTTTGCAATTGTCCATTGTCCGTTCTTAGGCTGCAGGTCACGTGCTGTCACATCGTTTGCACAGCAGTAGCCAAGTATGTAGTCAGAGGTTTCATCCTCGCTTATGTTCTTGCATTCTTTCTTTATGACAACAGCCAGCTCGGCTTCGTAATCAAGGGTTTTGCACATTGCCGGCTTGATAATATAGTCTTCCGGTCCGATGACTGCATTCTCGCTTTTCATGAACACGACAGGACTTTCCGGTACGGGCAGTCCGAACTCCTCGGCATGGTCGCGGTAATTGAGACCGATGCACAGCGCCTTTACGGGAAATGTGGGGTTCACAAGTATGACATCTGCTCTCTTGTAGACTTTCCCGCTTTCCTTTATCTCTTCTCCTGTAAACGGGTCGGTTATTTCCCTTATGTTCTCTCCGTCAATGAGGCCGTAACAGATTGATTCTTCGTCAAATGGCACGAATGCAGCTATCTTCATTTTTTAATTCTCCTGTCAGTGAAATGGTATGTCTGTCTTATGACAAATCCTCTTTCAGTATAGAATCTGAGAAGGTTTTGGTCATCTGCGAAAAGATATATGTTCCCTGTCTGTTCAAGCAGACGGCTTCCGTATCCTTTTCCCCTGTATTCTTCCCGTGTGAAGAATGAGGAAAACTGGCGGCGGCCTTTTGTGCTGTAGGCTGCTGAGACCAGAGTGTCATCATCCCATACGGCAAAGAACTCCTCTCCGCTGTTTCTGAGCGACGTAAGGTATTCTTCATCTGTATTCCATGGAGTGAAGGAAGAATAGAAGGCCTCCATTTCCGCAGGACTGGGAATCCTTTCCTGCCACTGTGTTCTCTCTCTTTTCTTGTAAAGGAGGTATCTGTTCACATTGGATGAGGAAGGGTAGAGCACTGTCGTGAATGAAGGATCTTCTGCCAGTCTTCCTGTGATGCCTTCCGGAGCGGAGGTTATCAGAAGATGACCGTGAAAACTGACGGCAAGGGTATTGCCGTCATTGAAAATGACATGTTCATCTTTTATGTATTGTGCCGGAATGATCAGATTTGATTCTTTTGTGTAATCTGTTTTCATGTGAAAAACAGATCCTGCCGTGCATGGCAGGATCATATGATATCAGATGTATTTGAAATACTCGCTGTCTGTCGAGAGTATCTTGTTCATTGCAGGAATTGTATTCCTGTATGACTGCATTGTGCTGTAGAACTCGAAGAATTCAGGATCAGCACTATAGCTTTCAGAATAGATACGGCTGGCTTCGGCATCTGCTTCACCGCGTATGCGTGCAGCTTCGGCTTCAGCTTCTGAGAGAATCGTGTTCATGTCCCTCTCGGTGGTACCCTGCCACTCGGCAAGCTGGCCGCGGCCGTAGGAGCGGTATGCTTCTGCAATCTGGTTCCTCTCCTTGATCATTCTCTCGTAGACGGATTCAGTCAGGTCGTCAGAGTAGCGGATCTGACGTATGATCACATCCTCGAGCGCGATGCCGTATGTGTCGGTGAAGGCGGAAGCCTGTTCGAGAATCTTGTTCGAAATACCCTCTCGTCCGATTTCAATGCTCTGCTGTACCGTTGTGGTTGCCGTCAGAGTCTGCAGCGTCTGTGCATCTTCTGCAGAGTCGACATCCTGGAAATCTTCCACGATGTTTATCTCGTTGATCTGGTTTGTGGAACGTACAGCCTCATTGAGATTGTTCTCCGAGATCACAGTCCTGATCGTTGAATCTATGATGTCATTGAGACGTCCCAGACCGGATGAGACCGTGCCGACGGTTTCATAGAAAAGTGCAGGGTCGGCGATATACCAGCGGGCAGTGGCGTCAACCCAGATGAACTGGTTTTCGCTTGTGGGGATTCTCTGTGCTTCCCCGTCCCAGCTCTGCAGCTTTGATGAGTATTTGACTACATTGTCCACAAGAGGCATCTTGAACTTGAGGCCGGACTCTGTCTGTGTGTCCACAATCTTTCCAAAGCGTGTGACCACAGCCTGTTCCCCCTCGCTGAGGATATAGAAAGGTCCGAGCAGAAGGAAGACAACCAGAAGAAGTGCGATGATTACGAGAACCGTTATGAGTTTTTTCATTTTGCACCTCCTACATTCTGTACCGGAAGGAAGTTTTCAAGGGAAGAATCCACGAGTGTGAGAGGGGAAGCTTCCTCTGATGAGTAGATATCATTCATTGTTTCAATGTATATCCTCTTTTCAGTCACTTCCTGATTTTCCTCATATGCTTCCCTCATTGCATTGAAAGCCGCGACATCGCCCTGTGCCTCATTCACTCTCTGTGCGGCATAGCCTTCAGCCTGCAGGATTATCCTGCTGGCTTCACCCTGCGCCTCGGGAATTGCGGTATTGTAATATTCCTTTCCTTCATTTATGAAACGGTTCATGTCCTGGATGGCCTTGTTCACGTCTTCAAAGGCATCCTGAACCTCTCCTTCGGGCGGAACTATGTTCTGCAGTTTCACTGTCACAACTTCAATGCCGAAATCATAACCGTCAAAGATACGCTGCATGTTTTCCTGTGCATCGATTTCAATCTGCGTTCTCAGATTTGTCATTACGGACAGGATGGGCAGATCGCCTACAAGCGCATTCATGACGGACTGTGAAATGTCGCGTATGGTGGTTTCCTTGTCTTCTACATTGAAGAGCCATTTCATCGGATCATTGATCCTGTACTGCACGATCCATTCGACATCCACGATGTTCAGGTCGCCGGTGAGCATGACTGACTCATCCTCATATGCGCTTGCACCTGAAAGACCTGTTCCCGTCATGTCATTCGATCTGTAGCCGAAAGTCAGAGTCTGCACAAGCTGTGTCGGCACTGTATAGCTCTGCTCAAGTCCGAAAGGAAGTTTTGTCTGCAGTCCCGGTCCTACCGTTCTGTTGTAGCGTCCGAGCCTCAGGACGACAGCCTGTTCGGTCTGGTCCACAACAAAAAAGGATGAACCCGCCGCTATGATCAGGAAGACCGCGATCAAAACCACGATGATGATCTTCGGGCTGAAGGAGAATCCTCCTCCTTTAGCCGGTTTAACAATTTTTTCTTCGTCGTTCATAGTTTTCAAAAAGATAGGGAAATTATAGCAGAGCGGCAATATCTTTCCTACACACAGAGGTGTCTTTCACTTCAGAAAATCCTGTGTTTTCATGCTTCGGCGGCTTTCCGCCGCACCTTTGTGCAATAGTAGAAAATTAAAGGCGAACCGGCTATAATTCACTCTGCCATCCATGGAAAGGAGTAAAACAGTGAAAAAAAGACTCATAACTTCAGCTCTTCCCTATGTGAACAACATTCCGCATCTGGGAAATCTGATACAGGTTCTCTCTGCAGATGTTTTTGCCCGTTTCTCACGTTCTTACGGTGTTGAGACATTCTATGTCTGCGGAACGGATGAATACGGTACTGCAAGCGAGACAAGAGCCCTGCAGGAAGGTGTCACACCGCGCGAGCTGTGTGATCATTATCATAAAATACACAAGGCAATTTACGAATGGTTCAATATTTCATTCGATTATTTCGGACGCACCAGCACACAGCGTCATACTGAGATCGTCCAGGACATATTCAATGAAATCAATAAAAACGGCTATATCAAGGAAGAGGAGAGCGAGCAGCTTTTCTGCCCGCACTGTGCCCGTTTCCTTGCAGACCGTTATGTAAACGGCACCTGTCCGCACTGCGGCAGCAATGACGCACGCGGTGATCAGTGCGATGCCTGCCAGACTCTTCTTGACCCGACTGAGCTTATTGATCCCCGCTGTTCTGTCTGCGGTACCACTCCTGTGCTGAAGAAGACAAAGCATCTCTATATTGACCTGCCGAAGGCCCTTCCTCTGCTTCAGAAATGGACTGAGGATGCTTTCAGGAACAACAACTGGTCAAAGAATGCTGTAAATGTGACGACTTCATGGTTCCGCGACGGCCTGAGGGAACGCTGCATCACCCGTGACCTGAAGTGGGGTATACCTGTTCCTGTAAAGGGTTATGAGGACAAGGTTTTCTATGTATGGTTCGATGCTCCGATCGGATATATCTCAATGACTGCGGAGGCCCTTGACGACTGGCAGCGCTGGTGGAAGAGTCCTGAGGACACTCAGCTCATACAGTTCATCGGAAAGGACAATATCCCGTTCCATACAGTCATATTCCCTGCAACGCTCCTGTGTACCGGAGAAAAGTGGACAATGCTGTACCAGATGTCTTCAAGCGAGTATCTGAACTATGAAGGCGGAAAGTTCTCGAAGAGCCACGGCACCGGTATCTTCGGCGATGACGTGCAGAGCACCGGAATACCTGCCGATGTATGGCGTTTCTATCTCTTCTACAACAGACCTGAGAAGAACGATTTCAACTTCTCCTGGTCTGATTTCCAGGACAAAGTCAACGGCGAGCTGATCGGAAATCTCTCCAACCTCGTCAACAGAACGCTGAGTTTCATAAAGAAATTCTATGACGGGAAGATTCCATCTGCATCTTCTCTTGATGAAAGCCTCATCGGGGTTATCAGAAAGAGCGAGGCCGAGATCACTGATCTGATGAACAATGTCGAGGAGAGAAGCGCCCTGAGAGCCGTTCTCGCACTCTCGGATGCCGGAAACAAGGCTTTCCAGGACGGAGAACCATGGAAGATGAGAAAGGAGAATCCTGAAAAGGCCGCATCCCTGCTCAGAACACTCTGTTTCCTCATCAGGGATCTGGGTATCATGATCGAACCGTTCATGCCTTCGACAAGCGAAAAGATATTCTCCTTCTTCGGAGAGAGAAAATGGACATGGCAGGATCTTGGATCATTTGATGACGCACCTGAGACTGTCGGAGACATTTCACTGCTGTTCTCCAAGCTCGACGATGACTTCGTCAGTTCCCTGAAGGACCGCTTTGCAGGCAGCCAGGAAGAGAGAAAGGAAAAGAAAGAAAACAGAAAAGAGGAAAAGAAAATGAACAATAACAATGCTGTGATTGAAAATGAGACAATAGCTCATCAGTTTGAGCGCCGTGTCACGCTGAAGGTTGCCAGAATCGCAGAAGTGGAGAAGCATCCAAACGGTGATCTCCTTTACATTCTTCATCTTGATGACGGCACGGAAGAAGGACGCACAATCGTTTCCTCCATTGTACCTTATTACAAGGCTGAGGAACTTGACGGAAAGAAGATAATTGTCGTTGCAAACCTCAAGCCGGCAAACTTCAGAGGCGTGAAGTCCTGCGGCATGCTGCTTGCTGCAAGTGATCCCGATGCACCGGAACACACAACCTGCGAGGTTCTCTTTGCAGATGACGACATTCCTGAGGGAACTGTTCTCAAGGTTGCTAATCAGGGCGAAGTGGAGAAGGTCACAACATACATCAAGCCGGATCATTTCTTCGCGATGCCGCTTTATACAAAGGGCGGTGTGCTGATGGTTGACGGCAAGGAGATTCTTGCCGACGGACGCCAGATCAGGAGCCGTAAATACATTGATGGACCTGTCGGTTAAGCCCATTGCACTGGATGCTCTGGAATGCCAAAGCATATTCCAGAGCAGGTTCTGGGCCGAAGTCAAGAAACAGAACTCATGGAATTCCCTGGCCTTCCGCTTTGCCATGGAAGGCTATTGTTGCGATGTTCTTGTCCTTGTAAGAACTTTCTCATTCTTCTCAATTGCCTATATACCGATGGGCTTTTCTCAAGGTGTCAGCGAAAAGCACCTCACGGCTTTTGCTTCTGAAGTAAGAAAGCACCTTCCCTCATCATGCATTTTGCTGCGCTTTGATCTGGACTGGAGCTGTTCTGACTCGATCGAGACCGGAAAACTCAGAAAATGCAGCTTTTCCGTTCAGCCTCTGGGTACGGTGAGGATAGATCTTTCCCGTGATCTTTCCTTCAAGGACCGTGTGAAACGGAACCTTAAAAAGGAAGAGGGGATAGTAGTGCGCCTGTGGGACGGAGATGAGGAGGCTTTCTCAAAATGGTATGACACATATGTGCATACTGCACTCAGGGATCATTTCTCGACCCGGAGTTATGATTACATCCGCTCTATATTCTCTCTTAAGGATCTTGATGTGGAGCCGCGTCTTTACATAGCCTACAGTGATGGTGAGATTTCAGGCGGAATCGTCAATCTCAGGGGAAAGAGTGAAGAAGTCTATCTGTTTGGTTCTTCAATAAAGCATACCGGCAACATTTCATGCGGTTATGTCCTTCAGGCAGAAGCAATAATGCGTGCAAAGGAAGACGGTGTGAAGGTTTATGATCTTTTCGGTATTGAGGGAAAAGGAGAGGACAACAGCCATATTTCATCCCTTACGACTTTCAAGACCGCATTCGGAGGGGAAAGAACATACCGCATGCCGACTCTGGACTATGTGTATAATCCGGCAGGGCATATTTTCCGTCTTGTTGATTCCCTGCGCTACAAACTTGCCAGACGCAGCCGCATCTAGGCATCAAGCGGGAAAGTCTTTTTTCCGCTTTTTCTCGCTGTGTAAAGCTTTACCAGCGCTTTGAACTGTGTTCCCCTGTCAAACTCATTCTTGAAGTATTCAAAAGAAGCCGCTCCGGGTGAGAGAAGTACGCACTGCACCTGACTGAACTCATCTCTTTTTTCTTCAGCCCTGCTCACGGCATTGTTGAAGGCATCCTTCATTGATGTGAAGGGCCCCTCATACTTTATCTTGCTGTTATCAAGAAGAGGTATGAGCTGATGATCTGTAAAAGATCCTGCAAGCAGGCTGATGCTTGCAGCGTTTTTCAGGGCATCCAGCATTCCCGCAGCTTTGAGATTCTTGTCGGTGCCGCCGCAGATGAGATGAACCGGAAGAGGGGAAATGTTCTTCATTGAGAAATTGACCGCTTCCGCAATTGTCGCCGCTGAATCATTTATGAACATTATGTCGTCAAACAGGGCGACCTGTTCTATCCTGTGAGGCATGCCTTTGTAAGATGACAGAACCCGGATGGTGTCTTTCCTGCTGAAGCCGAGCAGTCTGAGGGCACAGTATGCGCACTGCAGCTCCATTTTCTTTTCCTTGAACGGGTTGTAATAGCCCGGGAAGGTCTTCACAAGCTTTTTCAGGCCGAATGTGTGATTCAGGATGAAATCCTTGTTCCTGCTGTTCACAAGAATTGAATCGCAGTCCGTATTGAAAAGCTTCAGCTTGTCATCATAATACTCGCTCAGTTTGCTGTAGCTGTTCTGATGATCCGCATATTTGCTTGTGAATATTGTCATTCTGAAATGCGGCAGATGTCCGTTGAGCGCAATGTACGTGTCATGAATCTGCCAGCTGGAAAGTTCCATGACAATGTATTCCGGGCGTGCTTTTCCTTCAGCCTTCCTTCTTTCAATCTCCTCGAGGACAGTGAATGCTGAAATGCCGATATTGCCGCAGATGAGAGTATCCTTGCCCAGTTCGTTCAGGGCATGATTTATCGCAGAGACGGTTGTGGTCTTGCCCTTTGTTCCTGTGACTGCAATCAGTTTTATCTTCTTTATCTCGGGTGATGAGAAGAGGAATGAGAAATCATTGGCAATCCTCTTTGCAAGAGACAGCTGGGGAAGGGACGTCGGAACAGCCGGGTTCTTGATGACAAGATCTGCCCATCTGATGTTCTCCTTTGGATCCTTGTCTTCGAAAAAACATTTCACGCCCAGGTCTTCCAGTTCCTTCGGAACGTTGCCGAAATAAGAACGCGGCGATACATCGGAAACACGCACTTCGTAAGCGTCCCGTCTGGCGAAATAAAGACTTGCGGCACGACCTCCGCCATTGATTCCAAGACCAAGAATGAGAACTTTCATCAATCGGATTTCCCTCTGCTTATACGGATCATTTTCCCGTACGCATAATATAATAACACACTATGGGTGAATTTGACTTCAAAATACAAGTTTTTTCTCCAAAATTTCATATTTCATGATAAAATGTTTTCTGCTGAGGATTTCTTTATCAGGACTCTTCAGCACTCTGCGGCATCACAGTTTTCTTCATGCCTCATGAACATCATCACAGAGGAGGTTTTTCATGCAGAACTGTATAATTCACGGCGATATCTTCTACACACCGGAAAAAGACAGGAGTGTATCGATGCCCGATTCAGATCTTGTCATAGAGAACGGCAAGATAAAAGGCTGTTTCAGAAAAGCGCCGGGGGAATACCGGTCCCTCAGACTGCTTGATTACAGCGGCAAGCTGGTAATTCCTGCATTATATGATCTTCACATCCATGCAAGCCAGTACCAGTTCAGGGGTCTGTGGATGGATGAGGAACTCCTTTCCTGGCTGAATGAGCATACTTTCCCTGAAGAGGCGAAGTACCGGGATATAAAGTATGCGCATAAGGCATATTCCATCTTTGCGGAAGATCTTTACAAAAGTGCCACCGCCAGGGCCTGCATATTTGCGACGATACACAAGGGCTCATCCCTCCTGCTGTGCAGGATGCTTGACGAGCTGTCAATGCCGTGCTTTGTCGGCAAGGTGAATATGGACAGAAACTCACCATCAATCCTTGTTGAGGATACTGATGAATCGATTGAAGAGACCATGTCTTATGTGAGAGAGGTTAAGGAAAACTTCACATATGTGAAACCCATCATAACCCCGCGTTTCATTCCGAGCTGCAGCGACAGACTGTCTTCCGCTCTTGCAAGGATAGCTGGGGATGAGAATCTTCCAGTGCAGAGTCACCTGTCTGAAAACCTCAGTGAAGTTGACTGGGTGAAGGAACTGTGCCCGCATTCGGAAAGCTATGCGGATGCATATAGGATGTTGGGGCTGATGGGGAAACAGAAGACCGTGATGGCGCACTGCGTCCATTCTTTTGGAAGGGAAGAGGAGATTCTGAAAAACGAAAACATATATATCGCGCACTGCCCGGATTCAAATACCAATCTTTCATCCGGCATCATGCCTGCCCGCTACTTCCTCGACAACGGTTACAGAATCGGGCTCGGCTCTGATGTTGCAGGAGGAGTGAGCCTTTCCATCTTCCGTGCCATAGCTGATGCAGTGAAGGTCAGCAAGCTGTATTACCGTCTTGTGGATCCTTCGTTCCGGGCCCTGAGTTTCAATGAGGCTTTCTATATCGCGACAAAGCTCGGCGGATCGTTTTTCGGCCTGGCCGGCAGCTTTGAGGAAGGCTATGAAGCTGATGTCGCAGTGCTTGATGATTCATCTGTTTCAAGTACTGTTCAGGATCTTTCTGTTGCTGAAAGGGTTGAGCGGTATGCCTATCTTGAAAGTGACAAACCTGTCATTCATAAGATAGTGGGCGGAAAAATTCTCTTTTAGACTTCAGGTCTATTGACCAAAAACGCCTAAGGGCGCAATAATGTCAGACTGTAATTACAAAAAAATTCCAATTGGAGATAAGGAGCAATACTGTGCCTTGCGGTAAGAAAAGAAAGAAACATAAGATTGCAACACACAAGAGAAAGAAGAGACTTAGAGCTAACAGACATAAGAAGAAGTAAGTCTTGACTTAGTGTTGATCTGAAAATGCAGGAGCTTCGGCTCCTGTATTTTTTTTCTCTTTCCGTGTATAATAAGCGTCATGAGAATCACAAAGGAAAAGACGGAACATCATCTTGACAATTATCTGTGGGGCTCCTGTGAGACGGATGCTGCCGTGAACGTAGCTCTGTCACATGACGACTGTGTCCTTCATGCACTATTCGATGTGAGGGAAAAAGAACTCAGGCGCATGGTATGGGATGCCAACGGTCCTGTATGGACAGACAGCTGTGTTGAAATATTCATAAAGAACAGAAATTCCAGCGAATACTCGAATTTCGAATTCAGTGCATCTGGAGCTTTTCTGGCATGTCATGGAGAGGGCCGCAAGGACAGAATCTTCTACACTGATGATGAACGCACTGCCGTTACTGACAGTGTCAGCATTCTTGAGAACAGCAACAAGGGTAACCACTGGATACTCAGTGCCTCAATAGATCTCAGGAAGCTTGGAGTAATTGAAAGCACGGATGATGAGATATGCTTCAACATATATAAATGCGGAGACGGGCTCAAAAAGCCTCATTTCATTTCACTTTTCCCCATTTCACTTCCGTCCCCTGACTTCCACTGTCCATCCTTCTTCACCTGTGCTCAGCTAGTGTAGGGCGAAAAACTCATCTTCTCCTATCAGGGTTTTCAGCGCCTCGTTTGCAATGTTCTGGCCGAAAACAGCTGTGACGGGCGCAAGGCTTCCAAGTCCGCTGTTTTCTGAATAGGTGAATACGACTTCCTCATCAGAGAAGACAACTTTCACTCTTTTGAGGTTCAAAGAGAGCTTTCTTGCCTTTGTCCTCACTGCCTTTGCTAGAGGACAGACACAGGTTTTATCAAGTGTTGTGACTCTGATGCGCGAGATGTCACGTCTCAGAGCCGCTCCCATTGAGGAAATGATTGGAATGTCCATTTCTTCACATACCTTCATCAGGCCGACTTTCGAGTCGACGCTGTCTATGCAGTCGATCACAAGGTCCGCGTCTTTCACTATTTCCCCATAATTTGAATCATCGGCAAATGCATTCACGCTTTCTATGATGATGTCCGGATTGATAGAAAGTGCCCTGTCCCTTGCGGCATCAACCTTGGGCATTCCGATTGTGTCATAGGTGGCAAGGATCTGGCGGTTGAGATTCGAAAGACAGAAGCTGTCGAAATCGACGATGCGGATGAATCCGATGCCGGAGCGCACAAGGCTTTCAAACGCGTAGCCGCCGACAGCGCCTGCTCCTACCAGTGTGATTCTCTTTCCGTGGAGCTTTTCCACGTTCTCTTTTCCGATCAGCAGTTCAAGACGTAAAAACTGTTCTTCTCTCATCTGTCATTTCCTCAAGCCGGGCTATGCTTATTCCAAGCTGCAGTGCAGCTGAAGTATATACTTCCTCAAGAACAATGTCAGCTTCAGGTGAGCATGGCATGTCGCTTTCAAGCAGGAAGTTCTTCCTTACAAGTGAGCTGAATTCCCTTGACCTGATGCTTCTTTTCCCAAGGGATATGAAACCTCCGAGTCTGCAGTATTCATCCGCAATCCGGGAGGAGGAGGTGAAGCCATGCACAATGAAAGGCACTCTCACCTTCATGTCTTTGAGAAGATGCAGCATTTCATCATGCCGTCTCACCACATGCAGAGTGAAGGGACGTGAATAATCTCTTGCAAGTTCCAGCAGTTTTTTTATAACGGTGATGCTGTATTCAAAACGGCTGTCGGGGCCGAACTCTCCGATGAATGCCGCTGTATCTTCCTTCAGCCTTTCTTCGATCAGCAGTGGAACATTCTCATCAGGAGAAAGTGTTCCGTAGCTGTGAAGCGGATAGCTGACTGCTGGCTGATATTCCTCAGGCAATGAGGTGCAGATCAGTGCATCCTGTCTGTATTCACCGATATGGGCATGCGCGTCAAACATGTGAAAATAATACAGAAATCCGGAGAATGTTTCTAGAAATTGATGTAAAACTGTCTCATACTGTATTCATGTCTGATATCATCACATATCTGCTGCCGGATATATTCTCAGCAATAATGATTCTGTGCATGGGTGTATATCTTTTCTTTGAGAAGGATCTGTATGTGGCACGGCTGAGGAAATCGTTCTTTATCCTGCTGTCCGTATGCTTCGTGTACTCTCTATTTTGCATCCCCATGGATATCGTGATGAACTTTGAATCTGTCTTCTCTCCATCAGCAAGTCTTGCTGTGGCGAGTGTGCATGCTGTTTTCAGTCAGGTGACAGCCAACCTGCTGATGTTCTATATCGTCAGGGATTCACAGAACAATCTTTCAGGAAAAAGGGAGATGAAACCTGTGATATATGCCGCTACGGCTCTCACATGCGCATCCATCACGCTGTTCATAATCAACATAAGGACAGGAATTGCATTCTCATTTCCATCTCATGGCGGGGAGGTTGAGTTCGGGCCTCTGTATTTCATCCATTTCATTCTGCTTTCATGTGCTGCAGTCGTGACTTTCACATTCATATTCAGGGAAAGAGATAATATCCTGCCGCAGATAAGGAGAATGGCATCATATGTCCCCATAATCATAGCCGTTCTGGTGGTCATGCAGATTATCTACCCGAAAAGCGAGGCTCTGCTGATCCTTGTTTCAGTGCTGCTGTTCTACTGCTTCACGAACCTCACGACATCTTCCTTTCTCATCGACAACCTGACAGGTTTCGGCAATCTGAAATACATGTCTTCATTTCTGTCATATTATTTTGACAAAGGCTTCCAGTTCTCGGTCATCACTGTCCAGATCCATGATTACAGCAGAATGCATGTGGATTTTGACGTGAAGTCTGTGGATACACTGATCAAAACGATAGGAAACAGGTTCGCGCAGCTGGAACTCATACAGCAGGTTTTCAGGATTTCGGAGAACAACTTTGTTCTGATAGGACCTCCTCCCGCTGACCGCAGATGCAGGACGCTGTGCTCACAGATTGTGGATATCTTTTCCGGAACATACGTGATAGACAGGACGAACTTCACGCTTAAAGGGGATATTTATCTTATTCCGTGTCCCATCGTCGCAGCAAGCAGGGATGAGGTTTTCAGCATGCTGACTTTCTTTTCGGAAAGAAAGGTCGATCTCAGAAGCCTGGCTGCGCCATATTATTCCGCAGGCAATGATTTCTTCAGTCTCATTGTCTGTGATCTCCGCCTCAAGGAACTCCTCAACAGAAGAAATTATGTGATCGGGCTGATAAAGAAAGCCTTTGATGAGAATCTTTTTGAAGTCGAATACCAGCCTGTTTTCGATACCGGTGGAAATTTCTGCAACCTTGCGGAGTGCCTGATAAGGCTTTACGACAAACGGTACGGGCATTACGTCAGACCGCTTGAGTTCATCCCGATAGCCGAAAGCGAAGGCTATATCGACAGGATAGGACTTTTCGTGCTTGACAAAAGCTGCAGGGTCATAAAAGAGTGCATTGACAAGGGACTCCCGGTTCCAACCATATCTGTCAATTTCTCGGCCCGGCAGTTCTATTCCGCGAATCTTGTGGATGATGTGATGAATCTCATCGATTCCTATGGAGTGCCGCCTGAATACATAAAAATAGAGATAACGGAAACCAGCATAATAGAGAATTTCTCCAAAGTCAGGCATGTCATGGAAGAGATGATGCACCGCGGACTCGGATTCTATCTTGATGACTTCGGTTCCGGTTATGCCAACATTGCACGCTACATCAGTCTTCCGTTTGAATGCGTGAAGATCGACCGTTCATTCATCAGGGCTGCGATGAACGACAGGAAAAACGATGTCTTCCTGCATTCAGTGGTCTCCTGTTTCACGTCCCTTGATTATAAAGTCATATTTGAAGGTATCGAAACGGCTGAGGGGTATGATTATGTCTGCCGCTTTGACAAGGCTGTCATCCAGGGCTTTTTCTATTCACCTCCGCTCAAGAGCGGAAAGTTCAGAAAATTGCTAGGTCTGTCAGATTTTTGATTTTCCTGTTTTCCTTGTCTTCATCTTTCGTTAATATTCTTCTTGGATTTCGAATGAGGAAAATATAATGAGAAAAACAAAGATCATATGCACGATGGGGCCTGCCGTAGACAGCGATGAGATGATAGAGAAGCTCATCAGCAACGGCATGGATGCTGCGCGTTTCAATTTTTCACACGGCTCGCATGAAGAACACAAGGAAAGGCTCGACAGGGTCAAGAGAGTTAGACAAAAGCTCGGTGTGCACATCCCTCTGATTCTGGATACCAAAGGTCCTGAAATAAGGATCGGCACATTTGAGAACAACTATGTTGTGTTAGAGGAAGGCCAGTCTTTCACTCTTTACAGTGACAGCGAGGCTGCAGGAAACGAAAGCGGGGTCGGTGTGACTTATCCGTATCTTGCAGAGGATGTGGAGAAGGGCAATGTGATCCTCATTGACGACGGTCTTGTCTCTCTTACCGTCACTGCGGTGGACGGAACGAACATAATCTGCCGCGTTGATAACCCGGGAAGGATATCAAACCACAAGTCTATAAATATTCCGGGCGTAAACATTGACCAGCCTTATATATCAAAGAGAGACCGTGACGATATTCTCTTCGGAATCGAGAACGATGTCGATTTCATCGCCGCCAGTTTCATGAGAAGCGCCGATGATGCGAAAAAACTCAGAAAACTGCTGAACGTCAATGGAGGAGAGAAGATACAGATCATTGCCAAGATCGAGAATGCATCGGGTGTGAGAAATCTTGAGGAGATTCTCGAAATTGTGGACGGCATAATGGTCGCACGCGGTGACATGGGTGTCGAGATTCCTTTCAGGCAGCTTCCCTCAATTCAGAAGAAGATCATAAAGACCTGCTACAACAAGGGAAAGATCGTAGTGACTGCGACACAGATGCTTGAATCCATGAGCGAGCATCCGCGTCCCACCCGTGCCGAGGTTTCCGACGTTGCCAATGCAATTTATGACGGAACAACCTGTCTCATGCTTTCCGGAGAGACTGCCGCCGGAAAGTATCCTGTGCTTGCAGTTAGGACAATGTCTGAGATCGCATCCTATACGGAGAATGAGATTGACTACAAGAACAGATTCTTCAAGTCCCAGCTCAAGCTCAACTCCGACATCATGAACACGATTGCAAGTGCTGCCGTTGACGCCTCTTTCTTCCTTGATCTGAAGGCAATCGTCTGCATGACAGTCTCCGGACGCACGGCGCTTGTGACAAGCTACTACCGTCCATCCTGTCCTGTAATTGCATGCGTGACGGATGAGAAGGCTGCCCGCCAGCTCAATCTGGGTTACGGCATCCATCCTGTCATGGCAAAGCTGATTGAGGATATGGATTTCATGAAGGCTCTTGCAATAGAGACCGCACTGAAGACCAATATCGTGAAGAAAGATGATCTTGTCGTTCTCATCACCGGTTCAACGACAGGCGGGTCCTATTCATCAGACTGCATGCAGATTACAAAACTCTGAAGCGCAACCAATGCCGGCCTATTCAATGTGGCCGGCCGGTGTTTTCACGTTTTGAATTTTATTTTCCCGGCTTTATTGACCTAAATTCATTTTCTATGATATTTTACATAAGCCTCTTTATCCGCTTCGTTGAGGCGGATCAAATATAAGTCCACAAGGAGGAACTATGAGAAATTATGAGTTCACAGTCATCTTCGACGCAAATGACGAGAAGATGAAGGAAGGGTTGGCATTCGTTACCGACTCTTTAGCTAAGGCAGGTGCAGAGATCACAAAGCAGGATGACCTTGGAATCAAGACTCTTGCTTACCAGATCAACAAGCAGGACAAGGGCCACTATGTTTATTTCGAGCTCTCTGCTGATCCGGCTTCCATTGCACGTCTCAGCCATGCATTCCAGTTAAGCACACTCGTACTTAAATTCTTGTTCGTCAATCCGGAGAAATAAGTCGGAGTATTTGTTTGACAGGAGGATTTCAAAGTGGCTGATTTAAACAATGTCTGCCTTACCGGGCGTTTGACAAGACAAGCTGAAATTCGCTATTCACAGGGCGGGGGCGGTGCCGTTGTGCGCTTCTCCATCGCTGTTAACAGAAGAAAGAGGTCTGCTGACGGCAATTCCTGGGAAGAAGAGGCAAATTTCTTTGATTGTGTCTATTTCGGACGTGCCGCCGAATCTGTTAACCAGTATCTTGAAAAGGGCCGCCAGGTTTCAATTTCAGGAGAACTCAGGCAGAACCGCTGGGAACAGGACGGACAGTCAAGATCAAAAGTTGAAATTGTTGTCGGCCAGTTGAATTTTCTGGGCTCCCGCAATGACAATGCAGGAGGCGGCAATAACAGTGCATATTACGAAGGAGGAAGCAGCAGACAGGCTTCATATGCACAGGCACCCCAGTACGCAAACGGTCCTCAGCAGGGCGGTATGAACATGGGTGATGCAGCTCCTTCAAATCAGAATCGTTTTTCAGGTAATTTTTCCCGCACACCGCAGCCGGAGACAGTATCCAATGATTACGGCCTCGGTCCGGAAAGTTACGGCGATGATGATGTACCATTTTAATTTTTAGGAGAATTAAAAAATGCGTGATGATAACGAAGCTTTTGTAAATGACAAGGATTCTGCAGGAAGAAAGCCTGGCATGAGAAAGACAGGTTTCAAGAAGAAGGTATGCAAGTTCTGTCAGCCGGGTGCTCAGAAGGCTGATTACAAGAACCCTGATATGCTCCGCCGCTATATCACAGAGCGCGGCAAGATCCTTCCCGCAAGAATCACAGGAACATGTGCAAAGCACCAGAGAGCTCTCAATGCAGAGATCAAGAAGGCCCGTGTGCTTGCATATCTCCCATTTGAGAAAAAATGAACGACGGAAAGCTTGAGAAAGGCGATGTGCTCAGAGTCGCGGCAAACGTGATCATTGCATTCGTTGTGCATGAATTACCGATCGGCTCGCTGTTCTTCGCCTTGCCCTTGCTGATGTTGGATAAGCGCTACCCGAAGAAAATCACGGACACCGCCTGCGTTGCAGCTCTGGTGCTGGTTCTGGGCAGGAATATCCTGTACAATCTTGATATTCTCAACCAGGGCCTAACGTGGGTCTTCATTATGGTAAATATGTTCATTCCACTTTCACTCGTGCTTTGCGCTGTGGTATGGGTGAACAAAGATGATGCAGAGAGCATTTTCCTGCGGATGGTTTACTCTTTCATTCCGGCAGTTATCCTCTTTGCCGTCTATGGCATCTTCTTCGCTGTATTCAGCGAACAAGCAGGCATCGTAGGCGCAGCTTACACGGAAATGATCAGTGCAATGCTGGCTCCGTTCTTTTCGGCAGCAGGCATTGATACCGGTGTTCTTGCTTACCTTGTGATGCTTACAATACTGAGCCTTCTGCTTCCGTTTCTGTTCATGAACCATTTCGGTATCGTGTACATTTACGAAGCGGCGTCTCACCCTGAATCAGAGGAGTTTGAGAAGAGGGTGATGAATTTCAGGATTCCTGAGTTCTTCATTTATATCTTCCTTTCCCTCTGGGTTCTTGTGCTGCTTTTCTACTTCGTTGCGGTTCCTCAGTGGATTTCCATTCCTGTTCTGGGACTTGCAGTTGTGAGCATGCTGTTCTACTTTGTTCAGGGATTTGCCATAGCTGACTACAATATAAGGATAAGAAAACCGGGCATGACAAGTTTCAGACTTGCAAGCTGGCTTCTGCTTGTTCTCATCATCTTTCAGGTGGTGAACCTAATTCTGGTTCTCGGATTGTCTCTTGCAGGCGTTCTTGAGAACTGGGTCAATTTAAGAAAACGTAAGGAGTTTTCAGATGAAGATTATTCTTAATCAGGACGTAGTCAACCTCGGTGAAGAGGGTGACGTAGTAGTAGTAAAGGATGGTTATGCACGTAACTACCTCCTTCCTACCGGAGCTGCAGTTCTTTACAACAAGACCAATGCTGCAATCTTTGCTTCCCGCGCTGCACAGATCGAGAAGAGAAAGGCTGAAAAGAGAGCACTCAGCGCATCACTTAAAGAAAAGCTTGATGCCACAGTAGTCAATCTCGTTGTCACAGCAGGCGAATCCGGCAAGCTCTTCGGATCAATCACAGCTGCGATGGTTCAGGAAGCTCTCAGCAAGCAGGGTATTGAAGTTGAGAGAAAGAAGATTGAAGTTGCAACACATGCCATCAAGATGGTCGGCACATATTCAGTTGTTGTACACCTCTATGAAAATGAAGTTTCACACGTGAAGCTTGTTGTTGAATCCGAAGCCATGGTCAAGGAAAGAAAGGCCAAGGAAGCAAAGGAGAAGGCTGAAGCTGAGGCAAAGGCCAAGGCAGAGGCTGAAGCCGCTGAAAAGGCAGCAGCAGAAGCTGCAGCTGCTGAAGAGGCTGTTGCAGAAGAAGCCGCTCCTGCTGAAGAAGCACAGACAAGCGAAGAGAACTAATTTCTTATATTTGCTGATGCCCATACAGAAGCTTTGTGCTATACTGTATGGGTATTTTTTATTTTGAGGGAGTCTGCATATGGATGAATTCACGGAAAGAGGGCGTACACTGCCGCATAATGAGGATGCTGAACGTGCTGTTCTTGGTGCAATTCTTCTGAATGCAAATTCTCTTGAAGTTGCGATGGAATCGGTGAGTCCGTCAGATTTCTATCATACGGGGCATCGTGCTCTTTTCTCTGCATTCATCGCATATTCTGATTCAAATCCTCTCAAGACTCTTGATCTCATCTCCATCATCGATTTTCTCAAATCGCGCGACCAGCTTGAGCAGTGCGGCGGTGTTGCTTATATATCATCGCTGACGGAGAATGTGTCAACCACAGCTTCAGTCGGAGTGCACAGCCAGATTATCCATGCTCTTGCTCTGAGACGGCAGTACATACAGCTTGCCAACGAGTTCTCCATCGCCGGTTATGATGAGAGTCAGGAAATCATAAAGCTGCTTGATGAAAGTGAGGGAAAGCTGTCCCGTCTTGCCCAGGGCACGGGAGATGCGAATAAGGACTATTCCATAGGACAGTTCGTATCACAGGCTCTTGTCAATCTGAGAGAAAGAATGGAAGGAAAGCCTTCGGGGAACCTTGAAACCGGTTTTGACAAGCTTGATTCCCTTACGGACGGAGGCTTTCATCCAACGGACTTCATTATCATCGCAGCACGTCCGTCTATCGGTAAGACAGCCTTTGCTACAAGCATTGTGCAGAATATGATCTGTGCACCCAGAAACTATTCAGTTGCTTTCTTCAGCCTTGAAATGAGCGGTATTCAGGTGTCTCAGCGTCTTATTTCAGGTGTTTCCAAAGTTCCTTTGAAAATGCTTAGAAACGCAAGCTTTGCAAACCAGAGAGATCCAAAGTTCAATCATGTTATGAGTGCGGCTCAGCGGCTTTTTGAGACAAAGCTCTTCATCCTTGATACTCCGAACATGAAGCTTTCCGAGATAAGGACAACTGCAAGAAGACTCAGAAGGGAGCAGAACATTCAGGCTATATTCATTGACTATATCGGTCTTATTGATGCTGAAATGCCCGCTGCCAGCAAGAAGTTTGAGCAGGTTACTGAAATTTCAAAAGCACTCAAGAGTCTTGCCCGTGAGCTTGAAATTCCCGTTATCGTTCTCTGTCAGGTCACACGTGATGCTGAAGGAGATAAAAACGAGCCTCAGCTCAATAACCTCAGAGATTCCGGTGCAATCGAGCAGGATGCCGATATGGTAATGTTCCTGCACAGGAGCCGCAAGGTTGATGCTGACAAGCTTGTGAAGGACCAGAAAGGCGAGAATACGCTCCAGCCGACCAAGGTGATCGTTGCAAAGCAGAGAAACGGTGAGACAGGTGAGTTTTTCGTTGGTTTCAAGCCGAGCACTGCAAGTTTTGAATCTCTTGCTGACGGTGCCTGGTCTGTTTAAGTGTTCAGGTAGTGCAGTATGTCAAGGCTGTACATTGCCGCAAGAATGACAACTGTGAACACAAGACCGATGATATGGAATATTACATAGCTTTTCGGCTTCATTTCATTTCCTGTTATCATCTGGTAGATGTTTATCAGGATCTGACCACCGTCAAAAGTCGGAATAGGTATGAGGTTTGCCACGCACAGCGATACTGAGACCAGACTCAGAAGATATATGAAGGCCCTGAGTCCGGTCAGGAAATCAGTCTGGATGCCGAGTGTTGTGATTGTTCCGATTGTCAGGGCAGCCCTTGCCGGTCCTGTGATTTCATTTCTCACTTCTTCCCGGTTCAGATTAACAAGGTTAAGCAGACTGGTTACTGTGTCTTTTATTGCTTCTGCCGCTTTCATAAGTGATGAAGCAATGCTTTTGAAGAATCCGTCTCTTTCAAGAGGAATCAGGCGGCTCTGCCATGCAAATGGGAATGAGGATGAGGAAGGAAGAAAAACATCTGTTTCCTTTCCATCCCTGATGAGCTTTATGTTCATGTCTCTGTCTGAAACCTGATAAAGATCATATGCATTTGTGACAGGATGTCCATTTACTGATGATATTACATCGCCGCTTTGAAAAAGCTGTGTGCCTTCAACTCTTCCTATTACAGGTTCCTGATACAGGGCGATGCCGTAACGGTAAGTACCACTGTCAGGAACGCCGTATGCATTCACATCAATGATTTCACCGTCTCTTTCCACGGTCATCGGAAGCACAGCCTTGTCAGCAGCTGATATAATTCCTTCAGCTTCTTCAAAAGTGCTGACAGCCTTTCCGTCAACAGAAATAACAAAGTCGCTTGTTCTGAGCTCAGATTGTGTGATGTCAGAGCCGAAAAGTGAAGGGTAGTCAGATACTATTACGATTTTCGGGTCATGCACGGCCTGCCATGCCGGAATCATGGAGACAATGAAGAAAAGCAGGACTGCAAGAAGGAAATTGATCAGAGGTCCGGCAATGAAGATGATAATTCTTGTCAGCGGCGTTGTCGTGAAGTATGAGCCGTATTCTGCCTTGCTGAAAGTTTTCTCATCATCCCTCAGTGCTTTTATAAGGTCAATTGAACCTTCCATCTGGCAGTATCCGCCGAAAGGTATAAGGGAGAATCTGTAGTCTGTGTTTTTGCCGTGGATTGTGAACAGTGCAGGCCCCATGCCTATGCCGAGAGTCTCGACCTGTACTCCCATGGCCTTTGCTGCAATGAAATGCCCGATTTCGTGAACAAGTATTACAAAGCCTATTCCGATAAGGCCTAATGCGTATTTCAGTATTGTCAGAAGGATGCCAGACACGAGGATGCCCTTTCTCTAGCAAGACTGTCGTAATGTTTTATTTCTTCAAATGAATGTGCACTTTCACTCCAGTCATGATCAAGTACTCGTTCCACAACCTCTGCAATCTGTGTGTATCTGATCCTGCCTTCGATAAACGCAGACACTGCCACCTCATCTGCTGCATTGAAAGCAATGGGGTAGGCTGCTTTGCCTGAAAGAACATTGTATGCCAGAGAGAGCAGAGGAAATTGATTCCTGTCCCAGGATGAAAAGGTAAGTGTAAGATCCTCGAATGAAAGAGGATTTACAACATTGTGAAGATCCTGATGTCCGTCATTGAGTGCGCTTATGATAGGAAGCGTCATGTCCGGAGGGGAAAGCTGTGCATAGACAGCGCCGTTTTCAAGTCTGATCATTGAGTGGACGATTGACTGACGGTGGATGGTGACTTCAATTTTCTCGGCAGGCATATTGAAAAGGAAGCCTGCTTCAATGACCTCAAGCCCTTTGTTTGCAAGAGTGCTGCTGTCAATCGATATTTTTCTGCCCATTTTCCATGTAGGGTGGCTGCAGGCTTCTTCAACAGTAACGTTTTCAAGATCCCTGCGGTTCAGGAACGGTCCACCCGATGCTGTGATGACAAGTTTTGAGACTTCATCTTCATGCCCCCTGAGCAGGTTATATATTGCACTGTGCTCACTGTCCACCGGAATTATTTTCGCTCCGTTCTTCTGTGCACTTTCAAAGAGGAATGATCCTCCCATCACAACTGATTCCTTGTTTGCAAGAGCCAGATCAACTGAATGCTTTATGCACATCAGACTTGCTTCAAGTCCCGGACTGCCGGCAATGCCGTTCAGTGCAATGTCAGAATCCGAGGAGGCTATGAAAGCATCAAGCTTTTCTGAATCATCATTGATTATATAAGGACAGTCAAATTCATCTGCAAGAGCCTTGAGTTTGTCTTCATTGTGGCGTGCTGCAAGGCCTGTGATCTTCACATCCAGTTTCCCGTCTCTTACAGCATTCAGGGCTGTTGTTCCGATTGATCCTGTGGCTCCGAGAATAAGGACTTTCCTCATTTCAGATGGTCACCTGGAATAAATGAAGCACTGCCATGTAGACAGGTGCTGCGATAGCAATCGAGTCAATTGAATCAAGCATGCCGCCTCTGCCCGGAATTGCATTTCCCGAATCCTTCAGCCCGCTTGAGCGTTTGAATGCAGATTCTATGAGATCTCCGCAGATTCCAGCACATGCAGTGAGCAGACCCACAACAGCTCCTTCCCACCACGAAAGCGTATAGCTGTCAATTAAAGCGCACAGCAGAGCTGCGAATAGTGCAGGAATGAGAGCACCTGCAATGAATCCTGCAACGCTCTTGTTCGGGCTTACCTTCACAATTCCCTTGTTGTTCTTTCCAAGCAGCATGCCGAAGAAATATGCGAATGTGTCGGATGAGAAGACAAGCAGGAAGAATGTGAGAAGCCACATGGTGGCATTCTGCAAGAAACACAGCCTTATGAGGAAAATTCCGAACAGGTTGGGGTAGAGGAACTGGATTACTGAATATGATATCCGGTCACGGGTAAGACGGAAATTGTCTTTATAACCGGTTATGGTCTCAATCAGGAAAATAAGAGAGAGTATGCCTATGCAGGTGTAGAGAATTATCGCATTGTTGCCTGCAAATGCATATTCCACATATGCTGCTATAGGTAGGAATGCACCCAGCCAGTATGGAACCGGAAGCTTGATGTCAGGTTTGTCATGAACGAGAATATTGTGTATCTCACTTGAACCGATCACGCATACGGCGAGAACCAGCAGGCAGAAAACTGCATGATGGTAATGCGGCATGAAAAGAATAATAAGGAGCAACAATGGTACGGCAATAAAGCCTGTTAATACTCTCTGTCCGTTCGATGTCACTGGACAACGCCTCCAAATCTGCGAACTCTGGTGTTGTAAGTGTCAATGACGTCACTTACGTCCTTTTCTCCCCAGTCTGGCCAGAGTTTATCACAAAATACGAATTCAGCATAGGCACTATCAAATAAAAGGAAGTTGGAAATTCTGAATTCACCGGCTGATCTGACGATAAGATCAACAGGAGGAACATCAGGATTCTGGAAATGGGCTCTGATTATCTCAGGCGTAACCTCTCTTGCTCCTTCCTTTATTGCAGCATTTACAGCCTGACATATTTCAGCCTGTCCGCCGTAATTTATGGCAAGCTGCACGCTGATTCTGTCAAAGTTCTTTGTTGCCTCTCTGACTTCTTCAAGGGATTTTCCTGCATCCTTGGGCAGAGCTGAAATGTCACCGAGGGTGAGGATGCGGATGCCGTTTTTCTCGTAGAAAGGGAATTCCCCCATGATCTTCTCGCTGAAAAGACCCATGAGGTAATTCACTTCATCCTGGGGACGCCTCCAGTTTTCCGTTGAGAAACAGTACAGCGTCGCATACCTGACTCCTTCATTTATGCAGCCGAGTATTACTTTCTTGAGGGCTTTTAAACCTGCAAGATGACCTGCTGTACGCGGAAGGAAGCGTGCTTTTGCCCATCGCCCGTTCCCGTCCATTATAAAGCCTATATGCTGTGGAATGTTTCTCATTGATGACCTGTCCCCGCAAAAAATGCAAGCAGGGCGTGAAAACCCTGCTTTGCAAATCAGATTTCCATAATTTCCTTTTCTTTGGCTTCAGCGACTTTTGCCACCTGATCAATGGCCTTGTCAGTCATTTTCTGGATTTTGTTCTCTCCGTCCTTCTGCTGATCTTCGCTGATGTCACCGTTCTTCTGGAGTTTCTTGAGTTCCTCCATTGCGTCACGGCGTACGTTCCTGATGGCAACTCTTGCACCTTCAGCACTTGCCTTTGCGCTCTTTGCAAGCTCCTTTCTTCTCTCCTGTGTCAGAGGCGGGAAGCTTACGCGGATGAGTTTGCCGTCATTATTCGGATTGAGTCCGAGCTCGCTCTTCTGAATTGCTTTCTCGATAGCAGGAAGAACACTCTTGTCCCATGGCTGGATGACAATGAGTCTTGCTTCCGGGCTGGAGATTGAGGCAACTTGGTTAAGCGGTGTCTCGCTTCCGTAGTAGTCCACCTTGATTTTGTCAAAGAGGGCAGTGGAAGCCTTGCCTGTGCGCATTGAGAGGTATTCACCCTCAAGAGAAGAAATGCACTTGTTCATTCTGCTTTCGCAGTTGTTGAGTACGTCCTGCATGGCTTCTGCTCCTTAGGCGTCTACACCGGCCTGGAAGAACTTGTAAGCGCTGATCTCAAGTTTTGCACCGGCAGCCTTGCCGACTTCTGCCATTTTCTTCTCAACAGACATTGAGTCGTCCTTTACGAACGGCTGGTTGAGGAAGCAGACCTCGCTGTAAAGCTTGTTGAGCTTACCGCGTACGATACCCTCGAGAACCTTCTCCGGCTTGTCCATTGTTGCGACCTGAGCCTTGAAGATTGAAAGCTGCTCAGCTTCATATTCCTTTGAAACACTTGCTGTGTTGAGGAACTGAGGCTTGAATGCTGCGACATGAAGGGCACAGTCGTGCGTGAATTCCCTGACTGCCTCGTTCTCGAAAGCTGCTGCATTGTCGCTTGTGAAGACGACAACTACTGCGACAGCACCTTCACCGTGTACGTATGTTGTTGCATAACCGTTTGCAGGAACATCAATTACACAAAGTCTCTTGAGGTTCATGTTCTCCTTGATTGTCGCAATGAGACCGTCAACCATGCTCTTGAGCTCATCGTTGGGTTCTGTATAACCCTTCTCAAGAACAACATCGCACATCTTCTCGCCGAGAGCCTTGAACTGGTCGTTCTTTGCAACGAAGTCAGTCTCGCAGCTGAGCTCGAGAAGAACAGCCTTGCCGTTTGCGACCTTTGTGAATACACGGCCGTTCTCAGTTGCTCTGTCCTGTCTCTTTGCAACTGCTGCAAGACCCATTTCCTTGAGGATCTTCTCAGCCTGTGCCATATCGCCGTCAGCTTCTGCAAGAGCCTTCTTGCAGTCCATCATACCAGCTCCTGTGATATCGCGGAGCTTTTTTACATCTGCTGCTGTGATAGCCATAATCTTCTCCTTACTTTGTATAGAGGTCTTCCTCTTCTTCGCCTGCTTCTTCCTCGGCAGGAGCAGCTTCATCTCCGCTGTAGTTTGCGTAGTCTTCCTCGCTGATCTCCTCGTCCTTGTTCTCGACAGGAGCGCTGTTCACTGCTTCTTCCTCATCATCAAGTGACTCGATGATCTGGATGCCTGCTTCATTGTCGGCATCGATTACAGCGTTTGCGAAAATCTCGACGAAAAGCTGGATAGCCCTGATTGCATCATCGTTGCCCGGGATAGGGTATGTGATGTTTGTCGGATCGCAGTTTGTGTCAACGACAGCGATTACAGGAATGCCGAGTCTCTTGGCCTCTGCAACTGCAAGTGCTTCCTTCTTTGTGTCGATGATGAAAAGTGCGCCCGGGAGCTCCTTCATATCCTTGATGCCGCCGAGGTTCTTCTCAAGCTTTGCCTTCTCCTTTGTGAGGAGTGCGACTTCTTTCTTTGTGAGGGATTCAAATGTTCCGTCAGCTTCCATCTTCTCGATCTTCTTGAGTTTTGCGATGCTCTTCTTGATTGTTGAGAAGTTTGTGAGCATGCCGCCGAGCCAGCGGTTGTTGACATAAGGCATGCCGCATCTCTTTGCTTCAGCCTCAATTGTCTGCTGTGCCTGCTTCTTTGTGCCGACAAATAAAATCTGTTTGTTGTTCTTGACCTGTGCTCTTACAGCTTCATAAGCCTCTACGATGCAGGCTGAAGTCTTCTGAAGGTCAATAATGTGAATACCGTTTCTCTCTGTGAAGATGAAACGAGCCATCTTTGGATTCCATCTCTTTGTCTGATGTCCAAAGTGTACGCCTGATTCCAACAGGCTTTTCATTGTTACTACTGCCATAGTAATTCTCCTGATTTGTCATCCTTTGTTCAGGAATGACCCCTTACTCTACGTCTCGTACCGGATAACCGGCCGGAAATTCCATGTTCTACGAACACAGTGGCTTTAATATATACGGAAAAGGGAAATTTAATCAAGATAGGGGAGAAGGTGAAAAACAGGCCGCATCGGACAATCTGATGCGGCCATTGAATCAGAGCTTCATGCTTTTCATGAAGCGCAGTATGTTGTCCATTGTAAGCGAAAGGTCGCTTTTGGCTCTCAGGCGTGCTTCCTTATAGGGAACAGCAACCCTGTTTATGGAGAAGATGCCTGTGACACCTTCATCGTACGCCGCTTCGATACCATCCGCGATATCACCGACGAGTGCGATTACGGGAACACCGAGCTTCTTTGCCTTTCTTGCAACACCGATGACGACTTTCCCTCTCAGCGACTGGCCGTCGATCTTCCCTTCGCCTGTGAAGATCATGTCGGCACCTGAAGCAAGAGAGTCGAATCCTGTGACTTCAAGAACCGTCTCGATTCCCATCTGGAGGCGGGCAGAGAAGAAAGCCTTCATGCCGCCGCCCATTCCGCCTGCGGCTCCGCTTCCAGGAAGAGCCTGGAGATCATATCCCAGCTCTTTCTTTATAAGGCCGGCAAGATATACCATTTTTGCATCAAGTGATGCGACCATGGCCTCATCCGCACCTTTCTGCGGGCCGTAAACGGCTGCTGCCCCGCTGGGACCGTAGAACGGGTTGTCTATATCGCACATCGCCGTGATGGGAAGTGCCCTGACTGCAGGATCCATCGTGGACACGTCGATATGCGTGATTTCGTCAAGCGTTCCGCCTACCGGGGTGAATCTCTTTCCTTCCTTGTTGAGGAAGGTGACACCGCATGCGGCTGCGGCTCCGCAGCCCGCATCGTTTGTGGAGCTGCCTCCAAGTCCGATGACAAGACGCTTAGCTCCCTTTCTTGCGGCATCCAGAATAAGTTCTCCGACACCGTAAGTCGTGGTTTTTGAAGGATCCTTCCTGTCTCCGACCTGGGGAAGACCTGCACTGGCCGCCATTTCGATGACTGCTGTGCCGTCAGGCAGCATTCCGTAGAAGCTGTCGATTTCCTCTCCCCATGAACCTTTTGTCTTTATTCTTATTTTCTCTCCGCCAAGGGCGGTGAGGAAGGAATCAACGCTTCCTTCCCCTCCGTCAGCCACAGGAACACTGACCACCTGACAGCCCGGATGATAGTGAAGGATGCGCTCCTTCATTGTCTCTATTATCTGGCTGCTGGACATCGTTCCCTTGAACGAATCAGGAATCAAAACAACTTTTTTCATAGGCCCTGACTCAGATCATGAAGAGTGAGAGAATGAACACAAAGATCATTCCTACAACACCCATGATGCCAGTTACTGCAGACTGTGTCCTGTAGCCGTCCTGCATATCGATGTGACCGAATTTTGTCACAACCCAGAAGTAGGAGTCATTTGCATGGGATACAGTCATTGCGCCGGCTGCGATAGCCATGACTGTGAGTGTGCCTGCGAGCGGAGTTGTAAGGCCGAGGAGTGTCATCATTGAACCCGGATCAGCAATTGAGCCCATGATGCCTGCAGTTGTCGTAAGGGCAACTGTTGATGATCCCTGAGCTGTCTTGAGGATTGCCGATACGATGAACGGGAAGAAGATTCCGATTGTGGAGAGGATTGCTGCATTCTGCTGCATGTATTCCACGAAACCTGCTTCTGAGATTACCTTTCCAAGAACGCCGCCGGCTGCTGTGATGAAGAGGATCGGGCCTACAGTCTTGAGTGTATCGTCACAGATGCTGTAGAAATCCTTCATCTGCTTTCTCTGTGCAAGAAGGATGACACCGAAGACAGTACCGACTGCAAGAGCGATGATAGGTGTACCGATGAATGTGAAGAATGTTGCTGCAGCTCCACTCCATCCGGCCATTGATGAAATTGAACCGAGAGCCATGCAGATGATCGGGATGATGATCGGGGCAAGAGCCATGAAGCCGTTTGGAAGCTTACCGAAGCTCTTGAGAAGCTTTTCGTATTCTTCTGCACTTACGTCATTCTTGTCTTCAACTGTCTTGACTCTCTTTCCGATATAGTTTGCATAGAAGTATGCTGCAATGAGACATGGAATCGAAACAAGGGCGCCGATGCCCATTACCATGAGAAGATGGTCGCCGACTCCCAGTGAGCTTGCGGCTGCGATCGGACCCGGTGTTGGCGGGATGAATACGTGTGATGTGTAAAGACCTGCTGAAAGAGCAACGGTGAGTGCTACTGATGAATAGCCTGTTCTTTTCTGCAGTGCACCTCTGATCGGATCGAGGATAACGAAGCCGGAATCACAGAATACAGGGATTGAAACAACCCAGCCCATGAGCTCCACTGCAAGGTCTGGGTGCTTCTTGCCGACAAGGCGTACGACCATCTCTGCAAGCTTGAGAGCACCGCCGGTCTTCTCAAGGATAGTACCGATGAGGGCACCGAGAATGATGACGATACCGATGCTGCTGAATGTTCCCGAGAAGCCTGCACCGATCATGTTAGGTATGTTTGCAAGCGGGATACCGACGACGATTGCAAGAATAAGGGAAATACCCATCAGTGCGATGAACGGATGAACCTTAAACTTGCTGATTGCGACAATCATCACGATAATTGCGATGATGAAGGAAATGATTAAACCAATTCCCGACATTTTCTGCCTCCTTAGTGTGTTTGTTCTGTTGGAATAATTCTAAATCCGTGTACAAATCGCCTGCAAGTAAAATTTTTAAATCCAATCAGATATTCAAAGTTAAATTTTACGATGGAGAGGTAATGTCAAAAATGTTACAGTAATAGCATGAATGAAGAAGAAAAACTGTTTTTTGCCGGCAGAGATGAGTCATTGAACCTGTATGAGGTTTTCAGACAGAGGCTGATGCATGATGTCCCTGATGCAAGAGTAAAGGTTTCGAAGACCCAGATATCTTTTTTTCTCTCCCGCATGTTCGCATGCGTGTCATTCCTTCCAGTGAAAAGGAAGGCGGAAAGGGGAGATGTGTTCATCACGGTGACATTTTCCCTCCCATACAGAAACGAGAATGAAAGGTGCGTGTGCAGCAATCCCTGTCCGGGGCGATTCACCCATCATGTTCTTGTAAGGAACTTATGCGACATCGATGATGAACTCATGATCTGGATTAATGAGGCAGCAGATGCCGCTTCATGATTCAGCATCAGGTTTTTCCCATTCTTTCTTTGTAATTCTATAACATATATGAGGCATGGTCCTTCCTTTGTACACCTTGTCAATCCTGTCACAAGGCTTCATGCCGAGTCTTTCAGCGACTTTCATGCTGGCAAAGTTGTCTTCCTTTATTATTGCCCATATCTCAGGAAGAGACAGTTTGCTGAATCCATAGTCAACTGCAGCTGATGCCGCTTCTGTTGCATAGCCTTTGTGCCATGCTTTATCGGAAAAGACATAACCGGCCTCAACGACTTTTTTATCTCTCACCATCTGGTAAGTCAGGCCGCACTGGCCGATGAAGCTTCCGTCTTTTCTCAGCCTTACGGCAAGAAGGCCCAGTCCGTCTTCTTCCTTGTATCGTCTGAGCTGATTTGCAATCCATCTGTCAACCTCATCACCGCTGAAGGCATGTCCCCATGCATACATCACATCTTTGTTCTGCAGTATCGGGGCGATGTGTTTCCTGTCGCTTTCCCGAATCCTGCTGAGACACAGCCTTTCTGTAATTATGTCTTCACTGAATGCCTGCATGGCATCATTATATAACATTTCCTTCAGAGGGTGCGAATAAGAAAGCAGCAGCGGGGAGAAACCGTCCGCTGCCGCAGAAAAGATTAATCAAATAGGAATTATGATAACGTAACCATTACCATGCGACTGATACGTAAGGAACGATGTTGAGGCCGCCGTTGTCATAATTGAATCCGGCTGCTGCTTCAGCATACTCAAGGCCGAGGCCGAAAGTAATGTTGGTGTATGTGTAGGAAATATCCGTTCCGACATAATATGTGTTTTCATAGTCAGTGACATCATCAGCACCTGTGTAAAGACCGATTCCGAGGTTATCGATGAGGTTCAGGTCGATGCCCGCATACAGTGAGTGAGCTTCATCCTTTGTGTATGCATATTCAACAGCGACTTCGATGAGATCAATGCCGCCGTACACTGTGACTGCGAAATCATTGCCTTTCTCGAAGTTGTATCTGTCTGCAACGGAAACACCGGCTGTGAAGTCTGTTCCAAGCAGTTTACCGATATTGATATCGGCAGCAGCGCCGAAAATACCGTTATCCTGATCGTCTTCACCGTTGAGGACATAGTCCACGGAAACTGCGATACCGTCAACCGGTGTCACAAGTGCGGATGCCGTGAAGTCGCCTCTGTATATGGTGCCATCCACTGTTTTTTCTTCTTTGGAAACAGGATCTTCAACAGTGACTTTTCCTGTGAGCTTCGGAGCAAGTGCAGCCTGAACCTGCACAAGGTCGCCATATGCGAAACCGAGTGTGGCGAAATAACCGTTGTCGGCTGTTCTCACACGGTCAAAGCTTTTTCCGGACTGGTTTGAATAAGCTCTCAGTGTTGTTGACCTGTCGTTTGCCGCCATTCCTGCTGTCAGGGAGAAGGGAGAGTCGGCACCGAAGATCATCTTGCCGAAATCGACTGTCACGTCTCCTGCAAGAGAACCTGACGAATCAAGTGCTGGTGTGCCTTCAAGAAGTACTGTCCACAGTCCGTTGTCATCTGCGATTGAAAGGTTAACAGATGCGGTATCTGTGTCATCGCCGTCATCACCGTAGAGGTGTGTTTCCCAGTTCTCTTCGTCATAGTTGAACTGGAAGCCTGCAGTTGCACTGCCGCTGAAAGACACACCGGCAAACACACTTGCACTTACAAGTGAGATTACCAGTACCAATGCGAGAATTTTTTTCATCATTTAATCTCCATTTTTTTGTGTAGAATACCTGAATTCTCACATCCTTCAGTGTAGAAGAAATGTGAAAGGTAAAGAGTTGAAGTGAAAAAAATGAGATGAATTTTGAATAAAATGTGATTTGTGTAGAAACTTGGAGATTTCTTATATTTTCACAGGCTGTCCTGAAAAACGGTAGCCGTATCCGCGTACTGTCTCAATCCATTCCTGTGCATATGAGCCCAACATCTTCCTTATATTCTTTATATGTGTGTCAACTATTCTGTCATAGGAATCAGAGCGGTAATCGAAACAGTTGTCTATTATCTGTTCACGGGTCAGCAGTATGCCGGCATTTGTGCTCAGATATGAAAGGACGCGCCATTCTGCATTTGTGAGCTCAAGCGGTTCTCCGTCCAGAGAGAATTTATGCGACTTCGTATTCTGTGTGAGTTGCGAATTCCTCAGTTTCCATGTGTGGAGATTGTGATCTTCACTGCCTTCTTCCCGGAACATTCTTCTGAATATGACATTGATGCGCAGTACAAGTTCTTTTTTTGATATCGGTTTTATAAGGTAGTCTTCACAGCCGAGCTCGAAACTCAGGATACGGTCCGATTCGCTTTTCTTTTCAGTGATGACGATAACCGGAAAATCATATTTCTGTTTCATTGTCTTTAAAAGCTGAAAACCGTCGGTATCGGACATGTCAAGGCTGATTATCGCGACATCAGGAATCTTGCGGTTCAGTGCAGTGAGGAATTCATCGCTTGTCAGGTAGGCTGTGACATCATATTCAAACAATACCAGATACTGGGAGATATCCAGTCTGTCTTTTTCGTTTTCATCAAGTATGTATATTCTTATCATGAATATAAGTTATTTGCACATTATGTGTTCCTTATGTTTGAAAATGAATTTTGCATGTCAATTCTGAAAAGAATGATGGAATGTACTGTTTTCAGGTGTTCTGAATGATGCTTTCATCTGTGCATGCATGGTACCTCTGATCCTGAAAATGAAAGAGCCGGCCAGAAGGGGACGTCTGACCGGCAATATGGATAACCGTACAGAAGTACAGGTTTTTCCTTAACTGAATTCTCCCTTTCTTCTCCTCTCGTCGAATGAAAGCAGCTGGTTTTCAAGGGATTCTGGATTGCTGACTTTCTCTGCTCTTTTTCTGTTGAGTATTGAGTAGAGGACCGGTGAGAGAAGCAGTGTGAGGAAGGCACCGGTTGTTATTCCGCCGATGAATGTGAGTGTGATTGGCTGGAGCATTTCAGAACCTTCTCCGGGGAAGAATGCCATCGGGATGATACCGATGATCGTTGTGAGTGTCGTCATGAGGATCGGCCGCAGTCTTGAGCGTGCTGCCGACAGACAGGCCGTGCGGACATCGATGCGTTCATGTCTTACCAGCTGGTTGATCCAGTCGACGAGCACGATGCCGTTGTTCACGACAACACCGATCAGTGCGATGATTCCCACAAAACTGAAGAGCGTGAAATCCTGATTGTATGTGATGTGTATGAACACTACGCCGATGAGAAGGAGAGGCACGGTTGCGAATATGATCAGCGGATCGATGAGAGATTCAAACTGTGCCGCCATGACCGCATATACGAGGAGCAGGGCCAGAAGGACTATCACAACAAGTGTAGGGACGTATTCCATGAAGTCGCTCATCTCGCCGCCCTGTGATATCGTCACGCCTTCGGGAATGACGAGTTTTTCATCAAGTGCCCGGTTCACGGCATTCTGCACATCGCTTGCACTGTAACCGTCCATGATGTCGGCAGTGACATGGTTGATTCTCATCTTGTCTTCTCTAATGATGGTCCTGGGGCCACTCGATTCTTCGATTTCGGCTACGCTGTCAAGGCGGACAGATACACCGCTTCCGGTTTCGATGAGCAGACTTTCAAGTTTTTCAAGCGTGTTCACATCTTCTTCCTGATAGATGATGTCAAGATCATATGTGTCTTCATTGTTGAATGCTGTAAGTTCGCTTACCGTCATTCCGGTCAGGGCAGTTGTCAGCGCATCGGAGACATCAGATGTGCTGATTCCCAGATCCTGTGCCGCATCCTTATTCATCTTTACCGTATATTGCGGAGCTCCGTCTTCAAGGTCACTTTCAATATTGTCTGTTCCATCAACATGGGAAAGGATTTCAGCTATGCTGTCGCTTGCAACCTTTGCCGCATCTGTGTCATCGCTTCTGATTTCCACGTCAATGCCGCTGGAGGACAGTCCTCTTCCTCCTGAGAATATCCAGGTTTCATCTGCGGATGCGCTGCTGAAGAGCGGTCTTATCATTTCCTCAATTTCCGATGGTGAGTACAACTGCTCTGTGATATCGGGCAGATTGATATTTATCGAGCCTGAGGCGGACTGTGATGTGTTCACAGATATTGATTCATATGCATCCGCGGGGAGAGTATCAAGAATCCTGTCATACATCTCAAAGAGAGCCTCCCTTACGACGGATTTTGTCGTTCCGGGCGGCATTGTGAGGGAAAGAGAGACTTCATCGTCACTTGTCATCTGAGGTGTGAGCGAGATACCGAGAGAACCGAGGCTCTGTACACTGAGGATGAAGAGAAGCACAAGTGGGATGATGAGTCTTGACTTGTGGTCAAGGAAGTAGCTGAGTACTTTCGCATATGCACTCCTCAGCATGTTCTCAAATGTTATGCAGGCATCGTCAATCCTCCTGAGCAGTTTGTTCCTGAGCGGTTTCTGCGTTCGTGTCGTAAGACGCAGGATGGAACCGCAGAGGGCAGGCACGAGGGTGACGGCCACGAATATGGAACAGGCGAGAGAGATGCATACCGTTATGATGAGATCGCGGAACATTATGCCGATCATGCCGAGTTCATTCTGGAATATGAGGATGGGTAGGAACACGCAGATTGTTGTCAGGGTGGATGCGAGAATCGCATTGAACATGTTCCGGCTGCCCAGTATGGCGGAGGCTGCACTCTGTTCTCCTTTCAGACGCAGTGTATATGTGTTTTCAAGAATGATGATCGAAGCATCAACGATCATTCCGATTCCGAGGATCAGTCCTGCCATGCTCATGCTGTTGACCGTGATGCCTGCAGCTGACATGCACATGAGTGTTATCAGGATACACACCGGCATTGACAGCGAGATGATTATCGTGCTCTTGATGCCGCGAAGGAAGATGAAGATCACAAGGGCTGCAAAGAGAACACCCTGCACAGCGGAGTTGTAGACTTCATCCATCGTGTCGCTGATCATTGTTGTGGAGTCTCTCTCTATTTCCAGCTTCAGACCTTCATCAAGTGTTGCCTGAATGGAGGGGAGGGCTTCCCTCACAGCCTTTGCGACAGTTGTCTCATTGCTTTCTGAATCTGCTGTGACGGATATCGATATGATCCTCTCTCCGTCAAGGTAGCTTTCCCTTGCATTGTCATCTTCATCCAGAGTGACAGTTGAGACATCGCTTACCTTTATGGGAATTCCGTCTCTGACTGTTATGACAGTGTCCTCGATATCCTGCATGGAAGAATATCTTTCATCCATGGATATCTTGTAATCCAGTCCGTTTTGTGTAATTTCTCCGTTCGAAGCCTGTATATTCTCTCCTGATACAGCACTCATCACCTGAGATACAGTCAGTCCATATGAGTGAATACGTTCCTCATCAAGCTGTATCCGGTATGATCTTTCCCCGCCGCCGGAGACTTCAGCCTGAGCAACGCCTTCGACTCTTTCAAGAAGCGGCGCGATGTCATCTTCTGCGATCATCTGCAGGGTGTCCAGATCATAGTTTCCTGTAAATGAGAGTGTCATTACAGTCGAGGTTGAAATCGAATCCATTCTCATGACCTGTGGACTGTCCGCCCAGTCAGGCAGCATTCTTGACAGCATTGTGACAATGCTGTTGATGTCTTCCTCCGCTTCATCAAGATCCGTGCCGTAATCGAATTCAAGAACAATAACTGCATTTCCCTCACTGGACATGCTTGTCATCGTATCAAGGTTCTCAAGGGAGGATAGCGCATCCTCAAGTGTCTTTGTGACCTGCTGCTCGATAAGCTCAGGTCCCGCATCCTCACAGCTGACCATTACAGAGATGACCGGCATGTCAGTCTCAGGGTAAAGCGCGATCTCAAGACGTGTGAGGAATATTGCGGCGATGAGGGCGATGAGCACATAGATCATCGTCATCAGCACCGGTCGTCTTACTGATAATTCTGAAACTGTCATGATCAAGCCTCCACAATCTGAACACTGGCGCCATCTGATGCTGCACCTGATACAACGACAGCTTCGCCTTCGTTCAGGCCGGAAAGGATCGCGATGCGCTCTCCGTCATCAAGACCCGTCTCAACATAGCGCTTTTCACTGATGCCGCCGGTGACGACATACACATAGCTGCCGCTGATGTCTTCTTCAACAGCGCTGCGCGGGAGAGTGATCACGTCTGATACAGACTTGACGGCGAGGGATACTGTTGCCGCCATGCCGGGCATAAGGCCGTCTCCGTCACCTTCCACACTCAGCTCAATCCCGATCGTACGGGTGGAGGTGTCGACAACCGGGGCTATATATGAAAGGCGCCCTTTATACACCCGTTCAGGATAGGATCTGACAGTGAAGGGGGATGTTTCTCCTTTCTCCAGCACAGCTATATAGCGCTCGGGGACTTCTGTCTGTATTTTAAGCCCGCTGTCCGTGAGTATGCCGGCAACTGCCTCTGATGCCGTGATGTTGTCGCCCTGTGCAACGTTGAGAGTGAGCACTTCTCCGCTCACGGTGCTGATCACCGGACTGTCCTGATAGCTGTAGCCTGCCTTATTCTGGCTCACATAAGCGATAGTCTGACCTTTTTCAACCATGTCGCCTTTCCTGACGAGCACGGATGTTACCTTTCCCGGTACGTCGGCATAGATGTCAACCGGTTCCTCACAGCTGACGATATCGCCGTAGAGACGGGTGTATGAAGTGAGAGACGAGTACTGTGCATATTCAACACTTACATTTGTGACGCTCTCCTCATTGTTTTCCATCCGGATTGAAAGAGTCTTCTCTTCCGGTTTCAGTATGTTCATTATGATGAAGAATGCCGTTACGAGACATATTGCCGTTATGATGATTGTCATCACCCTGTCAAAGAGTGATGAACTGTGTCCTTCCTTATTCATTTGTTTCCTCCGCTGTGTAAAGTGTGACGAGATCATCAAGTTCAAGACCGGTATCGAAAGCTATTGAATACAGGCTCGTAAGGATTTCAATCCTGCATTGTGATACCTGAAGCTCAGCATCAAGCATGTCACGCTGTGCATCAGAGACATCCTCAAGACTGATGAGTCCGGCTTCATAGCGTTCCTGAGCAAGTCTGTATGTTTCTTCCGCTATGCTGAGCGTCCTTTCTGCTATATCGAGACTGAGAAGTGCCTGATTGTATGAAGAGAGGGCTTCTTCAAGGGAATAGAGAAACTCATTCTTTCCCTCTTCAAGGCTGATTGCAGCTTTCGTCACTTCATCCTGTGCCTCTTTTACGCTCAGATCCTCAGATGAGCCGGGAATCCATGCGGAAACGGGAATTGTGAAGCCCACCGAGACAGATCCTCTGTCCGTGCGGTACTCATTCCAGCTGCCGGCAGGAACAGTCGGGCCGAAGTCATAGGAAGCCGAAATCGATACTGATGGAAGCTGCAGGGATGATTTTGTGCTGTCCTTCTGGGCCTGTGCGCTTTCAATGTTTTTCTCGAGGTTTTTAAGCATTGTGCTGTTACTGCTGTATAAAGCCTCAAGTGTCTTTGCATCCGGCAGATTCAGCTTTGGCAGCACCGGTATTTCCTCTGTTTCGAAATCACGTGAGGTGATTCCTGTCAGCTGGCTGAATGCTATATACGCCAGTTCCAGCCGGGCTTCATATCCTGCCAGACTGTTCTCATAATTCAGCACATCAAGTTCGGCGTTTCTAACATCCATGAGGTCCTGAGAGCCCGCTTCGTACTGGCTTTCAAGTGATTTAAGCCTTTCACCGGCATCCTGCAGTGCAAGTTCTGCGCTCCGGATGCTGTCCTTTATGAGTGCAATGTTCCAGTAGGCAAGCGTCACTGATTCCTCAACGGATTCTGCTGTCATGATATATGAAAGCAATGCGCTTTCTTCTGCAATTGCATTGATCTTCGCTTCTGAAATGACTGAAGAATCCAGGGAAAGGGAAATGCCCAGCGATACATCGGTGCCAAGTGTACCGGCAGTCCTGTCTGTGATGCTCATGCCTGACAGCGATACTCCGCCTTCAATTGAAATGTCGGGGATGAATGACGATGACAGACTGTTGTTCCTTATCGCTGCCTGAAGACTTACCTGAGCTGTTGCAAGGTCCGTGTTGTTCTCCATCGCGCTCTCCACGGCTTCTTCCAGAGTTATCACGGATGAAGCCGGCAGCTGAAATGCCGCAAGAAGCAGAAGGATGAACAACTTTGAAAAGTATTTCATTTTTGTTTTCTCCTGACTGCAAAAATGAACAGACAAGGTGGAGAGAATGAGAGGAAGGTTTCTGTTTTTCCTGAATTAAATTGTCGTCTGTGTGAGCTTTTGTGTCTAATATGTAGAGAGAAGGGTAAAATAGTCAGATTGCATATGAATAACTTCTTATATATTATGGACTCATGATGAACTGTCACTGAGAAGACGCAATGCCGACACAGGCCAGGATAACCATATACCCTCAGGTGCTGTTCATCTGTTCTTCTCATTCGCCCGCATGTCTCCATATTTCTTCATCATTTGTCCAATCTCTTTACAGTGGTTCTACTTTTTCCACTGTTAAGTTGTCTGTATCCATAAAACGGACAAGGAGAAAAAGAAATGAAAAAGAAAATTCTGTTTACACTTCTGATGTGCATTGCACTTTCTGTATCTCTCTTCGCATCGACTTCATCATTCGGACCTGCATTCTATGCGGACGAGGCAATTGACGCTTCCACAGACCTGGTACCGGGAACAAGAGATGCATCTCTCACACTGTATGACATGAATGGAAATGCTGTGAACGAATACAGCGCATCTGCAGTACAGGGTGCAAGTAATACTGCGATGGTGAAAAGGGCACTCAGCGGTGACAGGGAAGTGTTCGCACTTCTCGACAGTCTGTATGACGGATATGTCGTTACCCCGTATTATGACAGCATTCTTGACTTCGATGTCACTGACACATACGAGGAAGATGGCATGAGTGTGTATGAGTATGATGTGAAGCTCGGTGAGGATGTGTTCTACAGAGAATCATCGGATGGAAACATTCTCGGCTGGGATGAGGATGAAAACGACTTCGATTCCGACGAGGTTCATGTGAAGGTCTATATTGACAAGGACAGCAGACTGGTCCGTCAGGAGATGACAGTTGAGCGCAAGGTGCCGGAAGCAGTGACAATCACACAGAATGCAGATTTCATGACAGTGACCGTGGACGGTGAAGAATATACTGTTCCGTCAGCCGTTACAACAGAAGGCTGTTTCTACATGAAAGCCGGAGGAAGCAATGATGTCTATGACATCGTGAACTTCTCGGTGAGTGAGACGATGTCTGATTACTTTGTGTTCGATAATTACAGAAAATGAAAGACAATAACAGAAGTGAATAATGAAGACGCTGCCGGCCCTGGGCAGCGTCTTTGCATAAACTTATTTCAGCTTCAGGTTTACCTGAATTCTGATCAGAGAGTCTTTGCCTTTGCTTCTCTTTCCGCATTGGCCATGAGGCGGATTGCATTGATGTTGATGAAACCCTTGCAGTCAACCGGATGATAGCCGCCGGCTTTGTCCATCGAACCCAGATCTTCGTTGTAGAGGGAAAGAGGTGAAGTGATGCCTGCGTTGATGACATTGCCTTTGTAAAGGGCGACGGTTGCCTTTCCGGTGACATACTTCTGGCTTTCATCGAAGAGGGCGGTGAGCATGTTGAATTCCGGTGCCCCCCAGTAGCCGTTGTAGATCAGCTCGGCATATTTTGGCGAGAGCATGTCTCTAAGGTGCATTGCCTCTTTGTCCATGCACAGTCCTTCAAGGTTGTGGTGTGCCTTCCAGAGAATCTCGCAGCCCGGAGTCTCATAGACGCCGCGGGACTTGATGCCGATGAATCTGTTCTCAACCATGTCGACACGGCCTATTGCATTGTCGTGTCCCATCTTGTTGAGGTAGAGAATCATTTCAAGCGGATCTGTGACAGTCTCGTCTGTATTGAGATTCGTCACCTTTACAGGTACGCCTGAGACGAATTCGATTTCAAGGAGAGTTTCTTCTTCCGGTGCATCATGCGGGCTGACTGTGAGAGAGTAGACATCTTCCGGACATCTCTTTGCGGGGTCTTCAAGAATTCCTGCTTCATGCGAGATGTGGATGAGGTTCTCGTCTTCGCTGTAAGGTTTCTTTAGACTTGCCTTTACCGGAATGTTGTATTTCTCGGCATAGGCAAGCATGTCGCTTCTGCCTTCAAACTGACCCAGCCATTCGGGATCTTTCCATGGAGAGATGATCTTCACATCGCTCATGTTCATGTAATAGCCGAATTCGAATCTCACCTGATCGTTGCCTTTTCCGGTCGCACCGTGTGCAACGTATTTTGTGCCTTCCTTCTTCGCGATTTCGATATGGCGCTTTGCGATGATGGGGCGGGCGATGGATGTACCCAGCATGTATGTGCCTTCATAGATCGTGTTTGCCTTGAGACAGGGGAAGATGTAGTCTGTCACAAGCTCTTTTTTCAGATCTTCTATGTAAACCTTGCTCGCACCTGTCGCATAGGCCTTTTCCTCGACAGCCTTGAAGTCTTCCTTCTGTCCTACGTCTGCGACATATGCAATGACGTCAAAACCTTTGTTTGCAAGCCACTTGAGAATGACTGAGGTATCGAGGCCGCCGGAATATGCAAGAATGACTTTATCTTTTGACATTTTATTTTCTCTCCATCGTTTTTTTAGATTGTATTCATGATTATGCATATAAAAAGAAAATATACAAGTGGTTTTTAAATATTTATGCAAAATTTTAAGAAAAATATGAAAGAATATTCCGTAACCATGACCTTGAACAATGACGTGCAGTTTTGTACATTCATATGTATGAAAGGATTTTTTATAAAAAAGGCTTTTTTTGACGGCTGGGATAATCTCATCGGCATGGTTCTTCTGAATATTGTTTACATTGCAATATTCTTTCTTATGGTTTCCTCATTCGCTCTGGTCGATTACGGCCCCCTGCCGTTTTTTCTTTCTATCATCTCTCTTCTCTTTATCACTGCTGTTTTCTCCGGTGCGGTAAGCAATGTCGCATACGGTTATTCGGATTACAGAAGGGATACATGGACTGACCTGAAGAGTGGTTTCAGCCGCTATTTCAGGCATTCTCTGCTTATGTTCCTGATCTATGTGGTGATGGCACTGCTGACAATGTTCATCATTCCGTTCTATATGGGCAATTTCGGCATAATCGGGGCTGTCATTTCCGTGATTCTCATCTGGCTCGTGATCTTCAGCGTCATGGCTCTGCCGTATTATTTCGCACTCTCTTCATATCTGCCGGGCGACAGACCGCTCAAGACGCTGAAAAAATGTTTCATCATAATGGGCGACAACATGGGCTTCAGCATTTTCTTCCTGCTTTACAATATCGTATGCGTTCTTCTCACGATCTTCACCGTCGGTCTGATTCCGGGTGTTGCCGGCATGAATCTTGCAAGTCATGACGCCGTACGTCTTCTGATGATGAAGTACGATTACCTTGAGGAGAATCCTGATGCCGACAGAAAGCATCTTCCCTGGGCGGACATTCTTTTTGACGAAGAGGAAAAGGTCGGACCGAGATCCTTCAAGAACATGATATTCCCGTGGAAGTAGGATCATGGCATACGAAGTCGAGATAAAGGCGCATGCCGGTGAAAGTCTGAAGGAAAAGATAGATGCATACACATCGCAGACGGGAGAGGAAGTAATAAAGGAAGACACTTATTACGCCTTTGACGGTGATGAGGTTCCCCGTTTCAGGATAAGAAGGGAGAATGATTTTCTTCTCATTTCGGCAAAACACAATCACAGGGAAGGCGGACTTGAGTGCAATGAAGAGCTTGAGTTCCGTCATGACAATACAGAAGACCAGCGTGTGATGGAAGATATGGCAGCGCTGCTCGGCTACAAGATTTTCATACACAAATACAAAAAAGGCTGGTCATGGATGCTTTCAGATGTTCACATCGAGCTATTGGATGTGAAACACCTGGGATGGTTTCTTGAAATGGAAATAATCTCCGATAAACCCGGCTTTGAGAACAACAGGGACAACTATGACAGGCTTTATGAAATCCTTTCTGACCTCGGTGTCGGCAAAGATGAGGTTGAGTCCAGATCCTATCAGGAAATGCTCAGAGCCTGGAAACAGGATATGAGTGTCACAAGATAGAATATTCCTATTGTTCTTGCGTTGCTTATCTTCTTCACACCGGAGACGTGGATGAAAACAGGAAACAGTGATGCGAAAGCCCCTGTGAGTGCCGTTGCAGATGCCCCCGGAGTGCGGCAGAAGAAGAGTATGATCAGGTATCCTGCAGCTGTTATCAGGCTGGATGCCCGGAATCCGTTCTTTGTGCCGAAAGACAGCAGCATGAGCGACAGCGCGGCGAGGGTGAGGTATATGAGTGTGTACAGAAATCCTCTGTACAGGCAGAAAGCGCTGCAAAGGAGCGCGGATGATGCTATGAGAAGTCCCATCCTCACGATGAACATGACTTTCACTGCCCTTGTAAGTTCTTCATCAAGGAAGTGGTAGACCGAGCTTGTGATGAAGAAGACAGGGAAGAAGATGAAGGCAAGGGTGAAGCAGATTCTTTGTGTAGCAGGGAAAGCTGCTGAATGCACGAACCAGAGGATCATCAGGGCAAGGGCCGTACAGGCTGAAAGAATATCGACAACGGCATTGAACACACTTACGGGATGGTGTTCCCTTTTTTCCGTTCCCGTTTTCCTGTTGAATTTATCGCTGTTGAAATCAAATGAGAAGTGTGTTCCGTTTTTCAGCTTCGCATCGAACTTCATTTCCTCGATTTCTTCATAATGCTGTGTTATTTCACTGACTTTTTCATTGAACTGACTGAAAACTTCCTTTTTTTCCATACCTTCAACTCCAGAATTTATTCTGTTTTATATCATCGATGAGGAACTGCACCTCTTGTTTTATCTTTTCCGTTATGATTTCCTCTGCTTTTGCCCTGTCCGTCCTGGCAAGTTCCATCTCACTCTCAAATGTCATCGCCCGTCCTATATTCGCATAGTAGTTCTTTGAAACCACCGTCATTGTGTGTCCGACAAAGCTGCTGTTTTTCTTCTTCATCCGTCTCATCGGTGCTATGAGACCGACGGGAATGACAGGAACTCCTGTTTCAAGATATATTCTTGCCGCCCCTTTGTGAAATGGCAGCATGCTGTCTCCTGTATTGAGCATGCCTTCCGGAAAAATATATATGCTGTCCCCTTCATTTATGTATTTCACGCATTTTTCAACAACATGGGAACGGTTTTCCTTTGTATTTGCGCTGACCTGTTCTGTCCACTTCAGATAGTGACGGAGGATGGGGACATTGAACCCCGGACCGATCACCATGTGAAGGGGGTCTTTCATGAGCGTTGTGACGAAATGGGCATCGGAAGATGAGAAATGATTCGAGACAAACAGCTTTGCTCCCGCCGGCAGTTCTTCTTCCTTCCATGTGTAGAAGTCATAGCCGATGGAGAGAAAGATTCTCACTCCGATTCTGTAGACACCATGCAGGAATTTAGCAACAGCCTTCAAACCATGTACCTCATCGTCAGGACAAATCTAGCACAAAAGATACTTTTCAGCTATATTCATTTTCATGCAGGTAAGAGCATCTCATATTCTCGTAAAAGACAAGGCACTGGCCGACAGAATCTATGCAGAGCTCAAAAGCGGGGCATCGTTTTCCGCTCTGGCTCATCGTTATTCAACCTGTCCAAGCCGTTCAAAAGGCGGAGATCTCGGTTTTTTCGGCGAAGGACAGATGGTGAAGGAGTTTGAAAGGGAGGCCTTCAGGCTTCCAAGCGGCGGCATAAGCCGTCCGGTGAGAACGAAATTCGGCTATCACATAATAAAGAAAACGGGTGTTAAGGACTGATGGATACTGTTGATATCTACACAGACGGTGCATGCTCAGGCAATCCCGGGCCGGGTGGCTGGGCTGCCATCCTGAAAAAGGGAGAAACCGAGAAAGAGCTTTCCGGCGGCGAGGCCGTTACGACCAACAACCGCATGGAGCTGACGGCTGCGATCATGGCTCTTGCTGCGCTCAAGCGTCCATGTGCGGTGAATCTCTACAGCGACAGCAAGTATCTTGTCGATTCTGTCACAAAGGGATGGCTTCATTCATGGAAGGCCAAAAACTGGGTGAAGGCCCGTAACCAGGCAGTGCCGAACAAGGATCTCTGGCTCAGGTTGCTTGAGCTTCTTTCAGTGCATCGTGTCACCTTCATCTGGGTAAAGGGCCACGACTCAAATGAGTACAACAACCGCTGCGACAAGCTTGCGGTCGGGGAATGGAAGAAATTCAAATAAGTGTTTCTGCCTTCCTGTAATGCGAGGAGAAAAGCTCAGTGGCGGAGGCGATGTTCATCTCAGGAAGCATTCCTTTTTCACCGTAATTCCCCTGTGCGGCTTTTTCTTCCGTTTCCGCTCCTGCAATTGAGCGGAAATAATCACTGTAGTGCGCAAGGATTCCTATTGCACTTCTGTTTTCAGGATCGTATTTCAGCACTTGTGATGCGTAATGCACAGCTTCATCCTTTTTGAAGAATGTGTCGTAATAACCTGCAAGATCAAGCATCACATCAGTGTTCGCCGCGTCGAATGAGAGAACATCCTCAAGGGTGGAGATGAAACTCTGATGGCGTCCTGCCGCCTTCAGCGCCGACGCTTTCAGATAAAGAAAACGCAGTGAGCGGGGAGATGAGACCAATGCTTCGTCACATATCCTCACAGCATCATCATAACGCCCGTAATAAAGCAGCATGTAGGCATAGTTGTAGAGAACCCTTTCATCATCAGGATAGAGAAGATAGGCTTCCTGTGTGCTTGCAAAACTCTCTTCTCCCGTCTCCTTTGCAGCCAGGAGGCTTTCCACACTGACATTGTCAAGTGAAGTGCATGCTGCGGTCAGCAGCAGTATTAAAAGCAGGCTAAGGCAGTACAGTCTCTTCAATTTCTCTCACCTGATTCCTGTATAGATTCACTATATTCTGCCCGTAATCGGCAATAAGCTGGATTATGTTCCTCTGTCTTTCGCCGTCCCTGCCGTTAAGCCTGTCACCGGCATCACCGAGCCCCGGCATTATATATGCCTTGTCATTCAGTACGGGATCCAGCCACAGTGTATAGACTTCTGCATTCTCAAGTGCGCGTACAACCCTGAGACATCCTTTGAGGGCGGCAATCACATTGATGAACCTGACACTCTTCGGCCTGACACCTTTCTCTTCAAGGTATTTCATGATTGTAACAAGACTTCCTCCTGTGGCATTCATTGGATCTGCGAAGATGAGGTCCTTTCCGTCAAGCTGCTTCAGGGAGAAGAAGGACTTGTCAAGATCAAGCACATAGCGCATTTCCTTCTCGCTGCAGCTTTCATCCCTTTTTATCCTGAAAAGCGCGAACGGCGTGATATATGAAGCGGAAGAGTATTCCTCAATGGCCTTTGAGATGATCATGCTTGGAAGAAGTGCACCGCGCAGCATCACGCACATGACCGAATCATGAACGAGCGGATCAATGTCGGGAATGCTGTGAACCGCATAATTGCGGCAGGGATCCGTTACAGGAGTCTTCTGGATTATCTGGCGCTTTGAGGAAAGAGACCTGTCCGTGAATACACTGTTGAAAAGCAGTTCATAGGCTCTCTGTATGTAATACACGAATTCTTCATGCTTTGTCTCCGGATCTCTGAGATGCGCTATGAGCCGGCTTGCCTGTGCATGCTGTTCTCTCGGGGCTTCAAACGAATATACATGAATCCTGTCTTCACCGCCTGTTATTTCCTGCATCTTCTTTGTGATGGTCTTCATTTTCCTCACAAGAACATCCGTATCTCCGCCTTCCTCTGCTTTGCGGCAGTCCTCAAGGTATGAATCATACAGCACCTTCATTTCATCAAGAGCGGCATTGTCTCTCTCTGTAAGGTATCCGTCAAGATCATGCGCATGCAAACTTATTGTCTTACTCATAGGTGAAGCATAAACCACTACTACCAAAAAAAGAAAGTATTGTGTATTCTTTAGCAAAAGATTTTTAAAGAGGTTTTTTCATGAAACTAGTGTTTTTAGGCCCTCCGGGAGCCGGAAAGGGCACAATAGCCGCAAAAGCAAAGGATGTTTATTCCATCCCCCATATTTCAACAGGTGATCTTTTCAGGGACAACATCAAAAGGGAAACGGAACTTGGAAAGAAGGTGAAGGCGATTCTCGCCGCCGGTGATCTCGTTCCGGATGAAGTCACGATCGCCATGGTGAAGGACAGACTCGCATCAGATGATGCCTCAAACGGCTTCATCCTTGACGGTTTCCCGCGCACCATCGCACAGGCAGATGCCCTTGAAACGATTTCCTCTCTTGACAAGGTCGTCAATTTCGTCCTTGACAAGGAAGACATCATCAGACGTCTGTCCGGCAGAAGAGTATGCAAGTCAACCGGCAGAACCTATCATATCCTGTACAATCCTCCCAAGGTTGAGGGAATTGATGATGAGACCGGCGAGCCTCTCATCCAGAGGGATGATGACAAGGAAGAGGCCATCAGAAACCGTCTTGAGGTATATGAAGCTTCCACAGCACCTCTCATCAGCTACTACAGGGAGAAAGGTCTTCTTGTCGACATCGATGCATCGGCAAGTCCTGATGAAGTTCTCAAGAGCATGGTTGATGCTCTCAGGTGAAAATACGGCAGTGTCCATCGCGGCACTGCTTTCTTTCTGGCAAAAGCGCTGAACCTTTTGTCAGAAAGAAAGAAGCCTCCTTTTTCATAAGCTGATATCATTGCATCAGGAGTCATGGTATGTTTGAAGGTCTTGTCTATTCACAGGTATCAGAAGAATTCGTAAAACCGCTTTTTCCGGTGGACGGGGAGGATATGGAGGTCTCAGTTCTTTTCTCTCCCGAGCTTTGCGTGGATGCATGCTACTGTGCATCAAATCATAATGGTGTCAACTGGCGCACCTCCGCATCCAGACATGAGGATGGCCGGTATTATTTCTCATTGAAGGCTGCATACAGGCCGGAGAGCCTGCGCTATTATTTTATTTTCCGTACAGGCGGGCGTTTCTATTATTATTCAAAGAGAGGTGTGAGCATCTTCCCTCCCGAGGCGAAGAATCATTTCACCGTAACACCTTCTCTGGAAAGTCCCGGATGGATTGCATCAAGCTACTGCTATCAGATATTCCCTGACAGGTTCTGCAACGGCGATGCTTCAAATGATGTGAAAGACGGCGAGTATTTCTATAACGGAACATATGTCACCAGCCACAGTTTTGATGAGAAGCCGGAGGATTATGAGAAAGCCCGCTGTGTGGACTTCTACAACGGTGACCTCAAAGGTGTTGAGGATAAGCTTGATTATCTTGCATCTCTCGGTGTTTCCTGCATTTATCTCAATCCGATCGGCAGATCTTATACTGTTCACCGTTTTGACACAACAGATTATTTCCATGTTGATGAGAAACTTGGAGGAGATGAGGCTCTTGTGAGCCTTATCAAAAAGGCACATGAGAAGGGAATCCGTGTCATTGTCGATATCTCGATAAACCATACATCGACGGAAAATGAGTGGTTTAAAAAAGCATCGTCAGATCCGGAAAGCGAGGAAGCCGGCTACTATTACATAGACAAAGACGGGAATTTTGCTTCCTGGGCTGGCGTTGATACAATGCCCCAGCTCAATTTCAACAGTCAGAAGCTTCGTGACAGACTGTACAGGAATGAAGATTCCGTAATGCAGAAATTTCTCAGAAAGCCTTTCAATCAGGACGGCTGGAGGCTTGATGTCGCACCTGAACTGGGCCGCAACAAGTCTGACCAGCTTTGTAAGGAAGTATGGCGGGAAGTGCATCAGTACCTCAAGGATGTGAACAAGGATATCTACCTTGTCGGTGAAGATTGGAATGATGCAAGCGAGTATCTTGAAGGCGATATGTGGGATGCAACCATGAATTACTACGGCAGCGGACGTCCTCTCCGTTCATGGCTGGGAGAAAGAGACCGCTATCTGACTGAGGCATGGGGACACAGTCCTGAAGTCGATGTCCCATATAATGCGTATGAACTCGCCGCTGCACTTCAGACAAGCATGGATGCCGGTTATGATCTGTCCCGCTATTTCAGGATGAATCTCTATGATTCACATGACACTCCGCGTCTACATAACCATCTTGCGATATACAATCAGAAAAGATATGAAGGTGTTGTGATGGCTCTCTGCCTCCTGCCCGGCATGCCTAATATATATTACGGCGATGAAGTGGGGCTGGACGGTGAGATGGGCAGTGTCGAAGGCAGCCGTTATCCGATGTGGTGGGATGAGAACAAGTGGAATAAGGATACGCTTTTCGTCCATCGTCTCATGGGACAGATCAGGAAGGACAAGGAGCTTGCCTTTGCATCTGTTTACTTCCTTCCTCTTGATGATGATGCTCTGGTAATCCTCCGACGCACAGAGGACAAAGCCTGGCTTCTGGTCCTTAACAAAGGCAAAGCAAGGGATGTGAAGATTTCATCTTTCCTTCTTGACGGCTATAAAGTTGTGTCTTCTCCATATAATGATGCTGACTGCGGCAGTGAGTGGACCTTCAGCCTTGGTGATAACACATCCCAGTTCTTCATTCTTGAGAAATAAGTTCCGATGTATATGACAGAGACAGATTCATAAGTCTGTCTCTTATTTTTATGAATATAAATGAGAAAGTTATATACCTAACATGGTATAATTAATATTTATTTATTATATTTTCCGCATAAATCTGAATACTGGATTATTGTTCCTGTGTTTGTAATATCAGGAGAATAAAATGATTAATGTCATGCCAGACTTTCAGAAACCTGTTCATTTCCTCCAGTGTTTCTTTGATGATAAAAATCCCGTCCATGAGATTGATACTGCAGAGAAGGCAAAGACGGTCGGTCAGTCTTCACCATCTTCTGAAATTCCCCTCAGATGCAGATAAACAGTATTGCGCGATATATCCAGTGCTTTTGCAACGGAATTCACGGAATCCTTTATGTTGAATATCCCTTTGCTGTTCAGAATTTTTATGATTTCCTTGTTTTTGTTTACTGACGGAATATCAGGATTGTTCATCACCGAGGATTTTGCTTCATAGACAGCTTTTGTAATGGCATCTCCCATGCTCGGTGCAAAATATTCCTTATGTGATACTTCATTGCTGTTTCCCACTATGTTCTGGATAATTTCGGAAAGCGGGGTATCCATATAGAAATTTATGCACACCATTCCTATGACTCTCTCTCCGTCACCAATGACTGGTATTGTTGAAGATCTGAGTTTTTCCCCTGATCCTGAGATTGCATTGTACGAAGTGTACGATGAAGCTGCGGAAATACCCTGATTGTTTATTCTCTTCAGCATGTTCATCGCCAGATCCGTAAGAGGTGCACCCACTGTGCGTCCTGAGTGATAACCATTCATTATCTTTATCACAGAATGGTTCTCATCTTCGAGTGAGTGCAGGCTAATTTCATATGCAGCACCAAGATATTCTGATAATCGCTCAATCATGTATGAATAGGAGGCAAGTATCTCCTTATCGGTTTTCGTCAGTCTCATATAGTTTTCCTTGATGAGGATTATATCATTTTAATAGCGGAAAGCACTGAAAAAATAAGCATAAAATGACTGAAATATTTTATATTGACAATACAAAATCACAGTTTATACTGAAAAAAACGAGGTTGAAAATGAGAGATAGTCATCTTCATCTTGCGGCTGCTGAAGGACTTGCAAGACTCAAATGGGAATGGGAAGAGGAGCGTACCCATTATCCGGATCTGCTTGGATTCGGTACTGCCGACATGGATTACATGTGCCCGGGACCCATGCTGGATGCTCTCTCGGAAGTTATTGAAAAGGGACATCTCGGCTATCCGATGGTGAGGGATGAGTTTTATGATGCGATTCATGATCATCTGCTTTCTGTTGCCGGATGGGACATAGATGCACGTACCTCCGTTGCCCAGAATGTCGGTATATACACATCCGCCTGGAACATAATCGAAACACTTACAAAACCGGGTGACAGGATCACCATCCTGACTCCTGTCCATATGTGCTTCAGAAGTCTAATCAGACTCAATGACAGGGTTGCGATAGAATGTCCTCTTGTATATTCAAATGGAAAATACTCGGTTGATTATCAGAATCTTGAGGCATGCCTTGCAAGCGGGTCACGTATTTTCTGGCTCTGCAATCCTCACAATCCAATAGGGCATGCGTGGAGGCGTGATGAGCTTGAAAAGATTGCGGAGCTCTGCATCAGACACGATGTGGTGATCATGTCGGATGATGTCTATTCCGGCCTTCTTTTCCCCGGAACTTCCTATACTCCGATAGCATCACTTGACAGGCAGGTATCGGAGAGAACAATTACGATGTACTCAACCAGCAAAAGCTACAATTCAACTGGACTCAGGCATTCATTCATAGTAGCGGAGAATCCTGAGCTGATGAAGCTTTACACCGACTCACTGCAGCGCCTGCAGCTTGCATATGGAAAGAATATACTGGGAATGGCTGCAACTGTTGCGGCTTACCGCAAATGCGGTGCATGGCTGGACGAACTCAATGCACAGATTAAGAAGAATCATGACTATCTCAGCAGTTACTTCCATGAGAACATGCCAGGTGCTGCTGTCGTTCCCTCCGATTCAACATATTTTGCATGGTGCGACATGAGAGCTCTGAAAATATCACCCAGGCAGCTTTCGTATCTCATTGAATGTGAAGAGCACATGATTGTTGAGAATGGAGCAGAACTCGGTAAGGGCGGCAATGGGTTCATAAGGATCAATCTTGCCACAAGTGAGGAAAACCTCAGGGAAGGAGCCTCCCGGCTCAGACATTTCTGGAATAAGCACTCAGAAGGAGGATGTTTATGATATACGATTTCGACACTACACTGGATCACCGGAAAAACGGTTCTTTCCGATGGGATCTCCCCGGTATGCCTGATGATCTCATAGGCATGGGGACAGCGGATCTTGATTACACATGCGCGCCATGCATAAGAGAAGCGCTTGTGCCTGTCGCACAGGAGAACTGCTACAACTACAGGCAGCGCTCTGATGAGTATTACAGGGCATATGAGGATTTCTACAGGAGAAAGTATTCGCTTGATGTGAAGAGCGAATGGCTGTCAAGCGTTCCCAGCACAATTGGCGCTGTGCGTATGGCACTCGGCATATATGCCAAACCCGGTGATAACGTGATTGTGCAGACTCCTGTATTCAACCCGATAAGATGGGCTATTGACGGAGCAGACTGCAATCTCATATCGAATGAGATGAAGCCGGTGAATGGCCACTTCGAGATTGATTTCGATGACTTTGAAGCGAAGATAAAGAAGTATCATCCGTCAGTTTATCTGATTGTCAATCCGCATAATCCTACCGGGCGTGTGTTCACGGAAGCTGAGCTGAAAAGGCTTGTTGATATCTGCTACAGCAATGGTGTCAAAATTGTTTCCGATGAAGTCCATGGTCTCATCACCTATGACGGCAACCGTTTCATACCGCTTCTTGCCCTTGGCGACAAGGCTCAGGAGATCGGCATACAGATTATGAGCCTCAGCAAGGGATACAATATAATGAGTCTTCCGCATGCGATGATTTCAATTGCAAACGAGGAGCTAAGAACTCCATGGATGAGACAGATCCAGGCGTATTCCTTCGGTTATGCGACAAACAGCTTTGCCATTGCCGCTGTCACCTCGATCCTGAAAGGAGAGGCGGATGAGTGGATGGATGCCCTGCATGCATATCTTAAGAAGAATATGGAAGAAGCACTTGCGGCCATCAATGACGGCACTCTTCCTCTTACGGCTTACAGACCGGAGGGAAGCTTCCTGCTCTATGTCGACTGTCACAATGCGGGAATCGGGACAAAGCATCTAGACAGGTTCTTCCTCGAGAATGCCCATATACATCTTGATGACGGCCTCGATAATTTCGGTCCTGAAGGAGAAGGGTATATCAGAATCAATTTCGCAGTCACAAACAAAGTCCTGAAAGATGCGCTTGGACGAATCAGAAAGGCTTTTGAAAACAGATAAGGAGGAATGGATATGGAAGACAAAGTCAGAAATGAAAAACCTGTACGCGAGATGACTTTCAGAAAAGCTCTTCTGGGCTTCTTTGTGCCTCTTGCGGTTCTCATTGTACTCATTATTTTCGGAGCGGATGTTTCAATAGCATCGCTTGTGGCTCTTTTCGTCATGGCAATATTCTGCCTTCTGATGGGAGTGAAGTGGGCAGACATTGACGCTGCAATGGCTGAAGGTGTCCATCAGGTAGCAGGTGCCACTATGGTCATGCTTCTTGTCGGATGCATGGTTGCCATCTGGATGGCATCCGGTACGATTCCGACAATGCTTTATTACGGCATGAAAATAGTCTCGCCTCAGTTCTATCTTCCTGTATGCTTCATTCTTCCTGCATTCATGTCGGTCTGCACAGGTACCAGCTGGGGTTCAATCAGTACGATAGGTGTTGTCCTGTGCGGCATGGCAGCCGGAATGGGTATCCCTCTCCCAATGGCAGCAGGTGCAGTCATCTCGGGTGCTTTTGTCGGTGACAAGTGCAGCCCTCTTTCTGACTGTACTCTTCTGGGCGCATCGGCTTGTGAGGTTCCTCTGTTCACGCATGTCAAATCCATGCTGTATACAATGATTCCAAGCTTCATAATCTGTCTTGTCATCTACACAATCCTTGGACTCAATGCCTCAGGAAATATCGATGTGACTGCTGTCAACGAGCTTTCTGGCGGAATTGCATCTACTTTCAGCATAAGCGTGTTCCATATCATACCGATCATCGTCGTGCTTGTCCTTTCCGTTAAGCAGGTTCCCGCTTTCATCACATTCGGTATCGGCATCGCTCTTGGTATCATATGGGCAATGATTTTCCAGGGGCGCGGGTTCATTGAATGCCTTGGATACATAATGTCAGGTTTCAGTGTGGACAGCGGTGTCGAGGCTGTCGATACTCTTGTCAACAGAGGCGGATTCAGCAGCATGCTCTCTCTTGTCGGCACAATCATAATAATCGGAATGCTCAGCGGTCTTTTCAACAAATCGGGTGTGCTCACCGTACTGGTCGGCGGACTGTCTAAGAAGCTCAGATCACCGAAATCGATCATCCTCGGTGCCGGTATTTCCTCTATCCTGATGTCAATGGCAGGTGGTCAGTATCCGTCAATCGCAATTCCTGCTGTCGCATTCAAGGATATCTGTGATGAGATGGATATAAACAGGGCCGTTCTTGCCAGAATGCTTGCGGACACCGGTGTTGTGGTGGCACCGCTCATTTTCTGGAATGCATGGACGATAGGATATGGTGTCGTCCTTGGCGGCTTCCCGATAATTGAAGCTGTTCCATACACATTCCTCGCAATGATATGTCCTGTTGTTGCAATCATCTTCAACTTCCTTGGAATCGGGTTCTTCCACAAGGATGAAGAGGTGAAATACCATCTGATCTGGAAGAAATCAAAGTAACGGATCATGTGTCTATCAGGGGCAGGGCGGCAGTATCCTGCCCTTGTTTTTATGATTTCGGATGCTTTTGAAAATGCATGTCATTAATCGTGTGCCGTCATGTGTGCAGAAAAATATTTTTTTGCATAAACTGTTGCATATCTGTTGCGCAAATGGTCCGTAATCTCAATAATTGGTCAAGGAGTTTTATACATGGCTTATTACTACGAAGAGCTGAGCAGGACTTTTTCAGAATACCTGCTTATTCCCGGTTATTCTTCATCACAGTGCATTCCTCAGAATGTTTCATTGAAAACCCCGCTTGTGAAATACAGAAAGGGGCAGGAGGAGTGTCCGCTCACACTCAATATCCCGATGGTGAGTGCCATCATGCAGGCTGTTTCCGGAGAAAAGATGGGACAGGCGCTGGCCCGTGAAGGCGGTCTTGCTTTCATCTATGGCTCACAGAGCGTGGAAGATGAGGCAAGGATGGTCGCACGTGTCAAAAGCTATAAGGCCGGTTTCGTTGTTTCTGATTCAAATATAAAGCCTGATGCGACGCTGAATGATATTCTTGCCCTTACGAAGAGAACCGGTCATTCGACCATTGCAGTAACTGACAACGGTGAGTGTGACGGAAAGCTTCTCGGAGTTGTCACAAGCAGGGATTACAGAATTTCAAGAATGAGCGGAGATGAGAAGGTTGAGTCATTCATGACTCCGTTCAGCAAGCTCATAATGGGGAAAGAGGGAATCACGCTTTCACAGGCAAATGACATCATATGGGAACATAAGCTGAACCAGCTTCCTGTCGTCACTGAAGACGGACATCTTGTCGCCTTCGTCTTCAGGAAGGACTATTCAATTCACAAGGAAAACCCAAACGAACTGCTTGATCAGTATAAGAGATACATCATAGGTGCCGGTATAAACACCAGAGACTATGAGGAAAGAGTACCTGCTCTTGTTGAGGCAGGTGCGGATGTGCTGTGCATCGATTCTTCCGAAGGTTTCTCAGAGTGGCAGCAGAGAACTCTCTCATGGATCCGTGAAAAATATGGAGACAGAGTGAAGGTCGGTGCCGGAAATGTTGTTGATGCCGCTGGTTTCAACTTCCTTGCAGAGTGCGGTGCCGACTTCGTTAAAGTCGGTATCGGCGGCGGCTCGATCTGCATCACGAGAGAGACAAAGGGAATCGGTCGCGGACAGGCAAGTGCACTTATAGATGTCGTCAGGGCACGCGATGAGTATTTCCAGAGGACAGGTGTCTACATTCCTGTCTGTTCTGACGGCGGAATTGTCTATGACTATCATATGACTCTTGCGCTTGCAATGGGTGCTGATTTCCTGATGCTCGGTCGTTATTTCGCACGCTTTGATGAATCTCCGTCAAATCTTGTTTCAATCAACGGCAACTATATGAAGGAATACTGGGGAGAAGGTTCGGCACGTGCACGCAACTGGCAGCGTTATGACCTGGGCGGAGAGAAGAAGCTCAGCTTTGTTGAAGGTGTCGATTCCTACGTGCCGTATGCCGGAAGCCTTAAGGAGAATGTCGCACTGACCATACTGAAGATCAAGTCAACGATGTGCAACTGCGGAGCACTCGATCTTGATGAGTTCAAGGCTAAGGCCAAGCTGACAATAGTCAGCCCAACTTCAATAGTAGAGGGCGGTGCCCACGATGTCGTCCTCAAAGACCATCAGAAATTCGAAATCAAATGACATTCACAAGTCCTGCTCAGCCAGGACTTCTTTTATGCCTTTCAGCTCAGGTGGATTGCTGCTTTTCCCGTTCAGCACCTTGATGAACCAGATGACGTCAATCCACCTGCCGTTTTTTATTCCGCTTTCACTGAATGTCGCAAAGTCTTTGAAGCCGCATTTCCTGTGAAAATGGATCGACTGTCTGTTGGGACCTGTCACAAGAGCATATGCATTTATGACATTCATCTTTTTCAGATATGAGAGAAGAGTATCGTACAGCATCTTTGCCGTTCCGTTGTGATGCGCCTCCTGAGCGACATATATTGTGGTTTCCACATCGAAGCGGTAGCTTGCACGCTCGAAAATCCTGTGGGCATAGGCATAGCCTGTTATCTTTCCTTCCTCATTCTCAGAGACAAGATAGGGATAGAATGAGGAATAAGTTTCGATTCTGCTGACGAATTCATCAAGAGATGGAAGTTCCGTCTCAAATGTTATGGGAGTCCCAATATACTGATTATAGATGCCGAGAAGGGCAGGTGCGTCTTCCTTTGTAGCAAAGCGTATAGTCATGAGAATGATTATAGTCATGAAGCAGAATTAAAAAAAGACGCTTTGACTGATTATGATGGCATGCGCTAAGTGAATTCTGGAAGAACCTGCCTCATTCATATTCAAGAATTCAAAACAGGCTTTTGGAGCAGATCCACCATCTTCTGTACAGCAATCGGCACATATGCATTACTGGCAAGCAGGATGTGAAATGTTCGTGATGCCAGAGGGGAGGCCAGGGGGTAGAAGAGAAGACGGTCATCCCATTTCTTTACAAGTCTGTCGCTTGTGAAAACCGATCCCATGCCGGCTTCGGCCAGATGATATGCTGTCACCAGCTGATTCAGGTCCAGCCTGACATGAGGTTCGACACTTTCTTCAAGGTACATCTCCAGGACTCTTTCATAGAGATTGTTCCCTTTTCTCAGCAATATAATCTTCTGGTCTCCGATTTCCTTTATGGAAAGCTTCGGAGTATCGGGCATGAGATGCCGGCCTGAGAGGATGTCAGCGGCACTCAGGGCCTTTTCTCTGTACCTGTCATTGAAACTGTCGGTTACAGGCACAGCAAAGATAACATGATCTTCGAACATCCTGATGTTCGGAAACTTGCGTATCTCCTCCGGCTTGCAGCTGAAAGTCAGATCAATGTCTTTGGAGGATAGCATGTTTTCCATTTCAAAGGAGCTGCGTTCATAGATTGTCAGAGTGATACCGGGATACTTTCTGCTGTATTCGGCAAAATATGGAGGAAGTATATACGAATTAAGGAAATGGGTGCCTCCCACTCTGACAAGACCTGTCGACAGATTTTTGATGTCGTCCAGTTTCTGGTTTCTTTCCATTTCCAGCAGCTGGGTTTTCTTCACAGTGTCAATATACACTTCTCCTGCCTCCGTAAGCGTCAGAGGCTTGCGCCTTCTGTCAAACAGAGGCATGCCTATTTCATCTTCCACTTTCTTCACTGCTATGCTCAGTGCAGGCTGTGTGATGAAGAGCTTTTCTGCTGCTTTTGAGAAGCTGCCTTCCTGATAGACTGTGAAAATGTACTTCATCTCTGGCGACATTCTGTTTACCTCATAATATAAAAATGATTTATATAAACATTAGGAATATAAATTTGACTATAGCTTAAAAACAGGACAAAGTAAAGCAAGACCAGACCTGGCGCTGGTGGAGGAGATACTATGCAAGTTAATGCACTTATGATGGACAGCAAGGACAATGTGGTCACCTGCGTAACCGATGTGGCGGCAGGGGAAGAGATTGTCTACCAGGATGGGGGCAGAACAGTCACGCTCATCGCCAAAGAAGATATCCCGTCATGTCACAAAGTTGCCCTTGTCGACTTTCCTGAATGCGGATCTGTCACAAAGTATGGTGAAATGATCGGACAGACCCTCAGACCAATATCCCGTGGACATCTCGTCAACCATGAAAACATACACAGTGTGCCACGCGACTATGACAGCGAGCTGGTTGAGGAGGATGGTAAGACTGTTCCTGAGTTCAGCAGGACAAAAGAAGGTCTTAAGTTCTGGGGCTACAGGAGAACTGAGGGACGTCCGGGCATCAGAAATCATGTGCTGATTTTACCCGGCTGTGCATGTGGCAGTGAATCTGCCCGCATTGTCGCCTCACAGGTCCGCGGTGCAGTGAATATTATTTTCAACACCGGCTGTTCGGATGTGGCGGCCAACACCGATATGAGCCAGAAGGTTCTCACCGGTTTTGCATGCAATCCCAATGTCTATGGTGTTGTTATTATCGGCCTGGGCTGTGAGACAGTCGGACACCGGCAGCTGAGGGAGAAAATACAGAAAATGACGGGCAAACCGGTCATCTCATTCGGAATACAGGAGGAGGGCGGAACTGTAAAAACTATTGAGAAGGCAGTGAGGGCAGCGCGTGAGATGGCATCACAGGCTGCTTTACAGCAGAAGGAGCTTTTCGATATTTCCGAGCTGTTTCTTGGCATTGAGTGCGGAGGCTCTGACGCTACTTCCGGAATTGCAGCCAATCCAGCAGTCGGGGAACTCAGCGATCTTCTGGTTGACTATGGTGCCACCAGTATGATCAGTGAGTCAATTGAATGGATTGGAGGTGAACATGTTATTGCCAGAAGAGCCGCGACAGCGAAAATCCATAATGAGATTATCGAGGTATGCCGCGCTTATGAGGAGCATCTCATGAAAGCCGGTCAGGACTGTCGTGCCGGTCAGCCGACACCTGGCAATAAGGCCGGGGGGCTTTCCACCTTGGATGAGAAGAGCCTTGGATGCATCCGCAAAGGTGGCAAAAGACCCATTGTCGAGGTTCTGGAGCAGGCAGAACGCCCGACCAGACATGGTGCGATTGTCATGGATACAGCAGGATATGACATCTCTTCCGTCACATCCATGGTTGCCGGTGGATGTCAGGTTGTCATATTCACCACAGGACGTGGAACACCTACGGGGAACGCAATTGTGCCTGTCATGAAAGTCACTGCGAATGAGTATACCTACAAGCATATGGAAGACAATATGGACTACGATCTTTCCCCGATCGTCAGGGGAGAGAAAACCAGTGAGGAAATGGGGAGGGAACTTCTGGATGAGATTGTCGCAATCAGCAATGGCAAGCTCACCAAAGCGGAGGCTTACGGCTTTTCAGACATCGCTGTCGACCATGTATGCCGTTTTGTATAAACAAACATGAATGTCTGCTGGGGGAATGACTCCGGCAGACAGCGTCTTGATAAATTTTATTTATATAAACATTAGGATTATAAATTTGTTTATCTGCTTGATGCAATCCATAATGAAATCGTGAACAGACGGGAAGGTCACTGCGAAATTACAGCGGACTCCTGTTACTTTGAAACAAAATACAAAAAGGAGAGGAAAAATGAGTCACTTAGTAATCTGTCTGATTATCTGTGTCCTCACAATGGTCAGCTACATCATCGGTAAGTGGCCGATGGGACTGACCGCTCTGGTCAGCATGCTGGCCTTCGTGCTCACAGGCTGTCTGGATCCTGCTACAGCCGCAGGATATTTCGGCAATGCGAACGGCCTGATGATGATGTCAATGTTCGTTGTCGCGGCAGGCTTCAACCGGACGCAGTTCGTGCGCAAAGTCGCTGCCAGCGTCAACCGGATCGCAAAGGGGTCCCTGACGCGCGTCATGTTCGGCTACATCCTGATCACGATGCTGCTATCTCAGTTCATTCAGAGCTCTGTTATAGTCTATGGTATTATGGCTCCGATGCTTATTGCCACCTGTGAGGAGATGAACATAAGTCCGTCCAAGGTGCTTTTTCCGATTGCCATTGCCTGTATCTCGACTGTTTCCATACTGCCTCTTGGTGCAGGTGCCACAGTATTTGCTGAGATGAACGGCTATCTGGAGGCAAACACTTATACAACATATGCAGTAGCACTGACAGACTGTATGAAAGCCCGTCTTCCCTCCATGATCGTGATGTTCATCTACTGTGTGTTCTTCTCGACAAAGTTCAGCCCCACAGAGTCTCCCCTTAAGGGAAAAGCCATCGAGAGCCGTGCTGACAAGCGCGAACCTCTTTCTCCTTTCAAGGAACGTGCAGGTTATATCATATTCATTGTCACAACCCTTGCCCTGCTTTTCCAGCCGCAGCTCGGAATCCAGACCTGGGTCATCTGTATGACTGGTGCTGTTGCAATGGTCCTGTTCGGAGTTTTGTCTGAGAAGGAAGCTGTCGCAGCAGTCAATCTGCCTATGGCCTTCCTCTTTGTCGGATCCCTTGCGATGGGTGGAGCTCTCAGTCAGACCGGAGCAGGAGAGGTTGTCGGAAGCATACTTGCCAGCTTCGCCAACAGACTGTCCAACCCGTATCTGATCGGTTTCATCTTCTTCCTCGTTCCGTTCCTGCTCACTCAGGTCATGATGAACAGAACTGTCATCATAATCTTCATTCCGATTGCAATCCTGGCCTGCAAGGCAATGGGAGCAAATCCTGTGGGAATCGTTCTCCTGGTTCAGTCGGCATGTCTTAGTTCCTTCATGACACCGATGGCAACACCTGCCATCCCGATGTGTATGGCAAACGGCGGATATGACCTTAAGTCAATCGTCAAGCAGTCTGTTATTCCTGCAATCCTGCTGTGTGTTGTCAATGTCTCATGGATAATGACTGTCTTCCCGATGTATCCTTAATGCATAATGGAATAGGAGTGAATAGCCATGCTTGAAGCGAAGACTTTTCCCAAGGATATGAGTGTCCTGGATGTGGACCATAATGAACCGCGCAAATGCCTCGTCAACGGCCTTTTCAAGGAGTCTGTGGAAGTAAACGGCAAGATCCGTACTTTCTATACATATATCACTGAGGGACTCGTTTATAACCAGCCCTGCGTGGTAGTCGCAGCACCGGATAGTGAAAGTGTGAGCGACTATCTTGAGCACAGTCCGTGGCTTGATTTTGCCGACAGACATCATGTGTTCCTTCATGTGCTGGTTAGCGGCCCCGGAGGCTGGAGTCTTGACGGAGATGATGCCGACTACATGAACCGGGTATATGTGCAGATCAATGGACGTCGCGGCTATGTTACCATGCAGGACAATATTTATGCTTTCGGTGTTGACAGAGGGGCAACCGTTGCACAGCAGGCCGTCATGAAGATGTCGAGTGAGTGGTCCGGACTGGCTACGTTCGGAGATCTTGATGACAAGGTGACTTTCAACGGAACAACAAGCGCAGGGGCACAGAACACAGGCAAGACAGAACTTGTGATTTCCGCAGCGAAGGTTGCGGTACCTGTGTGGATGGCCTGGAAAATGAAAAAAGGAGCCAATGAAGCTGCATTCAGTTACTGGATGACTAACAACGCATGCACAGACGAGTGTTTTTCCAGCCAGTTGGCTGATGAGATCCATTTCCCCTCAAGTGTCTGCCTCAAAAGTCAGACAAATGAGGAGAACATCGCACAGGTCCGTGTTACAAATGGGTATGAAGGACGGCTGGAATCTCCGTTCCTGGACGCAGTCTGGAATTATCTGAGTCTGGCCTGTCGTCACCGCGGATTCGGCACCAAACAGCTGAGGCTGCGCATTGATCCTGAAGCATATGGCTTTACACGCCATACAATGGAAATAGATGGCTGGACACGTCTGTGGTATGAGTATGTGCCGGAGCGTGTGGCTAAGAGCGGCAAGAGAGTTCCTCTTGTAGTCTGCATGCATGGACGAGGGGGCAGTGCAGACAGTTTCATCAGTCTTTCCGGCATGAGCCGGGTTGCAGAGGAAAGAGATTTCATTGTCGTATTCCCCGAGGCATGTGTCTCGCAGCAGAAACCTGATGCTCTTAGAAACCTTCTCTTGTGGGAAGGCTCCTACAAAGGTGAGAAGATTGACGATGTGAAGTTTATCCTTGCTGTTATCGATGATGTGAAGTCACGTTGCTGTATTGATGAGAGCCGCATTTATGCCTGCGGGCAGTCCAGCGGAGGCATGATGACCTCGACCCTTGCCCAAAAAGCTCCTGATGTTTTCGCGGCCGTGGCTCCATGGTCGGCTCTTGTAAGTCCTGATGAAGAACTGCATCTTCCTGAAAAGATAGACCCGGCTGTACCTTTTTTCTTCCTCTTCGGAGAAAAGGACTGGCTGTGTGCAGACCATGAGAATGGAGAGCTTGAGTATCATGCGGCTCACGACATCGCAGCCTTCCTTAAGAATCTGATGAAAATATACGATCTGGATGAGAAGCCGCTGAAGTACACCTGCGGTGAAATCAGTTATTACGTATATCTCAACAGCAGAAAAGTTCCGATGCTGACTGTTGGCACCGTTCGCGATATGAGTCATGCCAATTATCCCGGTGAAAGCTGGACTTCCTGGGATCAGTTCATGTCGAAATTTTCCAAAATAAACGGAAAGCTTCTGTACATGGGCTCTGATGCTGTCTGACCGACTTGTGTTGTGTAAATTGTATTTTGCTCCACACTGCCGCAATGCAGTATGGAGCTTTTGTATTAGGACAAAACATTTTAATCATATGTAAAGTATTAATTTCTGATGTCAGTGAGGTGAGAATGATCAGAAAGTATCCGCATCTGTGCAAGCCGATCAGGCTTGGCAACATTACATTCCGCAACAGGATGTTCTCTGCCCCGATGGGGGGAACCGATATTACATCTGACTGCTGTGTCGGCCCGAGGACTCCGGGATTCTATGAAGTGAGGGCCATGGGCGGGGCTGCAGCAGTCACAGCCAGCGAGCTTGTTGTACATCCGCAGACGGATGCCTCACATATGTTTCATCTTGATTTGAAGACTCCGGGCTGTCTGGCAAGCTGGGCATTCGTAGCCGATGCGATTTCGAGGCATGGCGCTGTGCCGGGCGTAGAACTGAGCCACAGCGGACAGTATGCGGGTACTTATCTCATTGATAAAGACAGAAAGCACGGGTTAACACAATATGGACCAAGTGACTGGGTTCGTCCTGACGGCATTCCTGTCAGGGCACTCAGCCCGGAGCAGATTGATGATATCATACATTCCTATGGCGAGAGTGCGGCTCTGGCAAAACGTGCAGGTTTTCAGATGGTCATGGTTCATGCCGGACATGGCTGGCTGATCAACCAGTTCCTCTCTCCTGCGTTTAATCATCGTGATGACGAGTACGGCGGATCCTTTGATAACAGGCTGCGCTTTGCACGTCGCGTGCTGCAATCTGTGAGGGATGCGGTAGGGGACGGCTTTCCGGTTGAGCTGCGCATGAGCGGAGCTGAGTTTTTCGATGGCGGATATGATATCAATGGCGGTATCGCAATCGCACAGGGGCTTGAGGATCTGGTTGATCTGATTCACGTGTCGGCAGGCAGTTACCAGTTTGGCTTCTATCGTACTCATTTGCCGATGTTTGTACCTCACGGTGACAACGTCTGGCTGGCAGCTGAAATAAAGAAACATGTTTCGAAACCTGTAGCCACTATAGGTGCCCTGAATGACCCGGCTCAGATGGAAGAGATTATTGCCACAGGGAAGGCAGATGTTGTGGAGATGGCCAGGGCTCTGCTTGCCGATCATGAACTGCCTAATAAGGTTATTGCCGGTCGGGACGACGAGATTGTACACTGCCTGCGTTGTTTCACCTGCATGGCCGAGCGCCCGGCAACCGGTACGAGACGCTGTGCTGTCAATCCACTTATAGGACGTGAGATGGAAGGTCTTCATCTTACACTGGCTTCCAGTAGAAAAAGGGTTGTTGTTGCAGGAGGCGGTGTTGGCGGCCTTGAGGCAGCCATAATTGCAGCCAGACGCGGACATCATGTCACACTGCTGGAGAAAAAAGATGTGCTGGGAGGTATCCTTGTCAGTGAACAGGCCATTCCTTTCAAATATGAAATGTATCGACTGGGACTGACACTGGAACGTCAAGCCCGCCTTGCGGGGGTAGAAGTGAGACTGAATACAGAGGCAACGCCTGAGCTCATTGAGGATCTTAAGGCCGAGGCCCTGATCATAGCAGTCGGCAGCAGGCCTTTTATTCCTCCGCTCGATGGAATTGACAAAGATAATGTCATCATAGTCAACGACTACCATCTGAAGAAAAACAGTGTTGCTGATACTGTCGTTGTTCTCGGCGGTGGTCTGGCAGGTTGTGAATGCGCGGTTCATCTCGGCATGGAAGGCCATAAAGTCGTCATTGTTGAGATGAGAAACCAGCTGGCCTCGGACTGCAATATTCGCCACCGTCCAATTCTTATGAATATGGTAGACAAGTATGCATCGGTTTTCCTTAATCATACTGCTCTGAAGGTAACGGACGACGGCTTGGTATGCCGTGATAGCTGTGGCAGAGAAGTATTTGTCGCAGGAAAGAGTGTGATATGTGCTGCGGGACAAGTGGCAGAGAGGGAATGTGTCGAAGCATTGCGTACATCTGCTCCCTGGGTTCGTGAAATTGGAGACTGTTCCAGAGTGGCGAACATCACAACAGCAATCTATCAGGGATACCATGCAGCACTTGATATCTGATCATAGATGGAATGGAATGGATTTATGCTGAGAACAATAAAAGAGTTTTCTGCAACTGGCAGGAGACTCATTCTTTAGGGTTCCTTAAGTCCTCTGTCGTGATATACAAGCTGATCATAGATTGCAGTGGATATTTGAAAAGCCGCCGCTTTCTCTCAGCTCAGGGAGGGGGAAATAGAGTCCGAGAATGATAAAAGCGGCAGTTTTAAAGCAAGTTTGAATAATAATGAATGCAAATTCAATAGTTTTTTACTAAAAAAAGATGAAACGCTATTCTGTATTCACGGAAGATGAATTTTGTCCTCGGGAAAAGGAAAAATACAGCCCGGACTTCTGTTTTATCGTTCACTTTGCTTCATGAACAATTGTCCGGGCTCTCATCTGTCCTGGAGGCTTGTTCTTTATAATAGAGATGGGTTCTCATTCTGGCAGCCTGCTCATGTCTTTCAGCACCAAGCTATCCTTTCCGGTTTACACACCATCATGGGCTTATGATGCTTTTTCTTTTATGAGCTGCTAGAGTTCTTATCTCTATTGCCTCCCTGTGCTTACATCTTAAGGGGCTATTTTGAAAGTTGTCAACAAATTTTTTTGTATATTTTTAATTATTTTCAATATAATAAAATATTTAGAATATATGTGAAAATGTATCCAAGAAAGACAAATGGTGATAGACTTGAAAAAACAATAAGGGGTTTTTCATGATTGCACTCACACTCGGAGACGCGGCAGGTATCGGACCTGAGATCATTCTCAAGGCACTTAAGTCTTTCAGCACTGATGATTTTCTCATTTACGGTGATACGCGCATTCTGGAAAAGGAGAACAGGGCGCTTGGCTTTGACTATATCTTCAATGCGGTAAGCGATGTCAGCCAGTGCGTGAAGGGAATGGTGAATGTCATGGATCTTCATAATCTTTCCCCAGCAGATTTCATGATGGGAGAAGAGTCCGCACTATGCGGCAGGGCAGCATATGAATACATAGAGAAGGCCGTGAAAGATGCACTGGAGGGAAAGGTTGAGTGTGTATGCACTGCCCCCATAAACAAGGTCTCACTCAGAATGGCAGGAGTCCCGTACATAGGACACACTGAAATATTCGCATCCCTTACCGGCACTGACGATCCGCTTACCATGTTCCAGGTTGAGAACATGAGGATATTCTTCCTCTCCCGCCATGTGCCCCTCAGAAAGGCCTGCGATATGGTGACATATCAGCGTCTGATGGATTACATACCCCGCTGCATGAAAGAGCTGGAAAGACTTGGTGTCAGAGGGACTTTCGCAGTTGCAGGCCTTAATCCTCACAGCTCTGATGGCGGTCTTTTCGGTGATGAGGAAAAGGAAATAGAAAGGGCAGTGGATGAATGCCGCAGGATGGGACTTGATGTCGCGGGCCCCGTGAGCGCGGACAGCGTTTTCCACCAGTGCCTGAAAGGAAAATATTCAGCTGTGCTGAGCCTTTACCATGACCAGGGTCATATCGCGGCGAAGACATACAATTTCGACAAGACAATAAGTCTTACGCTCGGCATGCCGGTTCTCAGAATATCTGTTGATCACGGCACTGCCTTCGATATCGCCGGATGCGGCATTGCCGATGAGACAGGCATGAAGGAGACTCTCAGCTGCGCCCTGCGCTGTCGACAAGCTTTCCTTCGCTGATCTTTCTCACAAGCCTTGTCAGCGTCATGACGGCAAGAAGAGCCATGACGGATTCCGCCGCCGCCTGTGAATAGGCAAGACCGTAAAGAGGGAAAAGCGTATTGAGTATTATGATCGCCGGAATTTCAAGGACGATCTTCCTCATTATTGCGAAGCAGAGTGAATAGAATCCTTTTCCCACAGCCTGGAAAACGCCGACGGCAAGAAAGTCGACGGCAAGAAGGGGAATGCCCAGACAGAAGCCTCTGAGGAAGCGTGTCCCGTAGGAGACAACAGTATCGTCTGACATGAAAAGAGAGATGAAGAAAGGAGATTCGATGCTGTATATGACTGTTACGGCAAGAAGCGATGTGACTACCACTTTTGCCGCGAATATTATCGCCTCCTTCATTCTTTTGTGATTCCCGCTTGCAAATGTATAGCTGACAAGCGGCATCACTCCTTGCGTGAAGCCGTTGGCAATGCTGTAGGGGACGTTGTTCAGCCTCTGTGCTATTCCCATTGCGGCAACGGCATCGGCACCGTAGACGGATGTGAAATTGTTCAGAAGCGTCATTCCAGTCACATTCAGCAGATTCTGTATGGATGCAGGAATGCCGACCGCGCACACACCCAGAACGATATACCGTTTCAGGCAGACGTGCCTGGGACTTATGGTGACAAAGGTCTTTCCTTTCCGGACTGTTATGAGGATAAGGAAATAAAGTACGGCAAAACAGTTTGATATGAGTGTTGCAAGTCCTGCGCCTTCCGCTCCCATGCCCGCAAACTGCGGAAGTACGAAAATGGGATCGAGAATGATGTTAAGCGCACAGCCGCTCATTGTCCCTATGCTTGCATGCATTGCAGAGCCTTCGGCGCGGACAAGATAGGCGAAGACTACGTTGAGGATTGACGGAGATGCACCGAATACGACCGTCCATTTCAGGTATGCCCGTGTAGCTTCCATTGTGGATGCATCTGCGCCGATCAGGACAAGCAGCCCGTCATTGAAGAAAAAGCAGAGGGACGAGAAAAGAATGCCGCTGACGATTGAGCAGTAGAAGCCGAATGCCGAGCTCCTGTATGCGGTTCTGTAGTCCTTGCGCCCCAGCGCCCGGCTCATCATCGAGGAAGAACCGACACCGAAAAGGTTGTTGACGGCATTGAATGCAAGAAGGACAGGTGCGGAAAGCGTGACTGCGGCGTTTTCGATGCTGTTGTTGAGCATGCCGACAAAGAAAGTGTCGGCAAGCGAATATATTGTCATTACAAGAGAGGAGAGCACCGTAGGTATGGCCAGCTTGAGCACGGCTTTCGGGACTCTTTCGCTCTCAAATAGCATAAGGCGTTGTTCGGTCATGGAATCAGTATTAGCAGGGAGAGTGAAAAAATTCAATTACGGGAGGGAAAATAGTTTTCCTCGGAACCGGAAATCCTTGCCAATTTGTCTTCGTCGTATTAATCTGAATAAAGAAAACAGTACTTGAGGTCAATGTATTTGCTTTCAGCAGCACGGCTTATCTGGCTTTCTCATTTTTAAGCGGTTTTCTATTGACTTAAAATGAGATTTTCTGCTAAGTTAATCATCGTTGCTGAGAGATCAGGCAATTACGGAGGATTAGCTCAGCGGGAGAGCGCCTGCCTTACAAGCAGGATGTCACAAGTTCAATCCTTGTATCCTCCACTGGAAGTCAGGTACATGTTACCTGACTTTTTTTTTATCTGGAGGCGGTATGTACAGTGTTGACACCTTTGTTCTCAGTTTCTTCATTTACTGCGTGCTCGGCTGGATATGTGAAGTCGTGTACTGCTCGGTACCCAAGAAGAGATTCGTAAACCGCGGTTTTCTCATAGGACCGTATCTTCCCATTTACGGTTTCGGCGCCATGATCGTGATTGTGGTCCTGTATCCTTTCCGTGAACACTGGTATCTTGTTTTCATCTGCGGAGTAGTACTCACGTCAGTTCTTGAATACTTCACGAGCTTTGCGCTTGAGAAGCTTTTTCATGTGAAGCTGTGGGACTATTCAACTTATCCTCTGAACATAAACGGAAGGGTATGCGCCCTGAATTCAACGCTTTTCGGACTTCTCTGCCTTTTCATTGTCTATGTCGTCAATGATCCCATATACAATTTCCTGGCGGGGCTCAACATGACGCTGGTCAATGTACTGTCACTTGTAATTGTGGGCCTCATGTCCGCTGACACAGCCGTGTCTGTATCGAAGATGAGCAAGTTCCAGGAATTCGTGAAGGAAATCAACGTGGCAAAGGCCAATGCGGAAGCTTCCCTCAAGGCCCTCAAGTCAACTCTTTCCCCTGAAAGTTTCGCACAGGCGAAGGAAAGATTCGCCCTTGAGCTTGAAGGCCGCAAGAAGCGTTACTATTCTTATGGAAAGAGAATTTTCGAAAGCAACCCGTCTCTCACACTGCGCGATGGTGCGGAGCAGCTTGAAAAGGCCCGTGCTCTTGTCAATGAGCTGAAAGAAGAGTACAAAGCAAGGAAAGCCGGGCATAAGGCCGAAAAGAAAGCCCGCAAGGAAAGAAAGAATAATGGTTAACATAAAAGCTGTCAGAAATGATGTTGATGAATGTGCCGCTGCCTGCAGCCATGATGTTGTTCTCATGGCTGTCAGCAAGACGCATCCTTATGAGGACATTCTTGAGGCATATGATCAGGGCCAGCGACTCTTCGGAGAGAACCGGGTGCAGGAGATTGAGGCGAAGTTTCCTCCTCTCTGTGAACGGCCGCAGGGGATGAAGCTGTGTCTTATAGGACATCTTCAGCGCAACAAGGCTAAAAAGGCAGTTTCCCTTGTCGACCGCATTGACAGTGTGGATTCAATTCCTCTCATGGACGAGCTTGAAAAGCATCTTGCCGGGGCGGACCGTGTAATGGACATACTCTTTGAAGTGAATTCTTCAGGGGAAGAGCAGAAGTCAGGTTTCGCTGATGAAGATGAGCTCATGAAAGGTGTGTCCCATCTGGCAGACTGCCCCCATCTGAGGCTGTGCGGTCTTATGACAGTGGGGCCGCTGGGCTTTGATGAAGAGAAGAACAGAAAGGCGTTCCGATACGTCAGGGGACTTTACGACAAGCTCAATGCCGCAGGATATCATCTTGCCGTTCTCAGCATGGGCATGAGTGCGGACTACAGACAGGCGATAGAGGAAGGCAGCAATGAAGTGAGGATCGGAAGTGCGATCTTCGGTGCAAGGAACTATGATGCCTGAAAAACTGATTGCTTTCTTTCTTGTCATAGCCATCGCCCTTTCTCCTCTTTTTGCCGAGGCGAAACTCAGCTATGAACCATATGGAGAGGATGAGTTTCCCATCTGGACTATGAAACTCAGAAGGGCTGAAAGTCTTTTCTTCGGCTCTCTTGTCATCACGCTGCCGCTTTCGGTGCTTGCCTGGAATCTAATGGAGAATGCGGGCTGGGTGAGTGCGGACGGCATACAGGAGTTCGGCTGGCAGATGCTCATCGCGGGCGGACTGTCGCTTTCAATTTCCGCAGCCGACTGGATCATCGGAGAAGTGAGCGGATGATAAGGAAGGAAAGTCTTTCATTCACGGCACAGAGTGCCGGTCGTGTGGACAAGGTCTCTTGTGATATCCCGCGTTCGGTTTTCTCACATCCCTCCGCTGTGATCTATGTGAATGACAGGGTTGTCAAGAAAAGTTTCCGCGTCAGTGCCGGCGACATTGTGACTGTCACATGGAGCGAGGAGGTTTTCGAAGGTCTTGAAGGCGAGGATATCCCCCTTGATGTACTTTATGAGGATGATTCCGTCCTTGTAATAAACAAGCCCTGCGGCATGGTTGTGCACCCCGGCGCCGGCAACTGGTCCGGTACTCTTGTCAATGCACTGCTGTACCGGTACGGCGAGGATTTCGCCACAAGCGAGGATGAGGAAGTCAACCTTATGCGGCCCGGCATCGTGCACCGCCTGGATAAGGACACATCCGGTGTCATGGTGATCGCAAAGACGGGTGAAGCCCACAGGAATCTTGCATCTCAGTTTGCCTCCCATACCACGGAAAAAATATATATTGCCATTGCAAAAGGGTATTTCGCCGGAAAGAGGGGAACGATAGATAAAAACATCGTAAGGAATCCCTCCGACAGGAAAAGTTTCATTGCATGTGATGATGTGAAGAAGGGAAAGAGCGCCGTGACTCATTACACCGTCCTCAGACAGAGTCAGAATTATGCCTTTCTCCGCATCAGGATCGAGACCGGACGCACCCATCAGATACGGGTTCACATGAAAAGCATCAATCATCCTCTTCTCGGTGATGACATATATTCAAACAGAGACGGGAATTTCCCTTCTGTCCAGCTGTGCCTTCATGCGCTTTCACTCAGCTTCGACCATCCTGTCAGCGGGGTGAGAATGACGTTCTATGCCCGTATGCCTGAAAGGATAAGATCTGTCCTAAAACAGATTCTCGCTTAGCTGCACCTCGCTTTCCAGCAGATCATGGTTGAAAAGACGTTCAATCCTGATCTTTGTCGGACAGCCGTGTCCGGGAAAGATGAGGAAGTTATCGTCATATGTCATTATCTTCTGCGATATATTCCGTGCGAGTATCGCATGGGCAAGGTTGTTGGTTGTCGTGGAAACTCTTCCTGCGGCAAGCGTGTCGCCTGTGAAGATGCAGTTTCCGATGACGAATGCAAGCGAGTCGGGTGAATGACCCGGCACATAGAGGATGTCTATGGAGAAATCCGAGATCCTGATGCCTTTCCCTTCCCTCAGCCTCACGCAGTCAAAGCCCTGGACGGAATCCTTGAACGCATATACAGGGCAGGGGTATACCTTCTCGATCTTCCCGATTCCCCTCACATGCTGCTCATGATCATGCGTTACAAGAAGCCCCGCTATGTTCAGTTCATATTTTTCTATTATGGAAATGAGATCGGCATCCAGATCAGCCGGGTCTATTATGAGGGCATCGCAGTTTCTCTTCCCCTGTGTAACAAGATATGTGTTCACCTGTCCCTGAGGACAGAAATGGGAGAATATTTTCATGACATCACATCCTCCACCTCATCTTTGAAGAATGCCTCCTCCGGATTTGAATAGCGGAATGAGACGTTCTTTATGGCACTGGCACGGAAGTTGACTCTCTTGAGGTTGCAGTCATCGAAATTCGTATTGAAAATCTTGCTCATGCTGAAATTGGAGAAATAAAGATCCGAGTGTGAGAAATCATTGCCGACGCTGTCGATTCCCATGAAGTTGCAGTTGATCAGCGATGAGCCGGTGAATGAGCATCCTCTCAGATCCGAACCTGAGAAAATGGAGTAACTTGCCTCAAGATTGTCAAAGCGGCAGTTTATGAAGATGCACATGTCGAAGAAGCATGTGTACATGTCGCAGGATGAGAAATCGCAGCCGGTGAAGGTGGAGAAGGCGAAGTTGGATGCGGTGAGCCTCCTTTCCCTGACATTTACGTTCTCGAAATCTCCGCCGACTACCGTGATGTCCTTTATGTTTTTCTTCTGGCTGAGAATCTTTTCGAGATTGCCGAGAATTATCTTTCTCTCCTCACTGTCCGAATGGTGAAAGCAGGTATCAAAAGGCGGGCTCACATAGCTGTTGCAGCCCGGATGGGAGCAGATCTGTGCACTGAACATACCATAAGGATCAGGCCTTGAGTGAGGTTTGTCAATCAGCATCACTTGTGCTACACTCATCTTCTGTGAAAGCACAGATCAGAAAAGCGATCAACAATCTTTATGACGCATATGATGAGGAGAGCGGAAGGCATTACAGACTGCGCATCAAGGGAAAGAAACTTCCTCTTGAGGACTTTGAGTATAACCCGCTTGCCGTAGGCGACTATGTGGAATTCACCCCTTACAGTGAAACCGAAGGGCTCATTACGGCGCGTCTTGAGAGGAAGAGCGCTTTCGTGCGCTGGAACGTGAAACTCGAGAAGAACCAGACGATTGCGGCCAACATGGATCAGACCGCGATCATAACAAGTGCATACGAGCCTCCCTTCCGTCCTCGCTTTCTGGACCGGGCGCTCAGCTGCGTGCAGTCCTGCGATGTGATCATAGTGATGAACAAATGCGACTTTGACCTGACTGAGGATGAGTTTGACCGCTGGGCGCTTTATCATAAGCTTGGATACAGAATCATTGCCGTCAGCGCAGCCACAGGGGAGAATATTGAGGATTTTAAGGCTCTTCTCCGTGGTAGGACCACTGCTTTCGTCGGTCAGAGCGGGGTGGGCAAGAGCAGCCTTGTCAATCTTATAATCAGGCCGGAGAAAAAACAGATCACCGGGGAAATAAGCCAGAAATACCAGAGGGGCAGGCATACGACGAATCATGCCCTTTATCTGGAAAGGGATGATATCAGGATAATAGACACTCCTGGTGTGAGGGAGCTTCTTGTTCCCTATGAGGACAAAAGCGTCCTTTCAGAAAGCTTCATTGAGTTCTCGCGCTATGCAGGTGAATGCGAATACTCATCCTGCACCCATTCAACGGAACCCGGCTGTGCCGTCATCAGGGCACTTGAGGACGGACTCATCGATCCTGACCGTTATACAAGCTACCTCGGACTGCTTGAAAGCCTTGAGTCAAGAAAGCCCGGGTATCTTCGCACTAAATTCAGAAAGAACAAACAATGATAAGAGAAAGAACAATCGCGGATCTTGAATTTGAGCAGGTGCTCTCGCTTGTCAGGCGTCACAGCCTGAGTGAAGGCGGAAAGGAGAAGATAAGCCCCTCTGCCTTCACAAGCGATGAGAGCCTCATCGCATCCCGTGCCGCCAGAATTGAGGAAATACTGGAAAGGATAATCGAAGGAAAGGTCTCACTTTCGCCTTTCGTATCGCTTTCATCCCTTTTCGATACATATGAGAGGAAGATTCCCGATTTTGATGGCCGTGACATCTATCTTGTCTCCTCATTCATCTCAGCTGCCAATCTTCTTGCAGCCTTCGAGGAAAATGATTCACTGGTTTCAGATGAACTGCGCTCTCTTGGCATGGAAATATCATCATCACTCTCACCGGATGGCAGCGTTCTTGAAACCCATCCTCTGCTCAGGCCTCTTTACAGGGCGCTTGAAAGCGAGCGCCTGAGAAGGCAGAGCTATGCCCAGTCCTACATGGCAGCCAATGCATCGGTATTCCAGACAGGCGAGGCAGTGTACAGGAATGAGCGTATCGCCCTTCCCGTGAAGAGGGAGAGAAAAAGTGAGGTGGCAGGTTATGTCCAGGGGTCATCCGCAACAGGATCGACTCTTTTCGTCGAGCCTTTCGAGCTTGTCGAGCTCAACAACAAGGTCGTGCTTGCCGAGGATGAGATAGTGAGGATGAAACATAAGATCCTGTCCGATCTTTCAAGAAAGGTGCGGAATGTGATTACAAGCCTCAGGGAACTTGACTCCTATGCCGCTGATTTCGATTTTCATTATTCCTTTGCGCTTTTCGTAAAGGAAACCAGAAGCAGCAGAGTCACTTTCTCCAGTCTCATGAACCTTAAGAATGCACGTCATCCGCTGCTTTTCGACAAAGCTGTTCCCATAAGCCTGTCTCTTGAAGAAGGCATCAGAATTGTCGTGCTTTCAGGCCCGAACGCCGGAGGAAAGACGGTCACTATGAAAACCGCGGCTCTTTTCTCCCTGCTCGCACAGACCTGCGGCTTTGCCCCCTTTGACGAAGGCAGCACTCTTCCTCTTTTCACATCAGTCTATACTGACATCGGAGACGGGCAGTCGATTCTTGAGAACTTCTCCACATTCTCGTCCCACATGGCCAACGTGGCATCAATATGCAGGCAGGCAGATGCTGATTCCCTTGTCCTGCTTGACGAGATCGGAAGCGGAACTGATCCCTCTGAAGGCGCAGCCCTCACTGACAGCATCCTCGATTATTTCAAGACAAAAGGCAGCATGCTTTTCATCACTTCGCATTATTCGCAGGTGAAAATGCATGCCTACAGCGACAAGGCAATGCTGAATGCGTCAATGGACTTTGACGAATCATCAAGCAGGCCTACATTCCGTGTCATTGCAGGGCTTCCCGGCGATTCCCATGCCATTGCGACTGCAAAGAAGATGGGACTGCCTCCTGTCATAATAAAGCAGGCCAAGGAAAGCCTCTCATCATCTTCTTCCGTTGCATCCCTCATTTCCGCTCTGAACGGAAAATCCCGTGCCCTTGACAGAAAAGTGAGCGAGCTCTCGCTTGAGAAGAGAAAGCTTGAAGCCCAGATAAAGAAGAGTGAGGAGAAGGAAAGGGAACTTGATGAAATGCGTCTGCGTCTTCAGAGGGAAGGTGCAGATGAGCTCAGGGTCTGGATGAAGGACAAAAGACGTGAGCTTGAACACCTTGTGAAGGATGTGAGCACAGGTGCCCTTACAAAGGAGAAGACAAAGGCTGTGCGCTCGTTCATTTCCTCTCTTGAGGATAAGAGCCGCGCTCTTGATGCCGAAGTTGACAGACAGCTTGAAAAGGCGAATGTGGATGCCGACCGTGATTTCAAGCCGGGAGATGAGGTTCTGTGCGGAAGCTTTTCCCGCCGCGGCATAATCCTCAGAGCACTGGGCAAGGGGCGCTATCAGGTGTCGATCGATTCAATGAAGATAACTCTGCCTTCCTCAGATCTCAGACCTGCGCCTGAAGAGAAGAAAGCAACGGTTTCTCCTTTCAAGTCCAGCGCGAAGATGCCGTCTCTGACTCTTGATCTCAGGGGAAAGACTCTTGCAGAGGCTCTTGACGCGATAGCAGAGGAGATTGAAGCCTGTCTTGTCCACTCTGCTTCATCATTCTCCATCATCCACGGCTACGGCAACGGAATTCTCTCACAGGGCATACATGCATACCTGAAGAAACAGAAGGATGTGAAGGATTACTACTTCGCCAACCCTGAAGACGGTGGAATGGGAAAGACGTATGTCATGCTGCAGTAGATTTTGTAAATGATTCCATAGTTCCTTTTCTTCTTTTTAGCTATACTCTGTTATAGGAGCGGGCAGTTAGAATGAAAGAAATCCTGAGAAGTATTGAAGATTCAGCAGATGATTGTATCAATCTGCATGATAGTGATATTTATAAGGAAGCTGTCAGTGAGCAGACCCCGTCTTATAACCTGAAATTTTACAGGAAGCTGAATGGTCTTACACAGAAGGAGCTTGCTGATGAGCTGGGTATTGCAAAACAGTATGTTTCAAATATGGAAACAGGAGAAAGATCAATAAGCCGGCAAATGGCAAAGAACCTTGCTGAAATATTCAAAGTTTCTCCTGCCAGATTCATTTAAGTTCATACGAAACATTCCGTCTGGATGCGTGTTGTTGAAGCATATCTGAACGTTATATTTGTTCGTTTTCGATGCGGAATTTGCAGTTTTTATGAAAATAAGGTTCTGAAAACATAAAATTCACAGGCAATTTCTTTCTGGTGAACTTATACCACGGTATCATAAAGTGGAGTACGATGCTTAAAAAGCAATTCACAAATCTTTTCTATTAAATATGATTTCTGTATGTTAGAATTAAGACCTGTTCATTGGAGGAAAGCATGACTGATTATACAGAAGGAAGCGGACTGCAGTATCATCTCAGGATAAGAAAAGGCGATGTCGGCCGGTATGTGATCCTGCCGGGTGATCCGAAAAGAGTTCCACTGATCGCATCCCATCTTGATGATGCGAAAGAAGTTGCAGACTCAAGAGAGTACGTCACATACACAGGCTATCTTGAAGGGGAGAAGGTGAGTGTCACAAGCACCGGTATCGGAGGACCTTCCGCCTCCATTGCGATGGAGGAGCTTTATAAATGCGGAGCCGATACGTTCATCAGAATGGGAACCTGCGGAGGTATCGCCCTTCCTGTCGTTGGCGGTGATGTCGTCATTGCCACAGGCGCCGTGAGGATGGAAGGCACAAGCCGCGAATATGCCCCGATCGAATTCCCTGCAGTTGCTGATTTCAATGTTGCCCTGGCTCTGCGCGAAGCCGCAATAAAGCTTGGCATGAATTACCATATGGGCGTCGTGCAGTGCAAGGACAGCTTCTACGGCCAGCATGATCCCGAAGAAATGCCGGTGAGCTACGAACTGCTGAATAAATGGGAAGCATGGAAGAGGCTGGGCGTTCTTGCAAGCGAGATGGAAAGCGCGGCGCTTTTCACGGTTGCAGCCAGACTCGGTGTCAGAGCCGGTTCCGCATTCCTGGTAGTTGCGAATCAGGAGAGGGCGAAGAAAGGTATGGACAACCCGCAGGTGCATGACACATCCGGTGCAATACGTGTTGCAGTGGAAGGGGTGCGCCAGATGATAATATCAGACAAAGCTCAGCGGTAGATGTCTATTCCTTTATCTTCAAGCTGTTTCTCAAGTTCAGCTTTCAGTGTGACGAGCTCTTCAGACTCGTCACTTTCCTTTATTGTTTCGATTACGAAAAGTTCAAGCCCGGTTTTTGTGTAGTCATCCTGAAGTGATTTGCATGGATGCATTCCAAGGTCGAGGCGGAAACGCTCTTGTGCGCATACATTGCCGTTGCTGCCACTTATGGCGAAGTAAGATGCATCCGTCTTCAGGTTATAGATTCTGTAAAGTGTTTTTCCATTCATGGCATTTTTTTCCTGACTGTGGAATATTATTGTTTCACGTGCTTTTCTTCAACTGGTTTTTCGCTGTGGATGAATAAATTCACCCGTGAAAGATGATTCACGCAATTTCTTCACTTATAAGCAGTTCAGAGAACGGAAATTTTTCAAAAACCTATTTACATAAAAATATTTTTCGTGCTACAGAAAACGCACATTGGAGAAACGGTAATGAATGAACTCAATCTGAAACTTGTCTATAATGCGACAGACAATGTAACAGCTTCAAGAATTGAGCAGGAACTGGACAGCCGCGGCATACCCTACATGGTCAGGGATGCAGCAGATGCTGAGTTTATGAATATCATTGCAGGTTCCTCGCAATTCTGCCGGCAGTTTTATGTCAACGAATTCGATCTGCCTGAAGTCGAGACGATTATAGGAGAGATTGAAGGAGTATGATGACAAGGCTTTTCAAGGGGGTTGAGCTTTGCCGGTGAAAAGCTGAAAAAACTTATTTTCTTTCCTCTGCACATGTGCGGAGGATTTTATTTTTCGCCGATGACAGGTTAGAATTTTCTCCATGAGAGATATCAAGAGAGTTCCGGTTAAAAAAGCTTTCACCCTGTCATTCTGCCTGCTTGTTGTTCTTCCGCTTTTCGTCCTTATTTTTCTTTTCGTCTTTCTTTCATATTCCAACTACTATGAAAGGACAATGGAGAATATAACCCTTGTACAGGAGACAATGGAGGAAACAATAATAGAGGAAGTGAATGAACTGAGAATGACGCTCTCTAACATCGTCTATGCAAATGACGGGAGGATACTTGAATATATAAATGATGCAGATACCTCCGATGCATATGAGCGTTACAAGGCTCTCACCAGACTTGAGGAAGTTCTGGATTACACTCTGCAGTTCGATTCATCCGTTCTGAGCATGATTTTCATTTTTGATTCCACCCGTTCTGCTGTTTACAAGACCGAACTGAATATCAACAGCAATCCGCGGCTGCGTCACGGTAGCGGCGGAAATCTGAAAGAAGATTCCGTTTTTGTAAGTGCGTTCCGCTCCGGTTCTGCCGAAAGATTCTACAGCGGAAGCAATCCGAATGACATGATCTATTCCGCAATCCTCTATCCAAGCAATGCGATTGACAGGGAAGGAAATATCAGGAGCATAGAATTTTTTGCGATATCAGGCATCTACCGGCAGATAAACAAGTATGACACGGCTTACAGCCTTGGAAACAATTCAATCGGCTATACCGCGGTGATTGATAAAAGAAGCGGCAGTATCCTGTCTTCCTCCAGGATTGACGAAACTCTTGTCGAAGATTATGTGAAAGGAATACGGCATCCTTCATACATATATGTGGCAAGAGATGTAAGCATAAGTGAAATGGAATACACCATACTCACACTCGTAAAGGTAAGCGACATAAGCGGAGGTTTCATCATTCCCGGTATGCTTATCTTCCTGCTGGTCATTTTCATTGTCGTTTTCGTGACACTTTTCTCCAGACTTCTCATGAAGAATGTCATAAGACCTGTAAAGAATATTTCCCAGGGCCTGAAAAGTGTGGAAGACGGAAATCTTGAAATGCATCTTGAAGGAGAAGGATATGAAGAGATAAATGCAACAATCCATTCTTTCAACGGGATGGTGAGACATCAGAGAGCTCTCATTGACGACTACAAATCAAAACTCAGGGAAAAAGAGCGTCAGGCTGACAGGCTTTTCGCCTCATTTGTTTCCGGCACTCTGAAAGATGAAGATACCGGTGCAGCAGATGAAAAGCTTTTCTCGTCTCCGTTTTATTTAATTCTGCTCACAGCCCACAGCAGCAGTATGATTAATTCGGCATTGCTTTACAAACATCTGGATTCGAATCTTCATTTCGCCTCGCAGTGCTGTATTGTAAAACTGGATGAGTACAATTCGTATCTTGTCCATTATATGGAAAAGAGGGGAGCAGGGCGCAGTTTCAAGGAACTTGTCTGCGATATTCAGGAAATATTCACTGCCTTTTTTGATTCAAAGAGCGTGATTGCCGTTTCAAGAAAGCTTGAATGCCGCAGCGATGCGGAAGATGCGCTTGCCAGAATCAGGACAATCATCCCATCTCTATCGCTCAGAAGCGGACAGCTCGTGCTGTCTCTCGAAAATGAAGCTGAAAGGCTTTCTCCTGTTTTGCGCTATCTGGACGAGTACGGCAGTTTCGCTTCCGCTGCCTATATTGCAGATGAAAGAGTCAGTGCGGATGAAAAGGAAAAACTGAACGAGGTGATTGCTCATTCAGATCTGCAGGAGGCGAAGAACAGGGTTCTTGCACTGATGACTGCATTTTCCATGCGTCTGGAGAAAGACGGAACCAGCCTTTATTCGTTTTTCGGCTATGATACGAAAATATACAGTAAAGTCGAGGCATTTGAGGACAGTACGTCTCTTATGATTTATCTTAACAACCTCATCAGTGAGATTTCCGATATAAGCGTGAAGAATCTTGAACATGAGAATCAGGATATGATTACAAAGGCAAAACGCTATATAGCTGATAACTTCCAGCATTCGGATCTGACACTGAGCATGGTAAGCGGCTATGTCGGCCTCAATGAAAGATATTTTTCGACATGCTTTGCAAAACAGGCAGGAGAAACTTTCTCCGATTATTTGAGCGCGCTGAGAATCCACAATGAAAAGAATCTGCTGAGAACCACCAGTTTCAAGATCTATGAAATTGCATCAATGAGCGGCTATTCCACCAGCGAGAACTTCAACAAGGCATTTAAAAAACATGTCTCAATGACACCCAACGAATACAGGAAAAAATTCAAAATATGATTAAAAGCAGGGTAAAACAGGCTTCTATACTGCTTTTTTCTGATAATTTGACAGTTTTTCTGACTAAAATTCTATGGCTGTATCCTCACCTCAATGGTTAGATGAAGGCACCGAAAACAAAACGGAGGTAAGAAAAAATGTACAAAAAGGTATTTGCAGTTCTTATTGTTTTGCTTGCTGCAATGACATGTGTTTTCGCCGGCGGTGCAGGCGAGTCTTCAGATGATCCGATGAGCGGTACAATCACATTCGCCATCTGGGATAACAATCTCAATGCATTCATTGAGGAAAATGATATGGTCGGACGTTTCCAGGAAGCATACCCGAATGCAGATGTCGAAGTTGAGAAGATCAAGGACGACTCTGAGTACTGGAACAGCATGAAGATCAGGACAAGCGGCGGACAGCTTCCTGATGTGATGTTCAACAAACCTTTCACGATTGCCCGCTTCCAGGATTATCTTATCGATCTGTCGGACACACAGGCTGCGCAGAACAATATTCTGGCTGAGGGCTATGCAGTTGACGGCAAAATCCTCGGTGTCCCGATGACAGCAGGATATGAGTATGTGTTCTACTGGAAAGACCTTTTCAGGGAAGCAGGTGTTGAAGTCCCGACCACATGGCCTGAATTCGTGGAAGTCTGCCAGACACTTCAGGAATATTACGGTAAGGACAACGAGGATTTCATCGCTCTGGGTATCGGACTCAAAGATGAATGGCCTGATTATCCGTTCATGGAATTCATGCCTTCCCTGATCAGCGGAGAAGGGGATATGTGGAACTGGATGGCAAGTCAGGACAAGCCGTTTGAAGCGGGAACTGACATCCACACAGCCTACACAAGAGTATATGAACTCTTCACAAGCGGAGTTCTCGGCAAAGACCCGCTGGGACTTGGCAACGATCAGATAAACAATCTCTTTGCTGCAAAACAGGTTGCCATCTTCCCCTCAGGTGACTGGTCACTTCAGAATATCATAAATGCAGGTGCCGATATTTCTGAACTCGGAACATTCTATCTGCCTGTGAGAATGAGCGAGGATGAACCTTACAGAGTAATCGTCCAGGGTGACTCCCTGATGGGCGTAACGACACACTCCGAAAACCAGGAACTTGCAAAGGCATTTGTCGAGTGGTTCTATTCGGATGCATGGTATCCTGACTACATCGCATATGTTTCAAGCTCATCCGCTATGGAAAACTTCCCGAAGGAAAAGGATCTAATCCTTGCTGAAAGCGATGAGAACTGTCCTGACATGGAACTTGTGACATACGGCGGTGCCGGTGATGACTTCACTGCAATACAGAATGCGACTTCGTTTGATTACAAGAAACTCGGCGCGCAGATGATGACAGAGGGGTTTGATCTGGAAGAGACATTTGAAGATCTGAATGCAAGATGGGCTGAAGCCCGCGCTGATCTCGGTTTTTAAGATATCAGGTTTATAAATCACCGATTACTTGAATCTCCGGGCAGGAATGAAAATCCTGCCCGGAACATCAAAGGAGGCTTAATATGGGTTCCATTGCCCGTCAGAGACAGGTATTCATCCTGACTGCACTCCTTATTCCCGTGATCCTGCTTGTATGTTTCGTGGTCTTTCCCGGCGTCGATCTCTTCCGCCTCAGCGCAACCAACTGGGACGGGCTTGCCGGTGACTATGACTTCATAGGTCTGGACAACTATATAAGGATGTTTCAGGACGGGAATCTGTGGCTCAGTCTTAAAAACAACATGGTGTATTTCTTCATACACCTTCTCATGATACCAGTTGAACTCGCTTTCGCCGTGGTGCTGAACAGTAAGCTCAGGGGATCAAAATTCTATAAGACGATGGTCTTCATGCCGTATATCATAAACGGTGTCGCTATAAGTTACGCATTCAGCTATTTCTTTTCACCGATCAACGGTGCATTTGATGCGGTTCTCGAACTGTTCGGTCTTGAGTCGCTGCAGAGAAGCTGGCTTTCGGATCCGCATATCGTGAATTTCGTTCTCGCATTTGTTTCCGTATGGCGTTTCTCCGGCTATCATGTAATCCTCTTTCTTGCAGCGCTTCAGTCAATGCCTAAGGATATAGAGGAAGCTGCGATGATTGACGGAGCCAGCACCTGGCAGCTTTTCCGCTATATACAGATACCGTCCATAATGCTGATGGTTGATTTTGTCCTGTTTGACAACATAAGAGGAGCTCTCCAGGTGTTCGACATTCCGTTTGTAATCACCAACGGAGGGCCGGGCTATGCATCAAGTACGTTTACTCTTTACACAATTAATACGGCATTCAAGTTCTCAAACTTCGGGCTTGCCGCAACAATGGCTGTGGCGATCATGTTCATGATAGTCATCATCTACGTCATACAGAATTTCCTTATCCACAAGGTTGTTCTGAAGGAGGGAAGGAAATGAGAGTACAGACAATTGCCAAAAACATTGTGCTGCAGGCAATCTGCATAGCTATGGTTGTGATAGTCATCCTTCCGATCCTTCTGACTCTGTTTGCCGCATTCAAGACCGGTGCTGACATGGTAAATACATCACCGCTTGCCCTGCCGCCGCTTGAAAGGATCACGTTTGCGAATTTTGAGAAGGTGTTCGGTGACAAGAACCTGTATACCGGATTCAGAAATACGCTGACAATTCTTGCAGTCAGTCTTGTCTTCAATGTCATGTTCGGCACGATCACGGCATACATAATCGAACGTTTCGATTTCCGGTTGAAGAAATTCGTTGTGTCACTTTTCTTCCTTGGAATGCTGATTCCCACTTTCGTCACGGAAATCTCGAGATTCAAGATAATATCCGGCCTGGGGCTTTACAACACACTCGGAGCTCCGATTGTGATCTATGTCGCATCTGATCTCATGCAGCTTTACATTTACAGACAGTTCATCAGCAAGATATCGGTATCTCTTGATGAATCGGCGATTCTTGACGGCTGCAGCTACTGGGGGCTTTTTTCACGGATCATTTTCCCGCTTCTCAAGCCTGCTACTGCAACGGTATGCATAATAAAATCGATTACGATAATCAACGACATGTACATCCCGTATCTCTACATGCCGAAGACAAGGCTTAGAACGCTCACGACATACCTGATGAATTACGCAAATGCCCAGCAGGGTTCTTGGCAAACACTGGCTGCCGGAATTATTATCATAATGTTACCGACTGTACTGCTTTACATATTCTTCCAGAAGTATATTCTTTCCGGAGTTGTGGCAGGTGCGGTCAAGGAGTGATATGGCTTCAGATCTGACTTATTTAACAGACTTGAACACTTTCTGTGTCAACAGAATGGATGCACACTCGGATCATATCCATTACCGGAATGAGGACGATGAGGGAAACGGTGTATCCGGCTTCTATCTCTGTCTTGACGGAGAGTGGGACTTTCTATACAGTCCTGACTCTGGAAAGAGGGAAGAGGAATTCTACAGGGAAGACTTTTCCAGCAGCAAAATTGAAAAGATAAAGGTTCCCTCCCACGTCGAGATGAACGGATACGGACAGATACAGTACATCAATACCATGTATCCGTGGGAAGGAAAGGAAATGCTGCGCCCGCCGATGATTCCTTCTGTCAATCCTGTCAGCCAGTACATCAGATACTTTGATCTTGCCGCCTGTATGGAAAATGAGAGGATAATCCTCCGTTTCGAAGGCGTTGAGAGCGCAATGTATGTTTACCTCAACGGAGAGTTTGTCGGCTACAGTGAGGACAGCTTCACACCCAGCGAGTTCGACATAACTGACAAAGTCAGAAAGAAGGGAAACAGACTGTGCGTTGAGGTTTTCCGCTATTCAAAGGCCAGCTGGCTTGAGGATCAGGATTTCTTCCGCTTCTCGGGGATCTTCCGTCCTGTCTATGTCTATTCCGTACCGGCCTGCCATGTTGGGGACATGGCCGCACGCGGTGATTACCAGAGAGACGGAAGCGGGGTTTTCACGCTGAAGCTCAGACTTTCATACAAGGATTCATTCAAAGGAAAGCTGGTCTGGTCGCTTGGGGATATCGCATCGGGTGAGGCGTTGCTTGATGAGAGTGTGCTTTCCTATTCATCTGATGAGATAAGAATTGAGAACATAAAACCATATCACTACAAAACGCCTCATCTTTATGATCTGAAAATCACGGTTTATGACGATGATGGCACAGTGGTCGAGTTCATACCGTATAAAATAGGTTTCAATCATATTGAGATAGAAAACGAGATGGTGATGTACAATTACCACCGGCTTTTCATCTGCGGCGTGAACAGGCATGAATGGAATCCTTCTTCCGGCCGGGTGATCTCTGTTGAGGACATGAGGAAAGACATTGAACTCATCAGAGGCTGCAACTGCAATTCCGTGAGGACCTGCCATTACCCTGACAGGGTGGAGTGGTACAGCCTCTGTGATGAAGCTGGCATTTATGTGATGGCTGAGACGAATCTTGAATCTCACGGTTCCTGGCAGAAGATGAGTGCAGTGGAGCCGAGCTGGAATGTGCCGGGTGATGATCCCTCATGGAAGGCTATCGTGCTTGACAGGGCAAAAAGCAATTACGAACTGCTGAAAAACCATACGAGCATAATATTCTGGTCACTGGGCAACGAGTCTTACTGCGGTGAGAACATAAAAGCCATGAACGAATATTTCAAGAATGCGGATCCGACACGTCTTGTCCACTATGAGGGAGTGTTCCATTACCCTGAGTACAAGAAATACGTCAGTGATGTTGAGTCTCAGATGTATGCTCCGCCTCAGCGGATAAGGGAGTATCTTGAGAAGGACGGGTCAAAGCCTTTCCTCGTGTGTGAGTACATGCACTGCATGGGCAACAGCCTTGGCGGGTTCAGGGAATACGATGATCTTTTTGACGAGTATCTGAGCTATGCCGGCGGCTACATATGGGATTTCATCGATCAGGCTCTTTATAAGAAGGACGAGGCAAGCGGTGAGTATTATCTTGCCTACGGCGGTGATTTCGGCGAAAAGAGAAGCGATTATGAATTCAGCGCGAACGGTATAGTAAGGGCGGACAGAGTGCCGAAACCGGCGTATGAAGAAGTGAGGGCAGTGTATGGAAATCGTATTCGGTGATTATTCTCTCGGCATCAGAAAGTCTGATGTGTCTTATATATTTGCATATAACCTCGGCGGGCTCGACAGCCTGAACAAAGGCGGAAAGGAATTCTTCTACCGAGTTCCGTCCCTGGCTTTCTGGAGGGCGACTACAGACAACGACAGGGGAAACGGCTTTTCCCGCCACTCCTGCATGTGGATGGGCGCTGATCTGTTTTTCAATGTTGATGACTTTTCTGCTGTCATTGACGGAAAGGAACTTAAGCAGGGTGATCTCAGGGCACCCAGGAACAACAGCCTTCTTGATTCTCCGCTGCGTCATGCAGAGGAGGCTTCAATAACATTCTTTCTCTCAACCTGCACATCACCTTCAGCGAAGGTCTGTGTTAAATACAGTGTGAGAAGGAAGAGTGAGGGAATCAGGATTGACTATACTTACACAGGATGCGAAGGGCTTCCGGAGTTTCCGCTGTGCGGCATGAGGTTCGTCCTTCCTTTCCTGCCTGAGTCTTTTGACTGGACAGGTCTTTCCGGTGAGACTTATCCTGACAGGATGGACGGAGGAGTGAAGGGAACCTGGCACAGCGACGGCATTTCCGAATGCCCGTATGTCATGGCACAGGATTACGGAATGCATATGAACACGGAGAGCCTCAGTATAAAGAGTACTGATGGCAGATGTCTTACAGTGGAAAGCCTTCCCGACTCGACACTCAATTTCTCCCTTCTGGCATGGACTCCCCAGGAGCTTGAGGCGGCATATCATCCGATCGACCTTCCTCTCAAGCGCAGAAGCTTCCTTACAATAGCGGCAGCAGTACGCGGGGTCGGAGGCATAGACAGCTGGGGAAGCGATGTGTCGCCTCAGTACCGTCTTGATGCGTCAGGGGAATACAAAACAATTTTTATTTTAAAATAAAAGACAGGTGCAGACTTAAATCTGCACCGGTTTGTTACTGTAGAAAATGATAGAAATCTGCAGGTGTCATAATAATTTCTTCATTTGGATAATCTTTGATATTTCCTGTTATCAACAATGCTCCTGTGGCTTTTGCAACTTCATAGAACTTAAGATCGTCTGGGTCTTTAAATGGTATATCAATAGAGGGGGCATTAACTAATATTCCATCACGCAAGATTACATTAAGTACATCTGAAATGTCACTTTCTCTGAATTTAAACTTTTTATAATGCAAAACTGCATTGTACTCTTCAATTAGTCTATTGTCATATACAATAACATTTTCTCCGCTGAGAACAGACTGTAGAATCAAATATGGCTTACTGTTTGCAGATAGAAGGGCTGATACGATAATATTTGTATCAAGAACCAGAATATATTTACTCTGTCTCATCTTTCAATTCTTTCCTGATTTCTTTTATCATCATATTGATTTCTTCATCATTCATTGCCCCCTCTTGAAGTGCTTCCTGTCTCATTTCAGAAAGTGCAAGCATTGCTTTTGCCTGTCTGACAGCTTTTGTCACTTCATCAAATTTTCCTTCAGGAATATTGATCATCATTGCTGCAGGTTTTCCATTATTTGTAAGTATGATTTCATTTTCACAGGCCAGTTCACTCCATATTTTTCGGCTTTGTGTTCTTAGTTCTCTTACAGAATAAAAATTTGTACTCATTTGTGTTCTCCTTTGGTACTCAAATGATATACGATAGTGTACCAATATGTCAATCGAAATTCCATTTTTTTCTTTGTGCAAATTTTTCTTGTTTACTTTCATGTAAAGAGAAAGTTATTATAGAAATAAATTTGATTTTCCAAATGTAATTTTGTCTTTTCGCCACGTATGTGACGGACAGTCCCGGAAAAAAGGAGAATGCATTGTTATGGAACAACAGATTCAGGACTTGGTCGATTCCATCAGGAAGGAAGGGCTTGAGGAAGCTGAAAAACAGAGAAATGAAATAATCCAGAAAGCAAAAGCTGACGCCGACAGGATAATAAAGGAAGCCAGGGACAACGCCGCAAAGATGATTGATGATGCCGCAAAGGAATGTGCGCTCAGGGAACAGAGTGCAAAGGCATCAATAAGTCAGGCGGCCCGTGATGTGTCTCTTTCCCTCAGGGAGGAGATCAACCGGCAGCTTGCCGCAATACTTTCCAGCGAGGTCCGCTCTTCATTTGACAAGGACCTTGTGAAGAAGACTGTTCTCTCTCTTATTGAGGCTTCACTGAAGGACATGGACATCGAGATCAGTGCTGATGATGCCGCCTCAATTGTCAAGGGTCTTTCTGGTGAGCTTGCGACAAAACTCAAAGACGGTCTTGAGCTTAAGGTCGGAAACGGTGCATCCGGTATCCGTCTCGTGTCAAAGGACGGCAGCGGTTATGTGGATTTCTCTTCATCTTCCGTCAGCGAGATACTTATGCCTTATCTGTCCCAGTCCATAAAGGAGCAGATCTTTTCAGAATAAGGAAGGAAAGGGATTATGACTAATTACTACTATCTGGTACCGTCTCTTCCTTCAATCAAGAGCGAGAGCGATTCGTATATGTCAGTCGAGGACTTTCTTGCCATGTGCAGGGGGAAAATCACGAAAAAGGATTATGCGACACTTGAGAAAGTCGCACTCAGCGATGAAGTCGTTGAGACCAACAGCTTCGTGAAGGCATATACCCGCTTCCGCTCCTGTGTGGAAAAGGAACTTGCATACCAGAGAAGTCTTGCCCTGGGTCTTGACAGCGATGAATACAGAAATGACGGCGCAAAGGATAACTACATAAGCAGCGTCGTGAAAAAAGCGGTGAACGAACTTTCCCCGCTTGAAGGGGAGAATCTGATTCTCTCCCTTTATTTCAGTTTTCTGGACAGGAATGTCAGGACAGGTCACAACTACGATGTCACGTTCCTGATCAGCTATGTGCTCAAGCTCCAGCTTCTGAGCCGCCGCTCCTCATTCGAGACACAGAAAGGCAAGGCAGAGTTCAGCAGACTCTTCAATACATTGAAAAAGGAAATATTCCAGTAAGGGGATTAACATATGTCAAAGAAAATAGGTCATGTTGTTTCAGTCAACGGCAACATGGTTAATGTGGAATTTGATACAGCCGTAACCAAGAATGAGGTTGCCTACATCCTTGTCGGAGAGACAAGGCTGAAGGGGGAAGTCATCCGTATCAATGGAAACATTGCCTCCCTGCAGGTCTATGAGATGACCACGGGTGTTGCTGTTGGGGATGAAGTGGAATTCTCCGGAGAACTGCTTTCAGTAGAGCTGGGCCCGGGACTTCTGAGCCAGGTCTATGACGGGCTTCAGAACCCGCTTCCGGATCTTGCGGATAAATGTGGATTCTTCTTACAGCGCGGTGTATACCTTGACGCCATTCCCGACAGGGACTGGCATTTCACTCCGTCCGTGAAGAAAGGAGACAAAGTCAGCGCCGGCGATACGCTGGGCACAGTCCCTGAAGGTGTCTTCACCCATCATATCATGGTGCCATTCGATGTCAGCGGACAGTGGACTGTTGATTCAGTCGTGGCAGAAGGCGATTACAACGTGAGAAGCGAGATTGCCGTGATTTCAAATGAAAACGGTGAGAAGAAGTCCCTTTCAATGGTGTTCGAATGGCCGGTCAAGAAAGCCATAAAATGTTATGAAGAGCGTTTGATGCCGGATGAGCCGATGGTCACCAAGATAAGGATCATCGATACCTTCCTTCCTGTTGCCAAGGGCGGTACGTACTGTACACCGGGACCTTTCGGTGCCGGCAAGACCGTTCTCCAGCATCTCACCAGCCGCAATGCGGATGTGGATATAGTTATCATTGCAGCCTGCGGGGAAAGAGCAGGCGAGGTTGTTGAGGTTCTCAAGGAATTCCCCGAACTGGTTGACCCGAAGACCGGAAGAAGCCTTATGGAGAGGACCATCATCATATGCAATACCTCCTCGATGCCTGTTGCGGCACGTGAAGCTTCCGTATATACGGCAGTGACACTTGCAGAGTATTACAGGAACATGGGGCTTGATGTCCTTCTTCTTGCTGACTCGACATCTCGCTGGGCTCAGGCGATGAGGGAAATGAGCGGAAGACTTGAGGAGATACCGGGAGAAGAAGCTTTCCCTGCATATCTTGAATCGAGAATCGCTGAATTCTATGAAAGGGCAGGCAAGGTACGCCTGAAGGACGGAAGCATCGCATCTGTCACCATTGGCGGTACGGTTTCCCCTGCCGGCGGAAACTTCGAGGAACCGGTGACCCAGGCTACCGTGAAGGTTGTCGGAGCATTCCACGGACTGTCTCGTGAAAGATCAGATGCGAGAAAGTATCCTGCCATCGACCCGCTTGATTCCTGGTCAAAGTACATGGGAATCATTGATCAGGACAAGGTCAGAAAGGCTTATTCGATTCTTGTGCGCGGCAATGAAGTCAACCAGATGATGAAGGTTGTAGGCGAGGAAGGCACGAGTGTCGATGACTATATTATCTACCAGAAGGGTGAGCTCATTGATGCGGCATACCTTCAGCAGAACTCTTTCGATCCTGTCGACTATGCGGCTCCTCCTGAGAGACAGAAGGATATGTTCGATGTCCTTTATGATATCCTCATGAGTTCCTTTGCCCTTGAGACAAAGAGCGATGTGCGTGTTTTCTTCAATGAAATCAGACAGGCATTCCTCGACTGGAACGGCATTGCCGCAGGCAGCAGCGCATATGAGGAAGGCAGGAAAAAGCTTGTTGAAATCTATAAGGCAAAGGTGAGGTCATAATTATGCAGAAGATTTATACAAAAATTGAGAGCATTGTCGGCAACGTAATCACAGTACGTGCCACGGGCGTCAAGAATGCTGACCTTGCGGAAGTGACGACAAAGACTGGAAAAAGCTATGCCAACGTCATCAAGCTGGACAGAGACCTTGTGTCACTTCAGGTCTTTTCCGGCACACAGGGCATAAGTACCGGAGACAGCGTGCGTTTTCTCGGCTATCCGCTGCGTGTGAGCTTTTCGAATGCGCTGATGGGACGTGTTTTCGACGGTGCCGGAAGACCGCGTGACAATGGTCCTGAGCTGAATGACAACATGATTGATATCGCGGGGCCTTCGGTAAACCCTGCTAAGCGTATTGTTCCCAAGACGATGATCAGGACCGGTATACCGATGATCGATATGTTCAACACGCTTGTTGAATCACAGAAGCTTCCCATCTTCTCCGTCTCGGGCGAGCCGTACAATGAGCTTCTTGCACGTATCGCACTGCAGGCTGAAGTTGATCTCATTGTTCTTGGCGGCATGGGGCTGAAGTATGACGACTATCTTTATTTCAGAAATACGCTTGAGAAGGGCGGCGCGATGTCGAGAACGATCATGTTCGTCCATACTGCAAGCGATCCGACAGTTGAATGCACACTGGTTCCGGACCTTGCTCTTGCTGTTGCCGAGCGTTTCGCCCTTGACGGAAAGAAGGTTCTCTGTCTGCTCACGGATATGACGAACTACTGTGATGCACAGAAGGAAATGGCAATCACAATGGATCAGGTCCCATCCAACAGAGGATACCCGGGCGACCTGTATTCGACACTGGCTTCCCGCTATGAGAAAGCAGTTGACTTTGAAGGTGCCGGCTCTCTCACGATTCTCGGTGTCACCACCATGCCGGGCGATGATGTCACGCACCCGGTTCCTGACAACACCGGATACATCACGGAAGGACAGTATTACCTCAGAAACGGACATATTGAGCCTTTCGGTTCCCTTTCGAGACTCAAGCAGCAGGTCAACTCGGGCACGAGATCCGACCACAGGTCGCTCATGGATGCCATGATCAAGCTCTATGCCGCTTACAAGGACACGATCGAGAAGAAGGCGATGGGCTTCATGATGAGTGACTGGGATGAGAAACTGCTGAAATACGGACAGATGTTCGAGTCTGAGCTGATGGATCTTTCCGTGAACATCCCGCTTGAGGATGCGCTTGATCTCGGCTGGAAGATTCTTTCCCAGTGTTTTGAGAAGAATGAGACCGGTCTCAAGAGCGAGCTCATTGAACAATACTGGCCTAAGGAGTGATGAGTCATGGCTGTGAAGCTGACGAAAAATGAACAGAAGAAGCAGAAAGATGCTTTGAAACAATTCAATCGTTATCTTCCGACGCTGCAGCTCAAGAAGCAGCAGCTTCAGCTCTTCATCCGTCAGATAGAGGAACAGATCAGGAAATACGAGGCGGAGCAGCAGAAGCTCATCGATTCCCTTGATTCCTGGATTGCCGTTTTCGGCGAGAATCCTCTTCTGGGAGATAAGGATATTCTGAAGCTGGTGCAGATCGACACCATCGTTAAGGGTAAGGAGAATGTCGCCGGTGTCGAGATTCCCGTTTTCAGGGATCTCACATTCAGGGATGTGCCTTATTCCCTTTATGATTATCCTCTCTGGATGGATAAAGGCATTGTGGCGTTGAAAGAATGTTCCCGTTACGACGCTATGATCAAGACACTGAAGGAGCAGATTGAGCTGATCTCTAAGGAACTGAGAACTACGAGCCAGCGCGTGAATCTGTTTGAGAAGGTCAAGATTCCCGAAGCGAAAGAGAACATACGGGTCATAAGTATTTACCTGGGCGATCAGGACACAAGTGCTGTCGTCAGAGGTAAGATCGCAAAGAAGAAACTTGTAAAGGAGGCATAGGACAGAATGATTGAAACAATGAAGGTCGTGACGCTTGTTGCCTCCTCGAAGAAAAAGAACGAAATGCTGTCCAGCCTCAGGGATGCCGGGCTGCTTCACATCAAGGAGCTGAAGAAAACCTGCGAGGCAAGCGAGAAGAAGGCACAGAGAATACACTCCCTTATGACTGTACTCAATGCAATAAGCGATGAAGGGGACAGGAAGAAGGAAGTGAAGCAGGAACCTCTTGACAGTAATGCTTTCTGCAGGCTTCATGAGGAGCTCCTCAGGGCACTTGATGCGAAAAAGAAAGCTGAAGACGAGCATATAAGGCTGGCAAGGGAGATTGGCAGGATCTCTGAGTGGGGCGATTTTGATCCCTCTGAGGTCAGAGAACTCAGAAAGCAGGGCTTTGATCTTTCCTTCTACACGCTTGATGAGAAAGCCCTGGACAGACTGAGGGAAGATGAGAATGTGAAATTCATCTGCCTCAGCGACGTAGGCAGGCAGAAGGCTGTCGCATGTCTTGGCAGCAGGCCTGATCCTCTCAGCGGTGCACGTGAGTTCACTCTTCCGGAAAAAAGCCTCTCGTCTCTTGAAGCTGAGGATGAAGAGTGCCTGAAAACCATCAGAACTGCTCATGAGCTGCTTGTCTCCAGTGCGAAATATACAGACGAGTACAGAAGACAGATAAAGCTGCTTGATCAGGAGTCGATGTTCGAACGTGTAAAGGCCACAAGCCGTGATGAAGATGATGCCATCACCCTGATCACGGGCTATGTTCCAGAAGACAGGAGTGAGGATGTAAAGGCTCTTGCGAAGGCGAACGGCTGGGCATATCTTGTGGATGATGTCAGCGATGAGGACAATCCTCCGACAAAGCTCAGATACAAGGGACTTGTCAGGATCATCCAGCCCATCTATGACATACTTGGCACTGTTCCGGGCTACAGAGAGTATGATATCTCCTCATGGTTCCTCCTGTTCTTCTCGGTGTTCTTCGCTATGATCATAGGCGATGCCGGTTACGGACTCATCTTCCTCATAATCGCAATTGTCATGAATGTGAAGGCAAAGAAGTGCAGCGATATAAACATACTGCTGTATTTCCTCAGCGGCACCACGATAGTCTACGGCGCCGTGACCGGAACATGGTTCGGCTCTCTGACTGTGCTTGAAAAGCTGCCGTTCCTGCAGGTGTTCATCATACCTTCGATATGCAACTACTCGGTTGAGCTATACGGCATAGATTCCGTTTATGCACAGAACAATGTCATGCAGTTCTGCTTCATTCTCGGTGCTGCACAGCTTGGTCTTGCCTGTGTCATCAATGTGATAAACAAGGCAAAGGTGAAAGACCTGTCCCTGCTGGGTGACATAGGATGGCTCATTGATGTCTGCGTGCTCTACATGATGGCTCTCTACCTTGTAATCGGGGCCGAGGTCAATTTCAGCATTGTGATCGCAGGTGTTGCAATCGGTTTTGCACTTGTTGTTGTTTTCGGCTCGCAGAGTCCCGGGCAGAGTTTTGCTTCAGGTCTGAAGTCTGGACTGGGAGGTTTCTTCACCTCCTTCCTTGATACTGTAAGCTGTTTCAGCAACATCATGAGCTACATAAGGCTTTTTGCCGTAGGCATGGCTTCTCTTGCAATTGCACAGTCATTCAACAACATGGCTGGCATGGCAGGACCTGTGTTCGGCTTCCTCATTGTTATACTCGGCACATTGCTGAATATCGTGATGGGACTTCTTTCGGTTGTCGTACACGGTGTCAGGCTCAATCTTCTGGAATTCTCCGGTCAGCTCGGAATGGAGTGGACAGGATACAAATACGATCCGTTCAGGAAAACGGTCGAAACAAACGAAACAAATAAGGAGTTACAAAAATGACTAATCTTGCTTATTTAGGTATGGCATGCGCACTCTGTCTTGCTGCACTCGGTTCAGGAATCGGAACAGGTATTGCTTCCCAGGCTGCTGTAGGCGGCTGGAAGAAATGCTATGCAGAAGGACGTCCCGCATCATTCATCATGGTTGCATTCGCAGGTGCACCTCTTACACAGACAATCTACGGCTTCCTGCTGATGAACTTCATCCGCTCCGCATTCCAGGAAACAGGAAACTGGCTCATGGCTCTGTGTGTCGGCGTTTTCGGCGGTGCTGCAATCGGATTCTCCGCATACATGCAGGGTAAGGTTGCGGTTGCAAGCTGTGATGCGCTTGCCGAGACAGGTAAGGGTACAGCAAACTACTTCATCGTTATCGGTATCGTTGAGACTGTAGCTCTGTTCTCACTCGTATTCTGCATGCTTCTTCTGAACTAGTCAGAAGGTTGAAATATAAACGGTCCTGAGTGTGTATATGCATCAGGACCGTTTTCATTTTCTTTTCACTTTTGCTGTGAAAATTCCTATCTGATTTTCACAATGTAGTTTTTCTTCCTCTCACTTGCCTTTGGAACATCTCCGTCGATATAGCCCAGAGCCAGCGCACCGACACCTCCGAGAGTGGAGGGCAGATTCCATTTCTCAAGAAGCTCTTTTCCTTCTCTGCTGTCAAACATTTCAGCTTCCCTGTTGATCCAGCAGGAGCCGAGACCGATGGAGTGGGCGGCAAGCATCATGTTCTCAAGGACCAGCGAGCCGTCCTGGATGTATGTGGAAACAGATCTCTCCCCAAGAACCAGTATTATTACAGGAGCTCCGTAATAAGGATCACTGTCTGTGCCCATTATTTCTGCATTCATGCGTGAAAGCCTGTCTCTGTCCTCTTTGTCCGTCACGCATACAATTGTTGAGGGCTGTCTGTTCATTGCACTTGGTGCCCAGGTTCCGGCTTCAAGAACCAGATCAAGCAGCCTTTCGTCAACAGCATCGCTTCTGTATTTCCTGATGCTCCGTCTTTCCCTTATGTTCTTCAATACTTCGTTGTCCATCTTTTTTCTCCTGTATGAATGATACAATGTATTGAGGGAAAATGGCAGATTTTTGTCTTCTGTGACGATAAAATCAACATCATAGACGATAGCCGCATTCAGAATAGCTGATCCTTTGCATCTCTGATAAGTTTCGATGCGTTGTCAACAGCTGGGATGAGTTCGAATTGGAACTCGTCAAGAAAAAAGTCAATGTCTGGAAGATAGTCAGGAGTTTTCCCGCCGATAATTTCTTTGAACTCAGAAACATTCCGGTCGCAAAGAATGGCAGAATGCGCATCCGATGCTTTTCTCAGTGTTCATGCTGGTGCAGACAAAGGAAAGCGAAGAGCCGAAAATAATACATTCGTATCAATAAGCATTCTCTCTCACTTTTCACTCTTCCCTGCATAACAAACCGAATCAACTAGTATTTGAACATCATCCTCATCTTTGACGTCAAGTTTTTCAGCAAGTCCCTAGAAGTCTTTTCTTTTATCAGTCAGGCTGTTCCTGACTGCTTTCATTCATTAAAGGCTGTTCTCCTGCTATCTTTGCAGCCTTGTCCATCCTCCTGACAAAAACAACGAGCCCTCTGGCAGCAAGGAGCGCGATAAGGGTATACATATCCGGAGTGATTTCAGTTGTCTTTGTAACAGTCATGTACGGCAAGACACTGCCGGGCTGTATCACGAAATTCAAGACTTCACTTGCAAAAGCTGCCACCAGTGTAAGGATTGAGGAAAGCAGATTACTGTCCGCGAAATTGACACCAAGATGGAAATTGTTGACCTCCAGATAATATGCTGCTGCGTATTCAGCAAGCACAAGAGGAATTGTCAGATATACTGCGATTCCGGGCTTCTTCAGAATGAGGCCCATGATAACAATCAGAATCGTGAAGATAAGCATAATGTTGTCACTGAGATACAGCAGTGCGGACAGTCCTGCCTCTCCGCCAGCCATGAAATCCGGCAAAACCGGAAGCAGACAGAGAATTATGTAGATGGCTGAAAGCACAACAGAGGGCATGCGAGGCTTTTCCAGCGCTGCTCTGTGGCAGATGTAGAGCGGGATGCAAATGAATGCAATATGCAAAGCAGAAGGCATGACATCGATGAACTGATTGACCAGCCATGATAGAATGAAGCCTGAGACCGTACAGATAATCATTGCCTGAATGTTTCCCAGAATGAAGATCATGGCAAATACAGCACAATAGACAAACTGGAAAAAGAGAGAAAGCCCGTAGTCCATCGGGATGATGACAGATGCACAGATAAGGCATGCCACCATGCCAGAAGACCAGAAGCCAGAGACCTCAGGATGACGGAACCTGTTCACAAGAGCGGCAATCAGACATATCAGGGCTGTCAGTGCAAAACATACCAAAGCGGCCTGTGTCGAATACCTGTAGCCGACTATGGCTGCAATAACAGTCAGACCGAGAATACCGTAACCCGGACTTGCCGCGACTTTTGCATATGAGCTGAATCCGTCAGAATAGGATCCAAAAGCCGACTTTTTGTAAATGTTTCCCCATGAGTCCTTGTACAATCTGGGCATATTTCCCCTCCACATGTCTAATTGTAGACTTAAAAGAAAGGATTAGCAACGCTTCGCAAAGAAGGTGGAAGACAGTTATCAGGCCTTGTGTTGTTATCTAAGTGGGATGGATCTGGAAACGGTTGAGAGATTCTATCTCTGGTCACGGATTATGGATGACGGATGCATCTACTTCTGAGCAGCATGAAAATACTAAAATAGCCACCAAACCGAAGAGAAACTGATAGCTTGTTATGCAGAAGGAACAAGTGTTAGGGCAACAAGTTCATTTGACACCACATTCCGCATCAACCCAGACTGGGACCGTGAAGAATATGCAAGAGGATTCAGGAAATATGAGAATAACGGGCCGAATCTTCCTGAACCGATGGACATGCACATCATCCTTCCCACGGAAGAGACCATCGGAAAGTTAGAGAATACGCTGGAAGGAAGATGATTCATGAAGACACCGGCATGCTTGGCTTTCCGTTTGGATTGCAAGAGACAAGACGGAAGAGGAGAAGAAACGGCAGGGGATGGTTCATGAAGGCTTTTACAATAGAATTAAGGTCGCTAAAAGGATCGGTTATGGATACAGGGATGATTCCTGCTTATTTTCTCTGATTCAGTTAATCTCCATCCCTTCTGTCAGATCTGAATCTCTCAAGAAAACGTGAAGAGCCGAAATTTTTCGGGAAAATATCCTTAGGATTGGACGAATCTGTGTAGATGAACAGTGAATCCGGCCTTTTTGCATGGTTTCATATTGATGTATTTGTTCAATGGTATTGACTAAAATCGAATTTTATGTCATTATATTTAATTACGTTTTTTGTCAAATCTGCTGTATTGTTTACAGCTTGTCGCCCGGTTGTTCATAAAAAGAGGAGAACATTGAATGAACATTGCAGGACAGATAACGACATTAATTCCGGTATTCAGCGGCAATTCCCGGCTAGTCATCAAGTGACAGTGTAAAGGATGGGGATCCTCAACAATCCCTGCAGAGATCAATCATCGCATAGTCAGTAACACATGAAAAACAAACACATTTGTGTATTGTGCTCATGCAGTGTCTTCTGCTGCATGGCGGGATCCGGTTTGTTGTGTGGATACTTTTTTAAGGAGTAAAGGATAGTGTACGAATTTCTGCTTGAATCACTGATTGAATCACTTGAAGAGGGAATGAGCGCATCTGAGATCGAAGCATTCAAATCCAGGGCTCTGGATTACATCAGCAGGGAAAAGGAATATGATTCATATATTCAGGACAGTCTGGATGAAGAAGATGCAGGAAGCAGGATACTCAGAAAGCTTGAATCATCCGCCTGTCAGATGAGCCGTATTACGGTGGAACGCATCAGGGCAATGTGGAACACTGTTATAAAGTCGGAAGGCTCAGATGACGACGTGAATAAAAAGAGGCTTCAGATTCTGTCCCAATTTGCTGATATGAAAGCCGTCGCTTTCAAGGCCCCTGATATCTCCAGAGCCCAGAAGACAATGAATGCATCACATTCCGGTATGGATAAGCTGAAGTCTTTCTTGCTTGATGAAATCGCATCATCGGCTGCAAACGGCAGAAGTCCTCATCCTCTTCTGCTTGTGGGAAGCCCCGGATGCGGTAAGACAAGCCTTGCACTCAGTCTTGCTTCCGCATTCCCTGAAAGAGGATCGGCACTCATAAGCATGAGCGGAAAATCAGCGGCATTCGAACTGTGCGGTTCAGATCAGTCATGGCGTGCATCTGACTGCGGCCTTATAATCAAGGCATTCCTTCAGGCAGGTTCTCTTTCTCCTGTGATAGTTTTCGATGAACTCGACAAAGCCGGAACCAGTGATACACACTCGCGTGCAGACAGTGTTTTCCTTGAACTTCTTGAGAGAGAATCTGCGCGGCTGTTCACCGACAATTTTCTCTCTCTTCCGGTGGATGTTTCAAACGGCTGGTTCATATTCACGGCGAACACGCTTGCAGGCATACCTGAACCACTGCTGGACAGGCTTTCCGTTTTCTTCATGGAACCGTACAGCTATGAAGAACTTCTCGGTATTGCCGGAAGCATCGTGACCCGGCTTAATAAAAGTGCGAAGTGTCCACTCCGTTTCCCCGATCCCGTCATAAGGAAACTTGTTCTCAGTTCGTTCGGAACAAGTTCATCTGTCCGTCCGCTTCAGCAGAACGTCGAGCGCATTTTCGCACTAAAGGCCAGAGAAGCTCTGGGCAGTAAAAGGAAAACAGTGCTGGAAGCCAGTGAAGAAGAAATAAATAAAATCCTTAATCGGAATGAATATCCGGATCTTGTAAAAGATTTCATATACTCCCCCGGGATTGTAAGCGGAATCGGAATTGCAGGGGACAGAGGTTTCATGCAGCCTGTGGAAGCCAGAAACATCAGGTCTTCATTCCGAGAGATAAAGGTGACCGGCATGGTGGAGAAGGTGATGAGCGAGAGTGCCGATATTGCATATGAACTTGCTGATGCCTATGCATCACAGCATCTTGGCAGAAGCCTGGAAGCAGTGACGGTAAACTATACATACAGCTTTCACAAAGGAGGGGACTCCGCATCTCTTGCAACCGCACTTGCCATCATATCTGATCTTCTTTCACTCTGTGCGGATAAATCCACTGCCGTAACCGGAGCTCTGTCTCTAAAGGGCATGGTGCTTCCTGTGGGCTGCATTCTTGCAAAGATCGCCGGTGCCGCGAATCAGGGGGCAGTGAAGATTATCCTTCCCGAAGGAAACAGAAAGGAAGTGGAAAGCGTTCCATCTCAGCTTCTTCCTTCTGCCGAACTTGTCTATGTGTCCACATTTGACGAAGCTGTTGAAGCTCTTCTTCATATTTCAGAACTTGAGGTGAGGAAAGGGGCATAGTTTCCCATTCAGTGGAATATTCACAGATTTTCCTGAACATATGTTCATGAATCATTCCTGATCAAGCGTTAAAATTTTCAGGAGAAATTTGTCTCAGGTTACTTGTTTAAGAGTACATGTTCCGTTAATCTTAATAAGAATTATTATTAATAAGGATATCCAATGAATATAACAAAGAGAAACGGCAGAGTTGAGGCTTTCGACTCTGCCAAGATCAGGAATGCCATTTCAAAGGCTTTTCAGAGCTCATCGGTATTTCCTTCCGATGACAGACTCGATTCCATTGTCGCATCCGTCGTATCTCAGGCTGAGATGAAGGATGCAGTGTCTGTCGAGCAGATTCAGGACATCGTGGAAGAGAAGCTGATGGAAGCCGGTTATTACAAAACGGCAAAGGCATACATACTTTACCGTGAAGGCAGATCCAATCTGAGAAGCGAGAGGAATGAGCTTATCTCGCTTATCGGGGATGAGGGACTTGAAAGCGTGCTTTCATCCATACAGAAGGATTATCCGGAAAGCGAGTATTCCCTTTCTGCGCTTAAGACAAAGGTCGTGGTGTTCATTAATCCCGGCATGAACAATGACGAGAAGCTTGAAGCCCTGACAAAGGGAGCCGTCGAGCTTGCCAGCGCACAGGAGCCGAAGTGGGAGTACATTGCCTCCCGTCTTCTTTACTATTCCTTCAGGAAGAAAGTGCTTGCCCAGATGGAGAGGCTCAACATCGCCACATTCTATGACAAGCTGCGCTATCTGAATGATGAAGGGCTTTATTACAGCAGGATACTCAGTGCATACACAAAGGCAGAGATAGAGGAAGCTGCGTCATTCATGGATGAGTCCAGAAACAATCTTTTCACATATTCAGGTCTTGATCTGCTTATCAAGCGCTATGTGATCAAGAGTCATCAGAACGTTGCACTTGAGCTTGTTCAGGAAATGTATCTTTCAATTTCCCTTTTTCTTGCAATTGATGAGAAGAAGGAAGAGAGGATGAGATATGTGAAGGAAATCTATGATGCGCTTTCCCTTCTTGAGATAAGTCTTGCAACACCGACACTCTCAAATGCCAGAAAGCCGTTCCATCAGCTTTCAAGCTGTTTCATCGATACGGTCCCCGACAGTCTTGACGGAATCTACCGCTCACTTGACAACTTCGCCAAGGTATCAAAATTCGGCGGAGGCATGGGACTGTATTTCGGCAAGGTCAGGGCTGCCGGTTCCGCAATCCGCGGCTTTGAAGGAGCTGCCGGTGGTATCATCAGATGGATAAGACTTGTCAACGACACAGCTGTCGCGGTTGACCAGCTCGGCGTGAGAAGCGGTGCCGTGGCTGTCTATCTTGATATCTGGCACAGGGATATTCCTGAATTCCTCAACCTGAGGACCAACAACGGTGATGACAGGATGAAGGCCCACGATGTCTTTCCTGCAATCTGCTATCCTGATTACTTCTGGAAACAGGTTGAGGAGAATATAAACGGCACATGGTACATGATGTGCCCTTATGAGATAAAGAAATTCAAGGGTTACGCACTTGAGGATTATTACGGAGACGAGTGGGAGCGCCGTTATCTTGAGTGCGTCTCAGACAGCCGCATCAAGAAGAGAAGCATGTGCATCAAGGATCTTGTGCGCCTCATAATCAAGAGCGCCGTCGAGACAGGTACTCCTTTTGTCTTCAACCGTGATCATGTCAACAGAGCCAATCCGAACGGACATAAAGGCATGATCTACTCATCCAACCTCTGTACCGAGATCGCACAGAACATGAGCGAGATAACAGTGAAAGATGTTTCGCTGAAGGACATAAACGGGGAGGAGTGTCTTGTGACCGTGACGCAGCCGGGGACTTTCGTAGTCTGCAATCTTGCATCCCTCGTGCTTGGCAACATCGACACTGACAGCAGGGCGGAGCTTGAAAGACTCACGCGTCTTGCAGTCAGGATCCTGGACAATGTAATTGACCTCAATATGTATCCTCTTGAATATGCCCGCTATACGAACCGGCAGTACAGGGCTGTAGGTCTCGGTGTTTCAGGCTATCATCACATGCTTGCCAACAAAGGCATCAGATGGGAAAGCGAAGAGCATCTGAAGTATGTTGATTCTGTCTTCGAGACCATCAGCAAAGCCGCTGTGGAGGCTTCCAGCGATCTTGCCGCCGAGAGAGGCTCATATGATTTCTTTGAAGGTTCTGACTGGCACAGTGGTGCCTACTTCGACAAGCGTTCATACAACGATGAGGAATGGAACAGGATAAGGCGGAAGGTCGCACGTCAGGGTATGAGGAACGCCTATCTTCTTGCCATCGCTCCTACAAGCAGCACCAGCATCATCACAAGCACATCTGCAGGTATCGACCCTGTGATGAAGCGTTTCTTCTACGAGGAGAAGAAGGGTGCCATGCTTCCGCGCATTGCGCCGAATCTCAATCCCGATACTTGGTGGTATTACAAGAACGCTCATGAAATAGACCAGAGCTGGTCTGTCAGGGCTACAGGTGTGCGTACACGTCATATTGATCAGGCGCAGTCACTTAATCTTTACATAACAAATGATTACACAATGAGACAGGTCCTTGACCTTCTGCTGCTCGCATACAGGGAAGGTGTGAAAACCCTTTATTATACACGCAGCAAGTCGCTTGAAGTCGAGGAATGCGAATCCTGTTCATCCTAGGAGGTTTATATGAGTGAGATTCTCAAAGAGAAAATGCTTTTCAATCCAGACGGGGATATTGATCTCAACAAAAGACGTATGATCGGCGGCAACACCACCAATCTCAACGATTTCAACAACCTGCGCTACCCGTGGACAAGCGACTGGTACCGGCAGGCGATGAACAACTTCTGGATTCCGGAAGAGATCAATCTCTCCCAGGATCTGAAGGATTACCCGAATCTGAGTGAGGCGGAGAGAAGGGCTTATGACAAGATTCTTTCCTTCCTTGTCTTCCTGGATTCCCTTCAGTCTGCCAATCTTCCCAACATAAGCAGTTATGTCACAGCAAACGAGGTGAATCTCTGCCTTCACATCCAGACATTCCAGGAATGCATCCACTCCCAGGCATATTCATATATGCTTGATACGATCTGCGCACCGGAGAAGAGGGATGAGATTCTGTACGCATGGAAGACGGACGAGCACCTGCTGAGAAGAAACACGTTTATCGGCGACTGCTACAATGACTTCCTCTACAACAGGGATGCCGAGCATCTTATGAAAGTTCTTGTCGCCAACTACATCCTTGAAGGTATCTACTTCTATTCCGGTTTCATGTTCTTCTACAATCTTGCAAGAAACGGCAAGATGCCGGGTTCCAGCCAGGAGATCAGATACATCAACAGGGATGAGAACACCCATCTCTGGCTCTTCAGGAACATAATCCTCGAGCTGAAGAAGGAACGTCCCGAGCTTTTCACAGACGATAAGGTGGAAGTCTACAGGCAGATGATTAAGACCGGCGTCGAGATGGAAATCGACTGGGGGCACTATGTCATCGGTGATGATATCGCAGGTCTCAGCAGGGAGCTTATCACAACGTATATCAAATATCTGGGCAACCTGCGCTGGACAAGCCTCGGCTTTGAGGTGCTGTATCCGGGCTATGAGGATGAGAGTGAGGATCTCGCATGGGTCAGTCTCTACTCCAATGCCAATATGGTCAAGACGGATTTCTTTGAAGCAAGAAGCACTGCATATGCCAAGAGTACAGCCCTTGTGGATGATCTATAATCGTCAGCTTATCATCATTTTAATGCCTCTTCTGTCTTTGCGGCGGAAGAGGTTTCTTTTAAGATTACAGCATGAGTGAAGAAATAAACGTACTTCTTATAACCGGCGCATCGCATACCGGAAAGACGAATTTCAGCTGTCATCTGATGAATAAGCTGTCCATTCCGTATTTCTCGATCGACTGGCTCAAGATGGGCCTGATCAGAAGTGGAGTATGTCCGTACAATGTCAGTGAGGATGAGCATCTTACGCAATACCTCTGGCCGGTTGTCAGAAGTATGATGATGACGGTTGTGGAAAACAGGCAGAAGCTGATCATCGAAGGCTGCTATGTTCCATCCGCCTGGCGCAATGATTTTGACAGCCGGTATCTCAGCCACATCCGGGGCATCACCCTCATAATGAGTGAAGACTATATAAGAAGGCATGAAAGCCAGATCCATGAGTTCTCATCCTGCACTGAGAAGCGCATATGCGATGATGTTGATACAGACAGGCTCATTGAGGATAACCTCCGTCTTCTTGAGGAGGCAAAAAGGCTTTCAGCCCCGTATCTTCTGATAGATGATGAGTATCCTTCTGCCTCTCATATGGCCCAGATATTCTGTGGAGATTTGATGTAATTTTTACGTTTAACAATTAAGTTCAACTGTTGAATAAAATTAAGGTAAAACAAAAAAGTTACTAAACACTTGAAAAATGTATTATTCTGGATTATAGTCACAGTATCAAGAAAAAGAGAGATAACTCTCTGATTTAGAATTTGTCCCCTCTGTCCCATTACCTGGCTTCTCAATGAGCAGGTTTTGGGACTTTTTTTTAGCTTGAGGAAGAGGGGTACATGAAAAAGCGGCAGGTTTCCCTGCCGCATATCTGATGTGAAACGTCATCAGTTCTTCTTTGCAATCTTTCTCTGGATGAATTTCTGAACTTCAACGATAGGAATGATCAGCACAGCCATAATGAGGGCGATTGCGAATTCCATCAGCGAGATGTGCTCGAAGCTGAACGCATCGCGGAGGAACGGAATGTAGAGAACACAGATCGTGAGCACGAATGCTCCCACAAGGGTGTAGAGCAGGTACTTGTTGTGTCCCTTTATTGAGAAGAGCGACTTGTCAAGACTTCTCATGTTGAATGAATGGAACAGCTCAGCCATTGAGAGGGTGAGGAATGCCATTGTCATGCCGTGTGTGCTGCTGACTATCTGCAGGTGACCGGTTTCCACGAAATCACCGATGAAATAGCTGACCAGCGTGATTATTGAAACGGCAACGCCCTGGATGAAGCAGTTGACACCGAGTCCTCCTGCGAAGATTCCTTCGTTCTTCGGTCTCGGCTGACGTGTCATGATATCGTCATCACCTTTTTCCATGCCGAGTCCGATTGCCGGGAAGCAGTCCGTGATGAGGTTGATCCACAGCAGATGGCTCGGGCGGAGGATTGTGAAGCCCATGACGGAAGCCACGAAAATCGAAATGACCTCTGCCATGTTGCTTCCAAGCAGGAACTGGATGGCCTTTCTGATGTTGTCGTAGATCTTTCTTCCTTCAGCAACTGCAGTTACGATGGTTGCGAAGTTGTCATCCGCAAGAACCATGTCGGCAACATTCTTCGTGACATCGGTACCTGTTATTCCCATGCCGACTCCGATATCAGCATTCTTGATTGACGGAGCATCGTTGACACCGTCACCGGTCATTGCAGTGACCTTGCCGCGGGACTTCCATGCCTGGACGATTCTCACCTTGTGCTCAGGCTGTACACGGGCATATACAGAGTACTGCTCGATCTTCGAATCAAGCTCCTCATCGCTCATCTTGTCGAGATCCGCGCCTGTGAGAGCCTCGGCTGCGGACTGGATGATGCCAAGTTCCTTTGCGATTGCGACTGCGGTATCCTTGTGGTCGCCGGTTATCATGACGACGTGGATGCCTGCGCTCTTGCATTCCTCAACCGCGATCTTCACTTCTGGCCTTATAGGATCGATCATGCCAACAAGACCGATGAAAGTGAGGTTGTCCTCAATGTATTTCGCATCATAGTTCACCGGTTCGACTTCCCAGTCCCTGTATGAAGCGGCAAGAACACGCAGTGCCCTGTCGGCAAATGCCTTGTTCTGTGCAAGCACGTCTTCCCTGTCCTTGTCGGTCATGGCTACGACCTTGCCGTCCTTGAGAATTGAGGAGCACTTCTTGAGAATCTCATCAGGAGCACCTTTTGTGAACTGGATGAAATCGTCTCCGCCGTTGTCGGTATGGACGGTGCTCATCATCTTTCTCGATGAGTCGAAAGGAGCCTCTCCGACACGTCTGTATGCGCCTTTCTCAAGTTCGTTCTTGTTTATGCCGAGTGTGTATGCATAGTTCACGAGAGCACATTCGGTGGGCTCTCCGATAGCCTGGTTGTTCTCATCAAGCTTGCTGTCGCAGCACAGAGCCATTGCCTTTGCGAGCAGCTCCTCATTGCTTGTCCACTTGTCGACGACTGTCATCTTGTTCTGGGTGAGGGTTCCTGTCTTATCCGAGCAGATCACCTGTGTACAGCCAAGAGTCTCCACGGCAGTGAGCTTTCTGATGATCGCCTTGTTGCGGCTCATCTTTGTCACGCCGATTGAAAGAACTATGGTGACGACCGCGGCAAGGCCTTCGGGAATTGCGGCAACCGCAAGTGAGATGGCTACCATGAAGGTGTCGAGAATTCCGTTGAAGGAGACTGTGCCGTTCACGATATACATTCTGATTATGTCGATTGCGAAGATGACGACACAGATGCCGAGGACGAGGTAGGTGAGTATCTTGCTCAGCTGATTGAGCTTGATCTGAAGCGGAGTGAGCTCTTCCTTAGCAGTCTGGATTGCACTTGCGATCTTGCCCATCTCTGTATTCATGCCTGTTGATGTGATCACGGCCTTTCCTCTTCCGTAAACGACGGTTGAACCCATGTAAACCATGTTCTTCCTGTCGCCGAGCGGAACTTCGCCGTCTGAGGATGCGCTGAGAGCCTCAACCTGCTTGTCGACCGGCACTGATTCACCTGTGAGCGCGGCTTCCTCGATCTTCATTGAAGCACATTCGATGATTCTGCCGTCTGCCGGCACGGAATCTCCGGCTTCAAGTATCACGATATCGCCGGCTGCGAGATCTTCGGAGTGGACGCTTACCTGCCTTCCGTCCCTTATGACCTTGCTGGTCGCGGCGCTCATTTCCTGCAGTGCCTCGATTGCCTTTTCCGCCTTGCTTTCCTGAACGACACCGAGAATCGCATTGAGGAGAACGACGACGAGAATGATGATGGCGTCGGTGAATTCGATCTCACCGGAAGCTGCGCTGGTGATGACTGAAAGCACGGCTGCGATCATCAGTATGATGAGCATCGGTTCCTTGAGTTCGTCAAAGAACTTCTTGAGCATTGAATCCTTCTTTGCTTCAGCGAGCTTGTTCTTGCCGTCCCTTTCAAGCCTTGATCTGACTTCGTTTTCACTCAGTCCCTTTTCGGCATTGACTTTCTGACTGTCAAGAACCTCCTGATAGCTGGAGAGGTATTCTTTCATGTTTTTTTCCTCCAGATGTTTTAGAAATAACCAGTATAAATTATTTTAAAAACCCGACTTTGAAAAGGTTATAGACGATTTATAATAAAAATTTCACATTTTTGATTGAATTGAAACATAAATGCCGCCTCTTGATTTTCATGCCGTAAATCGGATGAGGTGAGTTTCCATCCGCATCTCTGCATTTACACTGAGCTTTAAAAACAATAGAATTGCACCGTTATGATTTTCGACGAAACGGCAAATCTTGAAAAGTATTATCCGGTCTGTGAATCTCTGAGGAATCTGTCATGTGTGCTTTCATCTCCCGCTGAGGACATGGAGACTTTTGACGTGAACAGGAAATACTGCACGCTTTTCGTGTGCGAGGAAGACGGAGGACGTGCGGCTGTGAGCTGGAGGGAGAACGGCATCACGAAAGATGTGCTTGCGGCACTCAGCCTCACAAAGGGAACTTTCGTTCTCTTCCTTCCGGGAGAGAGATTCATCTTCAAGGGCAGTGCCCGCGTCAGGAAATATGTTCTGGAGTAGAGTATGTTCAGTGGAAAGGTTGCACAGGTAAGGGATATCTTCATAGGCGGTGATCATTCGGTTGCGGTTCAGACCATGTATGACAGCCAGATCGCATCATGCGATGTGGAAGAGGTGCTTCACAGACTGCGCGTCCTCAAGTCGATGGGCTGCGATCTGATACGTTTCTCCTATGTCTCATCAGATGACAGGGAAAATTTCGCCGCAATCTGCAGCGGCAGTCCGATGCCGGTCGTTGCCGATATCCATTTCGACTATAAAATGGCGCTGGAAGCGATACAGGCGGGTGCCGACAAGATAAGGATCAATCCCGGAAACATCGGAGCGAAATGGAAGACTGAGGAAGTCGTCAAAGCGGCCCTGGATCACGGCACAGCCATAAGGATAGGACTGAACAACGGGTCCCTGCCCAGGGGAAGGGAAGGTGACAAACCGGAAGACATAATGGTTGACAGTGCGCTTGAGTATCTTTCATGGTTTGCATCCTGGGGTTTTGACAACACAGTTGTCTCTCTCAAGTCCTCTGACATCGCGACGACGATAAGCGCGAACAGAAAGTTCAAGGCGGCATGTGACGTTCCTCTGCACATCGGTGTGACCGAAGCTGGAGGCGTTGTCTCTTCCTGCATCCGCTCGACATATGCCTTCACAAAGCTCTTTGAGGAAGGAATCGGTGACACAATGAGGGTATCGATCACCGGAAGCATAGAGGACGAGGTGCATGCAGCCGTCGAGATCCTGCGTGCTCTGGGTTACTCAAAAGGCGGTGTGAGGATTGTCTCCTGTCCCCGCTGCGGCCGGCATTCCTTTGATTCCCAGGGATTCCTGAAACAGGTTGAGAACAGGCTTCTGACTGTCAACAAGGACATAACGGTTGCCATCATGGGCTGCCAGGTGAACGGTCCGGGAGAAGCGAAGAACGCCGACGTCGCGATAACCGGTATCGGAAACAAGGTTTTCCTCTACTGCCGCGGGCAGCTTTACAGGGATGTGGATGTCTCTTCGGCTGAGGACAGCCTTTTCGATCTTATAGATGAAATCTGAATACGATGAATGACAGCATAGTTATAAAAGGTGCCAGGGAGCACAATCTCAAAAACATAGATGTGACGATTCCCAAGAACAGTCTTGTGGTGATATCGGGACTTTCCGGGTCGGGAAAGTCCTCTCTCGCCTTCGATACGATATTCGCTGAAGGTCAGAGACGTTATGTCGAGTCGCTTTCCGCCTATGCGCGCCAGTTCCTGGGGCGTTTGGAAAAGCCGGATGTGGATTCGATCGACGGACTTTCCCCGGCTATAGCAATAGAGCAGCGTTCGACGCAGAAGAATCCTCGTTCAACAGTCGGAACCGTGACGGAAATCTATGATTACTACCGTCTGCTTTATGCGAGGACAGGTCATGTGCACTGTCCCGAATGCGGACGTGAGATATCCGAAATGTCGGTTGACCAGATTATAGACTCGATCTTCACCCATGAGGAGGAAGGCCGACTCATCATACTCTCACCTCTGGCGATGGGAAGAAAGGGGGAATTCAAGAAGATATTCTCCGATGCGCTTGCCGCGGGCTATACCCGTGCGGTCGTAGATGGAAAGACATACATGCTTGAAGATGAGATTCCCGTTCTTGACAAGCAGTACAAGCATACCATCTCGATTGTCGTTGACCGTCTAATACTGCGCCGCAGCGACAGGGCGCGTCTTGCCGATTCGATCGAAAAGGCCTGCGAAATGAGCAGCGGCCTTGTCGAGGTTGAATACGTCAGTGAGGGAAAGAAGGATTTCTTCAGCGAGCGCAATTCCTGTCCTTTCTGCGGCATAACCGTTCCGGATCTTGAGCCGCGTCTTTTCTCATTCAACAATCCATACGGCGCCTGTCCCGACTGTAACGGGCTCGGTGTGAAAAGCGAATTCGACATCAACAAGATCATACCGGATCCAGAGAAAAGCTATAATGAAGGCGCAATAGTCACTCATAACCCCGATGCGAAAGTCAGCCATGCCTGGATCTGTGCCCTTGCAAAAGCCTATGGGTTCTCCCTTGACCTGCCGCTTGTGAAATGGCCGTCGGAGGCCAAGAAGGTCCTGCTGTACGGTGGCGGCAAGCTACTTGACGTGAAATATGAGAACAAGAAGGGGACCGCGGCATACACCAAGAAAGAACAGTATCCCGGCATACTGGTGGAACTTGAAAGGCGCTACATGGAAACACAGAGCTTTGCAATGAAGTGGATGTATGACCAGCTCCGCTATTCCCATGTGTGCAGCACCTGCCACGGTCAGAGACTGAGAAAGGAAGCTCTGAGTGTCAGGGTCGGCGGTCTGAATATATGGGAACTTTCGAATCTTTCCGTAAAGGACTCTGTTGCATTCTTTGAATCCCTTGAGCTTACGGACATGGAAAGGGACATTGCTCGCCAGATACTCAAGGAAATAAAGAGCCGTCTCAGCTTCCTCATGAATGTCGGACTTGGCTATCTTACGCTCAACCGCGCCAGCGCTACGCTCTCCGGCGGCGAAGCGCAGCGCATCAGGCTTGCAACCCAGATAGGTTCGGCTCTTTCCGGCGTGCTTTATGTTCTTGACGAACCTTCCATTGGTCTGCATCAGAGGGACAACACTAAACTCATCAACACGCTGATCAACCTGAGGAACCTCGGCAACACAGTGATTGTCGTCGAGCATGACGAGGATACGATCAGAAGTGCGGATTACGTCATTGATCTCGGGCCGGGTGCCGGAGAGAAGGGCGGTCTCATCACGGCACAGGGAACTCCGGGGGAAATTGAGAAAAACCCCGCATCGATCACAGGAGCGTTTCTTTCAGGACGTCTCAGCATTGATGTGCCGCAGCAGAGAAGGAAAGGCAACGGACACTTCATTGAGGTTCTGGGCTGTACGAAGAACAACCTCAAGAACATCGATGTCAGGATTCCCCTGGGCAAGCTTGTCACGATAACAGGAGTCTCTGGCAGCGGAAAGTCCACGCTCCTCAATGAAATCCTCATACCTGCAGTCGAGGATGCGATCACAAGGAAGAAGAAAGTCGAACTTTCCGGTTACCGCGCTGTCCGCGGAATTGAAAATATCGACAAGATAATAAACATTGACCAGAGTCCCATCGGCAGGACTCCGCGCTCGAATCCTGCAACTTATGTTGGATTCTACACTCCGATCAGGGAGCTTTTCGCAAAGTTGCCCGAATCGAAAGCCAGAGGCTATACCGCTTCCCGTTTCTCATTCAATGTGGTCGGAGGCCGGTGCGAGAACTGTCAGGGGGACGGAAATCTCAAAATCGAAATGCACTTCCTGCCGGATGTGTATGTCACATGCGATGTCTGCCACGGCAAGCGTTTCAACAAGGAGACGCTTCAGGTTGAGTACAAGGGAAAGAACATCGCGGATGTCCTTGACATGACGGTTGCGGAGGCTGTCGAGTTCTTCGCACCTGTTTCCTCCATAAGGACGAAGCTTGAAACACTCGTGAGCGTCGGTCTTGATTATATACGTCTGGGTCAGAGTGCGCTGACTTTTTCCGGCGGCGAGGCACAGAGGATCAAACTGTCTCTGGAACTCAGCAAGAGACAGACCGGAAAGACACTTTACGTGCTTGATGAACCGACGACAGGTCTTCACTTCGCCGATGTGAAGAAGCTGCTTGAAGTGCTCAACCGTCTTGTCGATCAGGGAAACAGCGTGATCCTCATTGAACATAACCTTGATGTGATAAAGTCGTCAGACTACCTCATAGACCTCGGCCCGGAAGGGGGAGATGAAGGAGGACGGATCGTTGCAACCGGCACTCCCGAAGAGGTCAGCGACGTTAAGGAAAGCTATACAGGACAGTTCCTGAGGAGATATCTTGGCAGAGAATAGAAAAGCTGTATTCATATTCTTCATCCTGATTTTTTCCTGCCTTTTCCTGCATGCGGAAGGCGAGGTCGGCTATTTCATAGCCAATGCGGATGATGAGACCATACGGAATATGGCGGCGGTGAGGGGACTGGATACCTCGAAAAGCACGGCATCTCTGAGGAATACCCTGCTTGAAGGGGAAGGGGATTTTGAAAGCGGGACTGTCGATGAGACTGAAGGCTACAGTCTTGAAATCGTGAATGCAGAGAATATGGATGTCTCCCGTGACGGCCTCATCACTCTTTCCGGCAATGTCGAGGTGATCTTCACCCTTGAGGATGAGTCATCTGACAAGACACTTTATGCCGATCATATGCTCCTTGACGGCGACAGCGGCCGTCTGACCGCCTATGGCAACGTACGCTACGAGGACAGCGCGGAAGACTCCTCTCTTGAAAACATCTCTGCCGATATCGTGACGTATCTTTATGACTCTGGAGACCTTCTCGTGTCAGGCGGCATGACAAGCAGCCAGAGAACCAACAATGAAGATGAACCGGTCACGTTCTACACGACGGGAAGCATTCTCAACTACAGGAGCAGTGACGGGGGAATGTTTTTCAGGGACGGCTATCTCACATCAAATCCCGATACGGCATATTCTTCCATAACTGCAGAGAACATAGCCCTGCTTGAAGGCGGAGACATGTTCCTGACGAATGCCTATCTGTCAATTGGACGTGTTCCGATAATCTATCTGCCGGCATTCTTCTTTCCCGGCAGCAGACTCAGCATGAATCCCGCTTTCGGCTTCAATTCAGATCGCGGCATGTTCGTGTCCACCACAACCGAGATTTTCGGCCGTTATCCGAATTTCGCTGATGCTGAGGAAAGCTCATTCGCCTCTCTCCTGAGGACTGAAGGTGATGAGGATATGGTCTCAAACGGGCTTTATTATGAGGCGGGAGAGGCAGAGGGAGCTGTGAGCCGGTGGGCACAGGAGAGTGAAAGCTATCTTGCTCTTCTTGCCGATGTCTACCAGAGAACGGGATTCCTGCTCGGTTTCGACACACAGCTCAATTTCTTTGATGATGCCCTTTCAGCCGCAAGCGAGACATCCTTCATCCTGTCGCCTGAAGTGCCTTATCTTGATGGAAACTACCGTTTCTATTCCATCAATAGTGTTGATGTGTCTTCATCTTTCGCTGATGTGAGACTTTCCCTTCCGATGTACTCTGATCCCTATGTGCTGCGTCAGTACAGCAACCGTCTTACAAGTTTCTCGATTGACTCGATTCTGGGAGGCATCCAGGAATTCCCCGCGACGAGAACCAGCACGGTTTCGAATTATGAAGCGCGCCTCTCAGGATCCATACGTCTTCCCTCCAGTCTCACAAATGATTACATCAAAACGCTGAGGATTTCCAATATAAGCGCGGATGCCGATTTTTCATGGTCGAGCACAGAGCACCGCTATGAGGTCAGTGACATAACCCTGCCGTCATTCACTTTGACGATGAGCGGGGATCTCTTCAATTTGTCATCAGGTGAGAAGAGGAAAGAAGATGATAAGAGTGAGGAATTCGACCTTACCGAGCAGTTTGTCATCGAGAATCCTCTGCTTTATGATCTGTACATTCTTGAGAAAGAGGAGGAGAGGAGCGTTTTTGAAAGCGTCAGCTACCTGCGTCTTTCCTACAATCTGAGCGAGCGTTTCTCCAATCAGTTTGAATACGATATGGACAGGAAAAGGGCGGAAGACAGAGAGACGGACTCAACTTCAAGCCTTGCCCTGACACTTGAAGGCGGCTTCAGTCAGATCCTCACATTCTCACAGCGTTTCACGCCGAGCTACAGCTATGAGTTCGACGAGGGTGATGATGAGATGAGGGAGCATGATTTCTCACTGCTTTCGGCAAGTACCGTATCGCTTCCTGTCATAGGCCTCACATATGATTTCAGCGCATACCTTTACCGCTTCAATCTTCAGGAGGATCTTGAAAGCCGGAAGGAAGAGGAAATCCTGTATGCATTTGACAAGGACAATGTCAGGGTGCACCGCCTGCGTTTTTCCAAGTCGTTCGGATCGAGGGACAACTACGGAGTCATAACTCCATCCCTCAGCTATACGCTTCCGCCTCTTGCAGCCGTCCTGACGCCTTCATTGAGCTACAGGCTGGGAGGCCTTTCTGCGGCATTCAGCTGGAGATTTGAAGAAGAAAGTGAGGAAAACGGCCGTCTCACAAGCGATGACATCGATTTCTCTCTTTCACTGAACTATACTCATTTCACATTCAGCTATTCGATGAACTATGAGAGTGAGCTATTTGACAGAAGTGATCTTTTTTCTCCTCTTTCAATAAAAACTTCTGCTTCACTGAGAAGTGAGGACCGCCTCTGGTCCATAACCGAGACACTGGATTTCGATTTCGAGAACAGCGGAGAGAGGAATGTGGTCAACGGCCTCAGGACATCTCTCTCCATTCCTTATTTCGACATCGTGTATAACATGGCGACAAGGGAAGGGCGGCTGCAGAGCGACTACCTCGAGATCAGGAGCGATGTCGACAATATAGAGCTGTATGCGTGGAAGAACAGGATATATCTGTCGGCAATACTGGATGCACGGCTGAGATACGACTTTATGAATGCCTATTCCTCAAGCCTTTCCATCAAGGCGGGGCTTGAGTTCTCGATTGCCGAGTTCCTGTCGCTGGAGCTGTCATTCACAACGACGAACAACGGCTTCTACCGCTATATGGAGAATGACAGGTTCTCATTTGATCTCATGCTGGACGATCTGTGGCGTTCATTCGATTTCTTCGGGGAGGGAAGGAGGAATACGCAGTTCAACCTCCAGAGTTTCGACATAGAACTTGTCCATTACATGCATGACTGGGATCTTCATCTGCGCTATACTGCCCAGCTTGAGGAGACGGGAAACAGCACATACGGCTGGGTTCCCACATTTGCAATTTATCTCAGATGGGCTACAATGCCTGATCTGAAGGTGGATGAGACATACCATCAGACAGCTTCCGGATGGCAGAGGACGGGAAGCCTTTATTCAAATGAGGACTGAAGCGGAGGATTATGACAATATATTTCAATGATTCAAACGAAATGGAAAAGATACTTGGAATAAACGATTCCAATCTTGCCTATCTTGAATTTCTTCTCTCCGGTCAGATAACGACCAGGGGCAACCAGATGACGTTTTCTCCTGATAACGGGAAATTCTCATCGTACATAGAGCGTCTCATCAAGCTTTCGCATCTCAGGAATGAGAGCTTTGCCGAGAATGAGCTTTACATGGAATGGCTTGCCGAAGGAAACGGTGAGAAGGAGAAGATAAATACATATGATCTTTCCGTGAACGGGCGCAGCATCTGGCCGAAGACCACTGTGCAGAAGAAATATGTAGCATCACTTTTCGAGAACCAGATATGCTTTGCCGTTGGGCCTGCCGGTACCGGAAAGACTTTCCTTGCTATCGCATATGCCCTCAGCCAGGTGCTGAGCGGAAAAAAACAGAAAATAGTTCTCACCCGTCCTGTCGTGGAGGCGGGGGAAAGTCTCGGCTTTCTGCCCGGGGACCTTTCGCAGAAACTCAATCCTTATCTTAAACCTCTTTATGATGCAATGGAATATTTCATTCCTCCCGTTCAGATAAGGAAGATGGAGGAAAGCGGGATGATAGAAATCTCACCGCTTGCATATATGAGAGGCCGTTCCCTCAACAGGAGCATAATAATCCTTGACGAGGCCCAGAATACAACGAAGGGGCAGATGAAGATGTTCCTCACCAGGCTGGGGGAGGACAGCAAGGCCGTGATCACAGGAGACATCACACAGATCGACCTGCCGCGCAGGAATCAGAGCGGTCTTTTGCATGCTCTCTCGATTATCCATGACATTGAGGGCCTGTCTGTGATAGAATTCCATCGTGATGATATTATCCGCTCAAGACTGGTCAAGGCGATCATAGCCTGTTATCAGGAGAATGAGGAGGAAGGGTACTGAGATGGTTCTGAAAAACAGTCCGCTGCTTACGAATGGAGATGAGAAATACAGCCTGCGTTCAGTTGTGTTCCTTGCCGTATGCTTCATTTTCATTGTGCTGCTCGGTGTGACAATACCCATCCTCATTCAGTCCAATTCGCTTTACAGTGTTGAGCTGCTTTACGATTACCAGCCGGGAGAACTGGCCAATGAGGATGTCATAGCTCCGTATGACTTTTCCTTTGATGATCAGATCGCAACTGAAAAGCTCAGGGAGGAAAATGCGGCATCCGTCATTCCGCGTTTCACTTTCTCAATGGTACAGACCCAGCATGTGAAGGCGAAACAGGAGAGGCTTGATGAGATTCTCAGGGGAGAGCAGTCACAGCAGAATGCCCTGCTCAAGGATGAGTTCAATGCGGATGAAGCCTCAATGATCACAAGGTGGAACCTTATCAGCGAGGCGGACAGGAACACCGTGCTGCTGCTTTTTGCCGATGCCGTGGAGAATTTCCTTTACAAGGGCATTTTCTCATCTGCCGATATCGCAAACGTGAATCACGAGGGATACGACCTGATATACAGTGAGCTTCCCTCCAATGCCGAATACAATCTCCACCAGACACTGGTCTATACTGACAATCTCATAACCGAGAAGAACATTTCCGATTCTCTTCTTGATTTCCTTGAGTCGTATAATGTCAGTCTGTCTCCTGCTGCTTTTTCAATTCTCTTCAATCTGCTTTCCCTTGCCGTCGAACCGAATGTGCATTACGACGCGCTTGAGACCCAGAGACTGAGGGATGATGCACGTGCGAATACGGAAGTTGTCACAGCCGAGATCCACAGGGGTGATTACATCCTGCGTTATGACACCATTGTCACAGAGCAGGCTCTGCAGACAATACAGATGATCAACGGCATAACAGTCGATGTCTCAATCATACAGATAATAAGCCAGATCATTTTCCTTTCGGTAATACTTTATGTATCGCTGTATTTCATGAAGGATTTCATCGAACGCAAGTACAGGGTTCTGCTTTACACCAATATATATCTCATAACACTTGCACTCATACTGATTGCCACCTATGTCGCTGTATTCCTGTTCCAGAGTGTGTCCCAGGCAAGGGACCAGTTAATTCCCTTCCTCTTCCTTCCTGTCCTCATGTGCCAGCTTACCAGCAAGAAGAGGATCGGCTTCCTTGCCGGAGCTGTCTATTCCTGTTTCATAATTTTCTTCCCTACAACGTCGATAATGACATTCTTCTACCTTATCTTCAGCATTGAGATATCATTGCTGCTGATGAAGTTCTCCGTCACCCGTCTTGATACGGTATACCAGACATTCTATACGGCTCTTGCCAATGTCTGCATAACAGCAGTCTTTCATTTCATACAGGGCAGGGAGCTTATATACCTTTTCAGCGAAATCGTCGCCATCACACTGAATGTCACCGTGACATATATAATCATTTCGATACTTCTGCCGCTCATGGAGCATTTCCTCAATATTCCGACTGTTTTCCGCCTGCATGAGCTCAGCTCCACCGACAGTCCTATTCTCATCAGGCTCAGGACACAGGCGATCGGAACATACAACCATGTGCTCAATGTTTCCAACATGGCCTACAATGCCGCAAAGGAAATAGGGGCGAATGCCGAGCTTGCCCGTGTAGGGGCTCTTTATCATGACATCGGAAAGGCCGAACACCCGGAATACTTCATCGAGAACCAGGGCGGAGGACCGAACGTTCATGACGATATGAAATACACGCTTTCGGCTGCCGTCATAAAGTCTCATGTCAAGCTGGGTGTCGAGAAAGGAAAGGAGATAGGCCTTCCCCAGGAGGTTCTGGACATCATTGACCAGCATCACGGCAATGACATCATATTCTATTTCTACAACAAAGCCCTTGAGGAAGCAAAGGAAAGCAAGACTCCCATTCAGGTCAACGAGGAGGACTTCAGATACACCTCTGATATTCCCCAGTCCAAGGAAGCCGGTATCGTGATGCTTGCCGACTGCTTCGAGGCGGCTACGCGTTCGCTCAAGAAACCGACGACTCTGCGTTATGAGAAGGCTTTCACATCAATACTTGTCGGCAAGATGAATGCAAGCCAGCTTGATGACTGCAGGCTTTCAATGTCCGAGATTGAGAAGATAAAGAAAGTATTTGTCCATCAGGTGTTCGGCCGTGACCACAACAGAATCCAGTATACGAAGGAAGAAAATGACTGATTTCGATGTTTTCTATGAAAATGAGGAGTACGAGAAGGATGCTCCTCCTTCCCTTGTGAACAAGGCGCTTGAGATCGCAGCGGGAGAGATCCTGAAAGAAGGAACATTCTCGCTGAGTTTTGTCAGTGAGAAGACAATTCAGGATGAGAACAGGGAATACCGCGGTATTGATGCCGTGACTGATATCCTCACATTCGTTCTTGATGACGGGGATGACTTTTTCCCTGTTCTCGATGAGGAGAAAGAGTGGGGCGATATCCTCATATGCACGGCGAAGATGAAGGAAAACGCGGCACAGTTCAATGTTTCAGAGGAAGAGGAGCTCCTGCGTCTTCTCATTCACGGATTGTTGCATCTCTGCGGTCTTGACCATGCGACAAATGATTTTTCAACTGAACCGATGCTGAAAAATCAGGAAAACATATTACAAAATCTCAAAAAAATGCTATAAGGTCCTCATGACTATCGAAGAATTGAAAGAAGAAAAGCCCTGGATCAAGCGGGGTACTGTTGTTTTTATGTCTGATTTCGGTACTGTAGACGGTGCAGTGAGTGCAATGCACGGTGTTGCAGATGAAGTCGATCACTCTCTCAGACTTGAAGATCTGACACATGAGATTCCACAGTTCAATATCTGGGAAGCAAGCTACCGCCTCATCCAGGCGATGACATACTGGGCTCCCGGTACGGTGTTTGTTTCCGTTGTTGATCCCGGGGTGGGGTCCGACAGGGCTTCCGTCGCCGTTCTCACAAAAAGCGGACACATTGTCGTGACTCCTGACAACGGAACACTGACTCATCTTGCAAAGCAGATCGGCATTCTTGAGGTGAGAAGGATATCCGAAGCCGAGAACAGGCTGAAGAACAGCCAGAGAAGCTATACATTCCACGGCCGTGACGTTTATGCATATACAGGCGCACGTCTTGCTGCCGGAATAATCACATTTGATGAAGTCGGACCGCTTCTGGGCAGGGAGACAGTCTCGCTGCACATGCAGGATCCTGTGATCAGGGATAATGCGATATACGGTTCAATCGATATCCTCGACACACGTTACGGATCGCTCTGGACGAACATTCAGGACACAATGCTCACAGAGTTCGGTGTCAAATACGGCGATATGCTCCGTGTCACACTGGCATATGAGGAGAGAATCGTATACAGTTATGTCCTGCGTTTCTGCAAGAACTTCACGGAAGTGGAGAAGGGCGATGCGCTTGTATATATCAACAGCCTGCTCTGTGTGGGCATCGCGATCAACCAGGGATCCTTTGCAGCCGAATACCGTATCGGCACAGGGGAAGGATGGCTGATTAAGCTTGAGAAAATCTAAGCCTAATTCAGGAGGATGAAAATATGGCAAAAAAGAATATTAACTACGTAAAGACCGTAGTTATCATCGCAATCGGTGCAGCTCTGTATGGATTCGGAGGTCTTCTCTCAATCCCTGTATTCACAAACACCTACCTTAAGCCGGCAATGGCAATTCTCGGTCTCTTTGCAGCTCTCTGGGGACCTGTTGTAGGTATTCTCGTGGGTTTCATCGGCCACTGCATCACTGACCTCGTATACGGCCAGATCTGGTTCAGCTGGGCTCTCGGTTCAGCAATCGTCGGCGGTCTCATGGGTCTGTATCCCTACATCACAAAGAAGAATCTTGAGCAAGGTGTTTTCGGCGGCAAGCAGGTTGCAATCTTCACTGTAATGTCTCTGATTGCAAACTTTGTCGGTTACGGCATTTCTGTTGTATTCGACGTTGTCGCATACGGCGAACCGTTCCTCAAGTCTCTTACACAGCAGCAGATCACAACTGTGTCCAACACAGTCGTCATGGGTATCATCGGCAGTGCGCTCATGCTTCTTGTTGCAAAGAAGTTCTCTTCAAGTATCAGCCTGAGTGAGGATTCCAACGTATAACCATGATTGAGTTCTCTACCTTTTCCTTTCAGTATAAGTCTCAGACGAAACCGACCCTTCATGAGATAAATCTCAGGATAAGGGATGGGGAGAAAATCCTGATTGCCGGTGCATCGGGCTCCGGCAAGTCAACTCTCGGCAGTTGCATAAACGGACTGATTCCCCATTCGCTTGGCGGACATATTGAAGGAAGTCTCAGGATTAACGGGGTAGAAACCAAAGAAAGTGATATATACGAAATAAGCAGGGAAGTCGGCACTGTCCTTCAGGATACTGACAGCCAGTTCGTAGGGCTGACAGTAGGAGAGGACATTGCCTTTTCCCTTGAGAATCAGTGCATTGACAAAGAGAAGATGCATGAGACTGTGATGAAGAGTGCATCTCTCGTGTCAATGCAGGATTTTCTCGACAACAGTCCTGAAGACCTCTCCGGAGGTCAGAAACAGAGAGTGGCGCTTTCCGGCGTGCTTGTGGATGATGTTTCCATCCTGCTTTTTGACGAGCCCCTTGCCGCACTTGATCCTGCGACAGGAGAACTCGCCATCGAGCTTATCGATGATCTGCACAAGCAGACCGGAAAGACAGTTATAATAATCGAGCACAGAATTGAAGACGTCCTGCACAGGGACATCGACAGGATCGTTCTTGTCGATGAGGGCAGAATCGTCATGGATGACACACCGGCCAGGGTGCTTCAGTCCGGCATTCTTGTTGACAAGGGTATAAGAGAGCCATTGTATGTGGCTGCGATGAAGAATGCAGGCTGCGATGTGTCAGGAGAAGAGAATCTTGACAGCATTGAGCGCATGGACATTTCTCCGTACAGGGACAATCTGCTGAAATGGTTCAGCGCAAAACGCAGAAAGCTTGAGCAGAAAGACACTCCTGCCGCGCTTTCTTTCAGAAACGTATCCTTTTCATATGACGGCAGACGCAATGCGCTCAACAATATTTCATTTGATGTGCACCGCGGTGAGATGATCTCGATTCTCGGCAAGAACGGTGCCGGAAAATCCACGCTTGCCTCCATTCTTACGGGAATATACTCACCCGACAGCGGCCAGATATTCATAGACGGAAAGGATGCCAGCATGGAAAGCATCGCTGAAAGATCCCGGAAAATAGGGTATGTGATGCAGAACCCGAATCATATGATCAGCAATTCCATGATCTATGATGAAGTGGCTTTCGGCCTCCGTCTCAGAGGCGTGGATGAAGATACTGTCAGAGAGAAGGTGATGGATGTGCTCCGGCTCTGCTCGCTGGCCCAGTATCATAAGTGGCCGGTCAGCGCACTGAGCTATGGACAGAAGAAAAGAGTCACAATTGCATCAATTCTGGTCATGGAACCGGAAATCCTCATCCTTGATGAACCTACTGCCGGACAGGATTACAGACGCTACAGTGCGATGATGTCATTCCTCTCCAGAGTGAACAGGGAAACCGGAATCACCATTCTTTTCGTGACTCATGATCTTCATCTTGCACTTGAATACACACCGCGTTCAATCGTGCTTGCTGACGGTCAGCTTTTGTGCGACGCTCCGATCAGCACCATATTCTCTGATGAGGATCTCCTCAGAAGTGCGAACCTCAAGGTGACATCTCTTTTCACTCTTGCCCGCAAGCTCGGTCTGGAAGGAAGCGATGTCGCATCTTTCATTGAAACTTTCATTGTTGAGGAAAAACACAGGAGAGGCGAGGCCGAAGCCGTGGTTGATGAAAAGGTCACACAGAAAGACAAACCTGTTGTCAGAAAGAAGGAAGAAGGGGAGGCAAAGCGCAAACAGCTCAAATTCGACGTCGAGTATTTCCCCGCCGACAGCTGGGTTCACCGTCTCAACGGAGTGACGAAGTTCGGACTTCTCATCACCTGGCTGCTTGTGAGCCTCATGACATTTGATGTGAGGGTTTTGTCGGTCACTCTTGCCGCAGGACTGCTTACACTTGCCACATGTCATGTTCCGATAAGGAAATACAGGCCGATTCTCATATTTGTTTTCCTCTCTGTGCTGCTCAACGCGCTCTTCATATACCTTTTCTCGCCGCAGCAGGGACCTGAATACATGGGAAGCAGGACGATTCTCTTCAATCTTCCTGATACACATTACACACCCACGGCGGAGACGCTCTGGTATCTGCTGATTGTCGTGATGAAGTATTTCTCTATCTCCCCGATTGCGATCACGTTCATCTACTGTACCCAGCCAAGTGAATTCGCATCTTCCCTCAACAGGCTCGGGATAAGCTACAAGATTTCCTATGCTGTAAGTCTTGCCTTCAGATATATTCCGGTAATCATGAAGGATTATACGAATATAAGAGACAGTCAGGCATGTCGCGGTGTCGAGATTTCGAGAAAGGCAAAGCTCAGCCAGAGGATCAGCGGAACGACAAAGACACTTGCCCCTCTCATCCTTTCCTCGATTGACAAGATCGACATCATAACGAATGCCATGATCCTTCGCGGTTTCGGCAAGAACCGGAAGAGAACCTGGTACCGTGCCGATTCTCTCAAGACGGCGGACTGGATTCTTATTGCCTTCATGGCTGCGCTTATAGCACTGACTGTATATCTGCGCTTCGGCACCGGAGTCAAATTCTTCTACCCGTTCTGATTAGTTGGTTTTTCTTTCAGCAGCAAGCCTGACATTGTCTGTTCAGGATGATCAGGAATCAGGATAAGCAAGGCAGGATAATTGCAGAGATATCAGTACGGCTGCGGATTTGTTTTCACTGCAGGAGAATATTTCCTATCCATATGTATGTAAAAATGCGAAAAGGGTGAAAAAACGCGCTCTCAAATCTCTTTTCGTTGACGGAATATTTCTGATTCGCTATATTATTGATGATTAAACTGAATTCTAATGCAAAGGAGAATAGAAATTCATGAAAGTTGGAATTAACGGTTTCGGTAGAATCGGTCGTTTTGTTTTCCGTGCAGCTATGGCACGCCCGGAAGTTGAAATTGTAGGCATCAATGATCTTTGCCCAGTTGACTACCTTGCTTATATGCTCAAGTACGATACAATGCACGGTCAGTTCGATGGCACAATCGAGGCAGATGTCGAGAAGTCACAGCTCATCGTAAACGGCAAGGCTATCCGCGTTACAGCATGCAAGGATCCTAACGAACTCGCATGGGATCAGGTTGGTGCTGAATATGTTGTCGAGTCAACAGGTCTCTTCCTCACAAAGGAGAAGGCACAGGCTCATATCAACGCTGGTGCAAAGTATGTTGTCATGTCAGCTCCTTCAAAGGACGACACACCGATGTTCGTTGTCGGCGTAAACGAGAAGACATACGTAAAGGGAACTCAGTTTGTTTCCAACGCTTCATGTACAACTAACTGTCTCGCTCCGATCGCAAAGGTTCTCAATGACAAGTTCGGTATCGTAGACGGTCTTATGACAACAGTCCACTCAACAACAGCTACACAGAAGACAGTTGACGGACCTTCAATGAAGGACTGGAGAGGCGGCAGAGCTGCAAGCGGCAACATCATCCCGTCTTCAACAGGTGCTGCAAAGGCTGTAGGCAAGGTTATTCCTTCCCTCAACGGCAAGCTCACAGGTATGTCAATGAGAGTTCCTACTCTTGATGTTTCTGTTGTTGACCTCACAGTCAACCTTGCAAAGCCTGCAAAGTATTCAGAAATCTGTGATGCAATGAAGGAGGCAAGTGAAGGCGAGCTCAAGGGCATCCTCGGCTATACAGAAGATGCAGTTGTTTCTTCAGACTTCCTCGGCGATACAAGAACATCAATCTTCGATGCAAAGGCAGGTATCGCTCTTACAGACACATTCGTAAAGGTTGTTTCATGGTACGACAATGAGATCGGTTACTCCAACAAGGTTCTCGACCTCATCACATACATGAAGAGTGTAAACGGCTAATTTAAGCCGAAAACAGAAGATCCGGCTTAATGCCCGGGTAAAATTGGGCCTGCCGACAATGGCGGGCCTTTATTTTTAAGAGGTGAAAATATGCAGCTTAATACAATCAAAGAAGCCGATTTGAAGGGTAAGAGAGTTCTTATCCGTGTTGATTTCAACGTTCCTCTCAAGAACGGTGTTGTAACAGACAATACAAGAATCAAGGCAGCTCTGCCGACAGTACAGTACATCCTCGAGCAGGGTGCTTCTCTTGTCGTCATGAGCCACTTCGGACGCCCTAAAGGACAGAAGAATCCTGATTTCTCAATGGCTCCTATCGCAAAGGAATTCGAGAAGCTTCTCGGCAAGCCTGTCAAGCTCGCTTCTGACGTGATCGGTCCTGAAGTGGAGGCCGAGGTCAAGGCTCTCCAGCCTGGTGAGGTTCTTCTCCTTGAGAACGTAAGATTCTATAAGGAAGAAGAGGCAAATGACCCTGAGTTTGCAAAGACTCTTGCTTCTTACGGCGACATCTACTGCAATGATGCTTTCGGTACAGCGCACAGAGCCCATGCCTCAACAGAAGGTGTTTCACACTACCTTCCGAGCTATGCAGGTTTCCTCATTGAGAAGGAAGTCAAGTTCATGGCTCCGCTTCTTGAGAATCCTGAGAAGCCGTTTGTCGCAATCATCGGCGGTTCAAAGGTATCAAGCAAGATCACCGTTCTCGAGTCACTTGTCAAGACTTGCGACACCATCGTCATCGGCGGCGGTATGGCATATACATTCCTTTCAGTTCTCGGCAACAAGATCGGAAAGTCTCTATTTGAGCCTGACTATGTAGATACCGCAAAGGCATTCCTTGAGAAGGCAAAGGAGAAGGGTGTCAAGGTCATTCTTCCTGTTGATAATGTATGTGCAAAGGAATTCAGCGAGAATGCTGAGCCGATCCTTGTTGAAAGCGATAATATCAGCGATGACCTCATGGGTATGGACATCGGTCCCAAGACAGTCGCTCTCATCACTGATTCTCTCAAAGATGCAAAGTCAGTTGTATGGAACGGTCCGATGGGCGTTTTCGAATTCGACGCATTCGCAAAGGGAACAGAAGCAGTTGCCAAGGCTCTTGCAGCAAGCAATGCAACAACAGTTGTAGGCGGCGGCGACTCTGTGGCTGCTATCAACAAGTTCGGTCTTGCAAGCAAGATTTCCCACGTTTCAACAGGCGGCGGTGCTTCTCTCGAGTTCCTCGAAGGAAAGACACTTCCCGGCATCAAGGCTCTTGAGAAATAACAGGGGCGGAAAATCTTAATATGGCAGGATAACATGTCCTGCCATTGTAATGTAAGGATGGAAATAATGAGAAAGGCATATATCGCAGGAAACTGGAAGATGAACATGACGCCGAGTAAGGGCGCTGCATTCGCTTGTGAACTTGCAAAGGCTGCAAAGGAAGCAGGAGCTGATGTGAAAATCATGGTTGCTCCTCCTTTCGTGACAATCCCTGCAGTAGCTGAGGCCCTCAAGGGCTCAGACATCATCGTCGCGGCTCAGAACATGAATGATCACAAGAGCGGTGCATATACAGGTGAAGTTGCTCCTGAGATGCTCAAGGATCTTGGTGTCAGCACAGTCATCCTCGGCCACAGCGAGAGACGAAGCTACTATGGCGAAAGCGATGAGTTCATCAACAAGAAAGTCCTCCTGGCCATTGAAGAAGGCATGGATGTTGTTCTGTGTGTAGGTGAGACCCTTGAGGAAAGAGAAGCCGGAAAGCTTGAGGACGTTCTCTCAACACAGCTCAGCGGAGATCTCAAAGATGTGAGTGCCGAGGCAATGAGCCACATCACGATCGCATATGAGCCGGTATGGGCAATCGGAACAGGAAAGACAGCAACTCCTGAAGATGCAGACAGTGCACATGCATTTATCCGCTCTTTTGTTGCAAAATTGTACTCTTCTGATATTGCAGAAAACTTGATTATACAGTATGGTGGTTCTGTTAATGCTTCGAATGTCAAAGCATTGATGGCAAAGGAAAATATCGACGGAGCCCTGGTCGGCGGTGCATCACTTTCCGTTGAGAAGTTCCTGCCGATCATTACATACAATAAGTAAGCGGAGAAAAATAAAATGGGAGTACTTAGCATTATCCTTCTCGTTCTGTTCGTGATTTCAGCACTTGTTCTCATTTTCCTTGTTGCTGTACAGGATGAGAAATCACAGGGCCTGGGCGGAATCTTCGGCGGTTCATCTGATTCCACATTCGGAACAGGTTCCTCAAAGTTCCTCACAAAGGTCACTTCAATTATGGCAATTGCGTTTGTCGTGCTGGCTCTTCTTGTAGGCGTTACAAGCAGATCCAATACTTCAGATTCTATTGTCGAAGCTGCTGCATCACAGAGCAGTGCATGGTATGACTCAGGTTCAGCTTCCAGCGCTGAGGTAACTGAGTAAAAAAGGACAATGCAATCATTAATGCCGGCTCATTTACAGGGTCGGCTATTTTTTTCGGAGGTAGATAATGCAGGTTTGTTGTGTTTATGCGGGAAAGGACAGGGATGACAGAAATCTTGCCGACATCTGCAGGAATTTTGCCAAGGGCCTGGAATCACAGGGGCATAATGTTGACATTGTGAATATCAACACGGATCCCGATACCAAGCTTTCCTTCTATGATTACATAATTGTCGGAACGGTTGCAAAAACCGCTTTCGGCGGTTCAATCCCCGAGTCTATTGTGAAATATCTGGCGAGAGCAGGTCAGGTAAGCGGAAAAAGGTGCCTTGCATTCGTAACTAAAGCTGGTCTAAGAAGCCAGAAAACATTATCTTTATTGATGAAAGCTATGGAAGGAGAAGGTATGTATCTCAAATATTCGGAGGTCATAAAGAAGCCTGATACTGCCTTAGCTTTAGGGAAAAGATTAAACGTAGAAAGGAATTTATAGGATTATGAGAAAAGTTGTTTCAACAATTTTGGTATTCGCACTCGCACTCACATCACTGTTTGCCGTTCCGGTAAATTCTTCACCTGCCGCAACTGTGAACCTGATCAGGAACACTGTGATCACAAATGCTGATCTTGCCGCACAGGTTGAGGCTCTCGGTGCAACTGACGAGCAGGCTCTCGAGGTTCTCGATATCATGATCAATGACGAGGTGTTCCTGCAGGGAGCGGAGAGAGACGGAATCACGGTAAGCAATACACAGCGCGATGCTCTCTATACACAGCAGAAGGCCAGCATCGAAGCCCAGCTTGGAATGAGCCTTTCTGAAGATGAATTCGAACAGATCGTTCTTCAGTCCTATCCATCAGTGGATGAGTACAAGGAAGCTCTCAAGAATCAGTATGTCCTTCAGACTTATCTGATGCAGGAGAAGGGGGAAGAGCTCCAGAACGGAAACTATGCTCCTTCTTCAAGTCAGGTTGAGACATTCTACAAGAGAAACGCAACAGCTTTCACTCAGGCTGAAAACGTGAAGTTCTTCCAGATCTACATGGCAAAGACTGATAATGCTGATGAGAATGCAAAAAAGCTTTCAACCATGCAGGATGTCGCAGAGAAAATCCACAAGGGATCCCTCACATTCGAAGCTGCAGTAAATCAGTATACAGAGGATGAGGAAAGCAAGGCCAACGGTGGTGAGATGGGATGGCTCAGCAGCGACAACACTACTGTGCGTCAGCTGTGGGGCGATGACTTTGTCGACACTGTTCTCGCTCTGCCTCTCGGCCAGGTTTCCGATGTCATCGAATCAAATACCGGTTATCATATTGTACGTGTGACTGTTCACAATGATGCAAGACTTCTTGGTATCGATGACAGAATCCAGCCGGATGTCGACTATACCGTACGCGACTACATCTCAGAGATTCTTGCAAACCAGAACATGCAGGTTGCAACCAACAATGCACTCAATGAAATGGTGGACGCGCTCAGAAGCGAAGCAAGAGTCAGAATCCTTTATAAATAAGTTTTTATGAGCGATAAACATATAGAAAAACATGAAGCACGTCTTCTGGCTGTTGAGACGCTTTATGCACTTGATTTCAACAAACAGCTTCAGGAAGATGTTGATCTGACTCTCCTCCCCGGTAAAAGCGAGGAGGAGATGCTTGCTTTCCCCGAGGAGACACTTTTTTATGCACGTTTCCTGATTCATGGAACACTCGATCATCTCGAGGAAGTGGATTCCGTGATTTCCAGGTATTCCATCAACAGACCGATCGAAAGAATCAATCTGGTGGACAGGAACATACTGCGTATTTCGGTTTTCTCCCTGCTGTACTGCAAGGATCTGCATCCATCAATCGTCATTGACGAAGCCGTAAAGCTGTCACAGGCCCTCAGCACAGATGTGACATACAAGTTCATCAACGGTGTGCTTGATGCCGTGAGAAAAAATCAAGAGAAGTGAAATGATCCAGCTCAAGAATGACAGAGAAATTGATATGATCCGTAAGAGCGGGAAGGTGCTTGCAGAGTGCCTTCTTTCTCTTGATGAAGTTATAAGTGAAGGTATTTCCACATATGATATCGACAGAATAGCCCATGAATTCATCGTGAAGCATCACGGCTATCCTTCCTGTCTCGGTTATTGCGGATATCCTAATGCGACATGCACTTCTGTCAATGAAGTCGTGATCCACGGTATTCCGTCAAAGAAGAAGATTCTCAAGAACGGAGATATCATATCCGTCGATATCTGCGTGACGCTTGACGGATATGTCTCTGATTCAACCAGAACTTATGAAGTGGGCAAGGTGAGTGATGAGGTTCACAAGCTCAATGTCGTGACAAGGGAATGTCTTTACAAGGGCATTGATGCGGCAAGACAGCCTCATGCAAGACTCAGTGAAATCAGCAAGGCTGTATTCAAGCATGCCTTCACTGATAACGGCTATGGTGTTGTCAGGGACTATACCGGACACGGGGTTGGTTTTGATCTTCATGAAGATCCTGAAGTTGCCAATTTCGTCAGTCCGATGCTGCCTAATCCCCGTCTCAAACCCGGCATGGTTCTGGCAATTGAGCCCATGATCAACATGGGAACATGGAAAATCATCGATCTCAAGGATGGCTGGACAGTTGTCACTGCTGACGGCAAGCCGGCATGTCACTGGGAACATACGGTTGCGGTTACCGAAAAGGGAATCGAGATCCTTACGGAACTCTGATCGATAAGACAACCGGCCGGTATTCCGGCCGAAATTTTTCAAATCATATTTTCATTTTCCTTTTTTTGTATTAAGACTTTCGCATAGACGGGAGGAATGATGAAAATACATCAGACAGACTTTTCAAATCAGAGCGTTACAAAGTCTATCATGTATTCATCCTTTCCCCTCATAGTCGCAGAGCTTGTGAATCTTCTTTACAGTCAGGTTGACAGAATCTATATTTCCCACATGGAAGGTGTGGGGGCACTTGCCCTGACGGGAGTAGGACTGTGTCTGCCGATCATTTCCCTCATTTCCGCTTTTGCACGTCTGTATGGATCAAACGGAGGCGGTCCTCTTTGTGCGATAGAACTGGGAAGGGGAAACAATGAGGAGGCAGAGAAGTATCTTTCCGCATCCTTCTCCCTTACGCTCATTACTGGGATTATTATAACAATTGCCGCGCTTGTCTTCTGCGAGCCGATCCTTTATCTTTTCGGTGCAAGTGATCAGACATTCCCGTATGCTGAGTCATATCTCATGATATATGCACTTGGATCCGTTCCCGTGCTGGTGTCTCTTACGCTGACACCTTTCATTAACGCACTCGGCTATTCTTCCATAGGCATGATAGGTGTTGTAATCGGTGCCGGTGCCAACATCATTCTTGACCCTGTATTCATCTTCCTTCTTGATTTCGGTGTCAGGGGCGCGGCAATAGCAACAGTAATAAGCCAGGTGCTTTCCGCCGTGTTCGCCGTTGGTTTTCTCAGGAGCAGGAATCTTCCCATAAAGCTGTGCTTCTCGCGTCTTGAAGGCAGACGGATATCCCGAATATGTCTGCTTGGCACCAGCGGCTTTACGATGGGGGCAACGAATTCAATAGTTCAGCTGGTATGCAATAAATGTGCCGCCATCTGGGGCTGTGATCTTTATGTCGGCGTGATGACAATCCTCAACTCGATAAGGGAAATTTTCTCAACCCCTATAAATGGCTTCTCCGGCGGTGCAAGCCCTGTCATGAGTTTCAACTATGGAAGGGGAGACGGAAAGAGGGTTCTCCAGTCAAGCAATGTGCTGCTTGTGATGATGCTTGTCTATACCGGTGCGATATGGGCACTTCTTTATCTTTTTCCGCTACCATTCATTCATCTCTTTACAAGTGATGTTACGCTGATGAATGCAACACGGCATGCCCTGCAGGTTTATTTCTTCGGCTTCATTTTCATGTCATTCCACATGACAGGACAGCAGACATTTGTTGCGCTGGGTTATGCAAAGCAGGCTGTATTCTTCTCTCTCTTCAGAAAAGTCATCATCGTCGTGCCTCTCACCATCATACTGCCTTACTTCATCGGTGTTGACGGTGTTGTCATGGCTGAGCCGATCAGCAATGTGATCGGAGGCATAGCAACCTATACGGCAGTCAGAATGGTTGTTTTCAGACGTCTGAAGAAGGAAATAAGCTTGCAAAAGCATCAAGTCATATCTTAGAATTTTCACAAGAGGTTAACTATGTCAAAAGAATTTATCACATGCGACATGATCCGCGATGCGGCACTTAAGCTTGTATACAGGATGTACAAGGAAGACGGTTTCGTACCTGATGTGATTTATGATTCTCTCAGAGGCGGAGCTTATATGGCAAACGTGATGAGCGAGTTTTACAAGCTTATTGCACTCAAGCAGGGCAAGACCCCGGTCTTCTATGCCGCTGTTGTTGCCAGAAGCTACAATCTGGTGAAGGATCATGCTGGACATGTCGATATTGACGGATGGACATGGTCACCGAAGAATCTCAGAAAAGGGCAGAAGGTTCTCATCGTTGATGATATTTTCGATACCGGCATGACAGTCAATGCACTTGTAAACACCGTGATGCAGTCAGGCATCCCGAGAGAGGATATAAAGGTGGCGGTATATGATTACAAAGTACCCGTATTTAAGCATGAGGAACCGCTTCCGATTCAGCCTGACTATTACTGCAGAAAGCATGTGCTTGAAAAGCCGGAAGATGAGAGGTGGATTCACTATACCTGTCATGAATTCATAGGACTGACCCATGATGAAATCGAGGAAGTCTATCATGATGAGGAAGTTCGTACCATCCTCCATGATATTCTGGAGCATTGAGTATGCCGAAAGGGTCAGACGCGCTTGTTGCAAAGCGAAGGAATGAAATCATAGACGCTTGTGAGTCGTTATATGAGAAGATGAGTTTCAAGGAAGTGACAATCCAGAAAATAGGGGAGGTCACTTCCTTCACAAGAACATCCATCTACAACTATTTCCAGACCAAAGAGGAAATTTTCATTGCCCTTCTCGGAAGGGAGTATCAGAAACTCAGCAGATGCATAAAGGAAATAAGGGATGACAATGACGGACTTTCTGCTGAAGAGTTCGCATCCCTTATTGCCCACACGCTTGAGAAAAGGCCAAATCTTCTGAAACTTGTCTCAATGAATCATTTTGAGATTGAGGAGAACAGCCGTCTTGAAGCCCTTGTCGAATTCAAGAAACTCTATGCACAGGCCATAAATGAAGTGAGATTGAGCGTGCATAAATTCTTTCCCTCAATGACGGCAGATGATATTGAGTCTTTCATCTATTCTTTCTTCCCGTTCCTCTTCGGTATTTATCCGTATACAGCTGTAACTGACAAGCAGAAGAGGGCAATGGATCTTGCCGGTTTTGATTACCCGCAACTGTCTGTCTATGATATTACATACCAGGAAGTTGTAAGGCTTCTGAGAAGCTGAAAAAAATGGAGAATATGAAGTGCTCATATTCTCCACAGAGTGAAAGCTTGATTATCAGTTAATTCAGATTCTTCTCAGATCCGGTACAGGTGTTACTGTTGTATCACTTATCTTGAAAACACCTTTGTCCTTAGTCAGCATATAAACATCATTAGGATTGTTTGTAATTGTAAAGAATGCTTCTGCATTCAATCCTGCAATGCTGGTTTCGTGAGAACGTCTGGTTCCTTCAATATTATCAAGATTGACAACATACAGATCAGAAGAATTTGATGAGCCATTATACTTCACGAAAATAAGCTTCTGTTCACTATTTATATCACCGATGATTATGGATTGTGTTACATAAGGAAGGTCTTCATATATGATACCTTTCTGCTTTAGTTCGATATTACCAGATGTAGATGGATCACCCATATAGACAATGACAGTATCATCATCGGAATAACGGAGTACAACCATTGTATCAGATGTCACGGCAACTGATTTGATCTGATTACCGCCATCATAGTCATCATCACCACCATCACTCACATGGAATGGAACTTCTTTACCATTATTGTCTTTAAAAACTACGTCTTTATTCATGTATTTGAATTTGTTTGTAAAGTTATCCTCAGCATCTTTATCTTTATACCAGATCAGACCGTTCAGTTCATCATCAAAGTATGGTATTGAACTTCCTACTGTTTCTAATAATAAAGTTTCTCCATTCAAAGTTGGTTTATATAATTGCACATTGTCAAAATTGTCATCACTTGCAATGAGCATTTGTTCTCCTGAGTTGTTTACAAATGTATTGATTATTCCATCAATATCTGAATTGAATACAGGCTGAGGATTCATTGCTGTTAATGAGCCCGATGTAAGATCATAAATATAATAGCGTTGTTGATTGTTATTACGTCCATCTACAGTATCATCAATGTAGACAATCTTGTTATCAGCAGTAATCCATGCAATATCAGGTGAATTGCTTATAAAGATGTTGTTTGAATTGATAATACTCTCACTATTTGAGCTTTCATTTTCAGGATCAAACTGTGCAAGACCGTCAACTGTAACATAGTACAGAAGTTCTTTACTGTCTTTTTTTCCTACACCAATATAGTTCCTGGCTTTGTCATCTCTTGGATATCTGAACTGTCCTCTCCAGAGAATGCCTTCATTGTCAAGATTGCATGAGACGAAGGATATAAGCATTAAAAATGTAAGAACTGGAATGAATATTTTTTTCATTTCTGTTTACCCCCCCCATTTATTGTCTGTATGTCACTGAAAGTGTCAGCGGAATGAATGTCTGAAGTGCATTCTGGTATGACTTGCTGCTGTCAAAATAAAGTTCAGGGACCACCCATAAGCCTGATTTTATACCGATACCCCAGTTATCAGTGATGTACCAGTCAAGACCTGTCTCAAATGAAAAGAAGAAGGGCAGGTATGCGCCGCCGTCTGAGACAGACATATATGAGAAACCTGCACCGAGTGAAATAGGAATCTCTATTGTTCCCTGAAGCGGAATGAATGATACCTTGAACTGCATCGGAACATTGGTAAGCAGGGCATCATCAATATAGTAATTGAATCCGTATCCGATTTCACCGCCGAGTGCAAAATATGGATTAACAAACATCTGGTATGTCAGAGAGCCATATCCACCTAATAAAGTGAACTTGGTCTTATCAAAATCAAATCCATATCCGATTAATGTCCGTTCATCTTCAAACAGCGTGGTTGAAATAGGGAAGTTCACACCAGCTGTTATAGTGAAACGCTGACTGCCGTTGTCATAATACGTTGCACTGAATGCAGGCATGCATGACAGTATGGCAAGAAGCACTAATGTGATAATCATTGTTCTCTTTTTCATAAGACAGAATATAACCGAAAAGCACATAAAAGTCTAAAGAATAGTCGGCTTTCCGCTTCAATTGCACATAAATTACACACTGCAAATGCAGGGTTAATTTATTATTTCATTATATTATTTGTTTTTACAAATTATTAATTGTTTTGTTCTTCAATCCATGAATTGTAAATTTCCTGATTTTTCAATATAAAGGTGACATGGCAGTAAGAATAAACGGAAAGGAAGTCGCTGAATTCTACCGACAGCGCATCAAAGCGGAAACAAGCAGATTCTACACATATTCGGGAAAGAAACCCTGTCTTGCTGTTGTTCTGGTCGGCAATGATCCTGCAAGCATAAGCTATGTGAGCAGCAAGAAAACCGCATGCGAGGAGATGGGCTTTGATCATCTGGATTATACTCTGGATGAGAATACAAGTGAGGAAGAACTGTTGTCCCTTGTCGATAAGCTGAACAGGGATGAAAGAGTTGACGGGATTCTTGTCCAGTTCCCGACCCCCGATCAGATTGATGATGACAAGGTCATGCAGTCGATTAATCCGGCCAAGGATGTTGACGGTCTCAATCCGGTCAATGCAGGGCTGACGCTTATGGGGAAGGAAAGCTTTGTCTCCTGTACTCCCAAGGGGATACTTGCATTGCTTGACTACTACAAGATTCCGACGGACGGAAAGAAAGTCTGTGTGATAGGAAGAAGCAATCTTGTAGGAAAGCCTGTTGCGAGCCTCCTGATGCAGAAAGGAAGGGATGCAACCGTAACCGTATGCAACACCCATACACAGAATCTTAAGGAAATAACGCTTTCAAGCGACATCATCATAGTGGCTGCAGGACATGTCCGCACACTGACATCTGACATGGTTTCACCCGGTGCCGTTGTAGTCGATGTCGGTACCAACCGCGTAGAGGACAGGACAAGAGAGAGGGGATGGAGACTTGTCGGCGACTGTGATTATTCCGCCATAAAAGAGATCGCATCATACATAACACCGGTTCCCGGCGGCGTCGGACCTATGACGATCACCATGCTTATGGATAACACTCTTATTGCCGCCGAGAGAAGATTTGAGGTTGAAAAGTGAAAAACTATATTCTGGAATCATACGGTTGCCAGCTCAACATGGCAGAAGGAAATGCCCTGGACATCCTGCTTAAGGGGGCAGGTTTCACAAAAACAGAGGATTCAGCAATTGCAGATGCCGTCATTCTCAATACCTGTTCTGTCAGGAAGAGCGCCGAGAACAGGATCTGGGGCCGTCTTTCTTTCTATCATCACATAAAGAAAGATGTTCATCCTCTTACGATAATAGTCACCGGATGCATGGCCGAGCGGCTTAAGGATGAGCTGCTTGCTGAGGCTCCGTATGTTGATGCTGTGATCGGAACAAATGAGAAAATGAATATCGTGACATACCTTCAGGGAAACGGACTTGAAAGTGAAGAGAAATACCGCTTTATGTCAAGCTATTACAACGAAGGAGATTTCTCAAGTTATGTCCCGATAATGAACGGCTGCAACAATTTCTGTTCATACTGTATCGTGCCTTATGTGAGAGGCAGGGAGATTTCCCGCCCGGTAGATGAGATTGTCTCTGAGGTGAGGGCTCTTGATGCGAAGGGCGTCAAGGAGATCACACTGCTTGGTCAGAATGTGAATTCATACAATTACAGCGGAACTGTTTTCCCTCAGCTGCTTACAGAGATCTGCCGCAATCTTGACAATATCGAGTTCGTGCGCTTTGACTCTCCGCATCCCAAAGATTTCTCGCCGGAGCTTATAGATGTCATAGCCCGTGAGGAGAGGGTGTGCAAGCACATCCATCTTCCCATGCAGTCGGGAAATACGAGAATACTTCAGCTCATGAACAGAAAGACGACAAGAGAGAAGTTTTTCTCTCTTGTGGACAGCATGAGGGAGAAGATTGATGGTCTCACTTTCTCAACTGATGTCATGGTTGGTTTTCCCAGTGAGAGTGAAAAAGAATACGAGGACACGCTTTCAGCAATGGAATATCTTTCTCCCATAGAGGCCTTCATGTACTACTACAATGTCAGGGAAGGCACACCTGCCGCTTCGATGAGCGAGCAGCTCAGCGATGAAGAGAAAGTCGCACGTCTTGAACGTCTTATCGGCGAGCAGCTTAAAAGAGCCTCTGATCTGAAGACAAAGAGAGTCGGCATGATCAGCCGTGCCGTTGTGACCGGTGTCACTCGTGATGACAAATCACTTTTCCTTGCCAGAAATGCACACAATGAGATGATTACATTCAATCCGGGTGACACAGGAATAAAAACCGGTGATATAGTTACTCTCAGAACAAACAGGCTAAAAGGCAATACCTATATTGGAGAAATGGTGTAATGAAAGGTGAATATCGGGAATCAGATGAGGTATTTGAAAGGAAATTCAGTGAATTCGTTAAAATACTGGATTCATCGAAAAAGACAGCTGTGTTTACAGGTGCCGGTGTGTCAACACTTTCAGGCATCCCCGATTTCCGTGGCAAGGGAGGTGTCTACACTCATGATTATGACGGAATGAGCGTGGAGGAAATTCTTTCAATAGATTACTTCTATTCACATCCCGATATCTTCTACCGCTGGGCGGAAAGCGTCTGGTATCATCTTGAGGATCATGAACCGAACATTGTCCATTATACTCTTGCGAAGATGGAAGAGAAGGGTATGCTGCCGGGCGGAGTGTTCACGCAGAACATAGATTTCATGCACCAGAGGGCCGGCAGCAGAAAAGTATATGAACTGCACGGCTCTGCCAGAAGCGCATACTGCACAAACTGCAATGCATATTATACATATGAACAGATCGCACCGGTAGTCAGAAGCGGTGAAGTACCGCGGTGCAGATCCTGTGGCGGTCTGATCAAGCCTGATATAGTCTTCTACGGCGAAAGTCTTTCATCTGATGTGCTCAAGCGTGCCGAGATAACATTCTCCCAGGCGGACCTGACTCTTGTACTGGGATCCTCCCTTACAGTATATCCTGCTGCGGCTTTCCCTCAGCTTACACGATACAGCGGGGGAAAGATCGTGATCGTGAATGCACAGCCGACAAGTCAGGACAGGGATGCCGTACTGACATTCACCGATCTTGAACAGTTCTTCACGGCCCTTGATCATCATATAAGTGATTAATATCCACATGATACAGAAAAGCCTCATTCCGGATTTTGTTGGAAATGAGGCTTTTTAATGGAGGTGAGGAGACTCGCACTCCTGTCCTGCCGGGACATCCTGAAACGTCTACAGAGCTTAGCCGCATTTTGGTTTTTCCCGTTCAGATAGCGTAATGCTGCCAACGCACCTGTACGGTATTTGCCTTAGAGTCCCTCAGCCCCGGCAACTGGGAAGAGGCAAGACCCTGTTGGTGTCGGACAGTCTCGGGTTAGGATCAGTACCTTCAACGCCGTGCTCTAAAAACACTGCTTAGGCAGCGAGAGCGAGTGCTTCGTCAGAGACGTATTCGTCTTCTTTCTTTGCATTTAATTTTTGGTGATAGTTTTACAAGTTGTCGCTTGGCCTGCAGTCTCAAGCCTGCTCTGCCGGCAGTCGAAACTGGAACACCCCCGTTTCATTATCCTGAAAGCAAAATAAATTTAACAAAATGTTCGTTTAAAGGCAAGTACAGATTGCAAACACTTGTCTCTTGGAGTAGTCTAAGAAGCTGAGGCAGCTGAATGAAAGAAAGCGGTAAGCAGAAAAGCGGAACAAAGAAGGACGCCAGAGTTGTAAGGACAATCGACAAACTCAAGAAGACAATGCTCGATCTTCTCAAGGAACATTCATATGACGAGATAAAGATCACCGAGCTGTGCGAGGCTGCAGGTGTCAACCGCAATACATTCTATGCCCATTATAATGAACCGGCAGACATACTGAAGGAAATAGAGGATGATCTTCTTGCAAAGATATGGCAGCCTCTTGCCCAGATGAGTACGGATGTGTCAAGGACAAGGGATTTCGTGCATTCAATACTTGCCACTATACTGGATAACAGTGAAATCTGTTCGATCATTCTTGCCAGACGCAGCGGCAGTCATTTCATTGATCAGATAATAGAAGCCCTGCATGACAGTATCATAAACACATCCATATCCAGAGGGCTGAGCGGCATGGAAGCCGAGATTTCATATCATTACAGCGCAGCCGGTGCCCTCGGTGTGATTGAGTACTGGGTCAGGGACGGTTACAGGATAAGCGTCAGCAAACTGACCGACATAATGTGCTCATTGCTTGAGAACGGCCAGATACACGCACCTCTGTTTCTTTAGTATCCGGAATTTCTGAGTTCCCGTCTCTGTTCTCTCTGAAGATCGCGGGCCTTGATGGCTTCCTTCTTGTCGTAGACAGCCTTACCCCGTGCCAGAGCGATTTTCATTTTGACGAGGTTGTTCTTTATGTAAATCTCAAGCGGAACGATTGTCATCCCCTTTGCCTCGACCTTTCTCCTGAACTTTTTTATCTCCTGCTTATGTGCAAGCAGAATCTTCACTCTGTCGCTTTTGTGGTTGAAAACCTTGCCGCCGTGGGAATAGGGCTGGATGAGAAAACCGATCAGCTGAAGCTCGCCGTCCTTGATCTGCACATAACTGTCGGAGAATGAGCATCGTCCTTCCCTGACACTCTTGACTTCTGTGCCGACAAGAGCCATGCCGCATTCAAGTTCCTCTATGATCTCATAGTTGAACCAGGCTTTCTTGTTTTTCTGTATTAATTTGAAGTTTTCTTGATCTTTGCTCATATGTTTTCTCTTACAAGACGGAGTCCTGTGTAATCGCTGCAGACTTCTCTTCTCATGACACCCACAGTCTCCCTGGAAATATCTGACGGGTCATTGATATAGCTTCCGCCTTTCACGATTATATCGCTCTGTGAAAGATCTCCGGCATCATATGTCATGCCGTCAATCCTTGAAAGCGGGACATAGGCGCTTGATGTGAATTCCCACAGACCTCCGAGCATTGAAAGGGGAGATGTGTGAGAACCGTTGTCAAGACTCAGTATGCTTGATGCATACGCTCTGCCTTCTGCACTTGACGCTGCCTGATACCACTCGGCCTCGCTTGGCATCCTGTATTCCGTTCCCGTTTTCTCACTAAGCCATCTGCAGTACGCATCGGCTGCATACCAGCTGATGTTCCTTACCGGCAGGTTTGAGACATAGGCTGTTGAAAGTGTTATACCGGCAAGGTAGTACTCATCTGCCATGCCGTCAGCGATAAGTGTTTCAAGATTGTCTTTCGCCCAGTATGGATTCTCTTTTGTGAAAAGCGCATATTCATACTCGGTCACATAGAATTGCGCAAGGTCGAAATCAGAAGTAATGACAGTGATGGGAAGAGTGTTCATAGTTTCTATGGAAACTTTTCCGTTCACTCCCATCGTGAAAGACTCTCCGCTGTATGAATAGAAACCGTCAGATGTGTAATGAGCATTGCCGGAAGGGGAAAGCAGAGTGCAGTCAGTGTTCTCTCCGTTTCCGCTGATGAGCGAATCAAGAACAGTGAGGTCAGCTGTTGAATACTTTATGCCGTTCTCATCAAGAATTGCGGCTGCCGCCTTCAGATCATCAAGCATTTCCCCAGTCGTCACGAAAGATGAGAGAAGATGGAAGTCGCTGCTCACATCCCTGATGCCAATGGCGGACACATCCCTGGCATAAGATGTGTAAAGCGGAGGGTAGTTGTAAGTCTCATCATATGACAGAACTGCTGAATAGCTGACAACACCTTCAAGCGTACTGTCAAAAATACTTTCATAAAGACCTTCCACCTGTGCGGGAACAATGTCGACAGTCTGTGTGCGGCGGATGAAAAGCGTTGCAAAGACCGGGTGGTCGATTTCAAGTGTCTCTTTTCCGATTGTGATTCCGTTCTTTATGTATTCAGCCTCATGACTTCCAGATTCGATGAAATAATTGCTTCCGCTTGTCGAGCCGGTATATTCCCCGTCGATGATGACACCGACACTGCTCATGCTGCTTGTGAATGTGACATAGCGTCCTCCTTTCACGATTCCGGGCAGGAAAAAGAGGAGAAATACTGCAAGCAGAATGACAGTGATCAGAAATATCAGTATATATTTGCCGGGTCTGAGCGGGCCGAATGAAGGTAATCTGACAGGCTCGACATCAACCAGTTTTCCGTCTTTTTTCATAACGCACTAAGGGTAATTAAACATGTCTCTATTGTCAACAAATATGACATTATGTTATTTTTCCCGCATGGATAAAGTTTACGCATTCCTGGAGAAAAAGACCGAAAAATACCTTACATACCGCAAAAGGGTCAGGGAAACCGAGAAACGCAGGAAAAAGACCGTGAAGGGGGAAATCTTCTCATGGGTCGATGCTTTTGTTTTCGCCATAATAGCGGTTCTCCTGATCAACCAGTATCTCTTCCAGCTGTTCGTCATTCCTTCTCCTTCAATGGTTGATACGATTGAAGTCGGAGACAGGGTTGTCGTGAGCAAGATGAGTTACGGAACAGAGCTTTATCCTGCCGGCAGCAAGGTCTTCGATTCAGTGAAGCATGTAAGCCGTGATGACATCATCACTTTCTACAACCCCGAATATGATTCGAAAGGTCCTGTTTTCGATGTGCTGTCCCAGATTGTCTACATGGGAACGCTTTCACTTGTGAATATTGACAGAAATGAAGACGGCACGCCTGCCGAGCGTCTTTTCGTGAAGAGGGCTGCCGGTATGGGCGGGGACAGTGTGAAATTCGAGAACGGAGATGTCCTGATAAAACCAGCCGGTTATTCCGAGTATGTTGATGAGAAGACATTCAGGGCCGGAAACGGACTTTCAGATGCACCGCAGCGGCTGATCGGAGAGGATTATTATCCCGGTCTTCAGGCATTCGGACGCCTGTATGCGCTTCAGGAGGCCGGCATCACCAGTGCCCCGAATCATCTTCTGAGTGCATACCAGACGATTGCTGACAGTCAGTATATCCTTGATTCATATGAATTCTCCAAGGAACAGACTCTCTATGCTTCGCTCATCGATCCCAGTGATATGAATGCAAGAAGCGCAAATGCCCGCTACAATGCAGGCATCTATGTGCCTGAAGGTTATGTGCTGCCTCTTGGTGACAACAGGGACAATTCCAGGGACGGCCGTTACTTCGGTCCCGTCAGTGAAAGCGATATCAACGGTAAGGTACTTTTCCGTTTCTGGCCGGTGAACAGAATCGGTTCCCTTGACTGAGCGTGCCCGATGAAAGAATACCTTGATCCGCAGAAAGATGTTTCCCTGTATCTTCACATTCCATTCTGCACAACGAAATGTGATTACTGTGCTTTCTATTCTCTTCCTCTCTCAAAAAGAAATGACACCTGTATTGTAGATCGCTTCTATGATGTGCTGGTAAAGGAAGTTGCCAGTGTGGTTGAGGAACTGAAGAGACCTTTCAGGACTGTTTTCATCGGAGGAGGGAATCCCGGACTTCTCGGAGCCTCCCGGATAAGGAATCTTCTCGATATCGCCTATGAATACGGAAAAAGCGTCGAGACAACGATGGAGATCAATCCTGAAACGCTGGATGAGTCTTTCGCATCTCTTCTCTCACATGTCAGCCGTATTTCCATCGGTATCCAGTCCTTCAATGATGCACATCTTTCAACACTCGGCCGCAATGCGGACAGGAATGCCAATATAAGGGCCCTGAGGTTTCTTGAGTCATTCAAGGCGGAAAGCGGTCTCAAGATAAACGGAGATCTCATAACGAACATTCCTCGCCAGAGCATAGATGAAGCCGTTGAGGACATTGAAACCCTTTCGTCCTTCAACATAGACCATCTCTCTCTTTATTCCCTCACATTCGAGGAAGGAGCAAAGCTCGTGGAAAGGGAAAAGCCGCTTGATGAGGATGAGGAGGCCGACAATCTCTGCACGCTGTGGGACAGGCTTGCTTCCCTCGGCTTCGAGCAGTATGAAGTCAGTGCCTTCGCAAGAGGGGGAAACTACTGTGCCCACAATCTTGTTTACTGGAATCTCGGCCAGTATATAGGGCTCGGACCTTCAGCGGAATCCTCGCTCGGCTATTCTTCCCTTGTCTCAATGCGGCAGAACGAGGATGTGGAGTCTTTCATCTCATCTCCGTCATTTGATGTCTTCCCGCTTTCAAAAACCGAGGCAGTTGAGGAGTATCTCCTTACCACACTGAGAACTAAATGGGGTGTGAACAAAAAGGAATTCTCTCTCCGCTTTGGTGAAGATTTTGATGAATTGTTCTCTTCAAAAATAAGCAGACTGAATGCAAATTACTATTCAGACTCCGAAGATGTCTTTACATTGAAAAGAGATGGGGTACTTGTCATGAACCAGATCATCCTTGCGATGCTGATGGATCTTTAGGTTGACAGTCTTTTTTTCTTTGTGGTAGCTTATTTAGCGTTCAAAATATTGAAGTAAACTTTTCAGATAAAGAGGTTATTATGTCAGGCCATAGTAAGTGGGCAACAATCAAACACAAGAAAGGTCTTGCGGATGCCAAGCGCGGTCAGAAGTTCACCAAGCTTATCAAGGAAATCACGGTAGCTGCCAAGATGGGCGGCGCAGATCCGGATTCAAATGCAAGACTTCGTACAGCAGTTCTCAAGGCAAGAGCCGAGAACATGCCTAAGGACAATATCGAAAGAGCAATCAAAAAGGCAAGCGGCGAAGATGCCAACACAACCTTCTATGAGCTTACCTACGAAGGATATGCTCCGGGCGGAGTTGCCATCATCATCGACACACTTACGGACAACAAGAACAGGACTGCCGCAGATGTGAGAAGCACTCTCACAAAGCTCGGCGGTTCTCTCGGTGCCACAGGCTGTGTTTCATACATGTTCCAGACAAAGGGTGTCATCACCTACGATGCTTCCAAGTATACAGAGGAGCAGATCTTCGAAGCTGCACTCGAAAACGGAGCAGAGGACGTGAGCACTGAAGACGGTGTGATTGAAGTCACAACTTCCGCATCGGACTTCGCCAGCGTGCTTGAGGCCATGCAGAATGCCGGTTTCGAGCAGGATTCAGCCGATGTCAACAAGATTGCCGACACAACAGTCACACTTGACAAGGAGAAGGCCAACAAGGTTCTCAAGATCGTCGAGCGTCTTGAAGACCTCGAGGATGTACAGCAGGTTTCCACAAACCTCGATCTTCCTGATGACTTTGAAGAGGAATGACAATTGATAATCCTTGGAGTTGATCCGGGACTGGCTAATACGGGCTGGGGTGTTGTCGAGTATAACAATCAACGCTACCAGCCTGTTTCTTTTGGCGTCATAAAGACAACAACGGAATTCAGCCTGGAGGACAGAATATATTCTATTGCATCCAGAATAGGGGAGCTTGCAGACACATATCATGTTGATGCCGTCTCCATTGAGGATATTTTCTTCGCTCAGAACATCTCCTCATCAATCTCCGTCGCGAAGGTGATAGGAGCTGTCACGCAGGAGATGAAGAGAAGGGGACTGGATGTGCAGTATTTCACTCCGCTCCAGATAAAAATGGCGATAACAGGAGTCGGCCGTGCGGACAAGAACCAGATTCAGCAGATGGTGATGCTTCTTCTGAAGCTTTCCAGGCCGCCAAAGCCCGATCATGCTGCGGATGCGCTTGCGGACTGCATCACATATGCGGTGATGAACAGCTCAAGAGAGAGAATGGGAGGCCGGATTAAATAAATGATCAATGCGCTTAACGGTGTCATAACACAGACAAGTGAGAACAATGTCATCGTGAATGTCTCGGGAGTTGAATACATCCTTGAGACAAGTTCGAAATGCTCAGCCTATTATTCCCGTTTCACGGGAGGTGAGCCTGTCAGGGTCCTCACCGTCTTTGTTGTAAGGGAAGATGCAATGATTCTCTACGGCTTCATCGACAATGCCGAGCGGGAATGTTTCAACCAGCTTCTCAAGGTTCCCGGAATTGCAGGAAAAGGCGCATTGAAAATCCTTTCCGCAATAAGTGTGGGTGAGCTCATAGCTGCGCTTGACCGCAGGGATCTGTCAACTCTCTCGAGAATACCGGGCATCGGCAACAAGACGGCGCAGAAACTCATTCTGCAGCTCCGTGATACGCTGGTCTATGTCGATGATTCGCCTAGCGGTGTTGAAAACGCACATGTCACCTCATCCAAAGATTACGAAGATGTGATAGAATCCTTCACCGAGATGGGCTTTGACAAGAAGCTTGTCGTCAGGACTCTTGATAAACTCCTTGAAAAGGAAAAGGATAATGTCAGGAGCATGAATAAAGAGCAGGCCGAGAATTATCTCTTCCCGCTTCTCTTAAGGAGCTTGACTTGAAGCAGGAATTCAATGATTTCAATCCGGAAGAAGACAGCCCGGTGGCAGTCACATTCCAGAGAGCTGATGAAAAAACGGAAAACGTGCTGCGCCCTCAGTATCTTGAAGATTTTCAGGGGCAGGCACAGCTTAAGGAAAACCTTTCGGTGTTCATCAAGGCTGCACGCGAGAGGGGCGAGGCACTTGACCATACTTTTCTCATAGGTCCTCCGGGACTTGGAAAGACAACTCTTGCCTCAATCATCGCAAATGAGATGCACTCCGAACTGAGGATGACAAGCGCGCCTGCACTGGACAAGCCGAAGGATCTTGCCGGCATCCTGACGAATGTCACGGAAAATTCTATCTTCTTCATCGATGAGATCCACCGTCTCAAGCCGGCGCTTGAGGAAATGCTTTACATTGCGATGGAGGACTTCGAGATCGACTGGGTCATCGGACAGGGACCGAGTGCCAGGACGATGAGAATACCTCTTCCGCGTTTCACACTCATCGGTGCCACGACAAAGGCCGGATCCGTTTCGACGCCTCTTTCCGAGAGATTCGGAATAACAGGTCATCTTGAATATTATAATGACGAGGAACTCAAGAAGATCGTCCTGCGTTCTGCCGACATACTCAGCTGCAGGATCGATGACGAGGCGGCATCGCTTCTGGCACACTGTTCCAGAGGCACACCCAGAATCGCGAACAGACTGCTCAAGAGGCTGAGGGACTTTGCCGATGTCATGAAAGGCGGCTGCATCGATACTGATATCGTAAGATACGGCCTCGACAAGCTAGGCATAGACTCAAACGGTCTTGAGAAACAGGACAGGGCGATACTGAGAACCATAATCCAGTTCTATCAGGGAGGTCCCGTGGGCGCCGATACGCTTTCCATTTCGGTCGGCGAGGCTGTCGAGACACTTGAGGATTTTTATGAACCGTATCTCATCCAGCAGGGATACCTGAAGAGAACACCCAGAGGAAGAATGGTCACGAGAAAAGCCTATGACCTTCTGGACATTGAATACAACGGAGGCAGCACCGATGCTGACCAGGGATTATTATTTTGACCTTCCGGAGAACCTGATCGCACAGGTTCCGGTTGAGCACCGCGGGGATGAGAAACTCATGTACCTCAACAAGAGAAGCGGTGAATACAAAGATCTGACGATGAAGGATATAGTATCTCTTCTCGACAGCAGCTGTGTGATGGTTGTCAACAATTCAAAGGTCCGCAAGGCCCGCTGCTACGGCATGAGCGATACAGGTGCCCGGGTGGAGTTTCTCTTTCTTGATGAGAATGAGGACCATACCTGGACGGCAATGACCTCAAAAGCCCGCAAGCAGAAGAAGGGAAAATCCTATTCATTCTTCGACAGGGACGGAAATTTTGTCAGGAAGGCTGTTATCACAGGTGAAAATGAAGACGGTACGCGCACTGTGGATTTCGGCAGTGTCCTCAGCGAGGATTTCTTCACCCTTTGCGGCCATGTGCCTCTTCCTCCATACATAAAGAGGGAAGATACATTTTCCGATGAAAGCCGCTATCAGACTGTGTATGCGTCACAGGAAGGATCCGTTGCGGCACCTACTGCAGGGCTTCATTTCACCAAGGAAATTCTTGATGAGATAAAGGCCAGAGGCGTGAAGATTCTTGAGGTAACGCTTCATGTGGGAGCCGGAACATTCCTTCCGGTCAGAAGCGACAATATTGAAGACCATCACATGCACTATGAACGCTATACGATAAACGGGGAGACTGCTGAACAGTTCAATGAAGCAAAAAGAAGCGGGAAGAAGATCGTTGCGGTGGGTACAACAAGCGTGAGAACTCTTGAAAGCGCAAGTGATGAGAACGGATTCATCAAGGCCGGAACTCAGAGGACCAACATCTTCATATATCCCGGATACCGTTTCAGGACAGTCGACAGTCTGCTCACGAATTTCCATACTCCGGAGTCAACGCTTCTTATGCTGGTAAGCGCGCTTGCCGGCAAGGATAATATATTCAATGCGTATCATCATGCCGTAGAGAAAGGCTACCGCTTCTTCAGCTACGGCGATGCGATGTTCATAGACTGACGAAAGCTGCTATCTTTTCTCTCTGTTCTTCAATGGATGCGCTTCCGTCGACATGAAGGAAACGGACTTCAGGGGGCAGGGAGGTGAAGATGCTGTCAAAGGATGCTTTGACTTTCTTCAGGAACTCAGTCCTGTCGAAAAGCTCCTTTCCTTCTCCTCTGCTTGTTATTCTTGCCATGCAGAGATCCACAGGCGTGTCGATGTAGATCACATATTCAGGATGGGGATATGCATTGATCGTCCTGATGTAGCCGACATCGGCTGTGTTTCCCTGATAGGCGATGGAAGAATAGAAATATCTGTCGCTGATGACAATCCTGCCGTCATTTATGTTTCTGACTATGCCGTCTTCCTCATTGTACAGATGGTGGTTGCGGTCCGCCGCATAGAGCAGGGCAAGCGCACAGGGAGTCGTGCTGATTTCATGACGCAGCACCTGACGTATCAGACGTCCGATCGCACCGTCTGTCGGCTCGGCCGTAAGGAATGTCTTCCTTCCTCTTTTTTCCAGTTCTGAAGCAAGCAGACCTGCCTGCGTGCTCTTCCCGCTGCCGTCAAGACCTTCAAAGCATATGAAGGATGAAAGAATATCTGACATAAAAATTTTTCCTTGCCCACCAGAATGAGTTTTTTCTATTCTTTAAATAGGATTTTTCCCATATAATAACGTAACTAGAGATGAAGTACCATACTACTTTTTCGACAATTGTGATATCACTGCTGGTCCTGCTGACATTCCTGGCTGCAGTGCTTTTCTGTATCTTCTCTCTGAACATAGACTCACCGGGACTTCTGCTTGTCAACCAGCTGGCAGGATATGTCAGCAATGACAGCGGTTTCACTTTCTCATACTCCTCGATTGACAGGAATCTCTCACAGAAGATAAAGATCAATGACATAAGCATAGAATATATGGATGAGGAGACTGTCCATATTGACAGCCTCACGTTATACCAGAATCCGTTCTCTCTCATCTATTCTGTAATAACCGGAAAAGGAAATATGAATGTCGATGTGGACGGCCTTACGGTCACGCTTGAGAATCTCATGAATGATGACGGGGATGGTGAATCTGCACAGGAGGGAGAATCCCGGCTGAGCATAGACGACGTGAACCGCTTCATCAATTCGATAGATGAGAGGCGGCAGTCATTGAACGGAACATTTTTCTATGATTTCACATATTCAGTGAATATCGAGAACTTCGATCTCAGGCTTGGTGAATCGATGTCTTTCGAGGATTTCAGGATGAATCTGAGACTCGGCCGGGGCCTCCAGCCGGAAAGCTTCGTATTCAACGCTCCGTACATAGATGTTGCCCTCCGGGAGCTGGGCTTCAGCTCATCCAATCTTTCACTCAATCTCGACTATGACGGAAGCTACAGGATCAGCCTTTCCCTGGACAGCACGGAAGGCTATTACGGCAGCATGAATGCATCCTTTGACGATCTTGCGCTCATCCTCGATTTTGAAAGCCTTGAGACTCTTGATGTAAGACATCTCCCCCTGACGGTTTCAGCCCGCAGCGGAAAGCTTGCATACGGTTCTTACAATGCATCCCTCACGGGTATTTCCGCATATACCGGTTCAAACGGCTTTGATCTGGTCCTTCTTTCATCCGCGCTGGAAGGAGATGGTGCTTCTGTATCCCTCGGGCGGATGGATGCACGCATAGATCTTGATGAAGATGAGGCTTCCCTGAGTGTCCGTAGTGCAGATGGTGTCAGTGTTTCATATGGTGATGTCTCTCTCAGCGTGAAGGAAATCGACGGCAGTGCCAGAGCCGCTTCATCCAGTCTGTCATTTGATCTCTCAACAGGTGAGATAAACGCAGATGGTACAGGCGGCCTGACTGACGATGTCGTGACAGCGGCATACAGCAGAGGCATAACGGTTTCAGGCCAGATGAACGAGAACAGCATCTACGTTGAAGGATCTGCCGGAGTGAAGGCATCATCTGATGTGAACTTCCTTGACGGCAGTGAGCTTGACGTTTTAGCTTCCGCGATTTTCTCCGGTTCAAAAGTGAATGATTTCACAATCAGCATGAACAGACTGAGATTCATGCCTCTTGATGATGATTTCACGGCATACCTGACATACAATGATTCCGGACTTTCCGGAAACCTGTCCTACGGAGATGTCATACAGCTTGTGTACACTGGCGGTGCAAGACATGATCTGAGGCTCAGCGTCAACTCGTTCTCCCTGAACAGCCTCAGCCTGCTTTTCGAACAGTATGTTCCTTCTATAAGCGCATACATCGATGATGCAACAACTCTTTCAGGATCACTTGGAATGAATTTCAACCTGAGTGATGCTTCCCGTCCCGTGGGAAAGGTCATAAGCTCATTCGCATTCAACAACATCAATTTCAACGGCCGCGATTTCGGTCTTGCTTCCAGTCTTGATGCCGGTATGGATGATGATGCGATAATAATCAACAGCTTCACGATCACGTCGCAGTGGATACGTCTCCTGTACAGCGGCAGCATTTCATATGAAAGCCTGCTGCCTGAAGGAAACCTCTCGATCGAGATGACGGAAAGCGGAACAAAAGCCGTCAACATAGACTTCCTCCTTGACAGCACTGATGAATACTACATCGATGTTTCGACTCCGTTCTTTGAGAACAGCTATCTCAGAGGTGCGATAAACTGGGCGAGGGAAGGTGTGGTGAGTTCAAACGGTGAGCTGAAGAGCGGCATTACCGTCTATCCGTTTGATCTTTCCGTTGACTTCAACAATTCCAGGGCGGATCTCATCTCTGCGGGTCTGGTGGCATCTCTTGATTATTCTCAGAACATCATGCTTTCCCTCTCGTTCTCCGACTTCCGTCTTCCGACCCTCAATCCGTACAACAAGGAGCAGTCCACTCTGGACGGCAGCTTCTCATATTACTTCGATGTTGCCGCCCAGTCCTATTACGGCAGTACCGGGAAATTCGTAATAAGCTCGCTCGGCTTCATCCAGTCCCGTCCCGATGTCAGCTTCTCGCTTACAATTGATCCTGAGAGGATAACTTTCAGTGAAATAAGGTTTTCCGATGTTTACGGCACTTATACGGGAGAGGCTGTCTATGTGCATGAGGGAAGACGTTTTGCAATGACGCTTGGAAATACGGATGAGAGAATCAACCTTTCACTTCTTCTGAGAAGAGGGGATTATTCCGGAATTCTCACGGCAGAGAATGTCTCTCTTGACAGGCTCGGCCTGGCCGACTCGATCCTCGACACATATCTTATCGGAAGAGGGGAAAACGGTTCGGACTTCTCATTCTCCGGAAATCTGTACCTGCATTCGAGCGACGAGAACATCACAAGCTATGCACTGCGGGCAGCTGTCATACTCGACAACACCGGTTTTGTCGCCAACGATGTCTCTTATACAACTGACAACATGACGCTTTCAAGCGATCTTATCTCATTCGGTATCCAGAGCGGGCACTTCAGCACAACAATCGCCATGCATTACGACAAAGTCAATGTGGACAGGGTTTACCCTGTGGATGCCGTCCTGACGCTTACACTCGATTACCAGCCTTATGACGGTCTTTTCGAACTGGTGAGCGAGACAATAAGGAACATCGATGAGATCAGCTTTGACTCGCAGCTCAGCATAGACAGCCTGATCATTGACGGCAGATCACTGCTTGAGAACCGGTTCGTCGATCTTCACTATTACGGCGGCCATGTCGGATTTGACGGAAACTTTGTCACGGGTTATGTCGACGTTCCGTCTTTGACGGCTGATCTGGAGATACTTGAAAACGATGTGCTGTACGGAGCCCTAGAGGGAAGTTTCGACCTCGAGGACATCAATCTTGAACTGAAAGGAATCAACTTTGACCTCTCTGTCCTCAACTGGCTCTACCGTGTCCCTCTTGTCACGTTTGAAAATCCTGCATGGGTATACGGCGACTTCCTGCTGTACGGAACGCTGGATGATACCCATCTGTACGGAGACGGAGGCTCACATGGTTTCGACATGCGCGTCTGGTGGCTTGAGAATGCAAGGATAAGGGTGGGCAACACACAGGTTTCCGTTGTTGACAACCATGCGACAACAAACAGGACGCAGGTTGTAGTCATCGATGATGACAACGGCGATCTTCACAGAGGCTTTGCCGTCGCACAGGCAATGCTCAGCAATGCCGACATAATAGACTACTATGATGTCGAGGTATGGGTTCCCGAGGGTGATACTGTTTTTGTCCGTGTTCCTGTATACAGCAAAGGCATACAGATAAAAGGTGACGTTGACGGCTATTTCAGGATATATTCCGACCTTGACAAGATTTATCTCAGCGGAGATCTGAATCTTCACAACGCTGTGTTCTCCATGGGAATGGATCCTCTGCCGGCCTGGTGGTACGCCAGCGGACGTCTTGTCAGGAACGAGTATGATGTGACACTGAAGGAAAACTGCTCGTTCGTCATGCCGCTTCAGGGCGATCCGATCATAAGAGCTTACTTCAATGAGGACAACAGCTTCCACTTCCTCTATGACAACGAGAGCGCGGAAATCGGACTTGTGGGCGAGCTTTCCTTCCGCTCAGGTGAGATCTATTATTTCCAGAAGAATTTCTTCATAACGGAAGGAAACTTCAATTTCCTCGACAGCAGGACAGGGGAACTCACGCCGCTGATCAACCTCAGGGCAAGACTGCGTGACTACGACAGTGACGGAGAAAGAGTTGATATCTATCTTGTGCTCAACAATGCGTCCCTTGACAATTTCTCCCCGGTATTTGAAAGCACTCCGCAGCTTTCAATCGAGGAGATCATGTCGATTCTCGGCAATTCAATCCTTCCGTCCACCGCATATGGCAGCAGCGATATAGGGTCCATCGCTTCCCTTGTCACATCCGGTGTCGATGTGCTTAGCAGAATGGGGCTCATCAACACTGGAAACGGCGGCAATCTCGTCAACATCATCAGGGAAAGCCTTCATGTCGATATCTTCTCGCTGAGGACGAATATTATTGAAAACTTCCTTCTCACCACGATTTTCCCCGATGCCGTACATGCCTACAGCCCGCTGGCGGCGTATCTTAACAACACTTCGATCTATCTTGGTAAATACCTTTCCGACAACCTGTATTTCCAGATCATGTTCTACCTTCAGGCAATGGACAACAGTATCAATGACGCAAGCTTCCTCACAGAAGATCTTTCCCTTGATCTTGAAATCTCTTTCGAATGGGAGAATCCGCTGGGCACATTCACGATCTTCTCGACTCCGGACTATCTGTCGCTGCCGAGCATCATGGACAACTTCGGCATCAGATATACCAAGACGATTGATTTCTGATCATTATGTGAAGATTGCGTATAGAAAAACGGCGTGGAAAGTAACTAATGTTTGAGTTTTATTGTTTTTTTGGATATATTTCCTCACAGGAGAAATTAAATGGTTAAGAAAATCGCTTTTCTGGCTTTAGCGATTCTGTCTGCTTTTGTTCCTCTTTATGCGGCAGATGGTCAAAGTGAAGAATTGACAGGCACATGGTGGTATGACAGGAATATTGCCTCATTTACATATCAGGGTCTGCAGAATGTCAGCGCAAGGACAGTCAACGGCTTGCTCAGGGATTTCATAGGACAGCCTTTCACGAGTGAAGCGGAAGGAGAGATCAATAATATAATGTATTCCCAGCCGTGGCTTGAATACATTGAAAGCTATGAAATGAGCCCTGCAGAAGACGGCTCGTCCATAAATATCAATATGGTCATCCATGAAATACCGATGATCGATGAGATAGTGTTCGACGGCAATGAAGATATACGTGCCCGTGTCCTTGAAGGTGAGCAGAATCTCAAGGAAGGAGACTTCCATTCTCCCGGTCTTCTCAGGGCAAATGCGGCTCTTGTCGAGGATTACTACCGCTCACGCGGCTATGCGGATGCGTCAGTTGATGTTTACAGTGAAATTGACGAGGCTGACAATACCGTCAGGATCGTCTATACGGTTGATGAAGGCCAGCAGTATAAGATTGCCAACATAAACTTCATAGGCAACAATTCCTTTCCTGCGAAGGACCTCAAGAAGGAGATGAGTCTCAAGGAAAGGAATTTCTTCCGTTCGGGAAACTATGTTGCCTCGACTCTCCAGAGTGATCTCCAGAGCCTTATCCTTTTCTACAATGACAACGGTTATGTGGATGCCGGCATTGTGAACTATGAGGTTGTCGACTCCCCTGAAACTCACGAGCGCTATCATATGGTTGACATCAATATCGAGATCAGCGAAGGCGATCAGTGGCTTATCGGAAAATTCTCCTTTGAAGGCAACAGCGTCATCTCCACAGAAGAGCTTGAGAATGCCGTTTATCTCAGGGAAGGTGCGGTGAACAACTACAGCGAGGTCATGGCGCAGATTCAGGCTCTTGCCTCACTGTATTACAATGAAGGATATATCCAGACACAGATCAATCCGCAGCTTACGCAGAATGAGGATACGCATACAATCGACTATCATCTCATTATTCAGGAAAGCGGACAGTCAATAGTTGAGAAGATCGTGATCACAGGTCTTACAAAGACCAAGCCTTATGTTCTTGAAAGGGAGCTTGAGCTTCATGTAGGCGATGTTTTCAGCCAGGAGGCGCTTCAGGCTTCGGGAAGGAACATTCTCAACACCGGTATCATCACAGATATCTCCACGGGACTCTATCAGGGCGAGAGTGAGAACGGCGTCATCCTTGAGATTGCAGTTGAGGAAGGCAACCAGATGCAGCTTCAGTTCGGAGCGACCTTCGGCGGCAATGTCGGCGGTTTCCCAGTCTCCGGCTTCCTCCAGTGGTCTGACAGAAACCTCTTCGGAACCGGACGCGATTTCGCAATCACGACAAACCTTTCCCCCGACAACCAGCAGATTTCACTGTCCCTATCTGATGACTGGGTAGGCAATGCCCGCTGGTCAAACGGTGTCTCACTCGGATTTGAGAGAAATGTTGTGGACAACGTACTCCAGCGCGGTTCAAACTCTGATTATTTCAACGGCCGTGATGAAGAGGGTACAAACCCGAGTGACGACCGTATGAATTATGATTTCTACACGATCTCTCTCGGATATTCGACAGGTTACACATTCACATTCCGTCCGGGCAACCTCACGCTTTCCGGCGGTGTGTCGGTAGGTTTGTCCCACGCGGTCTATGATGACAATTATGATCCCTATGAGCTTCTTATAAAGAAATATCATGACAAGTGGCAGTTCTCCAACAAGCTGAATCTCTCACTCACATGGGATGGAAGGGATCTCATCGAGAACACCACAAAGGGCTATGTCCTCTCACTCGGCTACACATATGCCGGCGGTATCCTCGGCGGTCTTTCCAACTACAACAGGATCAATGCTTCAGCCGCAGGTTACGTACCGCTCTTCACATATACGAATGAGGAAGGGGAGTCAAGAAGTCTCGTACTTTCCGGTACTACAAGTGTCAGCGTAATGCTCCCGCAGTACTGGAACAGCAGGGAGGAGCACGGATGGGACTGGTATGAATCAAAGCTCGGCACAACCCGTTATGAGAGAATCTATCTTGACGGCATGAACACAGCAAGAGGCTTCTCTCCGGTTCTTGACCTCGGCTTCCTGTGGCACAACCAGATTGAGCTTTCCTATCCTCTGGTGAGGAATGTCCTCAACTTAGAAGGTTTTGTATCTGCTGATGGAACGACACTTGAAGGCGGTGAGATTTCCGACCTTCACGGCATAAGCGATCTCCAGTGGTATTTCGCAGGCGGCTTCGGCATCAAGCTGAGGATACCGGGCTTCCCGCTCGGTTTATACTGGGTGAAGAACGCAACGCTCAACGAGACGGACGGCTTCGACTTCGTGGACGGTTCCATTTTCGGCGGCAGCATCGTTCTTGCAATCACGACATCCATTTATTAAAATACGCGTTTAAATGGCTGATAAGAATGAACTGACTCCGATGATGAGACAGTATCAGGAGATAAAGAAAGAGCATCCTGATGAAATACTGTTCTTCCGTCTGGGCGACTTTTATGAAATGTTCGACGAGGATGCAATTGAAGTATCCCGTCTTCTGAATCTCACACTCACGCACAGGGGCAGTGCCCCTATGTGCGGGATTCCGTATCATGCAGCAGTCAACTATCTCAAAAGACTGCTGGATGAGGGTAAGAAAGTCGCTGTATGCGAGCAGCTCAGTCTTCCTGAGAATTCCAGGGAACTTGCAAAAAGGGAAGTCATTCAGGTCTATACACCGGGAACGGTTGTAGAGGATGAGTACCTTGATTCATTCTCCGACAACTTCGTCCTGGCTGTCGATCTTGTGAAAGGCGAGATCTATACCGCTCTGTGTGATATTTCAAGCGGAAAATTCTATGCCAAGCATCTTGCAAAGGATTCCCGTTTCTCAACGCTTTCAGCCTTCATCAGCTCATTCAGCATCAGCGAAATTCTCATAAACGAGGATCTCTATTTCACAAACAAGGATCTCAGAAATGTCCTTGACATGCAGGGCAGGATCATAACCAAACTTCCCCCATGGTATTTCACGCTTAAGGAAGGACGTGCCCAGATCAGGGAAAATCTGGGTGTATCCGGTCTTTCTCCCTTCGGTCTTGGTGAGAAAGATACTCTTTTAAGTCCCATAGGCGCGCTTTTCCATTATGTCAGGGACATGTCGAAAAGTGACCTGAGACAGATTGAGAACATTCAGGTCCTCACAGATGAAGGATTCCTTCTTCTGGATGAGGCGACGGAGAAGAACCTTGAGATCGTCAGATCGCTTCAGAGCGGAGGAAGCGCATTCACGCTTTTCTCGGCTGTGAACAAAACCCGCACGGCAGCCGGAAGCAGGCTGCTCAAGGACACTCTGCTTCACCCGCTGTGTGACAAGGATAAGATAAATGAGCGTCTTTCATGGACTGAAAAGCTCGTTGATGATATTGACGAGAGGAGGAGAATAAGAAACCTTCTTTCATCCTCTGCCGATCTGATCCGCCTTTCGACGAAGCTTGAGATGAATCGCTCCGTCGTAAGGGATCTCATTGCAATAAAGGAAAGTCTTTTCTCTTTCTTCCGTCTGGTCGGAGAGAGACAGGAGTATCTGAAGCTGCTGAAGGCGAATCTTGAAAACCCTGATGAGCTTCTCTCCCTTGCTTCTGAAATCGACAATGCAATCAATCCTGAATGCACGAATGCAACTCACAGCGGTACAATCATTAAGGAGGGATACGACGGGAAGCTTGATGAACTTCGTAAAATACACCTGACCGGCTCATCCCTTCTTGATGAATATCTTGAGAAAGTTAAGGCCGAGACCGGCATCACGATAATGAAGTGCGGAGAGAACAGGATCATAGGAATGTATCTTGAAGTTCCCAAAGGCCAGCTTTCAAAAGTTCCCGGGTATTTCACCAGACGTCAGACCCTTGTGGGAGGTGAGAGATTCACAACCAGCGAGCTTTCCGCAATTGAAGAAAAGATCAACAGTGCTGAGAGTGACTTCAACACAAGGGAGAGAGAACTTTACAACAGCATTGTCTCTGCCGCCGTAAAGCATTCCCGCGATCTTTTCTCGATCGGCAACATGTTTGCCGAGCTGGATGTCTATCAGAGCTTTGCCGAAGTTGCATCCCTTTACAATTATGTCAGGCCTGAGCTAACGGACGGCGGACAGCTTGAAATAGCTGAAGGACGTCATCCTGTTGTCGAGCAGTATATCGAGCACAACAGTTTTGTGAAAAACAGTTTCAGCACATGTGAAAGCCGCTTTGCTCTTATCACGGGACCAAATATGGCCGGTAAGTCCACATTCCTGCGCCAGAATGCCCTTATCGTCCTGCTTGCCCATTGCGGATCTTTCGTTCCGGCTTCAAGTGCCCGTATCCCGCTTACTGACAGAATATTCTGCCGTGTGGGTGCGAGCGACAATCTTGCAAGAGGTGAGTCGACATTTCTTGTCGAGATGCAGGAGGCAAGCTTCATTCTCCGCAATGCAACTGAAAGAAGCTTTGTCATCATGGATGAAATCGGAAGGGGAACCTCCACTCAGGACGGTATGAGCATCGCCTATGCTATCATGATGTATCTTCTGGATCTTGGATGCATCACTCTCTTTGCCACACATTATCATGAACTGACCATGATAGACACATCAAAAATGCAGCTTCTGACTCTTGAAGTGTCTCAGGACAGGAACAACATCATTTTCCTGAGAAAAGCAGTCAGGGGCGTTGCTGAAAGCAGCTACGGTCTTCATGTCGCAAAACTTGCCGGAATTCCATCATCTGTAATCCGCACGGCTTCTAATTTCCAGAAGAAGCATTTCGCCGACTACAAGATGAATATAAATGAAAGCCAGCTGGATCTTTTTGTCGATACCAATAATGTCTCTTCTTCCGATAAGGATCATCTCATCGACGAGATTTCCGATTTCGACATCTCGAATTCCACTCCGCTTGATGCTCTCTTGCTTGTTCAGAAGCTTCAAAGTGAAATAAAGGAAATTACAAGGAAAAAGTAAAATTTCTGTAAAAGTCCGGAAAAATTAAAAACACGACACACAATGAGTCAAATTTTCATTTCTCACATATGTCATAAGTGGTAAAATTCACACAAAATATTGTTCCTATGTCATAAGTACTTGCAATTTTATAACAAAATAACTCGAATTAGGTGTCAAAACCGTTGACTAGTGAAAACTTATGACATAAGATACTTGTCAGAAGGAAAACTTAAAACATTTATTTAAACAGGGGAAAATTTAAAATGAAAAAAGTATTGACAATTGGTCTGATGCTGCTTGTATGTGCAGGATTTGTGTTTGCTGCTGATGATGAGGATAAGACAGATACTCTAACAGTTCAAATTAAAATTGAGCCTTATACGCAAGCAGAATGGTTTGAAACTGTTCCGGAGAATAATGATTGGACCAATAACGGAGATATTGTTGATGAATTAACCTCGGATCAGATTAAAAATGGTGTGACATATTTTGCTGCTGTAAGAACAAATAACAGTACATTGGATACAATTACAATTGATGCTGCTCCTCTGAAAATCACGACTACTGATCCAATGTATACAGATAATACTAACGAATATATAAAATATAGCGTTAGGCCACATACAGATTCTGATAATGATAACAAAGATGTTACTGGTAGTGATTCTTTGTCGACAATAACAGATACCCAGAAAACTGTTGCAGTGTATAAGGCAGCTAGCTCTGTTACTGGTGCAAGATTTATGTATGCTAAAATAGATGTACAAGTTGACAGTACATCTTATGCAAATGCTTCTGCTGGTACATATAAAGCTTCTCTGATAATGACTTTAAGTGCTCAATAATAATGTAAGCGAGATTTGATCTTGTTACGTGCTATTGACAATATCAACAAGAAAACACTATTCTTAGGATAGTTCAATTTTCTAGTGAAAAGGAACCCAATTACTGGTGTTCCTTTTTTTATGGATTAAGGATGTTAAGAAACGAGATAAAGGAAAATTCATTGTTCACACAGGTGCAGGATCTGATCGCACCTATGGGTTACAAAGTGGTGGATGTGCAGAAGAGGGAGACTCCGGGAGGAGTGGAACTCTATCTCACAGTCTTTCTTGCAGACAGGGATGTGACTACGGATGATCTTGCAGAGGTCTACAATATCGTGTACCCACGCTATCAGGTGATCTTCGGAAGAAGGGATCTCACACTTGAAGTCTCAAGTCCTGGAATGCAGAGGAATTTCAAGGATGTGTATGAATTCACGCTTTTCAAGGGAAAGCTTGTAAAAGTCTATTCTTCCACATACTCATCCAATATTGAGGGAATAATCAGCGATGCTGATGACAACGGAGTCACGCTGACATCGGCAGTCGTGCAGGATACGGGGGAGAGTTTTGAGACTCTTTCCCTTTCATATGATGAAATACAGAAAGCGAAACTGACATACCGCTGGGAGGAAAAGAAGTAACATGAGTACTGATTTGAGAGATGCTATAAGAAGCATGATAGAAGAGAAGAACTATACCCGTGATATGGTTCTCGAGACTGTCAGAGAATTCGTCAAGGCAGCATACAAGAGAAGATACGGCACAGATTCCAATGTCGAGATCTCATTCTCCGATGATGACGAGCTCACTGTCTGCTCAAGAAAAATCGTTGTAGACGAGGACAATTATTACAACGAGGTTACTGAAATTCCTCTCGACGAAGCCTTGGAACTCAGTGAGGATGCAGAGATCGGAGATGAGCTTCTCATACCGATTGATCTCTCCACATTCGACAGAGGTGCTGTACAGTCTGCAAAGCAGAGGGCACAGCAGACATTCAAGGAAGTCCAGAACAACAGAACATACAAGGAATTCAAGGCAAAGGAAGGCGAGATCATTCTCTGTATTGTCAACTCAATACTTCCCAACGGTGATATAAGACTGAATGTCGGAGGAGGAGTTGAAGGTCTTCTTCCTTATAAGAACCAGTCACCGAGAGAGACTTATGATCAGGGTACTGAAGTCAAGTGCTATCTTGAGAAAGTCGAGAATGCTGACAGTGCCAAGGATCCTGCCGTGAACCAGAAGGGCAGAAAGCAGAAGAAGGATGTCAGGATCATCCTCTCCCGTACTTCCCCGAAGCTCATCGAGAAGCTTCTCTCAATCCAGGTTCCTGAGATTTACGACAGGGAAGTCGAGATCGTTAAGATTGTGAGAACTGCAGGTCAGAGAACAAAGGTTGCCGTTAAGAGCAACAGCCGCGATATCGACCCGGTGGGAGCTACAGTCGGTCTCAAGGGAAACAGAATCCAGAGCATCATCACTGAAATCGAAGGCGAGAAGATCGATGTCATTCCATATGATGAGAATCCTATCAACTTCATCGCATCCGCACTGACTCCGGCTCATGTCGAGAAGGTCTACCTTATCGACTTCACCACAAAAAGGGCAGTCGCTATCGTTAACCAGAAGGATGTAGGCCTTGCAATCGGCCCGAAGGGTGTCAACGTAAACCTCGCGAACAGTCTCTGTGACTGGATGATCGAGGTGATGACACAGGAGCAGTTCGATGCTCTCGATATTTCACAGGAGACAAGGGAAAAGGCTGAGGCCATCTTCACAAACGGCATTCCTCTTGATGAGAATATGGAAGTGGCTGCAGACAAGCCGCTTACAGCTCAGGAGCTCGGAATCGATGAAAATGAGACCCTGCTTTCAGAACTCAGCATCTCTCCCGAGCTTGTCCAGAAGCTCAACTTCCGTGATATCTACACAGTTGAGGAATATGCAAACCTCACTGACGAGGAGCTTGACGACATCGGACTTTCTCAGGAGGAAAGAGATTCCATCAATGAGTACATCTCTGTCGAAGAAGAAGTTGAAGAGGAGTTTGAGTGTCCCAACTGCGGTCACAGCGTCAAGGTCGGGACAACTGTATGCCCCAACTGCGGCGTAGAGTTCGAATTTGAAGAAGAGTAATTGAATAAGGGTGAGTATGAGCGAAGAAAAGACGAAAATCAGAGTTATTAAGAAGAGCCAGACTCCGGCGCAGAGCGCACCTGTGCAGAGTGCACAGCAGTCTGCCGCATCTTCAAATCCTGAGAAGAAGGTCGTTGTCATCAAGAAGAAAATCGTGACAGTGAAGGCCAAGGTAAAGGATGAGAAGAAGGAGGAAACTGCATCAGCTCCCGTTCAGCAGAGCGTACAGACAAAACCGGAAGTCAGGAACACCCTTGTGCAGCCTTCTGTGTCCCCGCAGATAAAACAGGCTTCTTCAAGCGGTAACAGCCGTCTTTCTCCGACCATTCCGGCAGCAAACAGAAATCTTGTCGGAGGAGAGAGGGTAAACAGCATTCTTCACAACGGTCCGGTTGTCATAAAGGCCAGCAACCTTCCGCCGGTTCCCGGTCAGGTTGTCTCGACACCTCAGCCTTCTGGAAGACCGAGGGTTGCGGGCATTGTCGGCGGAAGACCTACACGCCCGGCAGGTCAGCGCTACGGTAACAGCAATAACAATGCCGGCGGCAGGCGCTTTCAGGGAGGATCCTCCCCTCAGGGCGGTGACGGCCGCCGTCCGTTCAACAGGGATGGCTCTTCCCGTTTCGGCGGCAGCAATGCAGGCGGACAGGGATTCAGCCGGCAGGGCGGTGCTTTCACGCGTCCGGCACGTCCTGCAGCCGGTTCTGCAGGCGGAGCGGAAAGTCTTGATCTCAATCAGAAGAGCGGTGCCAGAAAGTCAGGCGGAAAGAAGAAGGATACAAACGACTACAGGAACAGAAGGGATCAGGAAGTCGATTTCCAGTATCAGCAGAAGAAGAAAGAGGAAAGCAAGCTTGCTGCCGTTCCCAAGTCGATTGACATCATGGAGAACATCACTGTCAGTGATCTTGCAAAGAAGATGAACCTCAAAGCGAGCGACATCATATCAAAGCTCTTCAAGATGGGCATGATGGTAACCATCAACCAGCAGATCGATCATGAGACTGCCGAGATCATCGCATCTGAGTTCGGCTGTTCCGTGCACCTTGTCTCTCTGTATGATGAAACAGTCATCGAGAACGAGGAGGACAGGGAAGAGGACATGGTTCCGCGTGCGCCAATCGTCACGATCATGGGTCATGTCGACCACGGTAAGACCAAGCTTCTTGATGCTATCAGATCAAGTAATGTTGCAGAAGGCGAGTTCGGCGGTATCACACAGCATATCGGTGCCTACAAGGTCAATGTTCCCGGCAGAGGCGATGTTGTCTTCCTCGATACCCCGGGTCATGCTGCATTCTCAATGATGAGAGCCCGCGGCGCTCAGGTTACCGATATCGTTGTGCTTGTTGTCGCTGCCAACGACGGTGTCATGCCGCAGACAAGAGAGGCCATCGACCATGCCCAGGCAGCAAAGGTGCCCATAATCGTTGCAATCAACAAGTGCGATCTTGCCGACAGCAATCCTGACAGGGTCATGCAGCAGCTTTCCGAAATCGGTCTTGTTCCTGAGGAATGGGGCGGTCAGACGCTCTACTGCAGGATATCTGCACTCAAGAAGGAAGGTATAGATGATCTTCTCGACACCATCCTGCTTCAGGCCGAAATGCTTGAGCTCAGGGCAAATCCGAACTGCAGGGCAGTTGGAAAGGTTCTTGAGTCACGGATCGATCAGGGCCGCGGTACGGTTGCAACTGTGATTGTCCAGAAAGGCACTCTGCACCAGGGCGACTATTATGTTGCCGGTATTTATCCCGGAAGGGTCAGGGCCATGTTTGACGACAAAGGCAAGAAGATCCAGAGTGCAGGACCTTCAACACCTGTCGAAATCATCGGACTTTCAAACATACCGTCCGCAGGTGACCCGTTCCAGGTTACAGAGGATGAGAAGCAGGCAAGAATGGTAGGTGCCAAGAGACAGGAGCTTGAGAGACTCGGCAATACAGGCGGCGGCAACAAGGTCACGCTTGAGAATCTCTATGACAAGATCAAGGAAGGCGAGATCAAGGACTTCAACGTCATCATCAAGGGTGATGTTCAGGGTTCTGTCGAAGCTCTTCAGGGTACGCTTGAGAAACTCAGCACAAGCGAGATCCGCCTCAACGTCATCCGTGCATCCGCCGGTGCCATCATCGAAAGCGACATCACACTGGCTGCCGCTTCAAATGCGCTTGTCATCGGCTTCAACGTCCGTCCGACTCCGCGTGCCCAGGCTCTTGCCGAGCAGGAGAAAGTCGAAATCAAGAAGTACAACATCATTTATGACGTTGTTGATGACATCAAGGCAGCAATGGAAGGCATGCTCTCACCTGAAATCAGGGAAGTTGACCTCGGCACTGCCGAAGTCAGGGAAGTCTTCCGCGTTCCCAAGATCGGTCTTGTCGCAGGATGCTACATTCTTGATGGAAAGGTTACAAGGAATGCTTATGTCAAGGTTATCAGGGACAGCATCCAGATCAACAAGGAGAACATCAAGATGATGTCCCTCAAGAGATTCAAGGATGATGTCAAGGAAGTCACAGCCGGCTACGAATGCGGTATCGGTCTTGAGAACTTCCAGGATCTCCAGAAGGGAGATATCCTTGAATTCGTACAGATGCAGGAAATTGCAAGAAAATTGGATATACCGGAATGAGTCAGTATTCAGAAGAAAGACTGGAATCAAGGATACTTGAAAGTATTTCCACAATGATAGTGACGGGTGTCATAAAGAACCCGTCGCTATCCCGTTTCTGTTCGGTCACGGAGGTCTCCCTGTCCCCGGACAATGCCTACGCCGATGTCTTTGTCTCATGCCTCATGGAGAAGGATCTTGCAAAGAGCGTGAAGGCACTCAACAGCGCCGCCGGCTTCATTCAGGGGCATCTTGCCAAAATTCTGAAAACCCGCAATACGCCGGTTCTCAGATTCATCCCCGATACAAGCTATCAGGAAGGCGAGAGAATAAACAACCTCATCGACAAAGCACTGGGAAAGCATGAGTGACTTTGCGGTAATAATCACCAAAAAGGAAAGCGGAGTCACAAGCTTCCAGTCCCTTTCACCGATCAAGAAAATCTATAAAGGCAGCAAGGTCGGTCATTGCGGGACACTCGACAAGTTCGCATCCGGCCTTATGATTGTCCTCACGGGTGAAGCTGCAAAACTCAATCCCGTTTTTTCCGGTTTCGACAAGTCTTACAGAGCCAGGATAATGCTGGGATGCGAGACCGACACGCTGGATCCGGAAGGCGAAGTCGTAAGACGCTCTGATCATATTCCCTCCCTTGAGGAAATAGAGGAAGTTCTTCCTTCTTTCACAGGAGAGATCGAACAGATCCCTCCTGTGTACTCCGCAATCCATGTCGGGGGCAAAAGGGCATATGAACTTGCGCGAAGCGACAGGGAAGTGGAGATGAAGGCGAGAAGGGTGAGGATTCACTCTCTTTCGGTTATTTCATATGAAGCTCCCTATCTTGTCATCGACTGCCGCGTGAGCAAAGGAACTTACATACGTTCCCTTGCCCGCGATATAGCTGCGGCAGTGGGAAGCGCCGGTCATCTTACGGCCCTCGAACGTTATTCCATCGGGCCTTTCGGCTATGGTGACATCACACAGATCCCGTCTTCTGCCCGGGAAACGGAGGATAGACTGAAAGCCGTAATAGACGGTGTGATAGATTTTGCCGACACAGGGCTCTTTCGTCTGAGAAACGGCTATGTCCAGCCGGGTGCGGTGAGATATAAAAGCGGATCTTCAAGCGGTTATTATCTTCTGTACAACAAAGGCAGGCTGCTTGGTGTCCTTTGCGACAAGGAGGGAGGCGGTTATACGATAACGGCCATGGTGAACCGTGAAGATATATGACTTTTCGACATGCCTCAGGGAAGGTTTTCTCAAAGACCGTGACATCGCTCTTGCAATCGGAGTGTTCGACGGTGTGCACCTGGGGCACAGGAAGATATTCACGACTCTTTCCGATTACAGGCTCACGCATCCCGGATGTGAGACCTGTGTCATCACTTTCGCCGTCAATCCGAAGAATATAAACACGCCGTCACTGGACACTCTCAGGCTCAGATGTTCATACATTGAAAGTTTTTTCACGGATTACACTCTGGTTATTGACTTTTCCCGGGATTTCAGTATGATATCAGGTCGTGAGTTCATTCACTTGCTATGTACGATGTGCCGTGTAAATGCCGTCATAGTCGGGGAGGACTTCAGATGCGGTTACGCAGGGAATCAGATTACGGCTTCAGAAATGTCCCTTGCGTTTGAAAGCGAAGGCGTCAGTGCGGATGTCAGGATAATTCCGCCTGTTCTTGATGCCTGCCGCGTCAGAATTTCTTCCACCAGACTCAGAGAGCTTCTTGCACAGGGAGACATCGCAGGCGTGAACAGACTCGCAGGCAGTGCCTACCGCTATGATCTGACAGAGAACGTGTTTGTCAGACAGGAGGGATGGTACACCAGCACGGCAGTGACTGGTCAGGGGCTGCCCGGGGACGGGGAATACGCAGCTGTTCTCATTTTTCTCAACAAGTCCTGTGAGGACTGCGTTCTGAGAGTTGAGGGCAGGAAGCTGTACATCCTCTCTTCATCTCCTCTGGACAGGATCACTGCAGACTCAATCATGATATCAAGTTAAGGAGAAAACTTAGATGATTACAAAGGAAACAAAGCAGGAAATCGTTTCACAGTATGGCGGCAACACAACCAACACAGGTGACGTAGCTGTTCAGGTCGCACTTCTCACAGCAAGGATCAATGATCTTCAGTCCCATTTCAAGACTCATCCGAAAGATCATGCTTCAAGACGCGGTCTTCTCAAGATGGTAGGTCAGAGAAGAAGGCTTCTCCGCTACATCAAGAACCGCAACATCAACGAATACAGAGAGCTCATCGCCAAACTGGGTCTCAGAAAATAGATTAATTATAAGCCAGGCTGTTTCAGTCTGGCTTTTGCACACAAAAAAGAACAAAGAAAGAACAGAATAAGGATTATTTTATGTCAAACGTAACTTCAGTCTCCGTCATGGTTGGAGACACAGAGCTTGTCTTCGAGACAGGTAAAATCGCAAAGCAGGCCAACGGTGCCGTCTATGCACATTATTCAGGTTCTGCGGTCATCGCAACAGTATGCTGCGGCGCAGCACCAAGCGAACCTATCGACTACGTTCCGGTTTCAGTCGAGTACAATGAAAAGTATTATGCAGCCGGTAAGATCCCCGGAGGTTTCCTCAAGAGGGAAAGCCGCCCGAAAGACAAGGAGATTCTCGTCTCCCGTCTTATCGACCGCCCGATGAGACCTCTCTTCGACAAGGCATTCGGACGTGAGATCCAGATCGTACCGACAGTTGTTTCCTCAGATATGTCACACACACCTGATATCGTTGCAATCAACGCAGCCAGCTGTGCAGTGACAATTTCAGACATTCCTTTCTATGGTCCCATCGCAGCTGTAAGGGTTGCATTGATCAACGGAGAGTATGTCATCAACCCGACATTCCAGCAGATTCCTTCCGCTTCCCTCGATATCGTTGTTGCAGGTACTCATGACGGTATCACAATGGTTGAAGGCGGTGCAAAGGAAGTAAGCGAAGACGAGATGCTCGGCGCAATCAATGCAGCACAGCCTGTCATCACGAAGATCTGTGAGGCACAGATGAAGATGAGAGAGATGTGCGGCAAGGAGAAGCTGCCTCTCATGGAGATCAAGGAAGATCTTTCATGGCTCGAGCCTGTAAGGGAGTATGCCACTCCGCTTGAGAAGGAAGCGAGTTTTGTAAAGGGCAAGCAGAACCGCTATGCGGCTCTTGAGAAGGCTCATCAGCAGGTAAGGGAGCATTTTGCCGACCTCATCGCTGAAGATGAGAAGAGAGAAGGTCAGCTTGCTGCAATGTTTGAAGATCTTGAATACAATATCCTGCGTTCATCAATCCTCAATGACGGACTGAGAACCGACGGAAGAGGAGTGAGAGATATCCGCCCGATCACATGTGAGGTCGGACTTCTTCCCTGCACACACGGTTCAGCGCTCTTCACACGCGGCGAGACACAGTCTCTTGCAGTCACCACGCTCGGCACTGCCAATGACGAGCAGATGTTCGACACGATCGACGGTGACAAGACATATTCCAACTTCATGCTTCATTACAACTTCCCGCCGTATTCGGTCGGTGAGTGCGGACGCCTTACAACAGGCAGAAGGGAGATCGGTCACGGACATCTCGCACAGAGAGCACTTGAAGCTGTGATCCCATCAAAGGAAAGCTTCCCGTATACAATCCGCGTGGTATCTGAAATCATGGAATCCAACGGTTCCTCTTCCATGGCTTCAGTATGCGGCGGCTGTCTGTCTCTCATGGATGCAGGTGTTCCGATAAAGAAGCCGGTTGCAGGTATTGCAATGGGTCTCATCACTGAAGGTGCCGACTATGCGAAGTATGTTGTCCTTTCCGATATCCTCGGCGAGGAAGATCATCTCGGTGACATGGATTTCAAAGTTGCCGGTACAAAGGACGGCATCACTGCATTCCAGATGGATATCAAGATCGCAGGTGTCACACCGGAAATCATGTCAAAGGCTCTTTCACAGGCCAAGGAAGGCAGAATGCATATCCTCGGCATCATGGCAGAGACTCTTCCTGCTCCGAGAAGCGAGCTTTCAGAGCTTGCTCCGAAGATTCTTTCCTTCAAGGTTCCTGAAGATGCAATCGGTGCAATCATCGGTACAGGCGGAAAGAACATCAAAGCCATCGCACAGCAGACAGGTGCCGAGATCAATATCGATGACTCCGGTATGGTCACTGTTTACGGCAAGAACAATGCATGTGCACAGGAAGCAAAGAGACTTGCACTTGCAATCATAGAGAAGCCGGAAGTCGGCAAGATCTATCACGGTACCGTAAAGAGAATCGTCGATTTCGGTGCCTTCATCGAGATTCTTCCTGGCAAGGAAGGTCTGTGCCACATCTCTAAGCTTGCAAAGACAAGAGTGAAGCAGGTCAGCGATGTTCTTCAGGTCGGCCAGCAGGTTGATGTCAAGCTTATCGACATTGACAGAATGGACCGTCTCAATCTTTCCTATATCGATGCACAGCCTGATGCGGGAAAGAAGGACGATAAGGAAAAGAAATGAGTGAAGTGGTAAAGATTACCCTTCAGGAAGGCGCTGCAGAACCCAGCTTTGAAAGCCGCGGAGCTGCCGGTGCTGATGTGCGGGCCTGTCTTCCTGACGGGCCCGTTGTTATCAGAAGCGGGGAGGCGAAACTCATTCCCACCGGTATTTCCGTGGAAATTCCGGAAGGATTTGAAATTCAGGTTCGTCCCCGTTCCGGTCTTGCCCTCAAAAAGGGCATCACCGTACTCAATACGCCGGGTACGATTGACAGCGACTACCGCGGTCAGGTCGGTGTGGTCCTCATAAATCATTCAAAGAACGACTTCACCGTTAACCACGGCGAGAGAATCGCACAGTTCGTCTTCGCAAAGGTTGAAGCCGTCAGGTATGAAGTGGTCGGCAGTCTGAGCGAGACGGAGCGCGGAAGCGGGGGCTACGGCTCCACCGGAGTCTGAAATTGAGGGGTAGAAGAGCTCGGTTTTTCTTACTTGATTTTCATGTGGCAAGGGAATTCATTCTGAATTTCCTTGTCTCGTTCATGTTCTTCTTCTTCATATTTTTCATAAACCAGATTCTTCTACTGGTACAGCAGATCCTTCTCAAGAATGTAGATATCAGGACAATCATAATTCTTGTACTGAGCGCCGTACCTCAGTTTCTGCAGTATGTTGTGCCATTTGCGACACTCTCCGCGTCTTCAATGGTTCTGGGGGATCTAGGGGCCAGCAATGAACTCATGGCACTGCGCTCATGCGGAATAAACCTGACCAAGGTCTATAAGGTTCTTATAATCCTCTCACTTGCTCTTTGTATTTTCACATTCTATATCTCAGACTATCTCATGCCGCTCAGCAGCAGGACGTATCAGGAGATGCTGACAAACGTCATGAGGGATCTTCCCACTTTCGAGATAACCCCCGATACAACAAATGCGGTCGGCGATGTTGTCATGAGGAACGGGGAAGTGGAAGGCGATGAGATCAGCGATATTATCCTCTTCACAAACCGCAGCGAACCATATATGAGCGTCACAAGCGTACATGGAAAACTGGAGCTCATAGACCCTGCAAGCTTCGTCTACGCTCTCTCTCTTGATGATGCCCGTCTTCTGCTCAGCGAGGACAATATAAACTCATCGATGCTGAGTGACAGCGAAAGCGCAGTCATGTATCTTGATTTCTCCGATCAGGTTCCGGCCCTTACCAGCAGTGATCCTTCAAACCTTTCCAACAGGGAGCTGCTGCCTCTTATGGAGAGCCGCAGGGAAATGAGGGACAGGGATGTCAGGGAATTCCACAGACAGAGAGAGGAAAGCCTCATGAGAATCGCCTCTGCAGTCAGTTCTCTTGAACATGTCGAGGATCTTGAAATGAGGCAGGATTCTCTTGACAGAGATATTAACCGTCTTGAAGCACTGGGAGAAGATGAGCCGATACAGTTCTATTACCAGTATTATTCTGCGGAATTCAACAAGAAATTCGCTCTTGCACTTGCGCCTCTTGCCCTGACGGTTGCAACGCTTCCTCTCAGTCTCATCAAGATAAAACACGGACGTCTCGTAGGTTTCGGCCTCAGCCTTCTGATTGCCGTGTCCTACTGGTACATACTCTTCTTCAGCCAGCTGAAGATTTTCGATTATTCATTCAATGCCGGAATCCTCATGTATATTGCCGATTCTGTCATGATTGCTTCAGGTCTCATCCTGCTTTTCATGAAGAGGAGGACTTCATGAAGATTCTAGACAGGTATATAGCGTTCTCCATCCTGAAAACATCACTGGCGGCCCTTGTGATCTGCACTCTGCTCATCATTGCCGTGAACATGTTCTCATCGATGAACAATTATGTGACGAATTCGGTTGATCTCATTACGATTCTCTATCTTGCGGTTCTCGCTTCTCCTGAGTATCTGATGATGGCATCATCCGTCTCCTTCCTTTTCGGCACGACTTTCTTCCTCTCACAGCTTGAAAGCAACAACGAGATGATCATGCTGCTGAATGCCGGAATAAGCTACCGGCGCGTATGCAGCACGGTAATGATCATGACACTCATCGTCACGCTTGTTTTCTCGCTTTTCAGTGAAACGGTCCTCATCGATGCATCGGTTGAGCATGACAGGCTGTCACGTGAACTCTTCGGCCAGAGTTCCACCCAGGACAGCCGTGACATAAGCCTCGGCGATCTGACAGGAAGATATATAATCAACGCATCGTATTACGAGGAAAGCAGCCAGAGGCTTTTCGACGTCAATGTAATCGAAGTGGATGAAAGCCACAGACTGACCAGAAGAATGGAAGCTTCCTATGCTGACTACGAAGAGGGAAACTGGGTGCTCAATGAAGGCAGGATTTATGATGTGCTTCCGGATGCTACCGTTTCAGCTTCATTCTTCGATTCATACGATGCTGATGAGCTTACGCTCCAGCCTTCGATGTTCCGCAATCAGTCGAGGAACATATCAACAATGGAAATATCCGACGCGCTTGACTATCTTGCACGCATAAAGGTCATAGACAGGGAAGTGTGGTATTCAGTCCAGACTGATTTCTATTCCCGGCTTTTCTCTCCTCTTGCAATCTTCACGCTTGTCTTCATTTCTCTCCTGATGAATTACCGCTTCAAGAAGAATGTCTTTCTTTTCTCCATCATACAGTCACTGTGTACGGCAGTTGTGTTTTATGTGTGCGAGATGGTTGTCACGATAATGTGCACTCAGGCTATCCTCGCACCCATATTTTCTGTTATCATTCCGAACGTGAGCACGCTTATGCTCTCATTGATAATAAGATTGATCGGATCAGGAAATGCATAAGAATATTTATACATGTACATTACAGGACAAGGACAGCAATGCCCGTCTGGGCTATATCGACCTTCCGCACGGAAGAGTTGAGACTCCGGCCTTCATGCCGGTAGGCACAAATGCGACAGTGAAGGCCATGTACCATGACAAGATAAAGGACATCGGATACAGACTCATTCTCGCAAACACCTACCATGTGTATCTGAGGCCGGGACTTGATGTAATAAAACAGTTCGGCGGCCTTCATGAGTTCTGCTCATGGGACGGCAACATACTCACTGACTCCGGCGGTTTCCAGGTGTTCTCTCTTTCAGGACTGAGAAAGGTTAAGGACAGCGGAGTCACTTTCCAGAGCCATATCGACGGTTCCCGTCATGTGTTCACTCCCGAGAAGGTTGTCGATATCCAGTCGGTTTTCGGCAGCGATATCGCAATGGTTCTCGATGTCTGCACACCTCCCGACATTGAGTACAGGAATGCAAAGGAAGCATGGAGAGTCACGAAGCTCTGGGCAGAACGTTCTCTGGAGGAGAGAAAACGGCTTGGAGAACAGTTTCGTGGCAACCTCTTCGGCATAGTGCAGGGTAACTTCTATCAGGATCTCAGGAAGGAAAGCGCACTCACAATAAGCGATATGGACTTCCCCGGTGTGGCGATCGGCGGCCTTTCAGTCGGGGAAAGCAAGAACATGTTCAACGATTTCCTCGGTTATACCAGCGAATACATAACGAAGGAAAAGCCTCGTTACGTCATGGGAATCGGCTCTCCTGACTACATCTTCGAATGCGTTGCAAACGGAATCGACCTCTTTGACTGTGTCCTTGCAACACGCATGGCCCGTAACGGAGGACTTTTCACTGATGACGGCGTCATCACAATGAAGAAGGCCGTGCACAAATTCGATATGAGACCGATTCAGGAAGGCTGCACCTGCACTGCCTGCACGAAATATACGAGAGCATATGTCCATCATCTCATAAAGTGCAATGAAATATTCGGGGCAATGCTTGCGACCGAGCATAACCTCACGTATCTTTACAACCTGATGGAAAGGATCAAGGCATCCATCCGAAACGGCACGTTTGTCAGTTTCAAGAAGGAGTATCTGGAACGCTTCTATGGAAAGAAAGAGTGAGTCATCATCCCTTGTGATGATGGTTTCGACCTTCATCTCAAGACTGCTGGGAATATTGAAGAGCAGGGCACTTGCCGTGTTTTTCGGCGCCGGTGCACTGAGCGATGCAGTCAACTTTGCATACAATATTCCCAACAATTTCAGGAAGCTGTTTGCCGAAGGCTCTCTTTCACAGTCCTATCTTCCGCTTTTCTCTTCATTCACTCAGGACAGGGAAAGAAGCAGCAGACTGTACAGCCAGCTTGTGAGCTTCCTCTTCCTGATCTTTTTCTTTCTTTTCATCCTTTCCCTGTTTTTTTCAAAATCCCTCATAAAACTCATTTCCGGTTTCAGTGACGAATACAGAACTGGAGTCGCCGCATCGCTTCTTCCTTATTTCACTCTTTTCCTTTTCTTCATATCGCTGTCCACGCTTGTCAGCACGATACTGCAGACCAGAAAGAGATTCATCGCATCAAGCATCGCACCTGTCTTTTTCACTCTCGGCATACTTGTCTCTCTTCCGCTGCTGAGCGGAAAGCTGAGCTATTATTCAATGGCCGTTGGTGTGATAACAGGCTCAGCCGCCCAGTTCCTCATTGTCTATTCCGGCTTCAGGAAACTCGGTCTTTGCTTCCGCTTCGATTTTTCCTTTTCCTCTCCTGATTTCCGCTGTGTGCTTTCACGCTGGCTTCCTTCCAGCATCAGCAGCATTATTGCCATAGTTTCGCAGTCACTCACTCTCTTTCTGGCATCGGGCCTTGCGGAAGGTTCGGTGACAGCTTTCAGCAATGCCGTAATTTTCTATCAGGCGCCGTACGGAGTTTTCTTCGCATCCATTGCCGCAGTCTATTTTCCGCAGTTCTCGCAGGCGTCAGACGAGAAGGAAAGGGCAGGTCTGCTTTGTAAATCGATGGGGTACCTGTATACATTCCTACTGCCGTCCATGCTTATACTTTTTACCCTGAGCAGGGAATGCGTTGCTGTCGTACTGCAGAAAGGTGCATTCACGCTTGATGATACGCTGCTTACTGCCGGGGTGCTTGATTACTACCTTATTGCAATGCTGCCGCTGTCATTCTATTCAATACTGCAGCGCTATATGTTCAGCATAAACAGGTATTACACAAACCTGATTGTATCGGCATCTGTCACACTTATTGACCTCATGCTCACACTTTTCTTCATAAGATGCGGTTACGGGGTTTCATCCCTTGCAATCAGCTATATCTTCTCATCCCTTGCCGGTGCACTAATCCTCTTTGTCTTTGTAAGGGAATTTGAATACGGAAAACTATTCAGACAGCTTGTGAGACTGACACTCATAAACCTGCCGCTGATCATCCTGTGTGCGGGATATAAAATATGGAGCCCGTCATTCTATGAGACAGGCTCCACACTTGTCAATTTCATCAGGACTTGCCTGACCGGACTTTCTTTCGCGGCAGTCACGGTGATTATGTACGTTATCTGCCGTGTAGATTTCCTTTCACAGCTTAAAAGGAAGCGGTCCTGATGGAAAGAACCTTGTAGCTGTACGGATTGCCGTTAATTGAGAAGTCAAGCTCATCACCGACAGTCTTGTTCAGAAGCTTCATTCCAAGCGGCGTCTTGAAGTTCAGTATACCGTTGTCGGGGTCGGACTCCCACTGGCCGAGAATGGTGTAGGTGATATCTTTGTCCTGCAGATTGTCATGGAGGGTGACTTCTGTTCCGAAACTGATTTTCGAGTCATTAACCATGTCAGGAGTGATGACCTGAGCCTTCTCGATTTCATCGGTAAGGGTTCTGAGCCTTGCATTGAGGTTTTTCTGCTTATCCTTGCCGTACTGGTATTCCGCATTCTCCCTGAGGTCCCCAAGCGCTCTTGCATCGGCAATCTCGCTTGCCACTTCCTGAAGCTCTACATGCTCGATGTGCTCTTTTTCCTTTATCTTCTCATCAAGGGCCTTCTTCGTGCACAGGAAGCCCATCGGAATGAGACTGTCCTCATCGATTGTGATGTGCTGGTCGTCAAAGAAGGTGAAGTCGGGATAGAGCTCGCCGATGAAATGCTTGACTTCAATCACCAGACCCTTGTCAATGTTCTTGTCATTGGCAATGATCGAATAGATTTTGGATGCAAAGCTCTCGTCACCGCTCTTGAGCGCCTTGTATATTTGCTTTTCCTTGAAGAGGTAGTTCACGACAAGATCCTTTCTCTTCTTGTTCTCGCTGACATCTTTCTTCACATCGATGAGGGATGCGGTATAGTCAAGAACGAGGAGAAGGGTGAGTATGAGCTCATCGGCACTGATGCCGGCCTTTGTCCACTCGGCCTCGCTCGCATTCTTGTAGTTCCAGAGGAATACATCGACGTTCTCCTTGTAGGAGCGGACACTGGATGAGAGAATATCGAGATAGATGCTCTCCTTGCCGTTTGCCTTGAGAATGTTCGGGATCCAGGAATATGTGTAGTATGCGAAACATTTCCTGAACACATCAGGCCAGTTCCTGTCACAGTTCATCACGTTCTCAAGATAGCTCTTCTTGAGATCTGCATTGTTGATGGAATCGAATACTGCGGTCTTGTCCTCACAGTTTTTATAAAGGTCTGCGAAGGAAACGCTGGTATCGATGACAGCTGTCGGTATATGAAGCTGGTTCCTGAAATTGTCAAGCAGCAGGAAGGATGCCATGACTTTATCGTCAACACCGCTCTTCATATTCGCAAGCTCGCTGTTGAAATATTTGACCATTTCGGAGAAAGCCTCTGATTCTGTATCCAGATCAAGGGCGATGAACTCCTTTGCAATCCTGATCCTGCCGTAGAAATCCTTCTCTCCGAGGAATGTGACAAGCTGCTTCTCCTCCTGTGTGATCGGAGTGGTCCTGAGAGTGTAGGTGTCATTCTCGCCTGCGATCGATGAGAAATAAGGATCTTCCTGAAGTATCTTCTTCGCCTTCGTCTTGAAATCATCCCACTCTGAAGCATTTAGGACGGAAGGAACAAGCTCTTCCTTGATCTCCTTGATCGAACACTTGTTGTTGCGGCTTTCCATGATTGTCACAAGAGCCCAGCGGGTGTCGGCCTTGACCTTTGCGGCAAGCTTTGCGGGGATTGCGGTCTTGAGCACGAGAATATTGTTCTTGGGAAGCGGAGTGAGAGCCTTGAATGCCATATCCGGTGACATGGAAATCTTGCTGGCCTTGTTGAAGGCTACAACAACTTCCCTGTCGTTTATGCTCTGTATGAGGCCGAGCCTGTCCGTGCTTCTCTGATATACGAAACTGCCGACATCAAAACCGATATCGGTTTCGAAGAAGCTTATCGCCTTGTTCACATCTTCCCCTGGATTTGCAAGACCTGAACGCTCAATGCATTTACTGAGGCGTGCGGACTTCTCGTACTTCTTCCTGTAAACCTTGATGAGCTCTTCCCTGGGTCTCTTCTCCGACGGGTCGATCTCAAGAGCCTTCTTGAGTATCTGTATGGACTTGTTCACATCAGATGCGAAATGTGTGTAAAGGTCTGAAAGCAGTTCGATTGCAAGTGCCTTGCTGAGTGATGCCGCAACCTTTTCACCGATGCCGAGGAAATAGCCGAAATCATCATTCTGGATGGAAAGCAGGAGCGACCATATGTTCTTCACGCCTTCGGCGTCCTTTGCGCTTATATAGCGTGTGAGCGCACGGCGGTAATAGAGGAGGGCCTTGTCTTTATCTCCTTTCTCCATGAAATGATCTGCAAGATTCTTTGTGATCTTCTTTTCCTCGAAGTCGACCTTGACGAGTCTTTCGAGTATGCCCCATCTTTGCTCATCACGGCCTTCTTCCTCATAGCAGTCTGCAAGAATGCGCAGTGCGAGTTTGTTCTCGCTGAATGAAAGGATCTTGCGGCAGAGGAATTCCACGACAATCCAGTTGTGGTTGTCATAGAAAGTGATCAGAAGATTCTGCATTATTATGTTGTCTTCATGGGGACGGCGGATGAATGCGATTGTGCCAAGCACATAGCGGGCATATACGGAATTCTCCCTCTCGCCCGTGATCTCAAGCGCCTTTGCTGAAAGCTCGCTCAGATCTTCGTAGTCAAGCTTGTTCGCGCACTTGTCGATTTCAAAGAAGCTGTCAGTCGGGAATGAGGCAAGTTCAGCCTTTGAGAAATCCCTGTCTTCCTTCAGTATTTTTGTAATGGAGTTGCTTCTCATACACAAACTCTCCTTAAATTTTTTTCTTCCGGATAATCGAAAAACAAACCGGGCAGGGCATTCCTGCTCGGCTGTTTACAACATAATAATAACATCAAATTTTTTCTTTGGCAAACAATTCATATTAAATAATCATATGTTGTTTTTACGTAGGTCCTGACGGCTTTTCCCCATCATTTCCGGCTTCTGAGACTTTGCCTTTCACGCTGAGCCTTGACAGCCTGTATTCCTTCAGGAGCGTGAAACAGATTGAGCCGACCGGTATTACAAAGAGCATGCCGGCAATGCCGAAAAGCGCACCTGAAAGCGTGACGAGGGTAAACGTGTATACGGAAGGCAGTCCCATTGAGCCCCCGACGACCTTCGGGTATATGAGGTTGCCCTCAAGCTGCTGCAGGATGATTATGAATACTATGAAGAAAACCGCCTTCAAAGGTGATGTTGCGGCAATGATCAGGGCGCCGGACACAGCTCCCGCATATGCTCCGTATACCGGAACAAGAGCGGTTATGCCGGTAAGCACGCCCACTGCCGCTGCATCCGGAAGGCGGAAGATCAGCATTCCCGCTGTGCACAGGATGCCTATTATCGCAGCTTCCGTCACCTGTGCGCTTATGAAACGGGAAAATGCGCTGTTCGCAACACTGGCGATGTGGATTATCCTGCTGACTGTCTTTTCACTGAAAACAAGCGAGATCAGTGTTTTCACATGACGGGAAAGCATTTCCTTCGAGCTGATGAAATAAACGGCGAAGATAAGTGCTATGAAGAAAGTCACGGCTGACGATACGGTGAGCATTATCGTGTTTATTGTGGTTCTGATGAAAGCGGGCGAGCTGTCTTTAAGATATGATGTCACCATATCTTCAAGTTCCTCAATGCTCATGCCGAGCCAGGAAAGGAGGTCTTCAATAAGATCCGCAAGCTGCGTTCCACCGTCTGAGGAAGCTTCCAGCCGGTATATAAGGCTGTCAATTGATGCGACAAGCGTTCCAAGAGCCTGGGTGAGGGAGGGGATGATGAACATCAGCAGTGCGGCACACAGAGCGATGAGACACACAATGGATATCACAATGGAGAAAGCCCTGCTGTATTTCTTCAGAATCCCGTTTCCTTTTGTCTTTCCTATCAGCCTTTCAATGAAACTCACCGGTATATTGAGAATGAAAGCCGTTATGAAGCCGAGCGTGATCGTGGAGAAGCCGGTAGAGAGGAATGAGGTGACATCGCTCAATGCCGATGTGAAATTCTGCAGGAAGGTGTAAAGGACAATGAAAAATGATCCCAGAAGCAGAAGCGCGAGTATCTGTTTTTTGTTCATGTGGATGATGATAGTTTCTAAAAGCTTTTATTTCAATTATTCTTCATTTGGGTTATACTCATTCACATGTATGACAAGCGAATAGAAATTGCACCTTCGATTCTTTCCGCCAGTTTCGCATCAGTGCTGAACGCGCTCAGGGATGCGGAAGAGGCCGGAGCCGAGTATCTTCACCTGGACGTGATGGACGGAGTCTTCGTTCCGCAGATAACTTTCGGATCGAAATTCATCAAGGACATAAGACCGCACAGCGACCTGCTGTTCGATGCCCATCTGATGATAGTGAATCCCGAGAACCATATCGATGATTTCATTGATGCCGGATGCAACATGATAACCATCCATCAGGAAAGCACTGTTCACCTTCACAGGGTTCTTTCACATATAAAGGAAAGAGGCGTGAAATGCGGCATATCGATCGTACCGTCGACACCGGTGAGCGCCATAACACCTCTGCTGGACATGGTTGATCTTGTGCTCGTAATGACGGTTAACCCGGGCTGGGCCGGACAGAAGCTGATTCCCGGCTGCATCAACAAGATAGTCGAGCTCAAGGAACTGCGCGAGAGCGAGGATTATGATTATGCCATCAGCGTTGACGGAGGTGTGAACCTCGGTACAATCCAGGATGTCGTGGCTGCAGGAGCCGACATTGCCGTGGCGGGATCTGCTTTCTACAATGAAAGCGACAAGCTTTCCTTCATGCAGAGAATGCAGGAACTTGCAATGGAGAGTTTCAAATGATAGCTGTCATCCAGAGTGTTGAGAACGCATCCGTGTCGATCGGCGGCTCTCCTGTTTCTTCCATCGAGAAGGGCATGCTTGTCTATTTCGGTGTGGAAAAAGGCGATGATGAGGCTGTTCTTGACAAGTTCCTTGAGAAAATGATGAAGCTGAGGATCTTCAAGGATGAGAATGAGAAGATGAATCTTTCCCTTTCCCAGACAGGGGGAGATGTCATGATGATCAGCCAGTTCACCCTTACCGGCGACATATATAAAGGCAACCGCCCCGGTTTCGACAATGCCGCATCTCCCGATGATGCCAGACAGCTTTACGAGAAAGCCGTCGGCATGCTCCGCGATATGGGATACAGGGTTGCGACAGGAATGTTCGGAGAGCATATGAAGGTGGTGTATTGCAATGACGGGCCGGAAACTTTTATTCTTGACTCCGCACGTCTTTTGCACAGATCTCAGAAAAAATTTGTATAGATATTCAGTAGGAGTTATAAAATGTCAAAGATTACTGAAATTTCAAGCGACGTACAGAAAGCCCGCTCGCAAGCACTTGAAGCGGCAAGAAGCCAGATCGACAAGCAGTTCGGCAAAGGTTCCCTGATGAAGCTGGGTGATGCGCAGGGCACGCTGGATGTCGAGGTCATTCCAAGCGGCTCCCTCTTGCTGGATGAGGCATTGGGAGTGGGAGGATACCCGAAGGGCAGGATCATTGAGATATACGGACCGGAAAGCTCCGGCAAGACGACCCTTGCGCTGCACGCGATCGCGGAAAGCCAGAAGCTTGGCGGAATCGCGGCATTCATCGATGCAGAACATGCCCTTGATCCGACTTATGCAAAGAACCTCGGAGTTAACATAAATGAGCTGTGGATAAGCCAGCCGGACAATGGAGAGCAGGCCCTTGAGATCACGGAGTCCCTCGTGCGCTCCGGTGCTGTGGACATAATCGTTGTTGACTCAGTTGCCGCACTGACGCCGCAGGCGGAGATTGACGGCGACATGGGTGACAGCCACATGGGTGTGCAGGCCCGTCTCATGAGCCAGGCTCTGAGAAAGCTTACCGGCATTCTCGCAAAGAGCAACACGACGATCATTTTCATAAACCAGCTGAGAATGAAGATAGGTGTCATGTTCGGCAACCCTGAGACGACCACAGGCGGAAATGCGCTGAAATTCTATGCCTCCATAAGGATGGATGTCCGGAAAGTCGAATCCATCGGCAAGAGTCAGGATGATCTTGTCGGCAACAGGGTGAGGGTGAAGATCGTAAAGAACAAGGTTGCCCCTCCATTCAAGAAATGCGAGCTAGATCTTCTCTTCGGAAAGGGTATCAGCTATGTGGGCAGCATGCTGGATGCCGCACTCAAATACAACATGCTCGAGAAGTCTGGTTCATGGTATTCCTACAACGGCGAGAAGGTCGGACAGGGACGTGACAAGACGATCGAATACTTTGAGAACAACCCTGAACTTGTGAATGAAATCGTTGCAAGCCTGAGGGAAAAGATGTTCCCCAAGAAAGCTGAAGAAAACAGCAGCCGGGAAAAAGGCAGGGAATAAAAGTTGCAGGACGACAGGGACGATCTGATATTTGACAGGGAAGAAAAGCAGGTCTTCGTGACTCAGGAGTTCGAAGGCCCGCTTGATCTTCTTCTCTACCAGATACAGAAAGCTGAGATAAACATCTATAACATTCCCATTGCCGAGATAACGCAGCAGTTCCTCTCCTACATTGAGGAACATAAATCCAATCTGAAGAACCTTGCCGATTTCTACAAGATGGCGGCTGATCTGCTTTACATCAAGTCAAAAATGCTGCTTCCCGTTGCAGGCGAGATCGACGAGGAATACGAGGATCCGCGCCAGGAGCTGGTCGAGCGGCTGCTGGAGTATCAGAAATTCAAGAAATACACCGATCTTCTCACAGGTGCGGCGGTGGGAGACAATTTCCATATTCCCCGCAAGGAGAATTTCTTTGCACTCCCGTTCCTGGATGAGGATCTCTTCCGCGGTGTGAGCATAGATGACCTTTTCAGCACTTTCCGCACCATACTGGAGAAAAAGGCTCCGACAAAGCTCTTCAATGTCTATGAGGAGGTTTCCGTAAAGGAAAAGAGAACACTCATGCTTGAGCTTTTCGAGACAAAGGACCAGATCACGATCAGCGAGGTCATCATCCATTTCGACCAGCCGCTTCACATCATATGTTCATTCATGGCGATTCTGGAGATGGCAAAGGACAAGATAATCGTGTTCCAGCAGAAAGAACCTAACGGGGAGATCTACATAGTGCTCCGTCCTCAGGACTGGAGACCGGAGCTTGCCGATGAGTACGACAAGGATTACGATGAGGTTGTCGACAATGATCTCAGTGATCCTGATGACTATTCGATAATATCTCCCGAGCGGAAGGCTGAAGTTGATGAAGAGCTTGCGGAAGAGGAGATGGAAGAAAATGAAGCGGAGGAATACGTCGGAGATGAAGAGGATCTTCTTGACGACGATGAAGAGTGAGGGTTATGGCAAAAACTGGTAATACAGGTCTGATGAGCACGGATGCCAGACTGGTTGAAACCGTGCTGTTTATAGAAAACGAGGCTCTTGACGAGGAAAGACTGTGCAGCATGACGGGGCTTGATGCAAGAGCCGTGCAGAGGGCGCTCAAGGAACTTGGCGAAGTATTTGAGGAGAGGGGACACGGCATAAGGCTGAAGGAGAATTCCGACGGCTCTTATGAATTCGCCCCATGTACGGATCTTTATGACATGCTGCGCTCCACATACGGACGCAAGGTTGACCGCCGCCTCACACGTGCGGCACTGGAAACCCTTTCCATTGTCGCCTATTCACAGCCGATAACAAGAAGGGAGATTGACAATATACGCGGTGTTGCATCAGACTCGATAGTCCGTCTTCTCAGGGAAAGGGAATACATAAAGGTCGTGGGCCGCAAAGATGTACAGGGGCATCCCTGTCTTTACGGCACGAGCCGCAAATTCCTTTTCGAGTTCGGTCTGAAGTCGATAGGCGATCTGCCCAAGCTCAGCGCAATTGACAGAATGCGCTTCGACAAGGAAGAAGATGAAAGCTCAGAAAATGAGGGAGAGGATAACAATGAGTGAAAATGATCTCAGGCTTCAGGTCTACATGGCAAAATGCGGAGTCGGCAGCCGCCGTTTCTGTGAAAGCCTCATCGAACAGGGCCGTGTCATGGTCAACAACAGGACGATAAGGGAGATGGGTGTCAAAGTCGCTCCGTCTGATATCGTTCAGGTTGACGGTGAGACGATCGAGCCTGTGGAAAATGTATATTACATAGCCCTCAACAAACCTCGCGGTTATGTCTGTACGAACTACGATCCAAATGAGGACAAGTATGCCAGATCCCTAATAACCATCAGGGACCAGCACCTCCTGTTCAATGTCGGACGTCTGGACAAGGATTCAAACGGACTCATAATCTTCTCAAACGACGGGGATTTCGCAAACAAGGTCACACATCCGAGAAACCAGATCGAGAAAGAGTATGTCGTGCACCTTGACAGGAAACCGCAGGTGGAAGACCTGAAAAAAGCCCTGCAGGGCCTTTATATAGACATGAGCCAGCCCTACAGGATAAAAAGCTATGAATTCATCCCCCAGAGAAGGGATTACATAAAGGTTGTCCTCACGGAAGGCAAGAACAGGGAGATAAGGAAAATCTTCAGTTTCCTGGGCTATGAGGTGAAAGGTCTGACACGCATCAGGATAGGCTGCATCGAACTCGGTTCCCTTCAGCCGGGTGAATTCCGCAACCTCTCTAGAAAAGAGATAGAAGGTCTTATTGAAGGAAAGAACACTCTTGTGGCCAGGAAGAAATTCGGTGCCGCCCTGAAAAGGGAAAAAGCCGCAAGGGCGAAGAAAAACGACGGGAGGAGTGAAAAATGATCGTTGCAATTGATGGACCTGCCGGATGCGGCAAAAGCACTGTTGCGAAGCTTGTGGCATCACAGCTGGGCTATTATTTCCTCAATACGGGTTCCTTCTACCGTGCTGTGACATACGCCCATCTGATGAAGGGCGGAGACTGCAGTGACAGGGATGCCTGCCTTGAAACGGCAAGGAACGTGAGCATAACAGTGAGAAACGGAGACATATATCTTGACGGAACCGATGTCGAAGACAAGCTGCATACTCCGGATGTTGACATGAATGCGAGCATCGTCTCCTCTGATCCCCGGCTCAGGGAGATTGTGACCGCTGCCGTCAGGAAAATTGCCGGCAGTATGGACATCGTGACGGAAGGACGTGACACAACCACCGTCATTTTCCCTGATGCACAGTGTAAATTCTACTTTGACGCTTCCAGCGAAGTGCGTGCACGCCGCCGTACTGAGCAGCAGAATGACGGCCAGAGCTATGAGGAAGTTCTCGCCCTCATCGAGAAAAGGGACGCCAATGACAGAAATAAGGAAGTCGGTTCGCTAAAAATTGCAAAAGACGCCGTATATATAGACACTTCTCACTTGACGATAAATCAAGTTTGTGAGAAAGTTGTTTCAGTTGTGCAGTCAAGACTCAGGGACTGCCCGGCTAAGTAATTGGTTAGGAGAAAAAGAAGTGGAAGATGAAACTCAGATGACTGACATGCAGACTCTGCTGCAGGAGCAGTATCTAAAGTCACTTGCTGGCATTGAAGACGGTCAGATCGTAACCGGAACTGTTGTACAGTTAAATAACGACTATGTGTTTGTTGACGTAGGCTACAAGAGCGAAGGAAAGATTCCTGTGGACGAGTTTATCGAGCTGCCGAAGATCGGTGACAAGGTGAACGTCGCAATTGTCAACAAAGAAGGAAAGGGCGGACAGGTAATTGTCTCGAAGAAGAAGGCCGATGCAAGGGAAAGGGCAGAGGCTCTCAGAGAAGCTGCGGAAAGCGGCACACCTGTTCTCGGTAAATTCAGTAAGGTTATCAAGGGAGGCTATGAGGTTGACCTTGGTGCTGACTATAAGGGATTCTGCCCGCTTTCAAAGGCAGATATCGTAAGAATCGAGGATCCTGAAACTCTGATCGGAAAGACAGACTATTTCATCATTGACAAGTACCATACAGGAAGCAAGATGAAGAGTGTCGTTTCCCGCAAGGAATACCTCGAGAAGATCATCGCACAGAACAAGGAGAAGTTCTTCTCATCCGTTCAGATCGGTGATGTCGTTCAGGGTGTCGTCAAGTCATTCACAAGCTTCGGTGCTTTCATCGACCTCGGCGGTTTCGACGGTCTGCTTCATATCAACGATATGGGCTGGGGTCATGTCACAAAGCCGAAAGATTATGTGAAGAAGGGCCAGGTCATCCAGCTCCGCCTGATCAACATCGATCCTGACACACAGAAGATCAATCTCTCCCTCAAGCACATGACTGAGGATCCGTGGACAAACTTCGAACAGCGCTATCAGGTTGGCGATGTCATCAAGGCTCCTGTCACAAAGATCACATCATTCGGTGTGTTCATCGGTATCGAGCCGGGTATTGAAGGTCTTGCACATATTTCCGAGCTCAGCTGGACAAAGAAGGTCACCAACCCTGCAGAGATCTACAAGATCGGCGATGTTGTTGAAGCAAAGATCCTCGGTTACGACCTCGACAAGAAGCGTGTCTCACTCGGCATCAAGCAGTTGCTTGAGAATCCGTGGGATACGATCGCAGAGCGCTATCCGGTGGGAACAGTTCTCAAGAGAAAGGTTGTCAAGCTCACCAACAGCGGTGCATTCGTGAATCTTGAGGACGGCATTGACGGCTTCCTCCATATCGATGATGTTTCCTGGACAAAGAAACTCAAGAACATGTCACAGTTCTGCAAGGAAGGTGACGAGATTGAAGTTTCCGTTTCCAGAGTCGAGCCGGAGAACAGAAGAATCCGTCTGTCAGTCAAGAACCTCGAGGGTAACCCATGGCAGAATCTCAGAAGATCCAATCCGAAGGGATCAGTCATTACCGGCACAGTTTCCAATGTCACTGATTTCGGTGTGTTCGTAAAGGTTCCCGGCGATATTGAAGGTCTTATTTCAAAGTACAATCTGGTCGGACCGGATGAAGAATACACAGACAAGGTTCTTGAGAACTTCAAGGTCGGTGATGAGGTGACTGCAATGGTTGTTGAAATCAACCCGCAGACTCAGAAACTCTCACTCTCTATCAAGGAGATGATCAAGAAGAATCAGGAGTCTGAAATGGCCAAGTATATGGCTGACGGTAAGGAAGATGACGACACATTCTCTCTTGCCGACATGCTGAAGGCTAAAGACGAAGAAATCTGAGATAGAGATATCCTGAATGGAGTAGGCGGGAGACAAACAGCCCGCCTATCTATTTCTAAGGGGGATTTATGAAGAAGGATAAGAATTTAACTTCATCTGAGAAAATTGCAGCCAGAACAGAGTCATTCTTTGCAAAGAATGCAAGACTTCTTGCGATAATCGGAATTATAGTTGTTGTGCTTTGTGTCGTGATTGCAGTTGTATCCATCACAAGCAACAGCAGCAGGGATAAGATTGCAACGGCAACATACAATCTTGAGCAGGATTATTACAATCTCCTGGTCATGGATGAGACGAGCGATGAGTACAATACAGCTTCAAGTGAATTCATTGCTTCTGCCGATGCCATCATTGCCGAGGCTGGTACAGGTGACTATGCAAGTCTCAAGGCAAAGTATCTGCTTGGTCTTTATTACTACAATGCTGAAGACTGGGCAAATGCTCTCTCATACTTCGAGCAGGTCGTGAACGAAGGAGGAGACACATATCTTGTTTCTCTTTCAATGATGAACGCTGCTGCAAGTGCTGAGAATGCAGGTGACACAGATACAGCTCTCTCATACTACAACAGAGTATGGGATACATATGCTGCAGAAGCTCCGGAAAGCCCGAAGGCTCTCTTCAACTCTGCACGTATCTATGAGCAGACAGGCGATACAGAGCTTGCAGTTGCAACATATTCACAGCTCAGAGATGAGTTCACAACATCTGAATACGCAGCTCTTGCCGAAGCACGCTTGCTTGTACTTGAATAAGGTTAATAACTAACTTAAAAACCGACTACAATACAGGAGGATGGATTTATGAGGAAAGTCATCATACTTTTTCTTATTTCCATCCTTTTTCTTTCCTCCTGCGGCATTCCTAATTACCGCGATTATTCTGATTACATAAGTGTTTCCAAGGTATCGAGAGTAAACGGTTATGACATTGAATATGATGCGGGCTTCAGAGTTGAGCTGAGTCATTCCGGACTGAGCAATATGCAGGAAGGATCTCCCTCTGTTCTGCTGATGTATTCAATTGCACCTGGTACAGGTTCCCTTACTACAAGTTTCAACAGATACATAAGAAACTATAACAACTATTACAATGGCTCTCCGGCCACGTTCAGTGCCAGCGGACGATTAAACAACGTGGAATCCACTCTGGAAGGAAATCCTATTTATCTCTATGCCTTCCGCGGTGATAACGGACAGCCTCTTTCAACACCGCTTGAATACACATTCGGAAGTCTTAATCAATACAGGTATTATTACTTCATGATCAGGACATCCGAAAGGGATGGAAGCAATAACTTCCATTTAATTATGGATGTTTATGGTGCTACTTCGCTTTCTTCTTCAGAGCATATGCTTATTGCTTCTGATATAAATCTCTACAGATACAGCGGTTCAAACACACAATTCACTGCAACTACGGACGGGCATTCATCAAATGATGATTATTCTTACTACTATGTAAGAGAAGAAGATGACTCTTCTGAATATGTGATAAACATTGCCCTTGCTGTAAATGTTGTTTCAACCGAGTATAACAATATTTACTGGTATCAGATTGTATTTGATGATGTAGATCCTTTGAGACTTACTGTGGATCGGTAGTTTTAAAGCAGTTTTAAGTCAGTACCGTATTAATAAAATTTTATAATCGAATGACTTTTTACCCTGCTATTAACGATTTACTGATAATATTGTTCTGCAAAATACAAAAAATCCTACTGCCGGTTAGGGCAATAGGATTGCGAATTAAAATTCTTCTGAATTCATTGTTTTGTCAGTTCTGTTTTTGCTATTTCCATGCCACCTGAATACATAGAGAAATAGATTGAACCATCCTCATAGATTATCAGGTTAATTTTTGCATCCGTATCAGACTGGATAACATCAAGAGAATAAATCGAGCATTTACATCCTAAGTCATCTGTTGTTTCTGTTTCGAATTTCTGATCAACAATTACAGCAAAACCAGATAACGATGATCCATCAACAATTATATCGTTTTGAGTAACAGTCAATCGAATATTCATAACTGTGCCTGAATATGTACCATGAAAAATAGATGGAATATCTATCACTGGTGGATCAACAGTCGGATCATCGGGAATTTGACCTGTAGTCTCGTCGATAATATTGATTGCATTTGTTATGTATCCTCCTTCATCGCAGAAATAGAACATAATATCGTGAATACCATTATCATATACAGACAAAGCTACAATATAGTTTCCTGATGAAGAGGAGAATTGAAGCGCATAACCAGATGTATCTTCGCCTCCTATTGAATTACTGAATTTCTGCCGGCTGATTATAACTGTGTCATCTGAAATTAAATATTCTGAGCCCAAATCATCAGTTATACGGATGTCAGCATTACTGATTTCAAAATTCAGCAATTGTCCCTCAGGGGTGTAACCTGTGAAATTACCTTGGAAAATAACAGGAATCGTTATTCTCACGTTTCCTAAATCAGTATCAAGCATGGAGAAGAGAAGATCACTATGCATATCTCCTTCACCGAACATATCTCCATTTAGGCGAAGGAATGTATTTGCAGAATTAAGTTCAGCTCCTGTTGCTTCTCCCATACCGACTATGCTGAAAAAGTCCAGACTTACGTTTCTTCTATTTGAATCTTGATATGAAGAGCCTGAACCGGATATTTTGTATTCAATCGGCTCTTCTGGCATAATGTAATCTGTTACAACTACATCTGTAAATCCGAACTCAAAATCTTTGATATTCTCAGGGATGCTCAAATCTTTAACAGTCACAGCTACATTTCCGCTGAAATTGAATTGCTCCCAATCATATTCTCTTGGCTTCAGCTTATAATGGAATTTTTCCCCTGTCTCAGATGTCATCAACTCTTCGCTTGACTGTATCTGTGAAACAACTCCATTTGCATACATGAATCCACCGAAAACCTTGAATATGCTTTTTATGATATCGTAGCTGAGATATGAGTAATCTTCACCATTGATAGTGAATTTCATGATCTGTGAATCCATTGTGTCATTACTTAATTGATACGCATATACAACCATCTCAACTGAGCCATACACAGACATATCCGCTTTGACAGTGAAGATTCCTGGATCTTCCGGAGTACAGCTCTCATTGAGAATATTTTCAGTAACCTCAATTTCATATGAATTTACAGTAATATCCTCTTCAAAGAATTCAGATGCATATCTACTCAGTACTTCAAGAGTGGAGTCATCAAAGACATAATGAGTTTCCATATCTTCTTCCATATCTTCTGTTGGAAGTATCAGGTAATACAATCCGTAAAAACGCGGAGCAAATTCGGTTGAGATTTCAAGATCATCATACTTTTTTGATTCTTCATCTTTAATCAGAGGGATATCATTTTCTTCAATTTTATCATTCGAAACATTAGCCCAACCGTCTATAGTAATCTGGCCGCCAAGACTTGACATAGTATGCCACTGATTATCCAGTTCCACGATTCTGAAAACGAGAACTCCCTTTCCTGAAGGTGTGAGGCCGGATTTTTCGCAGTCAACAATAACAGTTCCGACATCAGGAACATCCAATGTTATTTCTTCCATAATGACGCCGACTTTATCGAGCTGAGTTATGGCCATATCCAATACCTTTCCAAGTCTTGACAGCAGATCTGTATTGGAGAAGGCTAGGGCCACAGGAATAAAAGTATCACTGTCTATTTCAAGAGGAACATTATCTACAGTAGCAGATGTGGATACAGGTTCAACTCCTGTAATTTTGTCGTTTTCTACTGTCAGAGTACTTTCATAGTCAAGTGTGACCTGTTTGTTCTCTTTGTCCTTGGCTTTGCCGATTTCGATCTTGAGATCGTACTTCGAAGAAGATCCAATACTTCTTGCTACTGGTTTGCTGACTGCAGAGATATAGCCTTCTTCAATTGTCATATTCGGAATATCAATTCCGTTCAGAAGAACTCTTCCACCAGAAGAAAGTGCTTCCTGTACTTTACCAAACAGACTGTTGATAGTACTCTCAACAACAAATTCATCTTCTGTTATTTTTTCAACAAGAGAACCTTCTTCCGTAAGTTCCGGCTCTTTTCCGGGTTCAGGATCCGGTTCTACAACTTCAATTTTCCAGTGTGCATAAAGTGTAATATCACTGGTAATCGGTGTCGAGAAATCAAATGCAGTTTCAGCATCAAAAGATTCATACCAGCCTTCAAATGTATAGCCTGCAAGAGAGGGATCAGATGAAGGTTCAGGAATCTTTTCTCCTTCATTTACCTTGATTTCAGAAGGAATACCAGTTACATCAACTTCAGCATCAGCTGGTTTGTTTGCATCAAATGTGACAGTGTATTTTGTAATCTCAGTACCTTCTTTTATCCATTTTGCATAAAGTGTGGTATTTTCAAAAATGGCTGTTTCAAAGTTAAAGGGCGTATCAGTGTCAGTAGTTGTATACCAGCCCATGAATTCATAGCCGTCAAGGGTAGGTGATGTAGGTGGTTCTTGGACTTTTGCACCTTCAGTAACTTCAATTGTAGAAGGCATATCATTCACTTCTGCATCAACACCGTCAGGTTTGTTTTCATCAAATGATACTGTGAAGGTGCTCTTTGGATTTACGACAGACAGTGTTATCTCATCTTTCAGCCCATTTGAAGCAACAGCTGTAATAGTTACTTTACCTTCTTTCAATGCTGTTACAGCACCTGTGGAATCTACAGTAGCTATCGTTTCATCTGACGTTATCCATGTGACCTTTTTATCAGTTGCATCATCAGGTAAAATCGTTGCTGAAAGTTGAGTAATTGTTTCTTTTTCCACCTCCTGTGATTCTGCTGCACCGGTAATTGTTATGCTTGTGACTTCAATAACCTTAGGCGTATCTTCTTCACAAGAGATAAATGAAAAAGTCAGCAAAGCTGCAAAAAATATAATGAATGCTTTCTTCATTATTTTCCCCTCCGTCCTGTTTTAAGTTTTTTCATTCAAAGAGTACCCCCCCCCATTTGGTTGTCAATGCTTTGACGTGGGTCGATATCAATTTTTACTGATTGCGCCTTTTAAACATGAAAAATGACCAGTAATGGCGTATAATGTAAAATATGAGGAAGAGAGGGGAAGAGCTTATCCTTATGGAAAACATTACTGAAAACAAAAATTATTCTGATGAACTGGTTGATCCGTTTGAGATGGATTTCTTCAAAGAATTCAAAAAGGAAGAAACTCCTGGCGGTAATATGCGTTTCTACAGAAAATTGATTGGATTGACTCAAAAAGAACTTGCCTCAAAGCTTGAGACTTCTGTTCAGGTAGTTTCTCATATGGAGAATAATCTTAGGCTGATAAGCCGTAAAGCGGCCAAAAACTTGCTGATATTTTTGATGTTTCAGTTGCACGGTTTATCTGATAAAAGATAAGCCCATAGAAATCATACGAGATCTATGGGCTTGTTGTCAGAGTAGGTAAAGCTCAGAGAGCTGCTTCAATTGCAGAAAGGTTGAAGTTTTCCTTTGCTGAAGCTGTAGCAGCAACCTTACCGTTCTTATAGAGTGCAACAGTGAGAGGGGAACCGCCGAGGATTTTCATCACCTTGTCGCTCTTATAGATGTCAACTGGCTTGATATCGACATTATGCTCTTTAGCGAATGTCTCCATCTTGAGGAGGGTTGCCCTGTCGTTTTCCTCACTTGCGTTGTAATAGAAAACGAGAATCTTTTCCTTTGAAAGGATGTCGTCATGGATTGTCTCAAGATCGCCGATATAGCGCTCTGCCATATAACCTGCAACAGCACCGTCTCCTACAGCTGTTGAAACCTGGCGGAGAGTCTTGGAGCGTACATCGCCTGCGGCAAAAATACCGGGCTGGCTTGTTTCCATATCGACAGTTGTTTTGATATATCCTCTCGGATCAAGCTCAACAAGGCCTTCGAAAAGCTGTGTGTTCGGAAGATAGCCGATGAAGAGGAAACATCCGTCAATATCAACAGGAATGATTTCACCTGTCTTGAGATTCTTGAGGTTGACTCTCTTGAGCATGTCATCGCCTTCGAAAGAATCAACGGAAGTATTCCAGATGAAGTGCATCTTCTCGTTCTTGAATGCTTTTTCCTTTGCAACTTCGTTTGCATCGACATGACCTTCATCATGAACTACAGATACCCATACTTCTGAGCAGAAGCGGGTGAGAAACATGCCTTCTTCGATTGCTGCATCACCGCTTCCGATGATGAGAACTTTCTTTCCTGTGTAGCGTGCTGCATCGCATGTTGCGCAGAATGAAATACCTTTATCAAGGTACTTCTCTTCGCCCGGAGCACCTGTCAGACGGTTTCTGCCGCCTGTTGAGATTACAACAGCCTTTGCATGGTAATCAGTTCTGAAAGTGGAGACATTCCATCGTCCGTCTTCCAGTCTTGTGACACCCTTGCAGTCTGTCAGCTTGACATTTACGCCGAACTTCCTGAACTGCTTGTCAAAGAGCTTCATGAGCTCTGTTCCGTCGATTCCTTCAGGAAATCCGGGATAATTCTCGATTTCACTTGTGTATGTTGCCAGACCTCCGATAAGAGACTTTTCCATGAGGAGTGTCTTAAGACGTGCACGGCCAGCATACAGAGCAGCAGTCATACCGCCGGCACCGCCGCCGATGACAACCACATCATAATCTTCAATTCTTTTTTCCATATAAAAATTATCTCCAGTTTAACAGAAATGTCCCCGCCGTGGGCGAGGACATTTTTAAGAGGAAAGAATCAGTTAAAGGAACTTCTCTTCTTTCCTTCCCACCACCATGCAAGGATCCAGAGGCCGAGAAGGGCGAGGAGCTGGATGATGAGGGCCGGAACAAGTCCGCCGAATACTGCAGGGAGGTAAACCTTTGAACCGGCTGTGAACCATGTGCCTGCTGTAGCTTTTGTGATTGCACCTGCAACTGCGTTTCCGAGACAGAAGAATGGGAAACAGATCCAGAGCTGGACATAGCCTTCACCCATTCTGACGAATGTACCGGAAGCACAGCCACCGGCAAGAACAGCACCGATACCGAAGATGAATGCACCGAGGCACATCTGGATATTGATGACATTGCCCGGCATATTGTCGGCTGTGAGCTTTGAAAGATCAGTACCGAATGTGCCGGCATGCTTGCCGAAGAAGAAGATTGTTGAAAGTGCGAAAGCAACAATGACAGCTCTTGTGAGCTTTGTCTCACCTGTAAGGCCGGGATCTCTGTAAGCTGCTGTGAAGCAGAAGCGTGAGCGCTGGAGAGCATAGCCGAGGCCGATACCGATGACCATCAGAAGAGGTGCATTAGGATAGGTCGGAGCAACAACGAATGCAACGATCATGAGAAGAACGATGATTACGCATGCTGCGATGATCTGGATTTTCTTGTTTCTTGCTTTCTGCTCAGCTGTGAGTCTCTTTCTGTTCGGTCTCTTGTTTGATACAGGAGGCATGAAGAGCTTGAGAAGCTTTCCGCCCACTGTAGCGCCAAGGAAGACAAAAACAAGGAAGAACCATGCGGCGAGAGAGAACTGGGGAAGCTGTGAGAACAGACCTCCGATGTTACATCCGCCGGCCATCTTTGCACCGATACCCATTGCAAGACCGCCGATGATTGCAGCGAGAGCCTGCTTGTAGTGCTTGATGTTTCTGATCTTCCACTGTGCAGCAAGAAGACATGCAATGAGAGCACCGAGAAGGATACCGATATCGGTGATTGAAGCCTGGTTAGCAAAGAACTTGTATGTGCTTGTATCTGTGCCGAAAACAGCTTTTGTGTCAATTCCGAAAAGGGAAAGGAACATATTGCCCCACATTCCGAGAGCACCGGAAACACCCCATGTGCTGCCGAACATGCAGAGGGCCATTGCAAAGATCACAATGAGAACGGAACCTGTGTAGTAGGACCATTCTTTCTTGAGAACGATATCATAGAGAGTAGGTTGAATCTGCTTTTCTTCCATTTTTCTGCCTCTTAGCAAGTCTTCTCAATGACAACTTCCCATTCGCCGTCACCGACTTCCTCGATTTCGACGTTGTAACCCTGTCCGCGGGCCCAATCCGGTACGTTTTTCATTGCACATGTGTGGTCGATGCCTACAACAAGCACATCTCCGACATTCATTTCCTTGATTGCGTTCTGTGTCTTTACGAGTGGCACTGGACATGCTTCGCCAAGACAATCAAGATACTTTTCTGCCATAAAATTTTCTCCTTATATTGTGTAAAAAGTACTATTTAAGAATTACATCACGTTAAAAGGCAAACTTCAATTTTTGCTTTGTGATATTTCGACACAAGTCAGATATTTTGCAGTTTAATAGGGTCAAGAATCTTTATACGGCCTCTCATCATCTTTATTATGCCTTCAGCTTCAAGCTCACAGAGGATGAATGACACCTGTGAACGGGCGATTGCTATATCACGGCTGATCTGCAGCTGCGTTATCTCGATACAGTCGCAGTCCGCATTGTATGAACAGTCATAGATGTAGCTTGCGACAAGCTGTTTTGAAGAAGAAAGCAGCTTTGCCTTCATGATATACAGAATGTCATCAAAACGGTCCATGAAATTACGGCGCAGAAATGTGGACATCTCGGGATATTTGTCCTTGAGCTTATTGTAAAACGAGCTTGGAGTCTTCAGTATCCTGACATCCGTATCGGCATACAGCGTGATTTTTGATTTTATGCCGTACAGATCCTCACTGGCCGCCAGTGTGCAGATATCGCCTTCATTCAGATAATAGAGCAGGAGAGACCTTTGGCTGTCGATTAGACAGCTCTTGAGTCTTCCTTCAATGACAACTATTATGTTGAAGCATTTTTCCTCTGGAGATATTATGACATCTCCGGCATCGAATTCCTGGGTATAGCTGAGATACGCCATTTCGCTCTGATCTTCCGGTGCCAGATTCTCGAAAAAGGGAAAAAATGTTTTCAAAAGATTCTTCATAGCGTTTAATATAATATTATGGTAATAATATAATGTGTGAAAGGGGGTTTCATGTGATTTCAGCTCAGGATTTCGATGATATTGTCATTTATATGCCCATACTGGCGGAACTGGACAGTAATGACAGGAAAGATTTCATCACACGCTGCAGCAGAACCTTTTTTCCGAAAGGTACAATGCTGAGGGACAAGAAAAACTCGGTTGACGCCGTGATGCTCATAAAGAAAGGTCTGCTCAGGGTATACACAACAGGATCGAATTCCAGCGAGCTTCTGCTGTATTATATTTCAGACAATACGGGTCTGCTGCTTTCAGCTCCGAAGCTCTGTCAGAGCATGGCCATTGATTATAAAATCCGCGCAATAGAGAATACAGAAGCTTTTGTCATCCAGGATGAGTATTTTTCGTACCTTGAGAGAAAATACTCGAAAATCCGTGTGATGGTCGACAAGGCTCTTGCTGTCCGCTTTGATTATCTTCTTACGGTCATCAGCTCGTCAATTCAGGATGATCTGTCGACAAGACTGAAAAAATACCTTAAATATATATGTAACGAATTCAAATCAAATGACATTAATCTTACACACGAGGCAATCAGCAGGGATCTGAACTGCAGCCGTGAAGTCGTTACAAGATTTTTGAGCGAGTACAAGGCCGAAGGTCTTATTGAATTATCAAGGAATCACATCAGAGTCATAAATTTGTGAAAAAGGCCCAAATGCGGCTTTTAAAGGCAGGTTTTATAAAATTATATATAATCGATATTCTGTCAACTAGGATATTATATACAGCTTTTTGACCAGCAACGTTAAGATAGTCAGAAAAAAATATGGATTAACCTTACAAAGTTTAAAATAATGTCAGAAACAGATATGTAATGTTTTATTGATATTTTATGTAAAGTTTTATATTAGACAGGTTTTATTATTAAAATTTTACAATAAAACTTGATTAAAAATAAAATTCCAACATTTCTTTTTATTTTTTAATAATAAAACATGTTAAATCAAAAAAAAATAAAGTTTTATTACCATTTTGTAGCAATAAAACTTAACATATCATTTTTTTACTGAAAAATTGGTTTTTGAAGGGACCTCAACTACTCTGTTTTCAAAACTTGCAATCAGGGCGTCCTGGATATCCACACTGATGGCTCTGATATTCCTCATCTTTCTGTATACATCGTAACCGCCGGTTCCGGATGCTCTGTAGCTGTTGAGGACAATTTTCATCTCTGTTTCAGGATTTTCCAATAGATCAATATTTCTCCAGATCAGCCTTTTTACTCTTTCACCTTTCTTTTCACTCAAATCAAACGTATATGATATTCCGCGGTAGAAATCATAATTATAGCGTTCATCCTTTCCCGGGGCGAAGTCATCAGCTTCAACGAATTCTCCGTTCCTGAAGTCAACGAAGGAAGCACTTCGCTCAATGGCCGTTTTCAGCTGGGCTCCGGTAATATCAGCAGTGACAAGAGTATTTGAAAAAGGATAGGCCTGAAGAATGTTCTTCATTGTAACCTCATGTGACAATGATACAGGTGTATTGAAAAGCGATGCAGCGGAAATATCAGCACCGGTAATGGAAAGCTGGAGATCGTTTATATAATCCGCAAGTGAAGAGCCGTGTACAAAGCTGTATATTCTGCTTCTGTCTTCGAGAATGCCATCCACCTCCCCTGCTTTTCTGTCAAGGTAATTTTCAAGGTCTGTTTCCAGCCGGCTTTCATGTTCTCTGAGCTTTTTCATTTTGTCATTCAGCTGGAAATCCTTTTCAGGATAAATTATTTCAGCTTCCGGCTTCTTTCCTTTTTCAAGCCGTATGTGTGCGCAGCATGATGCTTTGCTTCCGGCCTGCAATGTCAGAAGTGAATCATGTATATAATAAGGTTTTATTATCTGATGCTGGTGTGCTGTAAGCAGAATGTCAAAACTGAGTTCTGCGATTTCACCGGCTCTGTTCTCCTTCAGACTTCCGGATTCATTGCCGAATCCACCATGATAAACGCAGATACGGAAATCAGCAGCAGCGGCATCTTTTTCCTTCAGAACTGTTTTCAGGGCATTCACTGAGTCTGTTATCCTGAGACCTGCAAGCTTGTCCTTGTCCCAGACATTGACATAATCGGTAACTGCACCGGTGATGAAGACTTTCACGCCCTTTTTCTCAATAACTGCATACGGCCTGATTTCCAGCAAGCCTTTCTCATCCTGAAGATTCGCACATACAACTTCAGCATCAAGTGAAGCTGTAAAACTTCTGAGAGTTTCATAGCCGAAATCAAAATCATGGTTTCCAGGGACGAAGACATCAAGGCCGGCCGCATTGAAAGCTTTTGACGCCATGAGAGGACTGTTTCCTCTCTTCATCTCAAAACGGACGAGAGGAGAGCCCTGCAGGACGTCTCCTCCGTCGATTTTTAAAGCATCATCTTTGAACATTGAAGAAAGCACCATATAACCTGTTGCTTTATCTTCACGGCTCACATAGTCAGTCGGATATACATATGAATGTGTATCGCTTGTGTAATATATTTCCATCAGCCCCTCATGAGTTTTGTCCTGAGTCTGTTCGAGACCCATTCAACGATCAGAACCAGAATGATGAGACCAAGCAGAATCGCTCCGACATCATTCCAGCGGTAGCTGTTCATTGCGAACATGAGCGGAGATCCGATGCCGCCGGCTCCTACGAGACCGAGGACAGATGCATCCCTCAGATTCATGTCAAATCTGTAGATGAGAGTTGATGAGAAAGATGGCATCAGCTGTGGAAGGATGCCGTATCTTATCTTGTCGAATGTATTGCATCCCGATGCATCCAGGGATTCAAGTATTCCTCTGTCCAGTTCTTCTATTGACTCAGTGAACATCTTTGAAAGCATTCCGATTGAACATGTCGACATTGTCAGGAGACCGGCGAAAGCACCCGGGCCTGTGACCATGATGAACATGAGACCGTAGACAAAGGCCGGTATCGTTCTTATGGCCATCACCATGAGTCTGATGACAAGAGCCACTGGTTTTGGAACAATGTTGGATGCTCCAAGGAAAGCAAACGGAATTGAAAGGACAGCTCCTACCAGTGTGCCCAGAAATGCGATCGCCACTGTTTCAAAAAGAAGATACGGAACTCCGTCATCTCCGAGCGTCAGCAGAAGAGATGGTGTCGGATGAAGGATTCCGCTGATTATTCCCTTTGCCACGGAAAGGCCTGAACCGCCTGTCGAGTTGGACTGCAGTGCGCTCCCTGACCATGAGAAAAGAAGAACACAGATCAGGACTATCACCAGTGTGGATATCCACTTTCTAGGTTCCCTGCTCAAGGTTTCGGCATATGTAAGTTTGATTTCCATTCCTCTTCCTCCTCAGGCAAGTTTCGATCTCAGATATGAGCTTATGCTTTCGATGATCACAACGGTCACAAAGAGTGCAAGCAGGATCATTCCCACTCTTGCATACTCCATCCACCCTATTCTCTCATTCAGGATGAGACCGAGTCCTCCGGCTCCTACATAACCGAGGATTGAAGCATAACGCACATTTCCCTCAAAACAGAAAAGCACTGTTGATATGAACTGAGGAAGAACCTGCGGCCAAATGGCATACCGTATAGCCGAGATACGGCCCATTCCAAGAGCCTCAAGGGCTTCATGGCTTCCCATATCAGCCGTTTCGATCTGTTCATAAAGGATTTTGCCGCAGTAGGCAAATGTGAATACAGCTATTGCAACTGTGCCGGCAAAAGTGCCGAGACCGAAAATGTATGTTGCTATCAGGGCAATAACCAGGGTCGGAAGCGTCCTGACAATAGAATAGAAAAGCTTGAAGAAACCCGTCACAAGCTTTGTCCTGATCAGGTTTGATGCACAGAGCACTGAAAAAGGAATGCAGAGAACTGCACCTATGAGGGAACCGAGAAGACTCATCTTTATCGTATCCATCAGAGGTTGCCATACACGCGGCATATACGCCCAGTCAGGAGGAACCATGTCGCACAGAATAACAAAGAAATAATTTATTCTTTTGACAAGAGTTGAAAAGCTGAAACCGGTGAGCTCGCCAGAAACGACGGTTGCAATCAGCAGGATAATGAGCACAAGAGGCAGACGGGATCTTTTTTCCTGTATCTGCTTTCCGTCTTCAAGCGTATATGTCCTGGGTTTGAAGAGCCTGTCATACAAAGATAGATTATCACTCTTCATCAGCAACTCCGTAAATTGAATCAAGGACAGCCTGATCGACATCACTGGCTTTACCGTCATATACAATCTCGCCTGCCTTGATGCCGATGACACGGTCACAGTATTCAAGGGCAAGTTCAACATGATGTATGTTGATGAGCACAGTGATGCCCATTTCCCTGTTGATTTTCCTGAAATCGTCCATGACAACTTTCGCTGTCACGGGATCCAGAGCGGCAACCGGTTCGTCTGCAAGGATTATTGACGGGTTCTGCGCAAGAGTCCTGGCCAGTGCGACTCTCTGCTGCTGGCCTCCTGAGAGCTGGTCAACTCTTGTAAAAGCCTTCTCAAGTATCTCCACCTTATCAAGGCATTCAAGTGCCTTGAGCTTATCTTCCTTTTTGAAGAGGCCGGTGATTCTTCTCCACAAAGGAAGATCCGGAACAAATGCAGTCAGTACGTTTTTTATCACCGTGGTACGTGTGACAAGGTTGAATGACTGGAAGATCATGCCGATACGGCGGCGGAGGCTCCTGAGTTCTTTGTTTGAAAGCTTCTCAACATCAATTCCGTCAACCGTAAGTGTTCCGTCCGTAACCGGGTGCATTCTGTTTATTGCCCTTATCAGAGTGGATTTTCCTGCTCCCGAACGTCCGATTATCGCGACAAACTCACCGTCTTCAATCGTCAGATTCACATCCTTCAGGCCGACTGTGCCGTTAGGATATACCTTTGAAACATTACCAAACTGTATCATCGTAAAAAACTCCAAAAGTGAGGCATGGTCGTCACCATGCCTCAGATTCAAATCAGCTCAGCCGTTGAGGCTTCTCATGATTTCCTGTGCAGTTCTCTCGTTGTCATAGTCAGAACTTGTGGCAGGAAGATAACCTGTATGGCTGTAAATTGCAATTACGCCCTTGCCTTCTTCTGTCTTGTTGAGGTTCATGAATGCCTGCTGGAGGGCAGCGACGAAATCGTCAGTCATGATTTCGCTTGTCTTTGAAACACAGACAGTATCGTTATAGATCATCGGTGTCACACCGATAAGATCTGTGTCTTCCCAGATTGAATTCTGCATGCCGAATGTAGTGTTCCAGTCTTCCTCATAATCCCTTCTTGCATCTGCAAAGGTGCACAGCACGTCAACCTGTCCGGATGCAAGGCGTGCAAAAGCAGATGGATAGGAATCAACCTGAACAGTATGTGCGAGATCAGCGATTGTCTTGTTGTCGTATTTCTCCATGATCCACATTGTCGGATATACATAACCTGCACTGCTCGTGCTGCTCATGACTGCCCAGTTTGCACTGTTGAGATCATCCCATGTGAGAGCTTCTCCGGCATTGACCTTTGCAGCAAGTTCCTTACCCTTTTCAGAAGGACCTGCGACGATGATTGCTCTGTAGCCTACAGCCTGTTCTGTGCTTGCAGTGATGGGTTCGTTGTTGTTCCAGTCTCTAGGATCGTCACTGTCAACGGAAAGTCCGTCTCTTGTTGCTGTGAGAATTACATCACATCCCTGATCATAGAGCAGATAGGTATTTGCCGGCATGCCGACGGAAACATCCGCACTGCCTGCTGTAAGAGCAACACCGACAGCTTCATAGTTTGTACCGACTGAGATGTCGATATTCTCAACAGTATACCCCTGTGCGGCAAGCTCCTGTGTGAGAAGCTCCTTGAGAGGTGCGGTGGCTGTGATGATTTCTTCCGGCTCACGGCTTGGCACATACATGATTCTGAGATTCTCAATCACGTTGGAATCTGTGTCTGTGCTTTCACCTGAACCGCCGGCAAAGAGACTCATGGCAGCAAGAGCCACAAGACATACAGTCAAAATTTTTTTCATAAAATATCCTCCTACCCTGGAATCAGGGAGTAATTTCAATCAATGCAGAAGGAGCATAAATGCTGTAGCTCTGCTTTCTCTCTCCGGTGATCTTCTCGACAAGCAGCTTCAGTGCCGTTTTCAGGATGTCAGAAGGGAATATGAGCAGAGCATAAGTGCTTTCAGCATCCTCCGCAAAAAAATTCACATATGTCACGCTGAGTGCATCAGACTGTCTTTCCTTCAACGCTTTCACAGCACCCTTCGCACTGTCGGGATCCCCGAAGATAAACGCCGGAGGAAGATCTTTTATTGACATGATGCTTTTGTATCCCGCCTCCTGCCTCATTGCCGACACCGCAAAACAGGAGGGATCATACATGGCATATTTCCTGAGAAGGCTTTCAAACTGTCTTGCCCTGTTGAGTCCTATCTTCAGATTAGCCCTGTCGTATGTCCCGCCGATGTAGCCTGCCCTGCTTATACCTTTGTCAAGGAACATCTTCACAACCATCTCCTCGCTCTGGGCATAATCCATCATAATGGAATCATGGGAATAGCTTGTACCGAGATTGTTTATCATGAGAAGGTTACCGCAAGTGCTTTCCAAATCCTTGACTTCATCCCTGCTGAACTCTCCGATTGCGATTATTCCGTCGCTTTTCCGGTTAGGATTATATAGCTGTATTTCATAGCCGCTTCCCGCAATTTCCCTGTATTTCCCAACAAGTCTTTCCTCAAAACCGGGTTTGTCAAACGGGGAAAGTGCAAGTGAAATGGTGAATGTCCTCTCGCTTCTTTTCTGACGCGGAGTCCTGTAGCCGACACGACGTGCTTCATCCTCGACTCTGGTCCTGACAGCAGTGCTCACGCTCAGTGACGGATCATGACTCAGGATCCTTGAGACGGCTGTCGGACTGACATTGCACGCATTGGCGATTTCCTTTATTGACGCCATATCTTCTCCATCGGTTTCATTAAACAATAGCACTGACAGACCTGTCAATAATGTTAGTAAATTTTAGTAAATATTTTACGTTCATTTTACAGATCTGTCATGAAAAACAATTCAGAATACTGGAAAATTAATTATATTAAAACAATAATATACTTATTGTTAAAATATTATTATCATATGAAATATAAATAATAACTCTATAATTTATATAGGATTGTTTTTTCATAATATGTACGCTATCATTTCAGCATGATTGAATATCAGCTGAAGAAAGCCGAGGATCCCTCCTCAGCGTTTGAAAACCTCTATGAAATCATTTCTCTTCTGAGAAGCGAGAACGGATGCCCGTATGACAGGGCGCAGACGGAAAAGACCTCACTGGGCAATCTTATAGACGAATCATATGAATATCTTGAAGGAATAAACGAGGAAGACAAAGATATCTGCAAAGAAGAAATCGGAGATATTCTCCTCAATGTTTTTTCCATGCTTCAGATTCATGAAGACAAAAAAGACTTCACCACCACTGATGTCATAAACGCTCTGTGCGAAAAGCTGTACAGGCGTCATGCCCATGTATTCGGTAATGTTGAAGCGGCAAGCGCCGATGACGCTGTTGCCTCATGGAACAGCGAGAAGGAAAAGGAAAGAAAGGACAATTCGATCAAGGCTGTTCTTGAACATGTCAGCACAGCCCTTCCTCCTCTTGAAAAAAGCTATGAGATACAGAAAAAGCTTAGCAGCTACGGTTTTGAATGGGAAAGCATAGATGACGTGATCGACAAAGTCTATGAAGAACTGGATGAAGTGAAGGAAGCCATAGGTGAAAACAACAGGGATCATATCGAGGATGAGCTTGGTGATGTATTCCTGACTCTTGTCAATCTTGCCAGATACCTCAAGGTAAGACCTGATCAGGCACTTGAGAGAGCAAACTACAAGATAACAAGCCGCTTTGTCAGACTCTGTGAGCTTGCAGGTGAAAAAGGTGTTCCTGTTGACAGGGATCACCTGGCAGAACTTGATGAGCTCTGGAATGAAGTCAAAAGAAGCGAAACCTAGTAGCTGCTGATCCTTTTCTGCACAACCTGAGGATATTCCTCATAGGCCTCGCTGTAATAAGTCGAGGCCTTATCTATATCTCCCTCATCAATATAAATATCGCCGATGAGGATGGCAATCAGGGCATTGCCTGAATCATTGTAACAGGAGATGGCAAGAGGAAGGAGTATCGCCCCGTCGCCTCTCTGAATCATAAGATTTGCCGCCCCTGCAAGTGCCCTTCTGAAATCATCACTGTATCCGGATTCGGTATACCAGGCTTCAAGATTTGACGTTATGAGAGTTGATGAGGAACGTGCGGCAATGCACATGAATGCGGCAGTCTGGGCAGAAAGGCTGCTTCTTATCTCATTATAGAGGTCTGCCGCTTCCTGGAAACGGCCGCCGTCCATGAGAGCAATGAAATATGCCGCATAATCATCAGCCCTGGCTCCCTGTGTCTGTGTGAGCAGCTTTCCGGCATATATCGACATTTCCACATCACCTTCACTGTGGTAAAGCATTATGCTCAGTGCATCATTGATCTGTTTTCCTCTATCATCATTGAACATTGCGTAATAAAGCTGGGCACATTCCACTGCCTGATCAAATTCCCCAAGGCGGTAATGAGAAACCATTTTGTAATAGAGAGGAGTTTTCTCTATCCCGGATGCAAGATCACTTTCTGCCTGAAGTATTATCTCGTTATAATTCCCGCTTGCGTATGATTTTTCATAGTTGAATCCGGATGTGCATGATGAGAGGTGAAAAAGAAAGAGGAAGACAAGAAATATGTTTTTCACAATCATCAGTTTTCTCATATTCCCATCTTCCTCATAATATATAAAACCGGTCAGCAATAAGCCGAGTTCTGTATAACGACAATCATCTATCTGGACTCAGAATTACTCCTGAGCTCTAGCGGCTTACCCGCGGAGTATTGTCCAAGGCGGGACACTCCGCTGCTCAGCCTTGCTCCTGATGAGGTTTGCACTGCCGTCCCTGTCACCAGCGACGCGGTGAGCTCTTACCTCGCCTTTTCACCCTTACCGTTTCCGGCGGTATATTTTCTGCTGCACTTTCTGTTGCATTACTGCACCTGGGCGTTACCCAGCATCATGCCTTGAGGAGCCCGGACTTTCCTCTCCAACTTAATGAAGCGATTGTCTAGCTGACCGGAAAAAGATCAAAGGTTGTCAAGATCCTCGTCAGAGATTGCACCTGCAAAGAAGTCGTCGCCGCCTGCCTCGCTCTCGAAGTCTGTAAGGTCGATTGCTTCTTCATCTTCTTTGTAGTACAGAATTCTGGAGCAGTACGGGCAGTACTCAATGGTATTGGTACCCAGACGCACATCGTTTACGAACTGCATGGGAAGGATCATATGACAGCCGGAACATACCTGACCCTGAATGATCGGTGTGATGCCGAGTCCGGACTTGTTCTTCACGATCCTGCAGAACTTCGCATAGATATCGTCAGAGACACCTTCTGTGCGGATCTCATCACATCTGGCATCAAGCTCGCTGATCTTGGCTTTCTTCTGTGCAAGGAGATCATCAATCTTTGCCCTTTCCTCTTCGACCTCAGCCTTGAGTGAATCACAGACTTCGCTCTGTTTCTCAAGCTTGCCGGTAAGTTCCTCAACAAGCGCGTTGGAAGCAGTGCGTGCCTTGAGAAGCGCGTTCTCAACAACTCTTGCCTCATCGATCTGCTTTGTCAAAGCTTCGTACTCTCTCTGAAGCGAGATCTTCTCGACCATCTTCTCAGCATCAGTTCTTGCCCTGACTGCATCATCATACTTGATTGAATTTGATGTAGCCTCCTGCTTTGCCTTAAGACAGGCTTCGTTCAGCTCAAGATATCTGCTGTTTGCGATATTGAGGGCATTTTCCTTTTCCCTGAGGTTTGCAGGAAGCGCCTCGATCTCGCTTTCAAGGGAGAATTTCTCCCTGAGAACGTCCTGAAGCTGTAATAAAAGAGTGTGTACGTGCTGTAATTCGTTTTCAGCCATTATTGTCAATCTCCTGTAATTTATACATAATCCTTGAGTTTTCTGCTTCTCTTCGGATGTCTGAGTCTTCTAAGCGCCTTGGCTTCTATCTGTCTGATTCTCTCACGGGTAACATCAAAATACAAGCCAACCTCTTCAAGTGTCAATGGATAACCGTCATCGAGACCGAAACGCATCCTCAAAACTTCCTGCTCACGCGGAGGAAGAGTCGTGAGAACTTCGGATATCTGCTCCTTCAGAAGCACATATGCAGTCTGGGTTGCGGGATTCTCCACATCCTTATCCTCAATGAAGTCGGAAAGAAGACTGTCTTCTTCCTCACCAACCGGAGTTTCAAGCGAAATGGGTTCTCTTGAAACAGACTTGACGGCCTTGACCTTCTTCTCATCCCAGCCGAGCTTTTCGGCGATTTCCTCATCGGTCGGCTCACGTCCGAACTGCTGGAGAAGTGAACGGGATTCCCTTACGACCTTGTTGATCTGCTCGATCATATGAACAGGAACACGTATAGTCCTTGCCTGATCGGAAATGGAACGTGTTATAGCCTGTCTGATCCACCATGTGGCATAAGTCGAGAACTTGAAGCCTTTCCTGTATTCAAACTTCTCAACGGCCTTGATAAGTCCGATGTTTCCTTCCTGGACAAGATCAAAGAACTGAAGACCGCGGTTTGTATATTTCTTTGCAATAGAAACAACGAGACGGAGGTTTGCCTTGATCAGCCTGTCCTTGGCATCCTTCATCATCTTCTGTCCCTTCTTTATCTTCTTTACGGACTCAAGGATCTTCTCCGTTCCGCTCTTGAGAACTTTATCAGGATCTGACGGATCGGGTTTATCGTCAAACGACTCGAATTCATAGCAGATCTGCTTGAGTTTCTTCTCAGTCACCTGAAGAGACTTTATGTCTTCCTTGATCTCATCTGCGGAAAGAGAGAGACGTTCCTCAATGGACTTTGTCTTCGAGCGTGTTGCAAGGTCGCGTCCCAGCTGGCGAAGTTCACGGGCAGTTTCATTGGGATCATGGGAAATCTTAAGCCTGTTGATGAGATATGCCTCTTTCTGGTTGCATTCATTTATGAAATCAGCCGCTTCAACAAAACGGTTCGTCATCTCATCAATCTCATCCTGCTCAATCAGGATTGGATAATACCAGATCGGAAGCTTCTCGCTGCAGGCAGCACTGCTGGCTTCAAGAATCTGCGAATAGTCGGCATCCTTCCTCAGAGCGTCAAATGAGCCTTCAGCCTGCTGTTCTTCTTCTCCGCTATCCCCATCTTCACCAGAAAGATTTTCCGTCTCAGCATCGAACTGTGCGAAAACGGACTGATCGTTCTTGTCTACAATATGGTTTCTGGAAACGACAATCTTATTTCCATACGGCGTGACAATCCGTACATACTGTCTGAGTGTCTCATCATCGGCATCCCTGGCCTCAAGACCGAGAGATTTGACAAAGTCAGCTTTATTTGAAGGACTGAAGAACTCGATTTCATCCGCTCTGACCTCAAAACCGCCGAGATAAAGCTTCATGAGCTCGTCTCTCTTCTGCCTGAATTTCTCATCATTGATGATATCCTCACCTGTGAGGATGGCTCTCTGGATATTCTCGTTGTATTCCTTAAGCTGTTTGGTGCAGTCCTTAAGGGCATCCCTGTAACAGCTGGTGTAATGCTTCTGTCTGGATAAAAGAACCTTGAGCTCCTCAGGTGAAATCGAATCATCTTCCTCATCAACCCGTGTCGCAAGCTGGTTGCTGATCTTCGTGAAAATCGAAATGAGCAGTCCGCTTTCCCTGATGACGGAGCGGATGACCTCATCACCTGCTTCCATCTGTTTTGAAAGAGTGACTTCCTGAGCAGCATCAAGCAGATTTTCCTTTCCGATTTCCTTCAGGTAAAGGCGGATCGGGTCATCGCCGGATGCCTCCAGCTTGTCGTTGCCTAGAATTGTATGGGACTTTACGTCATGATCACTTGAATCGCTTATCTGTGTGATGTCGACATACTGAACGGAAGAACCGATGTGGTCATCCTCGCTGCTCGCAAGCGAACTGAGAGAGGGTGCATCAGTGTCGATATCATCTTCCCTGTCCTCATCCTCCTCATCATAGTCCTCATCTTCATTCTCCTCATCATCGCTGTCGGAGGATTCATCTTCAACCGGGATATCATAATCGGCCTCGACATCATCAGAAGCAAGATCCTCATCATCCATCGGATAGTCGTCAAGACTGTCCTCTTCGAGTTCCTCTTCCGTCATTGAATCGACATCGATATCGCCGTCCTTTGCAGCCTCGCTGGCACTTTCATGATATGCGATATCACTCTCGCTCAGTTCATTGACGATGTCATCAAAGTCTGTCGACTTGTTGATATCTTCTTCCCTGAGGTTAAGAACAGAAAGAACATCCTCTTTCAGCACATAACCTTTGACAAAGCCGATCCTGGACAGTTCCTTAATGTAATGAGTCTTTTCTTCTAATGTCATCAACTCTCTTTTCCCTTTCATCATGCCTTCTGAAGCTTTTCCTTAAGATCCCTGATGTCGCAGTCTATACTGACTTTCTCATTCAGGAGTTCCTTGAGGTCATCTTCATCAAGGCCTTCCACTTCACCCTGCCTGATCTGTAGCAGAATAAGACGTCTGTCTTCTTCCAGTTTCCTCAGCGCCATACGATCCAGGATTTCATTTATCACCCCCTCAGGGTTTTCCACCTTGAATTCCGGTAATTCAAAACTGGTGGCCACGTCATGCCTGACCTGATCGTCCGCGATAAGGGAAAGAAAGAGTTCATCAGTCTTGCCGATCCCATCCCGTCTAACGTTTTCCAGTGCCAAATAGATGATCTGGGCTTCCCTGTCTTTGAGGTCCCCGAAACGGAAAGCCCTGGTATAGGAAGCAAACAGTTCCCTGTGATTTGCAAACATCAGCATGAGGTACAAATCAGGGGAAATATTGCCGGGTTTAAGAAATGCATAATGCCTCGACTGATCCGCGTCCTCCCTTATGCGGCCTGATGGCTGCTGGAAGGAAGTCAGATCCGATCTGATCTGCACCTCTCCTGTACCAATTATTTCCGCAATCTGTCTGACATATGCATCCTTTTCCACATTACTCTTTGTAGCATTAAGAAAAGGAGCCAGATATCCGACAAATTCAGACTTCCCTTTTGGCGTTCTAGTATTATACAAACTTAGTGCTCTGTTTACAAGATATCTGAATCCGTCAATTGATTGATTCAGCGAGTTTTTAAGAGCTTCCCCTCCGGCCTTCTCAAGATATTCGGAAGCATCCTTGAATCTGTCGAGTGAAAGCACTTCACAGGGGATGTCCTTTTCCTGAAGCATCGTTATTGCCTTGCTTGTGGCCTCCATACCCGCGTTGTCGGTGTCGAAGAGCAGCTGGACACGGCTGACATAGCGGCTGAGGAGTCCGGCCTGTTCGCTTGTGAACGCGGTGCCGAAAGGTGCAACGGCATACGTGAGCCCCGCCTGATTCAGCGAGATCGCATCGAAGTTCCCTTCACAGACTATGGCCTTATGCTCCTTCTTTATCGTCTCGAGACATTCATAGAAAGCATAGAGATTGTGCTTCTTGGAGTAAATCGCAGTGTCGGGCGTATTGATGTACTTCGGCGCATCATCCCTGAATGAAAGATCCCTTGCACCGAATGCGACTACTTTCCCCTGCCATGATGATACGGGAAACATGAGACGGTTGCAGAAAAGCGGATAGGGGTACTTGTTTTTTGAGAAAAAACCGGAATCCTGAAGGAATGAATCACTGTAGCCGGCTTTAATCATGTAGTCATGGAGCCATCTGCTGTCCTTAGGCGCATAGCCAAGGCGGAAGCGTTCTATCGTCTCCTGGGTTATCTTGCGCTTTGCAAGATAATCACGGGCGGTCTCTGCTTCAGGCGATACAAGCAAAAGCTGATGGAAGACCTTGGCCATCTGCTCATTGAGCTCATAAAGGGATGTCTTCTCTTCCTTCCTCACCCTTTCCTGCGGTGTCTCATCTTCTATGCTCACACCTGCCCTGGAAGCAAGTTCCCTCACCGCTTCCGGAAAAGTGATATGTTCCATTTTCATGACAAAGTCGAACATACTGCCATGTTCCTGACATGCAAAGCAGTAGAAGCTGTTCCTCTCGAGATTGAGCTTGCAGCTGGGGGTGCGTTCGTTTCCGTTTCCATGGAACGGACATTTGATCCAGAACCCGTTGCTCCGGTTGAAAACCTGAGTATAAGAGGATACAACATCCACAATGCTCAGTTTCGCTTTGATTTCTTCTATGGTTCTGTCGGAAAAACTCAATTCTCAATGACCCCTGTTATCTAAAATATCTGCTTATCGCCGGCAAGGCAATGAAATTATTTTACTATTGTCAGCAATTTTTCCGTAAGCGTCGAACGGATTCCTTCTCTTATCTCGGCAGCACTTCTCAGCTCGCCTTTTCCAAGTCCGGGGCAGGCTTTTTTCTCTTCCTCGAAAAGAGCTTTGTCATCAAATACATGAGACCAGAAAGGATATGTCCTGCACTGAAGCGGCCTCACCTCGTAAATGGAGCAGCCTTTATCCGTAAGGAACTCACAGTCGTAGTTTTCCCTCTCCTTCAGCGATACCTGGTAATATGTTCCCATATCAACAAGACGGGTGTGCTGTGAAAGGAATTCGTCTCTCTTCATTGAAAGATATGATGATATCCTGTCGGCATCGCCGGTGGAAATGAACACATACCCCGGTTCTCCACAGCAGCAGTGGGAACACCTGAGACATGTGAAACGGATTCCTTTGTCATACCAAGCCAAGACACACCCCTTACAGACAAGAAAACCTCTCATTTTCTGAGAGGCTTTCATCGTGATGGAGAGAGAAGGATTCGGACCTTCGAAGGCTGAGCCAACAGATTTACAGTCTGCCCCCTTTGACCGCTCGGGAACCTCTCCGTCAAACACGAGCACTTTAACAAATAATCCGATAAAGTGTCAACAAGTTTTGCAAATATTTTTTCATCAATTTCACAACATTTTATGGTGCAGGAAATTAACTATTTAATATCTGTCTTTTTCCTCAAAAGCTCGACAACCTGCCGTGGAACAAGAGAAGAGACGTCAGCACCGAAAGCCGCCATTTCCTTTATCTGGGAGGAACGCAGCATGAAATAATTCGGATCCGTCGGCATGAAGAGCACCTCAAGATCATTCATCATCTGCTTGTTCGTCATCGCCAGCTCGAATTCGTAGCCGAAGTCTCCAACTGCCCTGACACCGCGGATCATGACGCCCACATTGTTCTCCTTTGCGAAGTTGACCATGAGTCCGTCATAAGCCACGATCTCGACATTGCTGCTGTCACGGAAAATATCTTTAAGGACATCGACACGTTCCCTTGCCGTGAACAGACATTTCTTTGCTATATTATCCGCAACAACGACGTAAAGCTTGTCATACAGCCTCAGGCTCCTTTCTATGATGTTGATATGCCCGAGCGTAGGCGGATCGAAACTTCCGGGAAACATTGCCACATGCGGATCCGTCATACCTTGTTCTCCTCAACGAAACTCTTCATCTTCGCATAGTTCTCGCCTGATTCATACGGGATGCGCCTGAGTATTGTCCATTTGTCATCTTCGCTCTTCTGGCAGATTGCGAACTCTCCTTTGCCGATATAGGAAATCGTCTGGTTCTCAAGAACCGGATTGGCTTCCTTTATTCTCTCAAGCACACAGTCGAAATGGGCATGACCGCCGTCCGGAGTGACAAAGCTTGAAGCTATTGATTCTATCATCTGTCCGCAGTATGCACACTTTTCAAAAGGCTCCTTGACAAGCTTTGCCTCAGGTACGGGAATGCGGGAATGGAAGGAATAAGGTTTCGGGCCGCCGGCAACCTGATTGAGGGTCGTGAAATTCACGAGCTTGCTGTCATCCTTCTTCCTTCTGCCTCTGCCTTTGGACTTCCTGGGATATGACGGTTTTTCTTTACTGGTATTCTGATAGCGGGAATTTTTCTTCATGTGTTTAATAATGAACAATTGGGATGAATATTACAAGTCAAAGCAAAAATAAACCGGACAGAAAAACTGTCCGGCCTGTGGGAAACTGATGGCTGAAGTTCAGTCAGCCTTCTTTCTGATAAGCTCCTTGACCTTTGCTGCCTTACCGACTTTGGAGCGGAGATAATAGAGCTTCGCTCTTCTGACTCTGCCCTTTCTGACAACTTCAATTCTGTCAATTCTCGGTGAGTGAAGCGGGAAGATTCTCTCAACGCCCACACCGTAGCTGATCTTTCTGACAACAAATGTGCGGCGGACGCCTACATTGTTCTTTGCGATTACGATACCTTCAAAAACCTGAATTCTTTCTGTGGTACCTTCAACGATTCTGAAGTAAACCTTAACTGTATCACCGACAGAGAAGTTTTCTGCATCCTTCTTGATCTGTCTTGCCTCAATAGTCTTGATGATGTCCATAGCGACATTACCCCTTGATTTCATTTATAAGTTCTATCAGTCTTTTTCTGCATGCAAGGTCGAGAGAGGCCCTGCTAAGCACTTCCGGTCTGCTCAGCATCGTTTTTTCGAGCTTACGGAAAACACGCCAGGTAGCAATCCTTTCGTGATGACCAGACAACAATACACCAGGTACGGATTTTGTGCAATACCTTTCAGGCCTGGTATATTGAGGATATTCCAGTAATTGTGAAGAAAAACTTTCATCTTCCAGACTTTCACTGCTGATTACACCGTCAATAAGCCTGTAAAGCGCGTCAATGATGACAACAGTGCTGGTCTCTCCGCTGGAGAGCACATAGTCCCCTATCGATATCTCATCATCGACGTAGGTATCGATGACACGCTGGTCAAGCCCCTCATAATGACCGCAGATGAATACGAGATTCTCTTCCCTGCTGAGATCTTCGGCATATGCCTGATTGAAAAGCCTGCCGGAAGGACTGGGAAAGACAACCCTCTTGTCCCTGGCACCGATGCTGTCAAGTGCAGCAAAGAGCGGCTCACATTTCAATACCATGCCGGCTCCGCCCCCGTATGGAATGTCATCGCATGTCCTGTGGCTGTCTGTTGCGAAATCCCTGAAGTTTATTATTCTGTAGCTCACCAGTCCTCTCTCCACGGCACGGGCCATGATGGAGGATGTGAAAAAGCTTTCAACCATCTGGGGAAACAGAGTGAGAATATCTATATGCATTTCAGGATTCCAGGAGTTCCTTCATCAGTATTGTGATTGAATTGGTCTCGAAATCAGGCTTTGAGACAAAAGGCTGCATATTGGGTATGAGAATCGTCTTTCCGTCATTCTTTCTTATCATAAGATAATCGGCCTGTGCACCGTCGCATACGGCTTCAACCGTTCCTATGACATCTCCGTCGCACAGGACGGAAAGGGAATAGAGGTCGGCGATATAATACTCACCCTTCTTCAGTTTAGGAGCCTGGCTTCTTTCAATCAGAATGCGTCCGCCTGAGAGCACGGCGGCTTTTTCCTTTGTATCGTATGATGTGAACTTCATGAGAAAGCAGTCAGCATGTTTCCTGGTCTGTAAGACAGAAACAGCTACCTGTTTCCCGTCCCGCTTTTCAACGACACATTCCTTCAGCTTTTCAAGATGGCCTGTCTCCCCGCTCATCGGGTGGATTCTGAGAAAGCCTTCATAGCCGTGTGTCTTTCCAATTGCGGCAGTAACAAGTAGCTTTTTGTCCATCAGTCAAGAATCTCCAGAACGGCACGCTTCCCGTCTTTTGTAGCACAGGCTGAAAGAATTGTTCTTATAGCCTTAGCAATACGGCCCTGCTTGCCGATAACCTTGCCAACGTCATCACTTGCAACACGAAGCTCAAGAATTGTTGATTTCTCGCCTTCAACCATATTGACGCTTACTTCGTCAGGATTGTCGACAAGACTCTTGACCAAGAATTCAACTAATTCTTTCTCCATACGCAACTCCGAAACAGTTTTCAGTTCTGGCTCTTGCGTGAAAGAGAAACACCCTGCTTATTAAGAATTTTCTTAACAGTTGCAGAAGGCTGTGCGCCCTTAGCAATCCAAGACTCTACCTTTTCCTTGTCAAGTGTGACCTGTCTGTCCTCAGCTTCAACCGGATGATAGGTTCCAACCTCATCAATTGTCTCGCTGGTTCTGGCAGCTCTGTTGTCCATTACAACAATACGATAGTAGGGTCTTTTCTTTGCCCCGAAGCGCTTTAGTCTAATACTAACCACGGTTTCTACTCCTTATTCTACATGATAAGCCCAGAATTATGAGAAATTCTTCATCATCTGAGCCATTAATTTCTTGTTATTCATGACTTTCCTGAGCATGAGCTTCTGCTTTTCGAAAGTCTTCAGGAGTCTGTTCACATCGGCAACCGATGTTCCGGACCCCTTTGCAATTCTCTTCCTTCTGCTCGGGCCGATGATCCTGTAGTTCTCCCTTTCGAATCTGGTCATCGACTTGATGATGGCTTTCTGGATTTCGAACTGCTTCATGTCGATGTCATCCTCACTGATGTTTCCCTTGGCTCCGGGAATCATTTCGATCAGCTTATCGACAGAACCCATTTTATTCATCTGTTCCAGCTGGTCAAGATAGTCCTGCAGGTCGAAGGTGTTTTTCTGCATCTTCCTTGCAAGCTTCTCGGCCTCCTTCTCATCGTACAGCTCCTGAGCCTTCTCGACAAGAGAGACGACATCGCCCATTCCCAGAATGCGCTGTGCGATACGGTCCGGATGAAAGACCTCGAGGTCTTCCATCTTCTCGCCGGTACCGATGAATTTGAGAGGCTTGCCGACAACGCTCTTGAGAGAGAGCGCCGCACCGCCTCTTGTATCAGAGTCGAACTTCGAGAGCACGACACCGGAAATTCCGACCTTTGATTCAAACTCCTGCGCAATGGAGACAGCGTTCTGGCCTGTCATTGCATCTGCGACAAAGAGGGTCTCGTCCGGATTCACGGCTCTTGCGACGTTCTGGATTTCATTCATCAGGACTTCATCAAGATGCATTCTTCCGCTGGTATCGACGATGAGAGTGTCATAAAGCTCGTGTTTCGCTGTGGAAAGCGCCTCGCGTGCAACCCTGACAGGATCCTTCTCACCTGGAATGGAGAATACTCTCACACCCACCTTGTCACCGAGGACCTGCAGCTGCGTGACTGCGGCCGGACGGACAAGGTCGGCAGCGACGAGCATGACCTTTCTGCCCTCTTTGTTTTTGAGCATATTGGCAAGCTTGGCTGCAGTTGTGGTCTTACCGGAACCCTGAAGGCCCATCATGAGTATGACTGATGTTGTATCCTTGCCTTTCAGATGAAGACCCTGATCCTCACCTCCGAGAAGTGCGACCATCTTGTCATAGACGATCTTTGTGAACTGCTGGCCCGGATCGACGGAAAGGAGGACTTTCTCGCCGAGTGCCTCTTCAAGAGTGGAGTTTATGAAGCGCCTGACTACACGAAGATTGACATCCGCATCAAGAAGGGAGATCTTGATCTCCTCCATCGCATCGCGGATGTTCTTCTCAGTAATCTTGCTCTTTCCCGATAATGTCTTCATTACCGAGGTGAATTTCGTACTTAAGCTATCAAACATATACTTATATTCTTCCTCTGCCCGGGCAGAGTGCAACGAGGGTATTTATACACATTTTTCTTCCCACTCGTCAAGATTTTTCCTTTCTTTTTCCGTCCTTGTCGAAATCAACGCGTTCATTGTCCTCATCAAGGATGACCGGCTGTCCTTCGATATTGGCAAGCTTGTATGTGACGGTTGTGGACACACCTGCCTCCATCTGGGTGACACCGAGCAGCGATGTCGAGCCCATAACCGTATGTGTGTTGTGCGTGATGATGATGAACTGGCTTGTCTGGCTGAAGTCCTGAAGCACGGAAAGGAAATATCCGATATTCTTGTCATCAAGTGCGGCATCGATCTCGTCAAGGATACAGAACGGACTCGGCTTGACAAGGTAAGTCGCAAAGAGAAGCGCGACAGCGGTCATGCTCCGCTCACCGCCGGACAGGAGAGTCAGGCTGATAAGTTTCTTTCCAGGCGGCTGGGCGAAGATATCAATACCGCTTGAAAGGATGTTCTCCTCATCCGCAAGAGTGATCTCTGCCCTTCCTCCGTTGAAAAGACGCTTGAACATGGCCTGGAAGTTGTCGCTTATCTGCTTGTAGGTCGTAAGGAACATCTCCTCGCTCTTCTGCTGGATTTCGGCAAGGACTTTTTCAAGATCCGCCTTCGCCTTGTTCAGGTCATCAAGCTGCTTTGTGTAGAAATTATACTGTTCCTCGACTTCCTTGAAATCATCGATGGCCATATGGTTGATGTTCGGTCCGAGCGCGGCTATCTGCTTGCGCACTTCATCAAGCTCGTTCTTGATGAGGACTTCCTCGGGAAGATCAGATGCCTCCAGTCTGTCCTGATACTCATTGAGACTTCTGTTGTATGTGTTGAAGAAGCCGGTGAAAAGCATCTTGATCTGATCATCAATCTGGCTCTGCCAGAGCTCGGCCTTGTCTATTTCCGTCTTGAGGGTCTGTATTGTCTCTATCGTCCTGTCCTTCTCCGCCTCACGGCTGACAAGCGTGGAATTGAGAGCAGTGATCTCATCCTTGACAACGAGAAGATCTTCCTTCAGATCTGCGATCTGCGAGGTAAGATCCTTTTTCTCCTCGTCAGTCGCCTTCAGACTGTCACCGATGGTCTCGATACGCTGGGAGAAGAAACGCAGCTTGTCCTCGCTGTCCTCAAGATTCACAGTATTCTCCTCAATTGTTCTCTTGAGGTTCTGGACAATGGTTTTGAAGGATTCAAGGCCTGCCCTTATCGAGCTCGCCTTGATCTCCATGGACTTCACGGTCTCCCTGAGACTTTCGACTTCATCTGTGAGTGATGCTATATCCTGACGGGCCTGGGCGATGCGCTGACGGCTTTTCTCTATTCCGCTGCGGCATTTCTCCTCATTCTCCTCAATGCTTCTCTTTTTTGTCAGCAGGCCTTCCGGCGCGAGTAGGGAATCAATGAAAGGAGGAACTGCGGCCCTGTATGAATCAAAATGTGATTTCAGCGTTTCAAGGGATTCAAGGATGGAGTTGAAATCAGCCTCTAGTTTTCCCCTGACATCGCTTCCATCCGGAAGGGATGCATAAAATGAGATCTTCTCCCTGATGCGGCGGCACAGGGCATCAAGCCTCTCATTGAAGGAATCCTCGCTGTTTTTCCTCTTCTGATAGGAGTATTCCTCTCCCATCTTCTGGTCAAGCTCGACGGCAAGATTCTCAATAACACCCTTCAGCTCATCGGAAAGGGAAGCGGTCTCATTCTCAAGGACAAGGATGTTCGCCTCTTCCGTCCTTACCAGATCCTCAAGAGAAGAAATCCTGGAAAGATCATCCGCAATCATCGCATTTGCGCGGTTGATCTGCTGTACGGATTCCTCAAGGATCTCCTCCTTCTCGCTCATGTTGGCCTGATTTGTGTCAAGCTCGGCCTTGTCTCGGTTGATTATATTTCTCAGGGATTCAAGGGAAAGTTCGGTCTCATTCTTGTTCTTGAGATACTCACGGTACTGCTCCTCAAGCATCCTGACTCTCTCATTGCGGCTTCTGATGGCCTCTTCCGCCTTGTTTATGTTCGTCTGGATTTCGTAGGAACGTGTGTTCTTTTCTCTCAGGAGGATCTGTTCTTCCTCAATATTGTTCTTGAAACTGTCAAGGGAAGACATGAGGGCTTCAAGCTGTTTTTCATTGCTGGCTTTCTGTTCGGCACGGAATGTCTTCAGCTTTGTGAAGGTCTGAAGCTGTATGGCATGCAGTGTGATATCAAGATCAAGCTGCTGCTTTATGAGATTGTTGTAGCTTATGGCCTTGTCCGCCTGTCCCTTGAGAGTCGTATAGCGTCTCTTCTCGCCTGCAAGCAGATTCTCAACCTGAAGAATGTTTTCATTCGTCCTGTCGATCTTCTTCTGTGCCTCATTGCATTCAGCCTTGAAACGTGATATACCGGCAGCCTCCTCAAAAATGTAACGCCTGTCCTCGGGTTTTGATGAAAGGATCTGGTCGATTTTTCCCTGTTCAAGGATTGAATATGCCGATTTTCCGATGCCGGTATCGAAGAAAAGCTCCCTGATGTTCTTCAGAAGACATCTCTGTCTGTTCAGGTAGTATTCGCTTTCTCCCGAACGGAACACCCTTCTCTTGATTTCTATTTCGGTGAGCTCAGTCTGCAGTTTGTGTTCGCTGTTGTCGATTGTCAGGGCTACTTCGGCAAACTGCAGCGGCTTTCTGGTATCGGTTCCGTTGAAGATGACATCTTCCATCCTTCCGGCCCTGAGCGTCTTTGTGGACTGCTCCCCCAGTACCCACTTGATCGAGTCGACAATATTCGACTTGCCGCAGCCATTGGGCCCCAGCAGGCTTGTTATACCGTCGGCAAAATCTATATGGGTCTTGTCTGCAAAGCTTTTGAACCCGTTGATATCAAGAGACTTTAAAAACAAATGGAATTCTCCTTTTCACCTTGACTGATAAACAACACCACAATAACATTTTTAAACGTATTATGGAAGAACAACTTTCTCTTTTCGACTTTGACGAGAGCGATCTGAAAAACGGCTGGATCTGCGGCTGCGATGAGGCAGGGCGCGGTCCGCTTGCAGGTCCCCTCACCGTTGCGGCGGTGATACTCCCTCCTGATTTCGACACATTCATCCTCAATGATAGCAAGAAAATGAGCGAGAAAAAAAGAGAGGAAGCCGCGCTTGTCATCAAAGAGAAAGCCGTAGCATACTCCGTGGTCTTCATAGACGAGAAAACGATTGACAAGATCAACATCCTCCGCGCAACGCTGTCTGGAATGAAGCAGTGCTATGAGGAAATAAGGAAATGTCATGAAATTGCGGCATACTATGTCGACGGAAACAGAAAACCCGACATCAGTGACGGCACCTATGTGGAAGCCGTGGTCAGGGGAGACGGGAAAATACCGCAGATCATGGCCGCAAGCATTCTTGCGAAGACGGAAAGGGACCATTACATGAAAAAGATGGATGTGCTGTATCCTTATTACGGTTTTGCCGCGAACAAAGGATACGGAACAAAAAGTCATTTTGAAGCACTTAAGAAATACGGCCCCTGCCCGATTCACAGAAAAACATTTCTTCCCAAAGAAGAAGATTCTGCTCTTGAGCTATGAAAGAAGTGCCAGGGTGATTCCCATGAGGAACATACCGGCTATGACTGAATATATCACCAGGTGGTGATGTCCGTAATTCTCAGCCGCCGGCAGCAGCTCGTCAAATGCAAGGTAGACCATGATTCCGGCGACAAGTGCATAGACAAGGGCAAATGTCGTATCACTGAAGATGGATCGCAGGAAAAGAAAGCCGAAAAGTGCACCAAGAGGTTCTGCAAGTCCTGAGACCAGTGTGTACAAAAAGGCTTTCCTCCGGCTTCCGCTTTCATGATAGATCGGAGTGGAAACCGTGATTCCTTCCGGAATGTTGTGCAGTGCGACTGCAACGGCAATTGAAATTCCGCTTACCGGGTCAGAAAGCGCACTCATGAAAGATGCAAGACCTTCAGGAAAGTTATGGATCGCTATTGCCAGTGCCGACATAATCCCCATTTTTCCCAGCCCCTTGGCTTCATGACCGAATTCATGAGGGTTCTCATCTTCTGGAACCAGCTTGTCGATCAGGGCGATAACTGCAATGCCGATGAAGAAAAAAAGAAGTGAAAGCAGGCCTGCCGTCCTGCTGCTGTATACATTTTCAAGCGAGGACATTGAATGTGCAAGCATTTCCATGAAGGAAATATAAACCATCACACCGGCTGAAAGACCGAGTGCGAATGAGAGGAACTTCACATTTGTCTTTTTCGTGAAAAAAGGAATTATGCCGCCTATGCAGGTCGAAAGACCGGCACCGAGCGACACAAGAAAGGCGAAAAGATACAAGAATTACTCCTCCGCCTCCTGCTTTGAAGACTTTCTGGCATGCATCTTCAGATAATCGAGACTTTTCTGCATTTCCTTGACGAACTCGCCCACATCTTCCTGATAGACAAGTACGGACTGTCTGAGGAACCTTCCGCCTTCCGTCGGCTTGCTCTCCACTATGTTGAGATAGAGATCACCGTACATATTTTCTTTTACATTGAAGAAATAGGTTCTGTCGTTCCTGACAAGTCTTGAAGAGAACAATTCACCACGCTGTCCCATAGAGACCCTCCCGAAATTGAATTTCCCTTGATTTAACCACCAAGCATATGTATCTGTCAAGTAGTTAATTCCTTACAAGAAAGGAGAATACAAAATATTTCAAAAAATGTGTTGACTAAAAGTCCGCACTTTGCTATGTTTTCTCTCGTTAATGCGTCTGTCGTATAATGGCTATTACCCCAGCCTTCCAAGCTGAAGATGCGAGTTCGATTCTCGTCGGACGCTTAAAACTGAAATGAACTCCCTGACTCAGGGAGTTTTTATTTTTATATTCCGATTTTGAGAGGCCGTTTACAGATGAATTATCTTGCAGACAGGTATGCACACTACATCGTTCACAGAATGCTCCGCCTTGAAGAAGGAGAAAAGCTCACGGTAAACGCAGATGAGGAAAGCATGGAGTTTTCCCACAAAGTCGCGCACGAGGCTGCCGAGTCTAGTGGCGTTGCGGTCGCCCTCATTTCGATTGAAAACGGTAAAGTACAGTCGGTGGATGAAATTGAGCCATCTTATCCGGCAAAAGCGGCACGCGGAAATGTCATGCTGCATCTTGCATCATTTGTCCCAAGCGAATTCAGGGAAGATGAGGAGAATGATGCCGTAAGTCTTCAGAAGCACCGTCTGCTTGCAGATCCCATTTTCCTTGACAGGAGGATATCCATCCCATGGGCTGTCGCATATGTGCCGACTGCATCCTGGGCTGAGTATGTATACGGAAGCGGTGCTACCGTTGATCAGCTTTATATTGATCTTGCATCATATCTGGGCTTTGACGATGAGGATGAGGATTTCGATTCAACTGGAACTCTTGAAAGATCGCTTGCCATGCGCTGCAGCGCTCTTGAGAAGATGAAGATAAAATCACTGCATCTTGAAAGCCCGTCGCTTGAACTCAACCTGTATCCTGCATCAGGTGCATCAATCGGCACAAGCGCCGTTAGACTTGATGGCGGAAGATTCTTCTATCCTTCTCTTCCATGCGAGGATATAATATTCCCTCTTGACTGCAGGAAGGGTGATGGCTGGTTCAAGTCAACGCTTCCATTCCGTTTTTTCGATAAGCCCTTCCAGAGCGTTGATGTGAAGATCAGGGACGGCAGGATCACGGGTTTTGAAAGCGAGGATGCGAAATATGTCAGGCGTTTTCTAAACATTGACGACAAGTCATCTGCCGTGAGCGAACTCATCCTCTGTGAGAATCTTACAAGAAGCGCAGGTTTCCCGCTCAGTTTCGGCATCCCGATTCTTGACCGCATGAGAACAAGCCAGATCGTATTCGGAGGCATCTCTCCTGAACATATCACACTGAAAGATGAAAAGGAGCTTGATTCATACGGACTCAACACAAGTTTCGCCCGTCTTGAAATCCCGGTGGGAAGCCGTGAACTCTGTGTCAGCGCACTTCTGGAAGACGGAAGAGAGGAACTTATCTATGAAGACGGTCTGTTCGTTTCAGAAATTCAGTGATGCGATGAGACGCAGCCCGTTGAGGGTATGAAGCTTGTCAAGCATGTCTATTCTGGGTATAAGAGGTGAAATGGTCTTGCTTAAGCCCCCCGTCGCAATGACGAAAAGCCGCTCTCCCCTCTCTTCTTCCGTTTTTCCGATTATGCTGTTTACAAGGCCGGCATAGCCGTACATTATTCCGGCTCTTATGGAATCCTCGCTGCTGCGGCCCAGAGCTGATGACGGGATTCTCAGCTCAACCTGCGGCAGCTGTGCCGTCGCACCGAAAAGCGCATGAACGCCTGTAAGCAGACCGGGAACTATTGCCACTCCAAGCACTTGTCCGTCCCTGCTGACAGTGGAGAAAGTCAGTGCTGTGCCGAAATCGACAGTCATGACCGTGTCATCAGGTTTCAGATAGTGTGCATAGGCAAGATTGCACAGAAGATCACTGCCAAGTTCGACCGGAATCGAAGAACGCACGAGACCTGTCCTGACATCGTGTGAGACGAGAAGCGCTTCCTTATTGAAAAGCCTTTTCACATTCTTCTGTATGGAAAGCGTCAGATTCGGAACAACTGAGGAAATTATTACATTGTCTATTCTGGAAACATCAAGCTTTTCGCTTTCAAAGAGAGAACGGAAGATGACATAATACTCATCTCCCGTCTTCTTCTCATCTGAATGGACACGCCATGTATGTATCCATGATTTTCCGTCATGGACGGCAAGCACTATATTCGTATTCCCGATATCAATACAGACCAGCATTACAGCAGCACCACGGTATGTTTGCCTTCGTAGGCCTTGTCACGGATGGCCTTGACAGACTCATCGTTGATGTAGTTCTCGAAGTTGGTGTACCTGTCGATGAGGCCAGCCGGAGTGAACTCGATGATCCTGTTTGCGACTGAGTCGACGAACTGGTGGTCATGGCTGTTGAAAAGCAGTGTGCCCCTGAAATTGATGAGTCCGTCGTTAAGCGCCTGGATCGCTTCAAGATCAAGATGGCTTGTGGGTTCATCGAAGATCATGCAATTGGCACCTTCAAGCATCATTTTGGCAAGGACAACCCTTACCTTCTCGCCTCCTGAAAGAACACGGCAGCTCTTGAGGGCCTCATCACCGGTGAAGAGCATTCTTCCGAGGAACGAGCGGACGAAAGTATCGTCATCTTCCTTGCTGAACTGCTGGAGATAGTCCGCAATCGAGATATCACTGTCGAACATCTTCGTATTGTCCTTCGGGAAATAGCTGAGAGATGTCGTGACACCCCATGTGTATGAACCGGAATCGGGTTCCATCTCGCCCGCAAGAATCTGGAAAAGGACTGTCTTTGCGTAATGGTTCGGACCTACGAATGCAACCTTGTCATTCGGGTTGATCGTGAGATTGAGGTGGTCGAATATGACCTGACCGTCAATCGTCTTGCAAAGATCCTTGATCTCAAGACAGTTCTTGCCGATTTCCCTTTCCGGCTTGAATGCGACATAGGGGAATCTTCTGCTGGACGGCTTTATGTCATCAAGAGTGAGCTTGTCGATAAGCTTTTTCCTGCTGGTTGCCTGCTTTGCCTTCGCAACGTTTGAGCTGAAGCGCTGGATGAATTCCTTGAGTTCGGCGATCTTTTCCTCCCTTCTCTTCTTCTCATCCTTCAGCTGTTTTGCCGCAAGCTGGCTGGACATATACCAGAAATCATAGTTTCCGACATAAAGCTGAATACGGCCGTAGTCGATATCACAGATATGAGTGCATACTGTATTGAGGAAGTGTCTGTCATGGCTGACAACGATGACTGTGTTGTTGAAGTCGGCAAGGAAGTCTTCAAGCCAGTGGACAGATTCAAGATCGAGGTGGTTCGTAGGCTCGTCGAGGAGCAGGATATCGGGATTACCAAAAAGAGCCTGAGCAAGAAGGACACGGACTTTGAGATTGTCTTCAATATCTTCCATCTTCTTGTCGTGAAGATCTGTGGGAATTCCAAGACCGTCAAGCATCTGGGCCGCCTCGCTTTCAGCTTCCCATCCGCCCATCTCGGCAAATTCATTCTCAAGTTCGGCCGCTCTCAGTCCGTCTTCTTCGGAGAAATCTTCCTTTGCATAGATCTCATCCCTTTCCTTCATGACTGAATACAGCTTGTCATATCCCATGATGACAGTCTCGAGAACACCGTACTTGTTGAATGCGAAGTGATCCTGTCTGAGAGCCGTCATTCTCTCGCCCGGAGTGATGATAACCTCACCGCTGTCAGCTTCAATTTCCCCGGAGAGGATTTTCAGGAATGTTGACTTTCCGGCTCCGTTTGCTCCGATGATTCCGTAGCAGTTGCCGGGTGTGAATTTGATGTTGACATCCTTGAAAAGGACCTGTGTTCCATAAGAAAGCGAAATGTTGCTGGCTGTAATCATAAAAATACTCCAAACGAAAAAAATGGCAATCTGTTTCAGTTCCAGATTGCCGTCATTGTTAGTTCCTAGGGGAATCGAACCCCTATTTAGAGACTGAGAATCTCCCGTCCTAACCGTTAGACGAAGGAACCGCTCATTTATCAAAAATCTGGGATGGAGGGATTCGAACCCCCAAAGGCAGAACCAGAATCTGCAGTGTTACCATTACACTACATCCCAATCTGTTTTCAATCCTCGTGTACCTTACAGAAAAGAAGGAGGACTGTCAATAAGATTTACAAAAAATATTTCAAAAAATTTTGAGCCGGATCCGCTGTTTTCCATGTATATAAATGTGGAGGATGAGAAAATGTACAGAAAAATGATGAGCGAGGATGAGGCTTTCATCAGGAACAGGAAGAATTTCGCGGCACTAATCAACAGCATATGCTGCACAGGAAGGCAGAAATTCAGGGCGGAAGATCTTGAGAATGTGGAGAAAGAACTACTGGACAGGAATGCCCAGAAACAGATCTTCCCCCATTATGTACGCTGCATCACCATGCATTCGCCCAGAGGCGACATCAAGCTGATACAGCTGGATGCTGTAAGACGCTAGCCTTTCTTGAATGCCGCGACACGGGCACTAGCTGTCAGATGGACATCATCACGGCAGCCGTCGCTGAGGTAGCGGTATGCAAGACCTGCAACCATAGCACCGTTGTCAGTGCAGAGCTTGAGAGACGGGAAAGTGACGGTGTAACCGCCCTTTTCCAGATCTTTCAGCTCACTTCTAAGCAGACTGTTCGCAGCGACCCCTCCTCCGGCAGAGACTCTTTTCAGACCGGTATCCTTCAATGCGGCCTTCACCCTCTTCATGAGAATTCCGACAGCGGCTCTCTGAAATGAGGCGGCAATATTCTCAGGCGTTGCAGCGGCATCTCCGTTTTGGAATTTGTCCAGCTGATTGATAACTCCCGTCTTGAGACCGCTGTATGACATGTCATAGGGGTGTTCCTGACGGTTCAGCGTCGGTCCCGGGAACAGGAAAGCCATGCTGTCACCGCTTTTGCTGAGTCTGTCGATGACAACGCCGCCGGGATAGCCGAGGTTGTAGAATTTGGCAACCTTGTCGAAAGCCTCACCGATTGCATCGTCTATTGTCGTTCCCAGGACATCGATATCATCATATCCGTTCACGCGGCAGATGACAGTGTGTCCACCTGAGACCAGCACCCCGAGATACGGATATTCAAGCGGAGTCTCTATCTGCGAAGCATAGAGATGTGCCCTGATGTGGTCGATTCCGATCACAGGTATATCCAGGGCATATGCGAAAGACTTTGCGAAATTCACGCCGACAAGCAGCGAGCCGAGCAGTCCCGGCCTGTTTGACACAGCAACGGCATCAAGATCACTGTTCTCCAGTCCCGCCTGTGCTATGGCAGCCTTGACTACCTGGCTTATCCACTCGGTATGAAGGCGTGATGCCAGTTCCGGCACCACTCCCTGATACGGTTTATGCAGCTCTATCTGAGTTGCAATGACATTCGAAAGTATTTTCCTTCCATCTTTAACGACGGCTGCTGAACATTCATCACAGCTCGTCTCTATTCCTAAAACAATCATGTCAACTGTTAATACAATTCCATGCCGTCTTCGTCAAGATCATATTCCTCATCGAAGTCAAATCCGGCGAACTGGTTGAAATAAAGATAATTATAGAAATCGTCAGCCAATATCGACTGATAGTAACCTGCTACGTCACTTCCGATCGGGGACCCGATCTCAACGGAAGGGCCTGGTTTTCTTTCTGTGACTATCGGTATAAGCATGTCAATCGGCTGGACTTTTCCGTTATATACTTCTCCCATAATTCATGCCCTCCATATATAAATTTGTAATTCCTATTTTTAAAATACACTAAAATCGCAAAAAGGAAAGGCTTTTCGAGATTTTATGTCAATATTATGTTTCAGACAAAAACAGCTTTTCAAAAGATTGTCAAGGGATACGCAAACTTCCATGGCAGCAGTCGTAAAAAGAAGAGCCAAACAAAAAAGCTGATTCCCCGTAATTCAGAGAACCAGCTTTCAAAAACCAGCCGGGAAAGGGAATTGAACCCTTGACCTGCTCATTACGAGTGAGCCGCTCTACCCCTGAGCTATTCCGGCGTGAACTTTTGTAGTTATAGCAGAAAGTCAGACTTTCGGCAACTTATTATTTTCCGGCAATTGAAAGACTGTCAACAAGGATTGAAGGACTGCCTGTTCTGAAGGTGGAAACCGTCACATCAAACTCAAGATCATCAGCAATATCCTTTATATCCCGGAGGAGCTGGAAGAAATTTCCGGCCACTGTAAAGCCTTCAACGGGACAAGTGATTTTACCGTCTTCTATCATGAAGCCAGAAGATTCTATCGAGAAATCACCGCTCACAGGATCAGCTCCGGCATGAAAGCCCTTCATTGCTGTTATATAGATGCCCTTCCCGCATTTCTTCACAAGATCATCGAATGAGGTATCCCCGTTTTCCACATAAAAGGAATAAGGAGAGATCACGCTGCCGGCACTTGTAGCGGCACCGTTGCCAGTACTCTCACAGCCGGCCTTCAAAGCCCACTGCCTGTTGTAGAGGAGAGTTTCAAGTCTGCCGTTTCTCACAACATCCTTCCTGTACGTCGGACGGGCATCACCGTCATAGGTCTTCTGCATCGTATAGCCGGGATAAAGAGGATCATCAATGATGGACACAGAAGGAGATGCAATCATCTCACCATTCCTGTCCTTATAAGGAGAAAGGCCAAGCAGCGCATTTTTGCCGGAAAAGGCAGATGAATAAGCAGAAAGAAACATGTTGAAACATTCCGGAGAGAATATGATTTTATACACACCGCTTGAAACACTGCCGGCATGTAGGCGGCTGAGGGCCTTTGAAACCGTCTCTTTCATATCAAGGGAACTGACATCGCCTTCTTTCGCAGTGAATGCTGTCTTGACATCATCCTTGTCTTTCACAACCACCTGACTTGCAATATAGCTGGATGAATAGCTGTTTGAAAGTGAAAGCCCCCTGCTGTTTTCAAGAAAACTCTCACCGCTGCTTGATGCTATATCGCTGCTGGTGCCCTGTGCAACTCTTTCATCACTCTCAAAAAGCGCTTTCTGAATAGCTGAGAGAACCCTTTTCATTTCTGCGGCAGAACAGGAGAAAGAAGAAGGAGAATTCTTTTCAGGATATTTCTCTTCGGTATGGAATATTTCAGGGCTGTATGCCTCATCAGCTTCCTTTATGAGGGAATTCTCATATGCCTTTCTGACAAGCATGGGAATGATTTCCTCATCAACCCTGTCGCTTGTCACACTACCCTCCTTTCCTTCATGAATCAGACGCAGTGTGATGCCAGTATCCTGAGAGGAGGAGAATTCCACCAGCTCATCGTTGATCATTGACGCTGAGATGGAAGTACCTGAAGATGCGATGAATTCCCAGTCCGTGACGGACAGTGCACCGCAGGCTTCCGCCACCGCTTTTTTAAGAACATCAATACCGGTCATTTTCATCTTCCTCCCACTGTAATCGATTTTACTCTTATGAGGGGCTGTCCGACATCAGTCGGAACGGATCCCGAAGAAGAACCGCACATCCCCTGTCCTGTAAGCATATGCTTTCCGACCATGTCGATATCCATGAGAATCCTGCTGCCTTTCCCGATCAGGGATGCTCCCCTCACGGCTTTTCCTATTTTGCCGTTTTTGACACGGTAAGCCTCCGTGACGGCAAAATTGAATTCGCCAGTTGTCGGATTTACGCTTCCTCCTCCCATCTTCGCACAGTAAAGACCGTCATCCATTGATGCGATGATGTCCTCATCTTCATCATTGCCGGCGGCAATGTATGTATTTGTCATGCGGCTTGTCGGCGTGTACTGGTAGTTCTGCCGTCTTGCAGAACCGCTGGAAGGCTCGCTCATCCGGCGCCCGTTGAAACGGTCCACCATGTAGCGCTTCAGTATGCCGTTCTCAATAAGTATATTCTTCTGCGAGGGAGTTCCCTCATCATCTATGTTGATGGATCCCCATGCATTGGCAATGGTTCCGTCATCAACAGCGGTGACTTTCTCATTTGCAATCTGCTGACCTTTTTTTCCTGCAAATTCACTCAGGCCGTAAGCAACACGGGTGGCCTCAAGCGAGTGTCCGCAGGATTCATGGAAGATCACACCGCCGAATCCGTTCTCAATCGCAACAGGATAGACACCGCTTTCAATATAATCAGCTTCAATATTGACAACAGCCTGTCTGGCAGCTTCCCTGCCGATCTCTTCAGGAGTTATGACTTTGTCCAGCATCTCCATACCCATCCGGCGTCCGGGACCGCAGAAGCCGGTCTGGCTTTCACCGCCTTTCGATGCAACTGCAGAACATGCCATACGGCAGCGAATCTGCCTGTCCTCTGTCAGAAGTCCATCACTGTTGGCAACAAGTATTCTTCTGTCAACATCGAGAAAGGTTCCCGTGACCTGTGAAATGAGAGGAGAATATGACTTTGCACTTATGCACATATTCCTGACAAGCTGTGCCTTGTCGTGAGATGAAACAGAGGAAGGAACAATTTCAATTCTGTGAATATTCGTATTGACTCTTTCTGCAAGGATGAAAGGTTCAACACTTCTCTTTCCATCTCCGATTATAGCTGCGACATTCCTTGCCGCCGCGATAACGGCATCCTCGCTCAGATCGCTTGTGGAGGCGCTTGCACTGCGCAGGCCTGAATACACTCTGATGCCAAGCCCTGAGATCACGGCTGACGATACGCTGTCAACTCTGGAATCGACAAGCGAAACACCGTTGTTGAAACTCTCCTCAACGAAAACCTCGGCAAAGTCGGCACCTGTCGAAAGCGCTGCATCAAGTGCTTTTTTTATGAGTTCAGGATTTATAAGCATTCTTCATCCCTCCATCCTTTTGTCGCCTTGACAGTATACTCATCAACATCGATTCTGTAGATGAGAATCGCACTCATTGCCCTCATGTCAAGGCTGAATGCTCCCCTGTCATAATGTTCCATGATCAGTCTCACTGCCTTGTTTCTCTCATCCTCACTCCCAACAAGAGAGACTCTGCCCCTGCCTATGAATGAGGCATAGTTCATATTGCAGGTTCTCTTCTCCTCATCCATGAAAAGAGTGCTCCGTCCGGTGACTGAAAAACTGCAGGTGCACTCCTTTTTTATGAGATTGTTGAGTGTTCCATCATTTGCTTTGTGGAAATAAAAGACGAGTCTGCCATCTATCTCCTCTTCTGCGAAACAGAGAGGAAGAATATAGGGAACGGAGTCCGTATTCACTGCGATATTTATTATCTGGCCCTGCTTCAGGCATCTTCTGACTATTTCAGGATTGCCTGTACAGTCCCTGTCAGTTCTTCTCATCCAGTTCTGCCTCCTTTGCTGAAACAAAATATATAAGAACAAAACCGGCGGCAAAGGAAATTACCGAGTATATGATTTCCATTCCCTGCGGTGTTCCCGGATAGACCGTATAAACGGAACCTATGAGGAATCCCAGGATAAGCGTATATGTTATTCCGGGATAGCGCTGCATGCAGATTTCAAGAATCCTTGTCAGAAGGATCACACCGAGAATGAAACCAAGGACAAATGGTACAAGCGCGAGGATATCAAGAGAGGCAATGGCCGCCATCACGAAATCATAGGTTCCAAGCAGCAGAAGAAGATAGCTGGTGCTGATTCCGGGCAGGATGAAGCCTACGGCAACAACAATACCGGTGACTATCTGCAGAAAGAATACAGACAGGCTCATTCCCTCCACTGCCGCAGAATTCATCTGAGGCAGAAAATCCATTGCTGCGACTATGAGGGCACCAATAAGGAAGGAGACTATGTATTTCAGGCTGAGCTTTTCTATCTTTGCTTTCTTATAGAGCATTGGCACAGAACCGAACACAAGGCCAATGAAGAAAAACATCGATACTATCGGGAAGCGGTCTATGATTCCCGTAATCGGCCGTGCGCACAGAACTATCCCGATAAGTCCGGCCATGCCGAACTGGAGAAGATATGTAAAATTTTTCTTCATATCTTTGAAGAAACTGCTGACTGACGAAATCAGCTGGTCATATACTCCGAGAATCATAGCCATCGATCCTCCGGATACCCCCGGGACCATCATTGTCGCACCGACAATAAAGCCTTTTATTACTACACTGATTGAGAACATGGGGAAAATATATCATTAAATGAAGAAGAAGACCACATTGCTGCGGTCTTCCTCCATACATTGATGAACAAAATTCTATCTCTTTTATTCCCAGAAAATGTTAGCCCTGATTGTGAAGGCATCAACATCCTTGTCACCGAGAGTCTCTCCGAATTCATTCCAGTAATAGGAAGCTTCGAGATGGATGACCTTGAAGAGATTGACACCGAGACCGAGTGACACATAACCGCCGTTGAGACCTCCACGGACTTCAAGAACCTTGAAGAGCTTGATCTCGGCACCCATCTTGAGTCTTGCGAGGAATGAGTTGAGAGAGAAATCATCAAACAGGCCGATAAGATCGACAAAGTCAATTGCGACTGTCGGATCTGCAAGCCACTCCCATCCGCCGAGATCAGGAGCCCAGCCGAAACCGAGTGCAAGATTCATGTCGGACTTTGCCGTGAACTCATCAGCACCGATCGCACTGAATATCTCACCCGTCGGGTCATCTTGGATATCATTGAAAGTCGTTTTCTTATAGTTATAACCGCCATTGATCAGCTGGATATTGGATGCGACGGCAGAAAGAGTAAAGCCGTACGGGAAGTTTGCATTAAAGCCGATTGAAAGCGGCATTGCCCAGCCCAGCGCAGTTACATATCCATTGAGGACATCCTCAAAATCGCGGTCTCCTGTCATTGCATCGCTGAATGTCTCAAAACTTACAGCCTGTGTGAATGCCCTTAGGTTGAGTCCCAGAGAAACACCTACATCGAAACTGATTGGCTCATCTCTGAGGAATCTCAAGCCTAAACCTGTTGTGAAGGCAACATCAATCTGAGGGATGATATTCAGATATTCAAAACCACCCACTGAGTTGTAAAGATTGAGATTTACCTGAGTATCAACAGCAAAAGCAAAGCGCCCGGCCTTGAAACCGATACCTGCATCAACTTTCGCCAGGTTGTTCCTGCCGTAATCGAGCAGATCGGAATTGATCATATCTCCGACGCTGTCAAGAACGGATTCTGGATCCTCAATAAGCGAATCAATAAGCCCCATGTCATTATAATCTTTTATATTATAAAGAGTAAAAGCAACATTAGGAATATTGAACACAAGTCCCTTTGCGCCCAATGATGCAGGGTTCATATAAAGAGCATCGGCATTGTTCTGGACGGCAATACCGGCACCGCCCATGGCCATGACTCTTGCACTTGTCTTTTTGAACGGAGCACTGAGCACATATCCGTATTCTTCATTTGTCCAGCTGAACTCAGCAAAAACCGTGGAACATGACAGCACTGCAATTAACATTATCAATAAAAACTTTTTCATCTCATCCCCCTCCAATCAGTTTGTACCTTCTTCAGATCCGGTGGCACTGTCAATGAAAGACTGAATGATGTCGCTCAGGCTTCCGATATCAATTGTGTTTACGCCGCCTTCCTTGAGTTTCAGGGATGTCTTTGAGATAAGTCTCAGATCATCTGCAGCTCCGACAAACATGTCAAAATCGACTTCGCCGCCTTCTTCACTGGGCATTTCCGTAATAATGCTTGAAACTGTTGTGATGACATTTGTGACAAGCTGGATCTGAAGCAGATCTCCGTTGTTGATCACTGCATCAGCTGCTGCTTTCTCGGCAAGCTGCTTATTAAGATTATTAAGAGTATCATGTAGTTCTTCAGGAATGTCGGCATCTCCTTCCATGTTCGTCATCACCTGATCAAGAAGATTCTGTGTAATTGCAATTGTATTCCTTGTTGCTTCTGCACTTTCACCTGTCAAAGTATTTTTCATTGAATCTGCCAGGGCTTTCACATCTCCTGCAATTGCCTGGTTGACAGTCTTTTCAAATTCAAGCTTTGCATCACCGATAAGCGGAGTGACAATACCATTCTCTTGGATGCTAGTGCGAATTTCTTCACTATCTAATTCAATTATTAGTTTAAAATCGCTATTTTCACTATCAAATGCTTTTGCTAATTCACTAAATCCAGAAACCTTGGATAAATCCAAACCCTCTTCTGTTACTGCACCTTCATTGAGCTCTTTTTTTGTTGTTTCATTCGCAACAGTGTTCTGAAGTATACCGGAAAGATTTTCAGCAGCCTCGCTGCTACCATTCTGACCGAACTTGTTACCCTGTGTTGCATCCAGTATGCCGTCAAGCGAGCATGATGCAAAAGAAAACAACAGCATAACTGAGAGAACCAATACCCCGATGAGTTTTCTTCTCATATCATTTCCCCTTTAAAAATGTTTATTCAGCGTCCGGCAATGAATACTTTCACTGTCAGACAAATTCAATAAGACCGTTTCCAATTATATACAGTATTAAAGAACAAATGCAAAACATAATTCATGAAAAAAAAACATTCTTTTCAAATGTTCGGTGAGTTTTCAGCACTTTTTTCATTGTAAAGATCGTCAAGCGTTCTGATTTCACTGTCGAATTCAGAGAAATCGTACATATCCTCCATCTTGAAATTGAGAACCTTTGACAGCTTGTATGCAAGCTCAAGGGACGGAGAGAATATTTCCTTCTCAATTGAATAGATTGTCTGGCGGGAAACTCCGCAGCAGTATGCAAGTTCGCTCTGACTCATGCGTCTTTTGATTCTCAACGCTTTCACAAGGTTTTTCATAGCACTATGTTTGAACAGGATTTGGGAATTGTCAAGTTTTATTTAACGCATACAAGAGCAGAGGGCGGAAAGCCCCGCCCTCTGCAGACTATTGCATTTGTGAGAAATTATTTCTTCCCGACTTCGATTGCAGCCTGTGCGGCGGCAAGACGGGCAATAGGAACTCTGAACGGAGAACAGGAAACATAGTTGAGTCCCACCTCCTGACAGAACTTGATGGTCTTCGGATCTCCTCCATGCTCACCGCAGATCCCCAACTTGATGTCAGGGCGTACGGAGCGGCCGAGATCGGCAGCCATCTTCACAAGCTTGCCGACACCACCGGCATCGATTGTGGCAAACGGATCATATTCATAGAACTGCTTGTCAGGATCGTTCACGTAGTGTGACAGGAAGCTTGCGGCATCATCACGGGAGAAACCGCATGTCATCTGAGTAAGGTCGTTCGTGCCGAAGCTGAAGAACTCGGCTTCCTTTGCAATCTCGTCAGCCGTGATCGCAGCACGAGGAACCTCAATCATCGTACCGATCTTGTAATTGACTTTGAGACCCTGCTCGTCAAACACCTCGTCAATGACTTTGACGGCTCTTTCCTTGCAGTAGACAAATTCCTTGTAGATGCCTACGAGAGGAATCATGATTTCAGGATGCACATCGTAGCCTTCCCTCTTTGCCTGGATTGCAGCTTCGATGATAGCCCTTACCTGCATCTCGAGGATTTCAGGATAGACAACGGCAAGGCGGCAGCCTCTGAAACCGAGCATCGGGTTGAATTCATGATGCTTTGCAATCTTCTGTGAAAGCTCTTCAACGCTTATGCCGAGCTGTAGAGCGGTCTCATGACGGGTTGTGCTGTCATTCGGCAGGAATTCGTGAAGAGGCGGATCCAGAAGCCTGATCGTGACAGGAAGGCCGTTGAGGGTCTTGAAGATTTCATAGAAGTCGCTTCTCTGCATGGGCAGAAGCTCTGCAAGGGCCTGCTGTCTTGCACCGAGAGTATCGGCAAGGATCATCTTCCTCATTGAAAGGATTCTGTTGCCGCCGAAGAACATATGCTCTGTTCTGCACAGGCCGATGCCTTCCGCGCCGAGCAGCGTTGCATAGTGAGCATCTTTCGGTGTATCGGCATTGGTGCGCACGCCCATGGTCTTGATCTCGTTGACATAACCCATGAACTTCTTGTAGTTCTGGAAGAGCCTGCTTTCGCTTTCCCTCATTGTTCCGTCAAGAACCTGCATGATCTCACTCGGTTTTACGGCGATCTTCTGTGTATATACAGCGCCTGTGAAACCGTCGATTGCCATGTAATCGCCTTCCTTGAGCTTCACGCCGTTGACTTCAAGAGTCTTCTGGACTTCATTCACATGGATTTCACCGCAGCCGGAAACACATGGACATCCCATACCGCGGGCAACAACCGCAGCATGGCTTGTCATACCGCCGCGGCAGGTGATGACACCGCGGCTGACAGCCATTCCGCCGATATCCTCAGGGCTTGTCTCTTCCCTGACGAGAATGACATCCTTGCCTTCGGCACTTGCCTCCTCCGCAGCCTTTGCGGTGAAGTAGATCTGGCCGCATGCACCGCCCGGGCTGGCAGCAAGACCGGTTGTGGCAACCTTGATGCTGAGATCCCTGATCACCTTGTTGTCAAGGATGGGAGCGAAGAGCTTGTTGAATTCCTGGGCCGGAACACGGCTGACTGCGGTCTGTTTGTCAATGAGACCTTCCTCAACCATTTCAACCTGGCTTCTGATCCATGAGAAGATGGTTCTCTTGCCGTTTCTGGTCTGCAGCATGTAGAGCTTGCCTTCCTGGATCGTGAATTCGATATCCTGCATGTCATGGTAATGTTTCTCAAGAGTGTCACGTATACCGCACAGCTGCTCATAGACCTCAGGATTGACCTTGGCAAGTGTGTCTATTTTCTGTGGCGTACGGATGCCGGCAACGACATCTTCGCCCTGAGCATTCATCAGGTACTCGCCGAAGAACTTGTTCTCGCCGCTTGCCGGATCACGGGTGAAGGCAACACCGGTACCGCTGGTATCGCCCATATTGCCGAAGACCATTGTCTGCACATTGACTGCAGTGCCGAGAAGACCGCGGATATCATTCATGAGACGGTATTTGATCGCCCTCTCGTTGTTCCATGAATTGAAGACGGCGTCAATCGTCTTGAAAAGCTGGTATTCCGGATCAGTCGGGAATTCCTCATCCGTGAATTTCTTGTAAACGATCTTGTATCTCTTGATGACTTCCTTGAGATTCTCGACATCAAGCTCTGTATCGAACACCTTGCCGTTCTCATCCTTGACTGACTGGAGAACTCTTTCGAATTCAGAATGAGGCACACCCATTACGACATCGCCGAACATCTGGATGAAGCGGCGGTAGCTGTCCCAGGCGAAACGTTCATTGCCTGTCTTCTTTATGAGAGCCTGAAGTGAATCGGGATTGAGGCCGAGGTTGAGAACTGTATCCATCATGCCGGGCATTGACTGAGCGGCACCGGAACGTACGGAAACGAGAAGAGGATTCTCCTTGTCACCGAGCTTTGCACCCATGAGCTTCTCAAGCTTTGTAAGGTTTGCAAGGACCTCATCGCGCAGTCCTTCAGGGTATGCTCCCTTATGTGAATCGAAATAGGCACATGCCTCCGTCGTGATGGTGAATCCCGGCGGGACCGGAAGTCCGATGCTTGTCATGTCGGCAAGATTCGCACCCTTGCCTCCAAGCAGGCTTTTCATGTCAGCCCTGCCTTCGGTAACACCGGCACCGAAAAAATAGACATACTTCTTTTTTTCTTTTTTCATCTGCTTTGCTAAGTACAGGAAGAACTGTACTTTCTCCTCCTTCAAAGTATTTGAGAAACGATGTCCTGCCCGAAGGCATCCATCAGCTGATTAACATGTAACTATTAAATTCTATCAAATATTACTGCTTAGTCAATTGTTTAGCAGTTAAGAAATTAGAAGAAAGGAAAAATTAATTTTCACGTGGCGGGGAAAATATTTTGTTTATCGTGAAGCAATTAACATCCCAGATTTCACCAGGCGGAATAATGTTTCATAAAAAAAGAAAAAGAAACCGCATGGAAAAATGAATTCCCATGCGGACATCTTTAGGAGGTTGAATATATCCTGCCTGTCATCAGGCTGTATAGGCTTCAAGTATCCTTGCCCTGGAAGGCTGCTTGAGTCTTTCAAGGGCTCTCTTCTCGATCTGGCGGATCCTTTCCTTTGTGAGGTTGAAGATCTCACCGATCTCCTTGAGGCTCATTGGAGCATTGTTGTTGAGACCGAAGCGGAGTGTTATGATTTCCCTCTCTTTGTCGGAAAGAGTTGAAAGCACTGTGTTTATGTCTTCCTTGAGACACTTCTGCATCGCAAGTTCCTCAGGACCGAATCCCTCGTCCTCGATGAAATCACCCAGCTTGCTGGTTGTCGACTCACCTCCGGCTGTCACCGGACTGTCAAATGACACAGTATCGCGGGAAATCGAGAGAAGTTCGTTCACGAGCTCCGGCTCAAGTCCTGCTTCCTGTGCGATTTCCTCGATGGAAACATCAGCAGAACCGGATGTGTGCATGAGGTTCTTCTGGGCTTTCTGGATCTGGAACAGTTCGTTTGCCCTGTTGAGAGGAAGGCGCACGGCCCTGCTCTTCTCGCAGATGGCCTTCATTATGGACTGTCTGATCCACCATACTGCATAGGAGATGAAATGATATCCCTTGTCAGGTTCGAACTTGTCAAGCGCAATCAGAAGACCGATGTTGCCTTCATCGATGAGATCTTCAAGAGGAAGGCCCTGTCCCTGGAACTTCTTTGCAACAGCCACGACAAAGCGGAGGTTTGCATTTATAAGTCTCTCACGGGCTTTTTCATCGCCTTTCTGTGCTCTGAGTGCCAGCTGGTACTCCTCATCATGATCAAGGAGAGGAACCCTGTTGATTTCTTTTAAATATATTGAAAGGACATCCTTTTCATCCTGAACTGAAGATGTATCATTAAGCATTCTTTTTGACATTTTCTTAAGTCTCCTTCTGCATATCAATAAGCAAAGAGCATGCCAAGATTTGAATAATCCGGATAAGTAATTGTTGTAAAAGAAGTTATTGCTGATTTGACAAATGTGTGGAATATGTGAAGTTAGTATCAGAATGACACAATGAAAATGTAAAGCGAATTTTATGGGTTAAAATGACACACTATGATATCAGGCAGTGAGAAATGGAGTCCTTTTTTCCGAGAAATCTATCTCGACCTTCCTTAAAAGATTCCATTCACCTGTTCCCTGAATGTTGAAAGGTGAATAATCAAGGCAGATTCTCATCTCCTCATATGTCTTCCTTATGAGATTCGAGACCTCATCTCCCTCACTGAGGGAAAGATCGAAATTTCCGCGCGAAAGCAGGAAGACGCGGAACTGGTAATAGAAGAAAGAAGAGAATTCGATATCAAAGAAATCCTCATCCGTACAGCGGAGATAGAACCCTTTGGCATAAGAAGATACACATGTCTCAATTTCATTGGCCTCAGCAGCCTGCCGGCCTTTTTTCAGATAGATAAGACTGTTGAGTTCTCTTATGTTCATTTTCTCTCTTCCTCTGATCACACCTTCTAGATAATAAGAAAAAAATGAAACGGCAAGTGCAAAAAATAAAATTTTTCACACTGTTACAAATTTTCACACTTCACTCCCCTTGCCGATTGATTTCCTCTTGGCTATATTATCTAAGGTTGAGAGAGCTCAACGGACATAATGCCAATAATATAGGAGAGAAAATATGAAGATCATTCCGCTTAACGACAGAGTTCTTGTCAAGGTAAGTGAAGCTGAAGAGAAGACAGCCAGCGGTATCTACATTCCGCAGACAAGTCAGGAAAAGACACAGATTGCCGAAGTCATGGCAATCGGCGACAGTGAGGATATCAAGGTCAAGGTAGGTCAGAAGATCCTTCACGACAAATATGCCGGCACTTCAGTGAAGGCTGACGGTGTTGAATACCTCATTCTCGCTGCAGCCGACATCCTTGCAGTCATCGAGTAAGAATTCTGATGTTATGCACTGCGCCCTGGTTTTCAGGGCGTTTTCTTTTTCAGAAGAGGAAGTTCTCTATTTTTGCGGCAAAAGATGAGACATCAAGAGCTTCCTCATCAGGAATGTAATACGGAGGAAGGCAGTTTCTTATGGCCTCTATGTATCTTGAGGTCCTTCCGTCCGCGATTATCACGACACCTCTGTCGCTCTCGCTCCTGATGAGACGGCCGAGTCCCTGCTTGAGCGTGATGAGCATTTCAGGAACAGAGATATACAGAAACGGTGATTTCTCCTCTTTCATGAGGAGCTGCGAGCGTGCCCTCATGATGCAGTCCTGTATATGGGGAAACGGTAGCTGGGTTATGATGAGCAGGCGCAGGGCATCGCCTGGAACGTCTATTCCCTCCCAGAACGATCTGAGACCGAAGAGGATCGAATTCTTCTCGCTGAGGAACTTCTTTCTCAGTATGTTCGTGCTTGTGCCTGTTTTCTGTATCAGAAGCGGCATTTCAATATTATCCTTCACCAGCGCATACACCCTTTCCATCATGTCCTTTGACGTGAAAAGGACAAGCGCGCTTCCACCGCTTGCATTGACACAGTCTTCAATCATTCGCGCAAGATATTCCGCATAGCTGTCTTTCTGCTGAGCATCAAAGCGCATGAAATTTCCCCTCACGGGGAAAAGCAGCATTGCGTTCCTTGAGTAGTCAAACGGAGATGGATAGAAGCCGGTGACAAGCTCGCTGCCGCTGCCGAGTCCCACCTGTTTGAGGAAATAATTGAAATTCTTTCCCGTCTTCACCGTTGCGGACGTGCAGACAACGGTATCAAGTTTGGAGAATATGAAATCATTCATCCTGTCGGCGACCGAAACCGGACTGACGCACATCGTCACGCCTTCCTCATCGGGGCGGAACTTGTAATAGCACACCGTCCTGTCATCCGTGCCGTGGTTGTAGAAGGAAAGCAGGACATCATGGTACTCCTCATACTCACCGAGGATTCCCGATGCGAGATTGATGTATATCTCATCCTCGTCAGTGCAGTTCTTATCAAGCCCCTGCAGGAAGAAACGGAAAGCCTTGAGGATTTCATCCAGAGTGATGAGAAGCTGTGCAGCCTCACCTTTTCCAATATCATCGAAACTCTTCTGCGTGTCAGTTACAAGACACTCGCTCACGAAAAGCTGTCTGTCCCTTGCCGATACAAGGGTTTTTAGGAAGATTGAGGCTTCACTTGTGAACTGTGTCAGATTGACATTGAAGGCTCTTGCGTCATCTGCCGTTATTTCCTTCTTGTAAGTCGTTATGATATCGGCAAGATGCATGTTGTTCCTGTTCTTGTAGGTGATGGTGAAAAGCTTTTTGTAGCTTTCCCTCACCCTTTCCCCGCTCAGCGAGATGGAAAAAAACTCAGTGGCGCTTTTGTCAATATTGTGGCACTCATCGATGATGAGCCTGTTGTAAGGCGGTATGATGACAGATTCGTCAAAGCCCTCGTCACCCGCAGCCCTTATATAGCTGTCTATGAAAAGCAGGGCATGATTCGTGACAATCAGACGGCTGTTTTTAGCCTTCTGGATCGCATTATAGTAAAAGCACTTGCCTATATAAGGACAACGCTGCTTGAGGCAGGTGTCTTTGTCGCTTCTTATATTAGCGGCAAATGATGTTCTCAGCAGCTTGTGCTCAAGTTCCTCCATGATTCCGGTTTCAGTGCTGCGGAACCATGCATAGATTTTGTCCTCTGCATTCTCAGCTTCCTCAAAAAGCTTTGCCTCACGGTTTTTGAAGCCGCTTACGGCATTCAGCATTTTGGAAACGCAGACATATCTGTTGCGCCCGAGCAGGAGCGCATAGGGAATGTCGAGATCAAGGGCCTTCTCAAGCGTCGGCAGGTCCTTGTTGATTAGCTGCTGCTGAAGAGCGACATTGCTGGTGGCGATGACCGTCTTCTCATCACTGTTCTCCTGTGCGTTGAGAAGCGCAACGGCAAGATAGGCATATGACTTTCCGATTCCGGTTCCCGCCTCGATGACACCCTTGCAGTTCTCGTTGTAGCAGCGTGCAACATCCTCGGCCATTGCCAGCTGGTCCGGACGGTTTTCGTAGGCTGGCAGCTTGAGGGAAAGCTTTCCCCCCGATGCGAATATGTCCTCAAGGTCGGAGAGGGAAATCACTGTGCACTCCCCGATGATGAAGAATATTCCTCGAGTTTCCTGTGCAGCGTCTTCCTTCCGATTTTAAGTATCTCTGCGGCACGGGTCTTGTTGCCTTTGCAGTAATCTATGGTGGACATGATGAGAATCCTCTCGGCTTCATCAAGGCTTGTTCCGATTTTTATGTCCACGGCCGAAGCACTCTTTTCTTCCGTTATCTGAGGAGGAAGATCATCAACGTCAATGACTTTTGAGCGTGCAAGCACGACACAGCTTTCAACCGTATTGCGCAGTTCCCTTATATTGCCGGGCCAGGAGTATGACATGAGGGCCTTGCGGGCAGCAGGAGAGAAACCGGTCACGTCCTTGTCATCTTCCTTGTTGAAAGTATCGAGGAATGATGCGATAAGCAGTCCTATGTCCTCCTTTCTCTCCCTGAGTGGCGGCACCTCGATATGCACGACATTCAGGCGGTAATAGAGATCCTCCCTGAAATTGCCGGCCTTCACTTCCTCTTCAAGATTCCTGTTGGTTGCGGCGATGATCCTCACATCCACATTGATCGTCTCGCTGCCGCCCACCCTCTCAAAGGCACGTTCCTGAAGGACGCGCAGTATCTTGACCTGCGTGGATGCGTTTATCTCGCCGATCTCATCAAGGAATATGGTTCCCCCGTCAGCCAGTTCGAAACGGCCCTTCTTCTGGCTTACGGCGCCCGTGAAGGCACCTTTCTCATGACCGAAAAGCTCTGACTCAAGCAGGTTTTCGGACAAAGCCGCACAATGAACCTTGATAAACGGTCCGCCGCTTCTGTTGGACATGGAGTGGATGGCATCGGCAACAAGCTCCTTGCCGGTACCGCTTTCACCGGTGACAAGCACGGAAGCACGGGTCGGAGCGACCTGCTCGATCGTCTCCATCATCTTCACAAGAGGCGCGCTCTTTCCGATGATCTGATGGAAATCCTGCTTCTTCCTCAGTGTCGATATTTCCTTTGTGAGCTTCTCGTTCTGTTCCTTGATGAGTTTGTTGGACAGCGCTTTCGAGACTGTGAGGATGAGATGGTCAAGATCAACAGGCTTGGTGAAGAAATCGACGGCACCGTCCCTCATTGCCTGAACGGCATCCTCTATCGAACCGTGCCCCGTAAGGACAATGACGGGAAGAGTCGGATACGCCGCATTGATCTTCTTCAGAAGCTCATAGCCGCTCATCACCGGCATCCTGAGATCGGTGATCACAAGATCGATGGTGTTTTTGTTTATGACTTTCCAGGCCTCCTGTCCGTCTGCAGCCTCGAAGGTGTCGTATCCTTCGTCCTCAAATGCGATCTGAAGACCGGAGCGTATGTTTTTCTCGTCATCGACAATAAGAATGTTAGCCATCACTCATCTCCTCAAGCGCGATTCTCTCATCGCTGGGCACCGGCAGGCTCACGGTGAAAGCCGTTCCTTCACCTACAGTGCTCTCAACACTTATGTCGCCTCCGTGTTCCTTTATGATTTTATACACGACGGTAAGACCAAGTCCCGTACCGCTTGCCTTGGTGGTGAAATAGGGTTCGAAAATCTTGCTCATCTTATCCCTTTCGATACCGCATCCGGTGTCGCGGATGATTATCCTGACATAGTCTCCGTCGCTCTTTGCGATGAGATCGAGACGGCCTCCCCTTTCCATCGCGTTCATCGCATTCTTGATCATGTTCAGCAGCGCCTGACGTATGTAATTCGCATCAAGCATGAGCTGAGGCAGGAACGGCTCCACCCTGACAATGAACTTTATACCGTGCTCCTCAAGCTCGGGACGCACGAAATCCTCAAGTGAGGTTATGACAGGTTCAAGACGCTGTTTTTTCAGTTCGACATTCATTGGCCGTACCGCGAAAAGGAAGTCGACCGCAATACCGTTGAGATGATCGATCTCCTCCTCAAGCACGTTCGTATAGCGCTTTGCATCCTCACCGGTAAGGCTGCCTTTCTTCTCGAATGCCTTCTTCAGCAGCTGGAGATGAATCTGCATCGCGGCCAGGGGATTCTTTATCTCATGGGCGATTCCCGCAGCCATTGTGGTCATTGATGCAAGGGATTCGCTTCTTCTCAGCCGCGTCTCCTTTCTCTTGTCTTCGGTAATGTCCTGTACTGACAGATCAAGATACTCTCCTTCCTCGGTGGAGATGCGCCTGTTTGAAAGCAGGATGATCCTGACTTCATTTCCCGCCTGGAAATAGAATTCCTTCTCATCTTCCTCACTTTCAGCACTTATTGTCCTCAGGTATGACATCACCTCGTCATCAGTCACCAGCTCGTCGAGACGTCGTCCTTCGGCACGTCCCAGATACAGTCTGTTGGTGGGAAGAAGAGTGCAGAAAAGAGTGTTCGCATAACAGATGATATCGCCATCAAGCACACAGTGGCCGACCTTGCCGTTCTCAAGCAGAGCTTCAAGCATGTCGGTTTCCCTCATCTGAAGCGCAATGAGCCTCTTTATCTCTTTTTCCGGCATGCTGTCGATCTTGCTGACGGCCTTCCTGAGTAGTCTGTTGCTCATAATGCAAGGATCCCCCTGTGAATGTTCTCAAGCATGACGCGCCTGTTCTGCGCATAAACCTGGGAATTGTTGTAGCATCTGCTGATGATACCCAGCATCCTGTCGCAGATGAATGCATCAAGTTTTCCCTGACGGAAGCCGTCTTCGGCAAGACTGACGCACTTTTCAAGAAACAGACGCCAGGCTGAAAAGCTGTCAAGAAAAGCACAAAGGCTGTTCATCTCCTCACTTGTCAGCCCTTTCTTCCTGACAAGCAGGGCGTAGATGAACTCCTCTGCGAATATGTTAAGCTGATCGAGATCAAGACCGGATGAAATGAGGAAAAACTCCTCAAGATCACTGCCGTCCCTCCTGTAGCTGTCCCTGATCAGCGTGCACTGGCACTCAGTGGAAAGAGATGGAAACTCATAATGGCGCACACGAGAGAGAATGGTATCGATGATGCGGCCTGCATTCTGTGATATCAAAATGATGTATGCACCCTCGGGAGGTTCCTCCAGAAGCTTGAGGATCGAGTTGACGGCACCGGTGCTGGCATCCTCGATGTTTTCAAGGATCACGATCTTGTTCTGCTCGCTGTTCTGCTGCAAATAGGACTGAATAAGCCTGATCTGGTCTATCGTGAAAAGCGATGATTTCCTTTTCTTCGAGATGAAGAGATCATAGGCTTTGTCAAATGCCGAAAGGAATTCAGATGATGCCTGACTGTCATCCGGCGACGGCTCTTCCATCAGGAGGGAGGAAAGCTCGCTGGCAGCTGCAAAGACATCCTTGTCGCTGTTCGTGTAAAGCGCCTCGTGGCAGGAAAGCAGCATCACCCTCACCTCATGCACAAGATTGAGAAACGCTGATGAGGTCATGTCCTTCTCATAAAGATTCCTCAGCGCCCTGATACGCAGTGTGCTGTCCCGTGAGGACAGAGTGATTATATTTGCGCTTTCAAGCGTGTCGAATTTATCCTCTTCCCCGCTGAGACAGAGAGCCAGCTCCAGAGCCGTTGTCATACGCGATGTATACGGACTGCCTGAAAACAGGATTGACTGTGGAAGACGGTTATCCTTCATCTCTTCTTCCAGCTGTCTGGCAATCTGCTTCTGTGTTCTAGCTGATCTGAGTAATGGCATTCATACCTTCCTGAGCAATGTTCTCAAGTGTTGAAATCGTACCCGGAAGCAGCGGGTTGATTATCTTCTTTATTATAACAGAGGAATTAAGCAGGTTCGACAGATCGAAAACCGGCTGGATCGTCAGCAGATAGACGATGACGGAAAAGACAAGGAGCGAGAATACAAGGCCCCAGAGAAAACCGAGGATGTTGTCAACCACACCGAGGTTGAAAGTCTCCACGATCTTCCTTGCCATCTTGCCTACAAGGACGACGGCAAGGAAACCGGCGAGTGCAAGAGATGCAAAGCTGATGATGGATACTGCCCATGCGGGGAAACCTTCCGGCAGGACTGACGCCAGATTGGGAGAGAGCATGGATGTGAACATGATGGCGACAAGAAGGCCGATCACTATGCCGATCCACTTTGAAAGCTCCATGACGAATCCCCTGATGCAGCAGAATACGGCGCTGACCATGGTGAAGACGAATATCACGATATCGATAATGCTGAGGCTGACTCCTCCAAGTTCAATCATTTATGACTCCTTCAATAATAGATGCGATCCTCGCTGAGGCATCCTCGCATCTGAGTTTATAAGCGTTTTCTCCGATGTCTGTGTCATCATCCATCAGAACGGAGACTTTTTCAAGAAAATCTTTTCCATCCTTCAGTACCGCAGCCGCCCCTCTTTCCTCAAGCCATGCTGCGTTCTCGATCTGATCCCCCCTGCTCTGGCTGCTCCTGAGCGGAATGAGCAGGCTTGTCTTTGCCAGGATGCACAGCTCGCTCACGGTATTCGCTCCGCTCCGGGTTATGACAAGCTTCGCCTTCTTCATCAGAAGCGGAAGCTCATCTCCTATGAATTCCCTCTGATCATAGTTGTCCCTCTTTATGGAGAAGTCCCCGCTTTTTCCGGCCTGATGCACTACATGCCATCTTGAACACAGTGCATCAAGGTTCTCATAGACAAGAGTGTTGATCTCTGCGGCTCCCATGCTGCCGCCGAGCACAAGGATTAGATCTTCAGATACCGGAATATCTTCATGTGCCATTGAAACAATTTCATGCCGCACCGGGTTACCCGTGTAAATGTATTTTTTTCCTTCAATGGCAGTTGAGTCAAAACCGAGACAGACTATGTCTGCAAAGCGCGAGTTTATACGGTTGGCAAGTCCCATTGAGCAGTCCGACTCATGTGTCACGAGCTTTATCCCGAGGATGGATGCGGCAAGGCATACGGGAACCGAGACGAAGCCGCCTTTGGAGAAAAGGACATCCGGTTTTTCCCTTCTCAGTATTCCAAGTGACTGAAAGAAACCTGCACACACCCTGAAAATATCGGTGAAGTTCTCTAATGAGAAATAGCGGCGCAGCTTTCCCGTGCTGACCGGATAGAATCTCAGGCCGTGACTCTCCACGTATTCCGCCTCGCTTTTCTTTTTCGAGCCGATGTAGAATGAGTCAAAGGAACCATACCTGGAGACAAGTTCATCATAAACGCTCAAAGCAGGAATCACATGACCCAGTGTACCGCCTCCGGTAAATGCAATCTTCATACATGAAAACTTACTCCTCCCTCTTGCAGTGTGTCAATTAGACACAGGCCATGTTTTTTTGACGCAGACCGGCCGCCTTTCCTTTGCTTTCCGTTTTTTGTATTATATGCCTCATATGGCTAAGAATTTTTTTGCCGCCCTCTTCGGCGGAACCAAACACGATAAAGATATGAAAAGGCTCAACCCCATCGTTGCTACAGTGAATGCAGAGGCAGGATGGGCTGAGAAACTGAGTCAGGAAGACATGGTCAGACAGACCGGAGAATGGAAGGCCCTGATCAGGGACGGAAAGACAAATCTTGATGTGATCCTGCCCAAAGCCTTCGCAATGGCAAGGGAAGCCAGCTGGAGGGTTCTGGGCGAAAAGCATTACGATGTCCAGATAATGGGTGCAGTAGTTCTTCATCAGGGAGATATCCTTGAAATGAAGACGGGTGAAGGAAAAACCCTCACCTGTGTTCCTGCCGCATACCTCAATGCGCTCTCCGGCAAAGGCGTTCATGTCGTAACCGTCAATGACTACCTTGCAGGACGTGACGCTTCATGGATGGGTCCTGTCTATGCGTACATGGGGCTGACCACCGGTTTCATCTTCGCCAATCAGGACAACGAATCAAAGAAAAAGGCCTATGCCTGCGATATAACATACGGAACCAACAACGAGTTCGGCTTCGACTATCTGAGAGACAACCTGAAATGGAGAATGCAGGACAAGGTACAGCCGACACACAACTACTGTATCGTTGACGAGATCGACTCCATCCTCATCGATGAGGCAAGAACCCCTCTCATCATCTCAGGTCAGGCCGATGATGACTCAAAACAGGTTAAGGCCGCAAACAGCATCGTTCACTTCCTCAAGGAATGCGAGAAAAATCCCGAAACCGGCGAGTATTACGAGCTGACCAAGATGGAAATGCTCGACAGGAAGACAGTGGAGTCCTTCGACGAGAGAGGAGACTACAGGATTGACGAGAAAGCGAAGAACATCACGTTCACCAAGCAGGGCATAAACAATCTTGAGAGAATCCTGAAGTCACAGGGTCTGCTTGTCACCTCAACGGATGAGAACGGTAATGACACAACCAGCATATATGATGACGGGAACTTCGAGCTGATCCATTACTGCACCGAAGCCGTGATCGCCCACCGCCTTTACGAGAAGGATGTGGATTATGTTGTTCATGACGGCATTGTCGAGATCGTCGACCAGTTCACAGGACGAATTCTGTCCGGCAGACGCTATTCAGGCGGTCTCCATCAGGCAATAGAGGCAAAGGAAGGCGTGAAGATACAGGGCCAGTCAAAGACTTTCGCCACCATCACATTCCAGAACTTCTTCAGGATGTATGACAAGCTTTCCGGCATGACCGGTACTGCCGATACCGAGGCAAACGAATTCAAGCAGATATATGATCTCGATGTTGTCGTTGTGCCGACCAACAAGCCGGTGAGAAGAGTCGATCTTCCCGACCTCATCTATTACAACGAGGAGATGAAGTTCAACGCGATCGTAGAAGAAGTGAAGAAGATCCATGCCACAGGACAGCCCGTGCTTGTCGGTACGGTCTCAATCGAGAAGTCCGAACTGCTTTCGAAGATGTTCCGCCGTGCCGGTATCCAGCATGAGGTTCTCAATGCAAAGAACCATGCGAGAGAGGCTTTCATCATAGGTGAAGCCGGACGCAAGGGTGCAGTCACCATTTCAACGAACATGGCCGGACGCGGTACTGATATCAAGCTGGGCGGCTCTCCTGAGCATCTTGCAATGAAGAAAGTCGGCAGCGAGGCTGAGCCGGAAGTCCTCCGCCAGGCTGTAAAGGACATCATGCCTCAGTGGAAGGAAGCATATGAGGAGGTAAAGGCACTGGGAGGCCTTTACATCATCGGCTCGGAGCGTCATGAATCAAGGCGTATCGACAACCAGCTGAGAGGCCGTTCCGGCCGTCAGGGCGATCCGGGTGCATCCCGCTTCTTCGTCTCGATGGACGATACTCTCATGCGTCTTTTCGCTTCCGATACTGTCAAGTCAATTGTCGGAAAGCTCGGCATGACAGACGGTGCCCCAATCGAGAACAAAATGCTTACCAATGCAATCGAGAAGGCACAGGAAAGAGTCGAGGAGAGAAACTTTGAAATAAGAAAGAGACTTCTTGATTATGATGATGTCCTCAACGAGCAGAGAAACTACATCTATGAACAGAGAGACGAGATCATCACAAGCGATGACCTGCTCTCCCGTATCAAGGAAAACTGCAGGATCTTTACGGAGAGTCTTTATGAGGAGACGCAGAAGGAAGGCGTTATCAAGTACAGGGAAGCTCTTCAGAGAACCTTCACGACAAGTTTCGATCTCACTGATGACGAGTACAAGGCAAAGCCTGTCGACACTGTCGTTGACAGGATAAACGCCATCCTTGATGCAAAGGAAAAACTCATCGGAAAGGAGAACTTCAATCTTTTCATCCGCTCCCTGTATCTCAGGAATATTGACAAGAGATGGATCGACCACCTTGATGTGCTTGACGAGATAAAGGATGCTTCCCAGCTCAAGAGCTATGCACAGAAGAATCCTCTCATCGAATATAAGAATGAGGCAAGTGATGCTTATGACAAGATGCTTGACGAGATAAGCGAGAATGTCTGCCGTACTGCTGTCGCCGCAAAGTTCGTCCTGAGAACTTCAAGCCGCAGTCCGCAGAATTCAAAGCTCACCCTTTCCCGTCCTCAGATCAATGCACAGGCAAGCCAGAATGCTGCAAAGCCTCATGTGACTGACTCCGCAATGAAGACAACCACTGTTGTGCGCACAACGCCGAAGATCGGGCGCAATGATCCCTGTCCCTGCGGAAGCGGAAAGAAATACAAGAACTGCTGCGGCAGGAATGTGTGAGACCTGAAAAAACTCACATAACATAGGGAGCTTCGATTCAGCGGAGCTCCTTTTTCATGTCTCATGCAGCAATCAGGTTTTTAAGTTAGCATAGATTATATGAATACTCCTAAAATAGAAACAGAACGCCTCAGACTCAGAAAGTTCACACAGGATGATCTTCCCGCCCTTCTTGAAATACTTCAGGACAGGGATGTGAACAGATTCCTTCCATGGTTTCCTTTGAAAACCATGGATGATGCACGTAATTTTTACGAAACCCGCTATTCATCTGTCTATGCACAGCCTTGCGGCTATGCATATGCTGTCTGTCTGAAAGATGATGATACCCCGGTCGGATACATCAATGCAGACAGCTCGCCTTCCCATGATCTCGGTTATGGCCTGAAAAAGGAATACTGGAACCGTGGCATCATTACTGAAGCAGGAAAGGCTCTTGTGAATCAGATAAGAAAAGACGGCATTTTCCCTTTTCTCACTGCGACACACGATATCAACAATGCAGCCAGCGGAAAAGTGATGGAGAAACTCGGTATGAGTTATATGTATTCTTATGAAGAAATGTGGCAGCCCAAGAATTTCAAAGTCACGTTCAGGATGTATCAGATTAATTTTGATCCATCTCAAGGTGTATATATGAAATACTGGAATGAATCAGAAACACATTACATCTGAGACAGATTCAGATGAACAGTGAAGGATCAAGTGCAATGCCGCTCTGGTCTATCTGGAAGTAAATGGTCGGAGATGTGAATGTTGTGGAAGCAGAGACTGTTCCTATCACATCACCCTGCTTAACCTCATTGCCGATAGTGACGCTTACAGAGTTAAGGAAAGCATATGTTGTCTTATATCCCTGATCATGCTGGATGATCACGAATTTGCCGTAATTATCATCAGTTCCGAGATCGACAACCGCACCGTCTGCGGCACACAGTACCTGCGAGCCTTCAGGACAGGTTATGAGAATGCCTGAAAGCATGTTGCCGCTGTAAACCTCACCATAGGATGCGCTTATGCTTCCTTTAACGGGAGAAATGAATGTGAGGGATGAGTCCTGAAGAACAGCTGCGGTACCGGAATCCGCCATGCTCGGAATGAAAAGTTCCTGGCCGACATATATGTTCTCGCTTGTCAGGCTGTTGATATCCATGAGGTTTCTCCAGCCGAGTTCGGGATTGAACTTATATGCGATTGTGGAGAGCATATCACCCTGCTGTACAGTGTAGAGCTGTCCGTCCATGTTCGGAATCCTGAGCTGCACGCCCGGCTGGATTGCGGCGATGTTCATTATCCGGTTGACGGAAATAATTGTGTTGACGTTCCGGCCGTAAGCTTCTGCGATTGACGGAAGGTCCTCCCCCTCCCTGACGGTATGCGTGAGGTAGATCACATGATCGGCAGTATCGAAATTGGCCATGTCCTGTGCAGAGATGAGATCGACTGCAGTACTGCGTCTGCTGTTTGATGAAGAGGATGAAGCCTGAATGGATTCAGCCGTAACAGTCCTGGCCGGAGAAGCAGGTGCTGCTTCCTGGGCGGCAGACTCATTTTCTTCAGCAGGAAGCACAGCATCGGCAGAGGACGCTGATGATGGAAGGATGATCTCGGGTTCTTTTACATCAACCGTAACAGGGGTCTGTGTCTGAGCCGCGGCATTCCCTTCCTCCACAGGAGAGAGAATGAGAAAAACCAGAACGGCGATCGCACATATTAGAACACCCAGGACTGCAATCAGCCCTGTCCTGGAAGAAGAAGTGCCCCTTTTACGTCTCTCATTTGAGGAGCTTACCATATCGTCATAGCTTTCTCGTCCCATTTGATTAAACCCGTACCTCAGCCTATAATACAATACAATGGCTAAAGATTCTAGAAGAAACAAAATACCAATGCTGTATCTTTGCATCGTACTGATTCTTTTTCTAGTCTTCATCGCAAGGATAGCATATATTATGCTCATTGAAAACGAGAAAGGAAAGGAATACAGGGATCCCGCCGTAGCATCTTCCGTGATAAGAGGTGAGATAATAGACAGGAACGGAAATGTGCTTGCAAACCAGACACGGCAGTGGGCTCTTTATTTCCGTCTCTCGGCCATTGATGACATTACGAAAGCCGCCGTGCTCGTAAGTCCTTACATAGACATGAGCGTAGATGAAATAATCTCGCAGGCTCAGAAATACACCACATATGCACTTATAAAGAACAGAATGACGATGGAAGAGGCGGAAAGGCTGAAAGAGGCAGTCCGTAATGCAGGAATGCAGAATGAAATCGTCGTTGAAAGCAGAAGCGCCAGAAGCTATTCGTCCCTATTCCATGCCTGCCAGCTCATCGGATTCGTAAATGCCGAAGGAGTCGGCAGCGAAGGTATCGAATACGCCTATGACGATATTCTTTCCCCCTATCCCGGTCTTGATGAAGATGTGACTTACGGTGCAGATGTTCATCTCACGCTTGATCTTGACGTGCAGTATCTTGTGGATGTCGAGGTTCAGAACATCGCATATGATCATGATCCGGATTACATAATGGCTCTTGTCGCCGATGCTTCCACCGGTGATATCCTGGCAATGTCGTCCTACCCCTGGTATGACCTCAACTATTACGGTTCCTCAAGCGGGGATGAAAGGATGAACAGGACGCTTGCATATAATTACGAGCCGGGTTCCGTCTTCAAGGTGTTCACCCTCGCAAAATGCATGGATGAAGGAATTGACACCTCAACTCCGTTCATCTGTGACGGAAGCGAGACTTTCACTGTCGGAGACTCGACTTTCACCATCAACTGCCACAGCGCGCATGGTGCAGTCGACGCACGCAACATGATATCACTCTCCTGCAACGGTGCAATCGCATCCTGGTGCCTGCAGCTCTCGGATGAGGATTTCTACAATTACCTGAGGTTGCTTGGTTTCGGCACCCGCCCCGATCTTGAGCTCGGAGGAATAACATCCGGCTATCTTTCACGTCCCGGGAACTGGAGCAGCAGAAGCAAGGCGACAATTGCATTCGGTCAGGAAATAAGCGTGAATGCCCTTCAGATCGTCCAGGCGGCAACGGCAATTGCGAATAACGGAGTGATGAACAGTCTCAGGATTGTCGACAGGATAACTGATCATGACGGCAATATCATAGACACGGGAGATGCATACAATAGCAAGCCTGTGATGACAAGCCGTACTGCAAATGAGATTATTTCCTACATGGAGACTGCCGTGAAGGAAGGGACTGCAAAAAAAGCTGCAGTGAAGAATGTTGATGTCAGGGCGAAAACCGGCACAGCTGAAATAATAAATCCTGAAAGCGGAAGCTATGAAGACGGGACAAACCTCGCATCCACTCTTGCCATCGCCGGTGACTACATTGTTTACTTTGCCATCTCCGCTCCCAAGGGAAACAGCGTATGGGGTGCGGACATCGCGGCACCTGCCTGCGGCAATGTGATCGCAGGCCTTGTCCGCCAGGGCAAGATAAGGGCCAGCGATCAGAATGTCATTCAGCTCAACTGATCATTAACAGGTTTCAGGTCCATATCAAGCCCGGTGAGGTATTCGGTCAGTGATAGCGTGCTTGCCTTCATAAGATCATCCGGAACACCCTGCCCGTTTGTGCAGAATGAGACTGGAAGCTTCACTTCATAGGCAAATGTGAGGAATGAGCCGATGCTTCCCGTCTCATCAAGTTTGGTGACTATCAGGGAGCTTATCTTCTTGAACTGTGCATAATGCCTGTAGATTCTCAGCATGTCTTCCGTCTTGGTCGTGGCAGGACATGTGAGAAGATAGCTCGTCTCCGATTCCCCGAACAGGGAAAGAAGGCCCCTGAGCTTCAGATTCAGCGCGGCATCGGCAGGACTCAGTCCCATCGTATCCACCAGAACAAGATCAAGGGAACGAAACCTGTCCTTGGCAAGGATTATCTCATCCTCGCCTCTCACAAGCATGACGGGAATCGAGAAGGCATCTGCAAATGCCTTTACCTGTTCGTATGCACCGATTCTGTAACTGTCAAGCGTTATGATTCCGACATTCCTGCCCACAGTTTTGTAAAGGGATGCTATCTTGGCAAGTGTTGTGGTCTTTCCGCTTCCGGTCGGACCGAGAAACACCTGATATTTCCTTGGATGTGCCTGATTCTCATGATCAATCATGACAGAGGAGATGATCTTGTCACATATGGCCAGTGACAGGTCATCGCCTGAATCAAATCCGTCAAGGATGTGAGATCTCAGAGACATGCCGATTTCATTCTTGTCAAGAATCTTTGCCGCCTTGTCCGCACAGCTGTCCGCCTTTTCAAGGTCACGGGCAGGTTTGAGCGTGTCCAGTCTTTCCTGACTCGTGAGAGTCTCAGGATCCGGTGTTCTGGCTTCCTGCTCGAACTCGGCAAGATCCTGGCGTGTGACGTTCTCTTTCTTCTCTTTCTTTGCAGGCTTTTCCTCCACAAGATAGAACGTAATCTCGCACTTTTTTCTCCTGCGCGTGAAAATGCCGCCGCCGGAGGTGTATTCCTTTCTCGATATTATGCGCAGCGAGGAGCCGTATTTCCTTTTCGCCTCCTCAACTGCCTTTTCATAGCTGTCGCTTACCAGCGTGATGTACTGCATAAGCACTCCTAGAGGATATAACGGGTGACATCTTCTCTTGATACGATGTCCTTGAGCTTGTCCTCGACATAAGACTGGTCAATGCTTACAGTCTGTCCCTTATACTTTTCAGCCTCATAGCTGACATCCTCAAGCAGTTTCTCCATGACTGTATGAAGTCTTCTCGCCCCGATATTATCAGTTGTGGAGTTGACCTGATGTGCGAAATCGGCAATGCGCCTGAGTCCGTCATCAGTGAAATCCAGAGAAACTTCCTCTGTTTCCATGAGAGCCTTGTACTGCTTTGTGAGCGCATTTTCCGGTTCTGTGAGGATTCTGTAGAAGTCCTTGCTGGAAAGATCGCTGAGTTCGACACGGATCGGGAAACGGCCCTGAAGCTCGGGAATGAGATCCGACGGCTTTGAGAATGAGAATGCACCTGCTGCAATGAAGAGGATGTTTGTCGTGTCGATGACTCCCCAGCGGGTGTTGACCCTGGTGCCTTCAACAATGGGCAGGATATCACGCTGAACGCCTTCACGGGAAACATCGCCGCGCGAGTTGCTGCCGGTTGATGCGATCTTGTCGATCTCATCGATGAAGATGATTCCCATCTCTTCCGTTCTTTCCTTAGCTTCCTCCACAACCCTGTCGTTGTCGACAGCCTTGCTCATCTCCTCTTCCCTGATGATCTCGCGGGCCCTCTTCACGGAAACCTTTTTCTTCTTCGGTTTCTGGAACATCGAGCCGAGGTTGTTCATGGCCTCCTGAATATCCTCCATGGAGTTTCCGCTGCCCATCACTCCGATTTCCACACGGGATGCGGGGTGTGTGCTTATTGTGACCATCTTGTCTTCGAACACTCCGTTGCGGAGCATCTGCCTGAACTGCTCCCTGGCACTGTCGGATGAGGATTCGACAACTGTGGTGCTTCCTCCGTCCTTGACATTCTCATCCCTGACGGATGGCAGCAGAAGATCAAGAAGCCTCTCATCAACAGAACGGCTGACTTCTTCCTCCTTGGCTGCAGCCATCTCCGCAGTCACCATGTTGACGGCACTGGCCATGAGATCCTTGACCATGGACTCCACATCACGTCCGACATAGCCGACTTCTGTGTACTTTGTCGCCTCAACCTTGATGAAAGGAGCATTGGCAAGCTTTGCGATACGGCGGGCGATCTCGGTCTTGCCCACACCGGTGGGACCGATCATCATTATGTTCTTGGGATTTATCTCTTCCCTTATGCCGTCAGCAAGCTTCTTTCTCCTGCTCCTGTTGCGCAGCGCGATGGCAATCATTTTCTTTGCTTCTTTCTGTCCGATAATATATTTGTCAAGAGATGCCACGATTTCACACGGGAACATCTCGTCAAGTTTCTTTTCCATGTGTCAGATAACCTCGCAAGTGATATGGTCGTTTGTGAATACGCAGATCTGGGACGCGATCTTTATTGAGCGTCTGGCAATTTCCTCGGCAGACAGAGCGGCATTGCTGTCAAGGTATGCCCTTGCCGCGGCTATGGCATAATTGCCGCCCGAGCCTATTGCCATGCAGTCATCTTCGGGCTCAATCACATCGCCGACTCCGGAGATGTAGAACATGCGCTTTCCATCTGTTGCAAGCAGCAGCGCCTCAAGGTTTCTCAGCTGCTTGTCCACTCTCCACTGTTTGGCAAGATCGACCGCAGCACGGGTGAGATCCCCGTTGTCCTCGGCAAGCTTCTTTTCAAACAGCTCATAAAGAGTGATGGCATCTGCAGTGGAGCCTGCAAAACCGATGACTATCTTATCATTGTAGATTCTCCTGACCTTTCTGGCGTTCCCCTTGAGAATCGAACTCTGTCCCTGTGTGACCTGTCCGTCTCCGGCTATTGCGACCCTTCCGTCCTTCCTGACGGCGACAATGGTCGTACCTCTCAAATCATTAGTCATAATTCTCTTTTTCTCCTTTCGCATGCGGGTGGCAGTCATCATAAACCTTATGGAGTCCTGCCTTCGAGACATGCGTGTATATCTGGGTGGTTGAAATGCTCTCATGCCCGAGCAGAGCCTGGACCACCCTTATGTCGGCGCCGTTGTCAAGCAGCTGCGTTGCATATGTATGCCGCAGCGTATGCGGCGTGAACTCTTTCTGCCATCCCAGCGCTTCTCTCACCTTAGTAAAAATAACGTGAACGCTTGAGAAGGGCAACCTGTTTCCTCTTGAAGAAATGAAAAGTGCCTTCTCATCGGTGCATCCCTTCCGGCTCAGGACAAGTTCCCTTTCCTTGAGATAGTCTTCCATCTCACATAACGTGACGGGAGAGAGAAAGAGAAAGCGGGTCTTTCCTCCCTTTCCTTTTATCCTCACCCGTCTCTCGCTTTTCTCCACCATTGAGACATCTATCCCCAGAGCCTCGCTGATACGGGCGCCGGTATTGTAAAGAAAGAGAAACAGGAAATGGTCCCTTACCCCGTCAAAGCCTTCTGTCCTGTAAGACAGAAGCTCATTCACCTCACCTGCACTGAGCACGGAAGGCAGATGGAAACTTCCCTGGGACAGGGAAATGGATGCGAAAACATTGTTCTTTATGTATTCCCTTTTCTGAAGGTAGGCAAAGAATGTCCTTATTGCTGATATCTTCCTCTTCACGGTCTTTTCCGCCCAGTCTTCCTTCAGGTTTCTCACATAGTCCCTGGCATCGTGAAGGGAAAAATCATCTATCGATATATCATGACCTTCAAGATAGATGATGAAATCTTCCAGATCACGGGAATATGCGCTCTCCGTATGGACGGAAAGTTTTCTCTCGGCATCAATATATGTAAGAAATGAATCAAGATAATCCCTTTCCCTGCTCATTCTCCTTGCTTCACAACCCCCTGATCAGACTGTAACTGCGCCCGTTGTAATGATAATATCCCCTGCAGTCCGGATATGAAAGGGCCTCGCCATGCATCTGCCTTGCAGCAATGTAGTCGCGTGCACCTGTTATGATACGGGCACCCTCACGGGCATATATCCTAGCATGAAATGAGGATATGAATGAAGAGTGCACATATATCTCCGCACCGCCCATAAGGGCGCTCTCCACGATATCCCTGCGGCTTTCAGACAGTCCGAGCAGTATGATGTTACGCTTTCTCGTTGCAAGATACTCTTTCAGCAGCACATCCTCCCTCTTCCAGCTGCCGCTCTTCTTATCCGGGTGAAACGGTGAATATATGCACCCTTCCCTCGCAAGGATCACAGAACACATTCTCTTTATCTTCGCATGGGTGAAGACATCCATGAGACCGCAGTCGAGGTAATACTCCATCTGGCCTTCCCCGTCCAGGAAACCGGTGCGGAAAGCTTTTTCAATAACGCTTGATCCGCTTCCGAACGAGACCGGTATATCATTCAGTCCAAGTTCAAGGCCGAAATGATATGCCTCATCCTGAAGATATTCCAGCCCCTTTTTTGAAGCGCAGATCACAGCTGTGTCGCTTCTTACGGGAAGACCGAAAAATGAGAGCACATCGACCTCATTTTCATCCAGAGTGCATGGAAACAGCGGGTCGTTCTTTTCAACAAAACCGATGTAGCTGTCCCATGCTTTCTTATACATGACAGGATAGTTTGAGACTTCCAGAAGAGTTTTTTCATTCATACTCTTCTATACACAAAAAACCCCGGTTCCGGCTAACTGTTCCTTTCACTGCTGAGAGGGAAATACTTATCAAAGGTCGCAAGCAGGTCATCCGTGTTCAGGTGCGTGTATATCTGTGTTGTCTTTATATCGGCATGACCGAGCAGCATCTGGACCTGTCTTATGTTTGCTCCTCCCCTGAGCAGATGGGTTGCATAACTGTGGCGAAGCGCATGGACTGTCGCCTCAATGCCGAGTTTCTCAACAGCTGCATGATAGCGTTTGTGCATTGCCTGCCGTGTAAGTTTTTCCCCTCTCCTGCCAAGGAAGAGCGCATCAGTGCTTTCCCTCTCCCTAACTGTCCTGCGGGCTTTTTTCCTGTTCGCACCCGCAAGGACAGGACGGACAGATGAAAGATACTCGTCAAGTGCTCCTGCAGCTATTTCACCTACAAAGACAATACGTTCCTTGCTTCTCTTTCCCAATACAAGGAGGGTTTTCTCATCCCTGCTGTATGATGATACTTTCAGATTCACGGCCTCGCTTATTCTGAGGCCGCAGGAATAGATCAGCTCGAAAAAGACATAATCGCGGAAGAAAAGCATGTCATCGCATGAAAGAGCCTTCATGCTGTCGAGAATTGAATTCACCTCATCAAGGGAAAGGGCATGGGGAAGATACTGATCTGTTTTCGGCTTCTCCAGAAGCAGCGCGATATTATCTTCCCGCAGATTTTCCTTTACAAGAAAGGAGAAGAATGAACGGAGAGATGAATCTATGCGTGAAATCGTCCGGGCATCAAGTCCTTTGTCGCGGCAGCGGAAATATTCATCCAGCTCGCTGAGGCTTATCGATGCGACATCCTTTCCTCTTTCATCGAGATATGAAAGAAGGAAAACAGCTTCCCTCAGATACACCTCGCGGGTGGCCGGGGCAAGCTGGACCTCATTTTCCAGATAATCTCTGTAATCATCATACAGCGGGCTGTGACAAGACCTGTTATCTTCTGCTGCTGTTCTCATCTTCCTCGCTCTGGCGGTAACGCATTACGGCAGGAATCGAATAGTCATTTGACTGGCTTCTCTTTCCCAGCTGCTGCTGAAGATCCTGCCAGCGGTTGACAGTGATTGCCTCTGCATCATTCGGTGCCGGTTTGACAGGAGTCTGAACCTGTGCTGCCGGTGATGAAGATGGCTGATAGCTGCCGACTCCGGCAATATGCTGGCTTTCAGCTTCCTTCTCACGTGCACTCTCGCTGCTGCCTGATGAGACAAAACGCTTGAGGGCAGGCTCGCTTTCACTCTCGCCGCCGGTGACATCATGATGCGACTCGAATCCTGTTGCAACGACAGTTACCTTGATCCTGTCACCAAGCTCCGGATTGAAAGCCTGTCCTGCAATGATGAGGGCATCTTCCGCACAGTTTGCGGTGATGAGCTCAACCACATCCTGATACTCCTGCAGTGTGAGATTATCGCTTCCGGCAAGGTTTACAAGCACGCTCTTCGCACCGTCAATGGAAGCATTCTCGAGCAGAGGATTGCTTATAGCCTCCTTCGCGGCATCAACAGCCCTGTTGGCTCCTTCTCCGAAACCGATTCCCATGAGAGCATCACCCTTGCCTTTCATGACTGTCTTGACGTCGGCAAAGTCGATGTTGATCTCACCCGGCTCCGTGATGAGCTCTGAAATACCCTGCACACCCTGATAAAGGACATCATCTGCAATGAGGAATGCCTGCTTTATGGGAGTGTTGTTCTCAACCACCCTGAGAAGATACTGATTCGGAATGAGAATAAGCGTGTCAACCTGCTTTCTCAGCCTCTCGATACCCTGCTGGGCAAGAGCGAATTTCTTCTTTCCCTCAAAGGCAAACGGAGTTGTGACAACCGCAACAGTAAGGGCATTGCAGCTCTTGGCGATCTCTGCGACAACTGCCGCAGCACCTGTTCCGGTACCGCCGCCCATGCCGGCAGTGATGAATACCATATCTGTGTTTTCAAGCTCGGCCTTTATCTCTTCCTTGCTTTCAAGTGCGGCTTTCTCTCCGATTTCAGGCTGTCCGCCGGCACCAAGTCCTCCGGTCAGTTCCTTTCCGATTGCGATTCTTGTCTGTGCATTTGAACGCTGCAGAGCCTGCACATCGGTGTTGAGCGCCACAAAGGAAACCTTCTTCAGACCGGATGCGATCATCCTGTTGACAGCGTTTCCGCCGGCACCGCCGACACCTACTACCTTGATGATGGTCGGAGTTGCCTGTTCTCCTGTTGTAGTGTCTTCAATATCAAAAATTCCGAATCCCATAACTATTTCTCCTAGAATAACTTACCAAAAAATCCTTTTATCTTTCCACCTATTGAGTGCTTTTCCCTGTCACTTCTTGATGCGGCAGAAGAGGAAGCGGAAACCTTTTTCGCCTCGCTCTTGAGCAGTCCGAGCACAGTCGTGTACTTCGGATTTATATAGCTTCTGTCCAGACCGGGCAATGCCTCAGGGAATCCGATTCTGGCAGGAAGCTTGAAGATTTCACTTGCAAGTTCCGTCACGCCGGAAAGAAGGGAACCTCCACCGACAAGGACGACTCCTCCGCCGAACGATCCCTGATGCTCGACCTTCTCCAGTTCCATTGCAAGAAGCGTGAATATTTCAGCCATACGCGGCTCGATGATCTCGGAAAGGGATTTGCGCGGCATTCTGATGCTCGGCATTCCCCCGACCTGCGGAATGAGAATCATGTCGGAAGAAGGAACGGAAGGCACATAGCAGCTGCCGGACTCGCACTTTATCTGCTCAGCAACCTGTTTGGGCTTGTTGAGTATGTATGCAAGATCGCTTGTTATGCTGTCTCCGCCGAAGGCAACACCTCCGGTATAGATAGGACTGCCCTGTGAATATGCGATCATGTTAGTGGTGCCATAACCGATGTTTATGAGAATAGTGCCCATCTCCTTTTCCTCAAGGGAGAGGACAACCTCGCAGTCGGCAACAGTCTGAAGCATCATGCGCTGAACCTGAAGGCCGGCCTTCTGCACGCATTTTCTCTGATTCTGACAGATGGATGAGGAACCCGTTACAAGCAGCACACGGCTCTCGAGCCTGTGCCCGAGCATATCGATCGGATCTTTTATGCCGGTCCTTGAATCAACCTGGAAATCCTGTACGAGGGTGTGGAGGAACTCTCTGTCCTGCGGAAGCTCGCGGGCACGTGCGACATCAAGAGAACGGTAAATATCCTCCCTCTTGATTTCCTGTTCCTTTGAATTGATTCCGACGACTCCTGTGGATTGCAGGCCCTGGATATGATCGCCTCCCACTCCGAGTATTGCGGAATGTATCTCACAGCCGGCCTGAAGTTCGGCATCGGAGATTACGGAGTTGATAGTTCTCAGGGTCTGCTCGATGTTGACGATTGATCCGCTGCGCACGCCTTCTGTCTGCTTTTCGCACAGAGCGTCAACCATCAGTGCCCCCTCTTTGTTAACGGACCCAATTACTGCTCTTGTCCAGCTTGAGCCGATATCCAGTCCCATCATTATCCTATCACTAGCCATACTCTACTCCACCGTCCTTTTAACCAGGGCATCACTGTACAGATCCCAATGCTGCGGCATAAAGCGTATCATGCCTGCAGGATCTTCGGCAGTGCTTGCCTGGATTACCCTTATACTATCACTTATTCTGTTTTTTGATACCTGTTCTCTCACATAAAGTTCAGAGTATAAGGAATCCAGACTCAGGACTATCTGTCCGAAGCCTTCACCTGTATTATTATCGTATTTTATATGTGTTATCAAGGAGCTGTTCTCCGCCCTGACCTCGCTTATCAATTCAAGTATCTGACGGAATGATGAGGGAACAGAGAAGCTTTCAAGATAATTTATGAAAGAGGGTGAAACTTCAACGACACACAGCTGGCCGGCAAGCGCCTCACAGTCACTCTGCTCAAGCAGAACCGGCTTTTCATCCTCTGAAATCAGATAGTAATCAGTACCGTCGAATAGCATGCACTCTTCATCACTTTCCACGAGAGTCACTTCCATGTTGTTGAAGTCGCAATAGCGTATGATGCATTCCTTTATTCTCGGATTGCTTTCTATCTGTTCTTTTACCGCCCCTTCATCCAGAGTGAAACGGTTTATTCCATAACAAGATGCGAGAAGGATGCTGACAGAACGGGGTACATCGGACATCCCGTCAACGCTGATCATGTCAATGTTGAAAAGCGGGATATAGCGCACAGCATAGAATGCAGTGATCACCACGACAGCAGCGACGATGAGAATGATGATAAGAAAGTACATCCTCTTCTCACTCATCGCCATGTTTCCTCACAATTGAAATCATTTTGTACATCAGTCCGCATTCGACAATGACAATGAAAAGGTTGGTTCCCCCCTGACTGAAGAAAGGAAGAGGAATTCCCGTCGGAGGAAGAAGTCCGGTCACGACTGCGATGTTTATTACAACCTGCGTTACGATCATTGTCGTGATGCCTGTCGTCACCAGAGAGGCAAAATCATCCTTCCTGCCAAGCCTGACTGCACCTCTGTAGCCCAGAAGCGCAAAGAAAAAGAAAAGAAGCAGGATGAATGCAAAACCTATGATTCCGGTCTCCTCGATTATAGAAGAGAGGATGAAATCGTTCTGCACTTCAGGAAGCAGTCCCATCTTATATACACCGTTTCCTATGCCTTTTCCGAAAAGTCCGCCCTCCGCTATTGCCGAAAGCGACATATTCACCTGCCAGTTCAGTCCCTGCGGGTCAAGGGATGGAAAAACAAAGCTTGCGATTCTCTTTACCCTGTAACCCTCGCTCAGCATATAAAGAACTGCAGGTACGGAAAGAAAAGCCAGTGCAATGATGATATAGCGCAGACGCAGTCTTCCGGCAACGCACATGGCAAGACAGAGGATGAGGAAATGTATTCCGGTGGTATAGGCTCTCTGCATGAGGATGAGACCTGTGAAAATGAGGATGACTGCAAGGGGCACGACATAATACCAGCCGATATATTTTTTTGTCTTGCTGCTGGAAAACCACCATGCAAGGAAGATTATGACGCTCAGCTTCACAAGCTCGCTTGGCTGGAACTGAGGCAGAAGAGGAAGTGCCAGCCACCGGCGTGCACCAAGCACGGTGACGCCGTAAGGGGAAAAGCTTGTAAGCAGCATGAAAAGTGCAGATATAACGACAAGAGGTATCGCAGCAAGCCTGATAACCTTCATCGGTATGAAATATATTGCAGCGGCACAGGCAACGCCCAGCAGCGCAAAAAATCCCTGACGGAGTACAAAGTAATAATGAGGCTGTCCGTTGCTGATGGCTTCAGGATAGCTGGCAGAGTACAGCATGAGAAGACCGGCACAGATCAGTATGATCACCGTGCACAGAAAGGTGAAAGGAGCAAAGCTGCCGTCACTCCTCACTTTTTCATTTTCAATACTGTAATAATCGTTATAGTCTCTTTCCTGCATTTCACTCATCACAGCACCCTCACGAACAGGATAGCAGAAAGAAGGGATGTGAAAACAGATATGCTGAAGAATGTATCAACTATTTTCTCTTCCCCCACTCCCTTCATCTCCAGATGATGATGAAACGGTGCGATAAGGAACACCTTTCTTGAAAACACTCTTATCACGATTATCTGGATGAATGATGAAAGAAGCTCAAGATAAATCACTGCCGATGACAGGACGACGGCTGCCGGATGACGGCTGAAAAAGGCGGTAAGCGCGATGAACGCACCGATGAAATGACTTCCTCCGTCACCCATGAAAATCGATGCCCTGCACGAGTTGTAGACAAGGTATGCGGCAAGAACTGCAAAAAGAATCATCGAAGAAGTTCTGAGTGATGGGAATGCAGCAGCACTGAGGATAAGCATAGGCAGGGTGACTTTTGCGGCCAGACCGTCAAGTCCGTCGGTTATATTAAGCGCGTTCACCGTTGCCGTGATGAAAAGAACCGCCAGAGGATAATAGACAAAATCCGGGATGGCGGAATAATTCTGTCTCAGGATGAAAGCTGCAAAGACAGATGCAGCAAGCTGGAGAATGAGTTTCGTAATGCTTTTGAAACCGTCCGCGCTGTACCTGCGGAACTTGAGCATGTCATCTGCAAAACCGATCAGGAAAAACGGGAATGCAAGAAAAAGATAATCAAGACTCTGCCTGTCACCGCTTATGAATGCGCCTGCAGCATAGCTTATGATTATCGCAACGGAACCGAGCGAACAGGTTCCTTTCTTGAAGCCGTGTTTACCCTGCAATTCATCCTTTATGGGTGAATTGAAACTTCCTGCTGCCTTGACGACAGCAGGAGTGAGGAGTAATGAAAAGACAAAGGAAACAATTATGCCCATCAGCTAACCCACCTCTTTAAAAGTATCAAAGAGGCGTTCCATAGCCATTGAGCGGGAGCCCTTGAGCAGGAACAGATCCCCATGGGAGGTTTCCTTCCTTATTGAAGAGGAAAGAACCTCGAAATCAGGTGTATAGACAGCCCTTTCCTTTTGTCCGTTGTCATAAAGCACCTTATAGGCCTCTTCCATCTCGCTGCCGTAAAGATAGATGTACTGGCAGTCCGCGCTGCAGAGCATTCTGCCGACTGTACGGTGGGCAGAACGTGAAGCACTCCCAAGTTCCTTCATATCGCCGAGCACGATATGTTTGTTCCTGTTCCAGCGGACATTGCTGAGTGTTGCAATGGCATCGCTGACACTGTCCAGACTGGCATTGTAGCAGTCCTCAATAACGGTGAGGGATCCTTCCCTGACAACCCGGCTGCGGCCGAAGAGAGCCTTCATCGATGAAAGCCCCCGGGCGATCTCCCTGTCAGGAATTCCAAGACTGCGTGCTGTAGCACAGGCAAGGGCTGCATCCTTTATATTGTGCAGGCCGACAGTAGGCATCACAAAACGTTCTTTTCCAAGACTCAGCCGGATACCCTCAAGACCGAGAAACTCAATATCGGTAAACGGATTGGGCACTGCGCTGACATTATCGGAAACTGTCCTGAAATACGGGAGAAACTCTTCATCATCAGGTACGAATCCGGCTGTCTGCGGCAGGAATATCCTGCCCTTCTCCCTTGCAATTGCCTCACGGCTTTTGAACTTCTCGAGATGGCTCAGTCCAATATTGGTGATCAATGCGATTTCAGGTGGGAAAACGGATGTGAGCCTGTCCATTTCTCCGACATGATCCACTCCCATTTCAAAAACAGCATATTCGGCCGTCTCATCAAGAGTGAGAAGAGCAAGCGGCAGCCCGAGCGTGCTGTTGAGATTGCCCGGTGTTTTGCCGACACTGTGACTGACGGAGAGAATGCTTGAAAGCATCTCCTTTGTCGTTGTCTTGCCGCAGCTTCCCGTCACGCAGATACCCGTGAATTTCTTATTGTTCAATACATGAAGACTTGCAAAACGCGCAATGGCACGGGCAACGTCGGATGCGATTATGAAACTTACATCGCTGGAGGCATATTTTGAGATGATATCAGTATGGTGACTGTCAATCAGAATAACTGATGCACCTTTTCGTATTGCTTCGGGTATAAAGGAATAACCGTCTGCTCTTTCACCGATCAGGGCAGCATACATAGCATCTTTCACAACTTCCCTGGAATCATAGCATACAGCGGCAATGGTCCTGTCCCTGCCTGCAAGTGATGAAGAAGAAAGTGATGCGAAATAAGCCGCCCCTATTTTCATACCGAAGTGCTCCGTGCGATTCTGAGTGTCGAAGACGGGTTTATCTCGCTGTACTCGAGATTGTATTCGACAACTTTGTCGATAAGTGCCTCCGGGCTTTTTGCATAGCTTATCTCACTTTCAAGAGTGCGTTCTATCTCTTCAAGTTCCATTATGCTGCTCTTCGCCTGTGCGATGCGCATCCTGTATGCATGATTCTCGCCGATCTGATAAATAGGAATCATCAGAGTGAAGAACATGAATATGATCAGGCCGACCGTTGCGATCTTGCTGATAAGTGTCAAATTGAATCTGTTACTTGTTTTCATAATCTGCATCTCCCTTTTTCTCAACTATCCGCAGCTTCGCACTTCTGCTTGGCGGGTTGTCCCTGCATTCCTCATCTGTAGCGACAACAGGATGTTTTGTAAGAATAGTTATGCCGCCCTCTTGCGCAGCCTTATTTTTGAAAAACCATTTGACCTGTCTGTCTTCCAGTGAATGGAAAGTGATCACGGCAAGTCTTCCTTTCGGCTTAAGAACTCTTACGGCTTCCTGCAATGCCGGTGTGATTCTATCCAGCTCCCTGTTGACTTCTATGCGCAGGGCCTGAAAGGTTCTTGTGGCAGGATGGATATGACCATGCCTGTACTGAGGAGGAACCGCTGAGTAAATGATATCTGCAAGGCGGGAAGCACTTGTTATTCTCTCCCTGCTCCTCTCCTCGGCGATTTTTCTTGCTATGCGTCGTGAGTAGCGCTCTTCAGCATACTGATAGATGACGTCGGCAAGCTCTTCCTCACTGTATTCATTCACAACTGTTTCAGCACTGAGCTTCTGGTTCTCATCAAGCCTCATATCGAGTTTCTCGTCTGCTCTGAATGAAAAACCGCGCTGGGATTCAACGTAATGGAATATGCTGATGCCTAGATCGAAAAGTATCATGTCGGCAGAGCTGTCTTCCATTTTGGAAAGTTCCTCATCAAACCACCCGTTTACGGGAGTGAATCTTGAACCGTACGCTCTCAAACGCTCAATTGCCTTTGCCTGAATTGACTTGTCCCTGTCGAAACCGATGACGGACAGATCCGGGTATTTATCCAGAAAGGCCTGAGAATGACCGCCCTCTCCGGTGGTGCAGTCTATCATCACGGGATTTCCGCTTACGGGCGCAAGGTATGAGAGTATTTCATTTTTCATTACAGGGGTATGCACAATTTCCATCACATACCTCTCTTCGCCTTTGCAAGCATTTCTCCAAGTTCGGAAATAGATACCTCATCGTCGTTAAGAAGGTCGTTGTATTTCTCAGGACTCCAGATTTCAATATAATTGCCCATGCCGAGGATTGTCGCCTCGCTTTTAGGTTCCAATCCGGCATAGGCGCGAAGGGACTGTGGCAGATTTACTCTTCCGCTGGAGTCAAAGTCCAATGGTTGAGAAGAAGATAAAAAACGCCTTGTGAACATTCTCGCAGCGGGAGAGAAAATCTGCATTCCGTCATCGCCTGAAATAGCAAAAGAGAAGGTCTTATCGAAAAAATCAGGGGGAAACAAAGCGATGCAAGAACCATCAAGTCCTTTCGTGGCAATAATCTGGTTTCCAGTGAGCATTGAGCGTAGCCGGGCGGGGATCATCAAGCGACCCTTTTCGTCAACTTTATTGATGTATTCACCAGTCAACAACATTTTCCAACACCCTCAACGTCCCACATTACGGGATTTATTACCACTATTTACCACCATATTACTTCATTTTCCCAAACTGAGGCTTATAATTTCATACATAATTGCTGTACAAGTGTGAAAACCGAGGTTAAAATACTTAAAATAAATTAAGGTATAAAATATTCTATTTTAGAATTTCTTCTTATAATATAAAATATTATATAAATTATTTTATGAATTAAAATTATCAGAAAAAGAATTATTTCATGAATTAATCGCAAAATGGGAGCAAATACCCACTTTGTGGACGTGCGATACTGAAAATTCATCACAACCCCGGGGATTTTCCGGGGTTGATTCATGAAAAGTGGGAGAAAGTGGAGCTGTGAACAAGTAAAAAAGAAGACCCGGCTCAGCGGGTCTTGCTGTCATCCTTCTTCTCAAGGAACAGATTGTAATCCATTTCCGGGAAGATGGCATTTCTCTTCTCTGCTTTTATAAGCCATTCAGTGTGAACTGAGTTCTTGCACATATTGCTGTATACGACATTGAATGAACCAAGATGGTTCCTCAGCCTCTTTTCAGCATAAATGACACTCGTTTTGTCATGAAGGATATAAGGCCAGTCGGAAGCCATTGCAAGAAGAACCTCCCGTGCAGCCTGATCAAGGAAACGGGCTTTGAGCGATCTCTGATTCGGGAAACGCTCGGCAAGTTCCTCCATTCTTTCAATAGCCTTATGGACATGCCTGTAAACCCAGCTGTTCTCACCGTCAAGCCAGGAATCGGAATAACCGCCGCGGCCCCAGGAGCATTCATTCAGCTCTGCCCTCTCGTACTCCTGAGTACGTGAAAGGATTTCACCCGGTGTGGTGAATTCGATATCCTTCTCCTTCACTCCGTTCTGAAGAACCTGCTTGAGGAATGCAATACCCTCAAACCAGCGGTGTCCGAAAAGCTCGGCATCAAAACAGAGATTGAGGACAGGAGATGTCTGTGTCTCAGCTGATATCGACATCGCCTTGCGTCTGAGATGATACAGGAAATTGTCAGCATGAAGCTTGACCTTATCGGCAGCCTTTGAAAGATCATAAGGCAGTTTGTTGTCATCCCGTCCGGTGATGGACATGTATTTGTAGCCGGTGAAGACTCTCACATCCGGCTCATGCACGTACGGCCTGATGTAGTCCATATCGAGATCATAACCGATATCTCTGTAGAATTCCCTGTAATCAGGATCACAGGGGTATCCGGTCGAATCGGACCAGACCAGATTGGTTATGCTCCAGTCGCGAGGGAACCCGATAACCTCGGAATCATAAAGACGCACAGGCTGGTAGCCTGCGGACAGTATCTTGTTTTTTGCAGTTATGACGGAATGAGCCGGGATCTGACACCACCTGATTCCATAGCTTGCCAGTTCATCTTCAAGCCCCGGGTAATAGCCGCATTCGGGAAGCCAGAAGCCTTTCGGAGCACTGTGGAAAAAGCGTATATGACTCTTTACACCGATTTCAATCTGGGCCCTGACTGCAGCTTCATAATTCTTGTAAAGGGGAAAATAACAGTGAGTCGCGGCAGTTGCGATAATCTCAATGACACCCTTCTCCTGCAGTTTTATGAAACCGTCAAGGATATTGCGTCCCATGCTTTCATATAAGGCAAGATTCTCCTTGTATGATTTGAGATAGAACTTCGCCATGTCATGGCATTCCGGCTGCTGGCGGCGCGTACGGGCAACTTCTTTCTCGCCAAGTTCAATTCTGCCCTGCATATATTCGACAAATCTTTCCTGAAGAGGTTCATCAAGCAGCATTGTACACAGAGTCGGCGAAAAACATATGCTCAGGCGGAAAGGGACATCCCTGCCGTCAAGATTTTCCAGCATTTTGAGCAGAGGGATATAGCTCTCGCACAGATCTTCAAAAAACCAGTTCTCCTCGAGGAATTTCGGATACTCAAGATGTCTTACATATGGTGAATGAGCATGAAGAATCAGATTGACACGAGTCTTGGACATCAAAGATTTTCCTCCTCTCTAATGCATTGCACAATGTTTTCCACGCTTTCACACGGCAGGATATATCCGTCGCGGTTTGTCAGCAGGGACAGCTCACGGCGCAGCAGCGCTTCATTGCCCGGAATCTCATTCCTGTGATTGAGCCAGTAAATGGAAACAAGATCGACAGTCTCGCTTGACACGAGAGTCTTTTTCTCCTTCTCATCTGCGACAAGCACAAGTGAAACCTGCGCATGAAGTGCAGATGTATTTACGTTTATGTTCCATTCGACATCACTGTCGCTGATATCGATATCATAGGAATCCAGAACCTCATCATCGTTGAACAGACGCACATTGATGAGGAATCTGTAGCTCGCATATTCGGCTTCGAATTTTTCCCTGTCGAAATTGGCAATGGACCAGTAGCAGTAAAGCCAGGTTGCATTCTTGGTAAGCAGGTGTATGGATGTCTCGTTGTAAATGTCCGGCAGATCGACGACACCGGGCAGGCTTGTCAGCTCGCTGCCCTCCCCCCTGTAATCGGTAAGCCAGGTGACAAACTTTCTCTGGATGTTGTCTTCCCCACCCATCTGACTGTCATCACTTTCATCTTCATAGATTTCCCTGAGAGTTTCGATAAGTTCATCACGCGACATTGATGCGGCATCATGAACACCCTCCTGGACAGCGATATGCTCGAGCTCTTTTTGAGAAAGAGATTCGATTTTGATCAGAACCATTTGCAACCCCTATAAATTCCTTCTCCTATCGTAAGAAAAAGCACTTCTTTAGTCAACAATTCCTGATTCCGTGATTCAGGAGAAAAATTTTTCTAAACACAATTTAGTTATTGTTTTAGCGTTATCTTATCTGATAAACTTATCTAATATGGATAACAAACAGAAAACATCTCTGATTCTCCACGGACATTTCTATCAGCCGCCCAGGGAGAATCCTTTCACAGGGATAATTGAGAAGCAGGTGTCCGCAGCTCCTTATATGGACTGGAATGAGAGGATCTACCATGACTGCTATGAGGCGAATGCCCATTCACGATATCTTTCACCATCATCAAGAATAGTCTCACTCACAAACAACTACAGCTACATTTCGTTCAACTTCGGACATACGCTGCTTTCATGGCTGCAGCAGTACCACCCTGCCGTCCATGAAATGATCATCCAGGCAGACAGGGAAAGCATTTCAAGACTGGGTCACGGCAATGCGATGGCACAAAGCTTCAACCATACGATCCTTCCCCTGGACACGATTGAAGATGCAAGGCTCCAGATCAGCTGGGGTGTCGAGGATTTCATCTCACGCTACAAAAGGGATCCCGAAGGCATGTGGCTGCCTGAGGCGGGAATAAACGAAAACGTGATAGACCTCCTTGCCGAGGCAGGAATAAAATTCGTAGTGCTTTCCCCGTGGCAGTGCCGCGCTGTCGAAAACCCTGACACTCATCAGATGGAAGAGCTGGGCGGAAAGCCTGCACCATACTACCAGAGCTATATCCTCACGGGAGCGAAAGGAAAGACGGTTTCCGCATTCTTCTACCATCCGGGTCTTGCTGAAGGCATAAGTTTCGGTCATGCGCTGCGCAATGCGGATGAGCTGTACAACACCATTCTCAACATCAGGCAGGCAGACAACAGGCCTCTGATACATACCGCCACGGATGGAGAGATATACGGCCATCACGAACCTTTCGGCGATATGGCGCTGGCAGCCCTCATAAAAAAGGTTGAGGAAAGAAATGACTTCCATTTCACGAACTATGCCTCATACCTTGCCGACCATCCGAGCAGTCTCCATGCCATTCTTCACAAAGGAGAGGACGGGAAAGGAACCTCATGGTCGTGCTCCCACGGCGTTTCGCGCTGGTACAAGGACTGCGGCTGCCATACAGGCGGAGATGAGAACTGGAATCAGGCATGGAGGACAGGACTCAGAAACGCACTGTCGAACCTTGGATACAAACTTGACAGGATCTTCGCTGATGAGGTCAAAAAGATTTTCAGCAGCAAGGTAAATCCATATGACCTTCTCAGGGAGGCAGGACGCACGCTGTGCGGTGCCGTTGCCATGCCCGACTTCATCAGTGAGCTGCACAAGAAATACAGGTTCAGCGAGGAATACAACAGCCAGATATCCTCTATGCTCAGCGGAATAATGAACAAGCATTTCTCACTCACCAGCTGCGGTTTTTTCTTCTCAGAGCTTTCCGGAATCGAACCGAGACAGAACATCAAATATGCAATCTACTCGATCAGGATGTTCCAGCCTTATATAAATGAGGATCTCATGATAAGTTTCCTCTCGGATCTGCGTCTTGCAAAGAGCAACATCAAGAGTCAGGGAGACGGCATGAGCATCGCACAGGAAGAGATGAAGGGTCTTTCCGGTGAGACTGAAGCTGCGATCTTCTTCTACCTGAACAGACTTCTCGCACTTCCGTCCGACTGGCAGGACACATACGGCCGGTTCTCACTTGAACATGATTACTTTGACGGGGATGAGAACTATGTTGAGGTGCTTTCTGACAAGGTCAGCATGAAGAGCTACTCCTTCACGGTACTGGCATCCTCCCCCATCGAATCCGGTATGAATCTTTACATCTGTGAAGGTGCGAACGCATCAAGCGCCACGGGCCGATACCGCATCACGAATGACGATATCCCGCTGAGGATGCTTGAAGAATCATATGAATGGATTGACAGGGCAATCTCAGACCTTCCCCTCTCGGAAATACGGGACATGACAAACTGTCTCAGGCACTATTCGATGCTGAGCAAGAACAACCAGTACCTTCCGATGAAGACCCAGATGATAGAGAATCTCGGTCTCAGCCTGAAAATAATCAAGAGTCTTTTCAACTGTTTTCTGGATGAACTTGATGACAGCGAGCTTTATGAGAACATGAACGCCCTTCTCAACTTCATCAACAAATGTGGAAGGAACTATGAGAAGGATGCAATAAGATCTGTCTTCTCCGCCGCATTGATAAAACTGAGCAGCAAGATACAGGCAAAAGGTCTTTCCGAAGCATATGCGAACCAGATTCTGAATATACTGACACAGAGCAGGAATCAGGGATTTGAACCTGAGCTGAGAGATATCCAGAATGTTATCTACTCTTACTACACAGGAGAGATGAAATGCGAAGTTGATGACATGAAACTCAGAAAAGTTTATGACATCCTAAACTTCCAGTAAGCTCCGTGCATGCTCAATGGCGATATCGCTCACTTCCCCGGAAAGGAGGCGGGCGATTTCTTTTATCCTCTCCTCTCCCTCTATTTCCTCAATTGTGGAGATGGTGCGTCCCGCATCCTCTTTCTTGCTCACACAGAAATGGGTGCCGGCTTTTGCAGCTATCTGAGCAAGGTGTGTTATCGCTATTACCTGATGAGTCCTGCTGAGCTTCTCAAGTTGCAAAGCGACGGCATTGGCCGCATGGCCTCCAAGTCCTGCATCGATTTCATCAAAAAGCAGGGTATTGACTTCATCGACACTGCTGAGAGCGCTCTTGACTGCAAGCATTATTCTTGAAAGTTCTCCTCCGGATGCGACCTGACTGACAGATCCCGCTTTCTCGCCTTTGTTGGCAGCAAGCGTGAAGACAACATCATCCATGCCGTTGTAAGAAGGTTCGATCTGCGAGATTTCTATACGGAAGACAGCATCACAAAGACCAAGTTCATGAAGATTGGAAGTAATCGTTTTCTCAAGGGCCTGCGCACTTTTCCTTCTCTCTTTTGAAAGTCGGATACCGAGTTCCGTAAGCCGGGCCTTGGCAGTCTCTATCTTCTTCAGGGCCTCTTTTAAGAGATCATCGAAATTCTCGGCAGAATCAACCCGTTCCCTGTAGCTGTCACGACGCTCGCACAAAGCTTCAAGAGATCCTCCGTATTTTTTCTTCAACCTCTGCAACAGTGCAAGACGAGAGGATTTCTCCTCAAGTTCTTCTTCGCTGAATGTGAACGATGAAAGATATTCACGCAGAGATGATGCAAGATCATCAAGATCGATTCCTGCAGCCTCAATGCGGGAGGCATACTGTTCCAGTGTACTGTCCGCCCTTACAGCTTTTGCAATTGCATTCTCTGCTCTTGTAAGGATAGAAAGGGCACCCTCCTCCATACCGCCTCTGAGCAGTGCAATCGTCTCCTCAACAGCCTGCGTAAGGTTTTCCGCCTGGCTTATCCTTCCAAGCTCTTCGGCAAGCTGATCGTCCTCACCCGGCTTTACATCCGCTTTTTCCATCTCATCCAGACAGAAACGTATATAGTCAAGTTCCTGCAGGATCTTCTCATTCTCCTCTGCAAGTCTTTCCTTTTCCCTCACCGCTTCATTATGGGCGTTGTAGGCACTCCTGTATTCATCGAGCAAACGCGCTGAGCGGGAAGCCTTGTCGATGAGAGAAAGCTGTACATCCTTCCTCAGCAATGACTGATGCGCATGCTGACTTGAAACATCAACAAGCAGACTGCCAAGTTCCTCCAGCTCACTCCTGTTCACACTCAGGCCGTTGATGCTCATTATTGAACGTCCGTTCTGTCTTATGACACGTTGGATGAAGAGTCCGCCGTCCTCGCCTTCAAGACCTTTTGCCTTGAGATAGCAGTCAACAGCACTTCCTTCGCTGTATGAGAACAAAGCATTGATCTGGGCTTCCTTTTCACCCTGACGGACTATGTCCTGTCTGGCTTTCTCGCCGAGAATAAGAGCAAGGGCGCCGAGGATTATCGATTTACCGGAACCGGTTTCACCTGTGATCACCGCAAAGCCCGTCGAGAAATCCAGAACAAGATTCTTTATAAGCACATAGTTTTTGATTTCAAGACGTTCAAGCATGCATCCCTCCAGACCAGTTCAGTTTTGTGCTCAGCACCTGTGTATAGTTTCTCACTGCGGAAGCGATGAGCAGAGCTTTGGAACGGCTTTTCTCAACAACTATCTCATCATTCTCCTCAAGCTCACAGTACTGCTGTCCGTCTACCGTCAGCATGAGATCCGTCCTCTGACCTTCATCCACCTTCATTGTTATCACTTCATTTGCACCAAGCACCAGAGGCCTGTTTGACAAAGTGAAAGGACAGACAGGGGTTATTATCAGGGCACTCATCTCGCTGTCGAGTATCGGACCGCCGGCTGCAAGGGAATAGCCTGTGGATCCTGTAGGAGTGGCTATTATTATTCCGTCACTGCGGAATGTTCCGGCCTTCGTCCTGCCTATGAAAAGATCGAGATTGACAACCTTCGCAACACCTGCCGACGTTACAACGGCCTCATTGAGTCCCTGACACTGGAAGATACGCTTCCCTTGTCTGTGTACACTGACTTTCAGCATCAGACGCCGTGAAATCTTCTCCTCTCCATTGAGGAGGTCATCAACCGCCTGTTTCCATTCGGTGGAACTTATTTCCGTGATATAGCCGAAAGTACCGAGATTGACGGCAAGTATCGGAATTCCGAGATTCTCAACCAGCCTGGCACAGAAAAGAACCGTGCCGTCACCGCCGACACTTACGAGAAGATCTGTTTTTATGGATATGTCAAACTCCTCATCCAGATTCTCTGTAAACAGTATATCGGCAGCTATGCCGTGATTCTCCAGATACCCTTTGATCTCATCAGCTACCTTATGACTTTCATCCTTCCATATATTGGCGACTATGACAACGTTTCTCAGTTCCAACTGACACTTCTCCTATACAAGGTGGGAAAGCACCTTCGTGAGGGCTTCAATATCTTTCTGCTGAAGGAAGGGATACAGAGGAAATGAAAGTCCCCTGTTCAATGCAGCAGCAGCATTCGGATAAAGATCAAACCGCTCCTGGTAATGTATTCCAACCGATTTCGTGAATGTCCTTCTGCAGGAAACATCGTACTTGTTCGCAAAGGCTATGCTGTCTTCTGTCCTTCCGTTGACTATTACCGGAAATACGAAGCCGTTTGAAAGGAAATCAACGCTCTTGAGTCCGAATACCTTGTTCTCAGTCTTCATAACAGCCTGCATGAACATCTTATAAAGCTCGTTGCGTCGCTGCAGAAGGGAATCAAGAGTTCCCAGCTGAATGATTCCGAGTGCCGCATTCATGTCTGGAAGATCATTGTACGGACTCATCTGGGAAGCAAGTTTCTTCAGTGCGTCAATGCGCTCTTCCTTCCTTGCAAGAACAGCGGCTCCTCCTCCTGTGGATATTATGCAGTCTTCCTCAAACGCACATACGACATAATCGCCGATACGTCCGGGAAATGCCGTGATTATCTTTTCCCCGTTGTCTCCGTCTTCTTCTATCCGGGATCCGAATGACTGTGTGATATCCTCGATGACAGGAAGTCCCAGCTCCTTTATATTCTCAAGACCTACAGGAAGCTGGCATACGGGTTCATGGAGAAGTATTATGCTGCCTCCCTTCTCAAAAGCCCTTGCAACGGATTCTTCCGACATGCACCCGCTTTCAGGCGAGATATCAGCAAGAATGAGAGATGCACCGAGATTCTCGGCCACCACCCTGTATATTTCAGGAGACAGGACACTGGCAATTATCTTGTCTCCCGCTTTTATTCCGGCAGCCTTCAATGCGAGTGTGAGAGCTCCGGGATAAGATCTTTCACTTACACCGTCCTTAAGCGACAGATAGGATGCGAAAAGCTTGAGAAACTCCTTGCGTCTTTCACCCGGTCCTATCTTCTCATCAACCATTGTCTGCAGAACCGCATCCATGTCTTTGCGCCTTAAAGTCGGCTTGAAAAAACGAATCAGACTCATGGCTGAATTCTAGCACACTGAAGCAGTGCAGAACAATGCATATGATGTGTACTTTTTAATCCGCCCGGTTATGCTTCATATAATCAGTGAGGACAGATAGACGGCAAGACAGGCGCTGACGGCAACTAGAGGAAGACTTCCTTTTATAAGCGACACGATCAGGGCAACACAAAAGCCGATCATGCCATATAAAGCATTTCCGCTTGCCGTGATTATAGCAGGGAAAGTCATCACCGACAGTGTCACATATGGAACATAATACAGGAATGACTTAATGAAAGTGCTTCTGATCTCCTTTCTGAATACAGCCAGAGGGAGCACTCTCACGAGGTATGTGACAATTGCCATGACAATGATATAGACATATACGTTATTCTTCATTTCCCCTCCTCTTGCCTGATGGGCCAGATCAGCGCAGCGGCAGATGACAGCAGAAGAGTCAGGATTATTATCTTCATGCCTTCACTTATGAATGATGCGATTGCATCAAGAGAAAAGATGAAGCTCAGGATCATCGATACAAGAACCAGAAGCAGCAGTCTGCGGTTCTTCTTGCATGGAGGAAGTATTGCGGCAATGAACATTGCATAAAGGGCGATTGAAAGCGCGCTTACAATACTCGATGGAAGTATGTCACCGAATATGATTCCAAGCGCAGTACCGGCAGCCCAGCATGGAATCGTGATGACTGCAATTCCATATGCGAAATATTCGCTCACCGGCCTTTTCTGGTTTACGAGAAGTGCGAATATTTCATCAGTGACATCAAATCCGATGATCATTCTCCTGGCAAGGGAAAGTTCAGGATCAAGACAAACTGTCAGCGCAGCGCTCATGAGGAAATACCGTATATTAATGACCAGCTGGCTGGCAGCCATCTCAAGATATGAACCGTTTGCGGCAATGATACCGACAGCAGCAGCCTCGCCTGCCGATGTGTTGTTCAGCAGGCTCATTAAAAGTCCTTCAAGCGGAGCTAGTCCTGCGTTTCTCATCACGATGCCAAGTGAGAAGGATACGGCAAAATAGCCTGCCGCTATCGGCAGCCCGTTTCTTATTCCCCTGTGAAAATTGTAACCTTTTTCGCTTATGTACATAGAAAAACCTGAAAAACAAAAAAAGAACGAGCCTTGCGACTCGCTCCTGTGAAAAATACCTGTTCCCTTAGCGGAGGTCTTCAGTCTTGATCCAGTCCTGATCATCATAGGCACGGTTTTCGCCGCACATGCCCCATATGAATGTGTAGTTTGTAGTACCGCATCCTGAGTGGATTGACCATGACGGATTGATTACGGCCTCATCATTGTGCATGACAATATGGCGTGTTTCCGTCGGCTCGCCCATGAAATGGAATACTGCCTGATTCTCAGGAATGTCGAAATAGAAATAGACTTCCATTCTTCTTTCATGAGTGTGTGCAGGCATTGTGTTCCATACAGAACCTTCCTCAAGATGGGTAAGACCCATTGAAAGCTGGCAAGTCTCAAGGATATCCGGATGGATGTACTGATTGATTGTTCTCTCGTTTGAATCCTTGAGGGAGCCAAGATGCTTGTGAATTGCCATATCATAGCTGATGAGCTTTGCCGGGCATGGCTTATGAGCCGGACATGTGAGGATATAGAACTTTGCAGGTTTTGATGAATCCTTGCTTGCAAATGTCACTTCCTTTGTACCCATAGGAAGGTAAAGAGCATCATAGTTCTTCACTTCATATTCCGTACCGTCTGCCTTGACAACACCGTCACCGCCGATATTGATTGTACCGAGCTCTCTTCTCTCAAGAAGATAATTGACGCCGAAGTTCTTCCACGGATCAATGTTCATCTCAAGATTGATTTCCTTTGTCACGGGCATTGCACCCATGGTGACAATTCTGTCGACATGTGAATAGACAGCTGAAACCTGATCAGAAGTGAAAATGTTCTGAATGAGGAATTCCTTTCTCAGCTCTTCTGTTGTCATTGTCTTGAACGGCTCTTTTCCAGTTGAATAACGGATATCCATTACTTCTTCTCCTCTTTATTTGAAATATTTATCCAGATTATTGTCCATCCTGTCCTCGAGCCGGCTTATACCGCCGGTAAGATGCCTCTCAATGATAGGATAAACTGAATTATAATCTTTTTTCCTGATAACCTCCAGAAGTTCTTTATGGTCATCAATTATAGATTTGTAATCTTTCTTCTCCTTGATATCAAGCATACGGACCCTGGTATAGTCGACAGAACTGTTGATGAGTGTCCACAGTGCGAGCTTTTCAGTTGTCCTGAACCAAATTTCGTGCATTGAAGTATCAAGGGAATAGAATTTTTCGGGCTTGAATTTCTCCTGGTCGAATACAATTGACTGCTTGCGGATCAGATGATCGACATCCTCAACGAGCAAAGCCTCATCCTTGGCAATGAAGTCACGGATCACCCTCTCCTCAATTGCCGTACGGGCATATATGAACTGCTTGACTGAATCCAGATTGATAAGGGAAACCCTTATTTCCTGATATTTCATGATATCGACAAGATTCTGATCGGCAAGCCTGTGCATTGCCGTACGGAATGGTGTACGAGATGAATTGAATGTACTGCAAATATCACTTTCGCTGAGCGGTGTGCCCGGCAATAGAGTAAGATTGAGAATTTTATCCTTCAGATCATCATATATGACTGATGATATATCGCGTGATGCGTTTTTTTGTATCCCGTTGCTGCTCATGATATGAAAATCTTACTTCCGTGTATGTATACTTGTCAAGAAAATAAAGACAAAATGAAAAAATTTATGCGAATTTATAAATCTGTATACAATTATACAGAGTGGCATAAAAATATATTTTTCATATAATTACAATATATTTCAAATATTAAATAAATAAAATAGCATCATAATTATAATACAAAAATTAAAGAGGCAAGGAGGAAAAAAGGAAGAGGAGGGAGAATAAAAAAAAGACCTGGCGACGACCTACTCTCCCACAGACGAACTGCAGTACCATTGGCGAAGAAGCGTTTCACGGTCGTGTTCGGGATGGGAACGGGTGTTTCCGCTTCTCTATGGTCACCAGGAAAATCATCATCAGCC
>CASFTW010000002.1 GCA_949297785.1 uncultured Spirochaetales bacterium
TTTGCGGGAGGAGAGCACCTTTTCTATCACCGCTCTGGTGTTCGGTCCTATCTGCCCTGCCTTAGCCATGAAATAATCAGGGGTCCAGTATGAATAGTCACTGGCAGTTCTTGGCGCGGTCTCTTCGTCATAGACCCAGCGATGTTTGTCATAGCTGCGCCTGTATTCCTTTATCTTATCCCCGGCCTTTGACCAGATGCTGACGGTGAAGGCCGTTGCTCTGACCTCCACTATGGAACCGACGTGCTTCTTTGGCATAAGATAGTAGTTGCCATCAAAGCTGACTGAGAGGTCAGGCGCCACTTTTGCTTCTTTTCTCTGTATGTATTCGAATCTTTGCGAGGGAAGAGGCAGAAGTGTATTCTTCTCATCACTGAGGAACTTGTCATAGCGGGAATAATCGAGGTCTTTGAAATTTTCCCTGTTCCTCTTATCGGTTCTTTGCCACAGTTCGCTGTTCAGCTCATCCAGAGAAAAGAAAGTCATGTCAGCCATCTCGACCAGTATGTCCTGAGTCACGACCTTCACCGCATTCTCGACAAGCGGTTTCCACCTAGGTTTTCTGACGGCTGCAGGAAGAATCGCAGTGCCATAATAATCAGCCCAGTTCTGGAATGTCTCATTCACAGACGGATCAATCCAGTCCCTGTTGTTATTGATTGCAACCTTGCAGTTGTCAGGCGTGATGAGTGGAGTAATTCCTCTGAAGTAATAGATTGCGTTGTTGCACACACGAATCCAGTTCTTCTCGTCGCAACAGGTCAGGCCTTCAGCATAGAAGTAACTGCTGTATGAAAGCGTGGCAATGAAGATTGTCACCTCAATGTCATCCTCACTGAGATGTGCGCTTTTCAAGCTCAGCTTCATGCCGGCATAGTCAAGCTCAATGTTCTCTCCTGGATTGCGCAGGATGTGGCTGACCACAGAACTGCCGGTAGCTGTAAGGCTTTTTGCCGTTCACAACTCCGACCTGATTGTAAAGTCTCCACTGGCGTTTCAGTGTCTGTCCCTTCTTCTTGAGCGATGAGACTACTTTCTCATACTCCGGTTCTCGGAACTGGGAATGCTGGCCATCCTCAGTATTCGTCTTGTAAAGCAGAGTCCATATCCGCTCATTCGTGACATCCTCAGCCAAAGGATATGACAGTACATTCCTGTCACATGCCTCGAAAAGTGAGAGAAATTCCGCGATTGTCGTCTTCCCACATTTGAGGATGGCGGCAATCTCCCTTGTGCTCTTTCTTTGTCCGTACTTCAGAAAAAGCACTTTCTTGTAATCGACCATATGTCGACCTCCTGATAAAAGTTTCGGCTTCTCAAGAAGCCGTTATCAGGAAGTTTACATCTCTGTTTTTGCTGTCCGCCAATCTCCGCCCAGCTGTCCGCCAGTTAGCGCACACCTGTCCCGTTTCGGACGCCATATGCACTGTGCTTTTCATCTTATTCGGCCTGATAGGTTTTATAACTCCTTCCACTGCATATTACAGCAGGATTGCATTTGGAATATACACTGTTTTCATCGGGGATTATGTTGAATTCAATAAAGATAAGATTTCAAGTTTTCCTGTTAAGATAATCGGACTGGTATGTTTTATCATGCTCATGGGATTGCGTTATGTTTTGGATTATGTAGCAGAGTTTATTCCGGTGATCAGCGATTACGCAGGACATTTTGAAGGTAATTCCAGCCCGCTGATAACAATCACTGCGATTTGTATTTTATTGCTGTTTTCAAATCTTTCAATTAAATCAAAGATAATTAATCTTTTGGCAAGTTCTACTTTGACGATATATTTAATCCATGACAATGGCGCGTTTAAAGAGCATGTCTGGTTTGATATCTTAAAGTTGCAGGATCATCTGGATCATGTGTATATTTATATGTTCTGCTGCATGGTTATGATTTATCTTGGCTGTTTCATCATTGACCAGATAAGAAAGACAACAGTAGAGAAGGTATGGATTAAGGTAATATCATCTCCATGCAGTAAAGTGGATAGATATCTTGAAAAGATTCTTATGTGATGACTTTAATATACATGTTATGAATAAAAATAATTCGTCATTTAAAAATACAAGAATTTTGTCTTGAGTTAGATGATTACTGTCCGTCATTTACCGAACATCTGTGCTTTTCTGTGCGCTATATACATATAAAAATTGGGGAGTAAATAACATGGTTACGATTATTACAGGAACTACAAATAAGCCAGTAGCAAGCGAGTCCTTATCCCGTTTTTTTAAAAGGAATGTAGATATGACAGGCTATCTATATATTGGATATCCTATTATTGGTACTGCAGAAGGAGCCTATCCGATTGATGCTCTTTGGATTTCCCCTGAGAAAGGTGTGGTAGCGTTTAACTTAATAGAAGGAAAAGATATCTCTCAATATGAAGACAAGCAGGATGACTGTGCTAATAAAATTGAGGCAAAATTAAAGGGATACAAACAGTTGGTAAGGAAACGGAGTTTATGTGTCGAAATAAATGTTGTTACATTTGCACCTGCTATCGCTTGCTTGCCAGGAATTAATGATGATTATCCTTTATGCATCAACGAAGAAGGGCTAAAAGTAGTCTTAGATAGTTTCTCATGGAATGATTCTTCCTATTATGAAAAAGTCGTATCAGTACTACAAGCTATTTCTACCATTAGGAAGGGAAGAAAGAAACGAGAAATTACGAATCTTAAATCACGCGGTAACAAAATTCATTCTATTGAAGAATCAATAGCTAACCTTGACAATCAGCAAAGTAGAGCGGTTATTGAAACAGTGGATGGTGTTCAGCGAATCCGAGGCCTTGCAGGATCAGGGAAAACAATTGTCCTTGCTCTTAAAGCGGCTTATTTGCATGCACAGCACCCTGACTGGAAAATAGCAGTTACCTTTAATACAAGGTCGTTAAAAGGGCAATTTCGTCAACTTATTAATACGTTTTACATTGAACAAACCAGTGAGGAACCAGATTGGGATAATGTAAATATCATACATGCTTGGGGTGCCCCAGGTGGAGGGGACAAAAACGGAATCTATTACGCATTCTGCTCTGCAAATAATGTGGAATATTATGATTTTTTAACCGCCCAAAATAAATATGGACGTACAGATCCATTTGGAGAAATATGTGCTAAAGCTTTGCGTGATGCCAAAATCTTTGAACCAATATATGATGTCATATTGATAGACGAAGCTCAGGATTTTTCTCCCGCATTTCTCCGGCTATGCTATGAAATGTTAAAAGAACCGAGAAGGTTGGTATATGCGTATGACGAATTGCAAAATCTTCGTTCACAATCGTTACCTTCACCAGATGTTATTTTTGGAAAGTTTCATGATGGAACTCCAAGAGTGAAATTCGAGCCTTATATTGAAGGGTATCCGCAACAAGACATCATCTTGGAAAAATGTTATCGTAATTCCAGGCCAGCTCTGGTAGCTGCGCATGCATTAGGATTTGGGATATACAGGAGCCCTGAAAGCAGCGGATCTGGCCTTGTGCAGATGTTCGATCAAAGTAGCCTATGGAAAGATATTGGATATGAAGTTGCTGATGGATTGCTTGAAGATGGAAAAAGAGTGGTTCTGCAAAGAACCTCTCGAACCAGCCCAGAATTTTTGGAGAAGCATTCCGAGATTGATGATCTAATTATTTTTAAAGCATTCGACTCGCAAGAGGAACAAGATCACTGGGTTGCACAGGAAATTAAACACAATCTAGAAGAAGATGAGTTGCGTCCTGACGATATCATCGTGATCAATCCTAACCCGTTGACAACTAAAGAAATTGTTGCACCTATTCGTTCTTTGCTTTTTCAGTATGGTATTGCTTCGCATACTGCTGGAGTTGATACTGCTCCAGATATTTTCTTTGCAAATGACAACGATTCAATAGCGTTTTCTGGAATATACAGGGCCAAGGGGAATGAAGCCGCTATGGTTTATATAGTTAATGCTCAAGTCTGCTTTGACTCTTCGTTTGATCTTGCAAAATTGCGAAATCAACTTTTTACAGCAATTACTCGTAGTAAGGCTTGGGTACGTGTCCTTGGAGTAGGAAAATCTATGGAAGGATTAATCGCAGAATACGAACAGGTTAAGGCACATAATTTCAAATTAGATTTTACTTACCCGACTCGAAGCCAACGTGAACACATGAATATTGTAAATCGAGACATGAGCGAATCAGAAAAATCTCGTATAAAGAAAAACCAAGGAAGCATGGCTGCCTTAGTAGAAGATTTGGAAAGTAGACGAATTTTTCCTGAAGATTTAGGGGAGGATCTGGTGTCCCGCCTTCGTTCCCTCCTTAATGGTAAGGAGGAATAGCATGCTAACCCCCAAAAGTATATGTGGTCAAATTAAGAGTTTAACTAATGATTTAATCATCTCCAGCCTGTGCGAAGCACAAAATTTCCCGTCAATTAAGAAGTTGTCTAAAAAAATAACAGAAATAGGAATTACTCACAGCGATAATTCAGTTTTTTTGAAAAGCATCTCATACGCTGAAATGTATCAAGAAGTTTTAAATCGGAACGCATACAATATCAAAATGATAGACGGTGCGTTATTAACACTTTTGTATAGATTCAAGAATGATAAAATAGTTGCGCATCGCCTATCCTATTTTCCCGCACCAGACTTAGTGGCTTTTCAGAATGAGCCAGAATTATACATGACAGACGAAATATATATGGATATACTGGATAAGCGAATTGTGACTGTTCCTCTTCGATTTGATTTTGATAACGAAAAGGCTTACAAACCTATAGAGCATCCAATTTCCCATTTGACTCTTGGCCAATATGAAAATTGCCGGATACCAGTTTCATCGGCTTTGACTCCATATCAGTTTATAACTTTTATAACAGTTAATTTCTATCATACTGCACACAACAAAAACCATTTTAATATCTATAAAGAGAAATTTGAAGATAGCATATTCCCTGAAGAACGAGAATATCTACACATCAATGCACCAATATATCGGAATTAGCTAAGTTGGATTTTAGGCTCATGCACAATTTTGTTGGGATTTATACTTTCTTGTCTTAGGAGTCTGCCTTGAAGCATCCCAGATCTTAAGAAAAAAGTAGTGAGTATCTCTGAAACCATAGGCCTGCCTACGCAATGTCTTGATCATGTTGTTTGTACCTTCAAGTGGACCATTAGAGATGGGATGCATTGCTCTTGAAGTTATGCCATCCATCCTTCTCTCAATCATCTGACAGATGTCATCCAGTTCTTCAATGCCGGTTTTCCTTGCAGCCGCAATGAAGAGCTTCAATCCATCTTTCATTTTTTTTGAATCAGTACAGCAGAGATAAGACTGGAGCATCATTCTGAATGTGTATGCTGTCTGTAGCTTCTCATTTGAGGCAAGGATTGTCTCCTGTCTCTTTGCAGATGCAGTGCCCCATTTATGCTGACCTCCCGGAATAGGAAGTCCTCTGGATTCATACATCTCATACAGCTGTCTGTTGTGAGCTCTTGCAGCCTTGTCCCTGGCTTCTAGTGTGGCTTTATTTGCAAGGATGAGATAGTTGCTTTTCTTGAGTGTGTTGTAAGAGATATCCAGGAGTCTGTACTCATCACTTTTCTTGTCAGTGATTGCATTCATTTCTTCAATAAGCCTGTTCTGCTCAGCCCTGCGTATTGTAGTAAGTACTCTGTCATTGTAATTCTTAATGATATGGAACCCGTCGTAGACTATGTTCACCTTCGGACACAGTCTCCTGAATGCCTTACAGTACTGAGCATTCATGTCCATGGCAACAGCTTTGACGTTCCTCATGAATACTTCTCCTGCTCTTAAAATGAAATGTTCTGCCGTAAAATGCAGAGTTATAATATCTTGAGGTTAGTTTGCAATCTTAGTGATAGTGACTCCCTTTGCTTTTAGATTCTGTTTATCTGTTTCTGTTGCCGAAGAAAACCCTTGTCGTTAATAAGTCTTTTGATGTAAGATTTATTATAGACAAATGGTAAAATTATCCAGCCGATACCGGCAGTAATAATATCGGTAATAAGCCAAATGAGGAATCCCTTCCAGTAGTGTCGAACCATTGGTACAAAAGTACCAAAAAACATACCAAAGGTAGGATAGGGGCTTTTAGGCCGACTCCAAACATAATTATGCTTTAATGAAGCATATACATCTTTGAAGCAAGGACTTGATCAATGATGTCAAGAAGAGAAGCTCGTAGGTAATAATTTAATCCAGCTTTGATTTCATAGATGTCAAGTTTATTTGATAAATTCTTACGTAACTCTTCCAGTGGCTTTATAACTTGAGGTACTTGAGCAATTGGATCTGGCAGATTAGCGATTTCGTTTTTTAGATTATATATACCTCTGTTGTTCATATTACACGCATTTTCTATTAATCCGAACTTATGAATTGAAATAATAGTTTGTACAGATTTTTCTTTGTCTGAATCATTCACATATAGAATCGATTTTTGTATATCTTCAAGATACTGCTGTATTTTAAGTTTAGATGTTTTTTCCCAGAATAAATCGATTTGTTCATTCATTTCTTTTAAGGCTTCTTTATAAAAACCTGTTGCCACCTGTATGGGTGTTATATGTTTATGATTGTTTATCATGAAATTACTTCTACCAGGATATGAAGTATCTTTGATTGCATTGAGAATATCCTTTCTGTAAATTTGATCATTCAAGACTGTTGATATTTTTTCAACTTCACTAAGGAATCCGGAGGCTTTTAATATACGCCCAAATGGTAATGTCTTATTGTTTATAGATTCAATGATTTTTGAAATGATGATATCGAGTTCTTGCTCTTCCATAGCTTTCGCTGGAAGTATATTTCTGAGAGCCTTTTCAATATCGTTGAAATTTTGGTAATAAGTCTGGATAAAGTTGGATATCTTACTTTTCTCTACATATCCATTATGCAAATATTCCAGAATAACATCCTGATATGCAAATGCAATGAAATTCTTGGTTTGGGTGGCATTCCCATCATTGTTATAATATGCATTTGGGGTGTCAACTGAATATCCTTTATCTGATAGATATTCAGAAAAAGATTTTGAAATTTGATTCTTTTGGGCAGAAGGTTCATACTTACCTTTTTTTTCATAATCATTGATAACCAATATATTCATGAAAAGATGAATTTGCAGTAAGGGATCACTGATTTTTTGGGAACTGATAAAATAATCAAAACAATCTATGCTAGACATGAGTGTTCTTAAATTTGTGAGTCTAAATTTATGTAATTCATCATTGATTAATCTTTTATTTGATGAGTTTAAATATAGTTTTCTGAATTGACTATCAGTGAATTTTGTATGTTCATTAATGACATTTTCAATGATATGTCTGTCTACTGCAGGAAAATATATAGTATAACGGATAAATTTTTCTTTCATCTCTTTGTATGGTGTTTTTTTTCTTGGAATATGAATATCATCTGGAATGCATATATAAAGTTCGCTTGTGTTTTTGTTTATCAATGGTATTCCTTTAATTAAAGATCCTGTTTCATCTTCCGAATCTGGAATTGCTTTCTCATTAGCTATATAGATAAGATGTATTCCTCTTAAAACATAATTATTATGCATAAAAGCAAATAGTTCATGTATATCACCTGCGTATCTTTCAAGATCGTCAATTACTAACAGTATTTCTCTTCTAAGTTCAATTTCAGATCCCATATATGTCCTTTTATAAAGAGTGTCAATAATAATTGAAGCTATATCGATTGTTGTATTTATTTTTTCATTTTTTAGAGCTTCAATAATTTTAAATATGGGATTTCGTTTTTTTACTTTTTTAAGATTTTGTAGAAAATTTTTATCGGCTTTTTCCAAAATGCTCATTGTTATTTGGGATTTAATATCAGAAATTGAAGTTGTTCCTGAAATAGGTATATATATTAAGTAGCAGTTTTTATTTCCGATTTTTTCTGCAGTATCGATATGATTTTTTATAAAATAAGTTTTACCACAACCCCATTCACCGTTTATCATCACAGCGAAATCGTTTTCTTGCGATGAAAAATACCTTATAATTGTGTCATATATATTATCCATGTATCGGTAGTATAGCATTTTGATTCACAAGTTGTAATTCTTATATCTTGAATATGGTTTATTTATTATATAGACATGTTTTGTTTATACACAATCTGTGGAAGATCCTCATGATCCCTGTTATAACCGAACTCAACAAGCTCGTTCTCTCTTGAATAGGATGAGATGGATGTTATGTCATTGAAGCATGCTTTGCCAGTGGACGCCTCTTTTCTCCATCTTTTAAGAAACTCCTTACGGTCTTCTTCTTTCATCGATTTGAAAAGTGTTGAGATGTCCCCGCCATTGAGATCGAGTGATCCTAAAGGCGTTTCATGATCCTCTTTCCACCCCTCAAACAGATATGTAGCATTCCTTCACTTGGCACGTTGTAGAGATCTTATTGAGGTTTCAGCACAGCCTTCAGGCCTTTTCAGCTTAATGGATAATTCGCTCTGATAAAAGCCATATTGTCTTCATTTTGTTTAATATAGTCTAAATTTATAATCATTTTAATGATGTCATTACGCAACATTTTTTTCCTGAAATTATTTATATTTATATCTTTATACATACTAATAAAACGCTGTTCAACTAACAGATTTATATTTTCATTAGAGATGAAATCAAGATAAAAATTTTTAAAGCGCTCAGAATTAATGTAATCAATATTGTTTTCCAATTCCATCGGATTACTTCCGTTGATGAACTCTATCAACTCTGTTGAAAATTTGTTTCGCTGAATATACAAAGTGAAAATATTTTTTACTGTAAAAGAGAGTTTATTGTTAGATAGGAGAGCCCTTTGAATTACTTTGTTTTTAATTTCTGATATGTCTTTTAATGTTATATTGATAAGTCTAATATACATGTTTTTAATACCTAACTGTAGTTTATTCAAATTCAAAATCTTGATGACAACACTTTCATCATCCTGTAGTTTATAAGAACCGTTTTGGGCATAAATTTTTAGAAAAGAATCAAAAGAATCTATCACATATTTATACATATAGGAGTTATTATATTTCAGAATAGTCGTAAGTAATTTGTTGTTGTTTAATTCATTGCTTTTTTTATCATAAATTTTTTTCAGCATAAAACGGATATTTTGAATATTAAGTGTGTACAAATTATACTTTAAAATCAATTCTAATCGTTTTACACTTATATCATCAGATAAAGTATTGGATTTTACTCCAAATGTTGATAGTAAATAAGTTACATTTTCTTCATTAATATCACTCCAGTTGTATACGAAAAAATCATCCTTTGCGGATATATATTTAACCAAGGAATTTTTTTCATTCATTTCCTGCAATACCTTTTTGTTACAAAAAGATAAACTATAAACGACATATTTGTGTTTTATTTCATTTGAAAATAAATCATCGCGCAACAATACAGTTCTGCAAAAATAGGATGGGTCTTTGTTGTTGATTTCCGTTGTGCATTCTTTGAAATTACGTCCTTCATTGAGAAATGCTGATAGAAAGCTGCTGCCATCTTTATCTAAAAGCAATACGCACATAAGCGAGTTTTTCTTTTCTTCATATCTGTGATCTGTGAGTAATAGGGCAAAGATGTCAAAATTGAAAATTCTTTTTTTTAGAAACAGGGAAGCAGGTAGCTTATCTATGACATTTTGTATATTGTCTAGTTTGTATTGATACTTTACGTTTCTGCCTTCAAAGATACTGCAGATGTAATTCTTATCATTTTTAGATAATGCCTTTCCATAAAAATATGTAATATAATCAGGATAATTCTCATCAAGATATCCATTTACCAATAAGAAAACAAGAAGGTCGAAATATTCATTTCGCTTGATAGATTTTGTTCCCGAATAAATTGTGGATACTTCATCAAAAAAAAGATTAGAATTGTCAATGCATTGCAACAAGGAGCTGAGACTGTCTGATGAGATAATATTATTTTTCTGGTTGTCCAGTTCATTAATGTCATGATAAAGATTTTGTTTTATTTTAAGTACCTCATCGCTTATCAGAGCTTCATTTTTACTGTCTGGTAATTGATTTTCAGTATCAGACGAATATTCAAAGAGAGCAATGTTTTTTTGTATTTCATTTATTCTGCTATCGATTTTACCTAAGAGTTTTCCAGAAAAATCGTTTTTATATTTAAAACATGTATATACAAAACCAGAGTGATACTGTAATTTAATAAAATCATCGGGAAATAAATTTTTATAGGTGACAATTGCAAACAGTTTGTTTAAGTCAAGTTTGATATCTGCAAGTTGTTCATTATAAATGATAAATTCATTAACAATATTTGTAAGCATTCGCATGTCATCAATATAAACTGATAACCCTTTTAGAAAATCGTTATTGATTTTTTTATCATATGGAAAGTTTTCCAAGCGTTCCAGAATTTTATCGTATGAGTTGGAACTGTCAACAACAGGAATAATTGGGATAATAACATCAAAAAATTTTGTTCTTTCTTTTGCATTATTGAATATATCGTCTCGTAAAAGAAAGAAAAACTTCAGTTTATTCGCCCCTGCATTTATTCTTTTGGTGTTAGCAAGATAAATAATTTCTTTGATACGTTCGAATATTTTTACAGAGTCAAATCTATCTATATCTTCAAATACGATGGCATCTGCATTGCAGTTGTCAAACAAATAAAGTATTTCATCCAGATATTTATCGAAAAAAGGAAGCTTGTCATTATCTACAATCAGTTGATTGCCGTTTACGGAAATTCCCTTTACAGGGTGTTTGATTGTGATAAAGCATACCAGTTTGTGTATCAGATAATATCCAAGAAAAATAGAACCAATAAATGAAGAAAATCTTAATAGAGAAACTATAGAATTATTCAGCCATTCATTAATATTTGTATAGCCACTTCGGAAGATATCCAAAATGTATTTTGGGAAAAATGCGAAAGACATCAATAGGATTGAAAAAATTAGCAGAAGAATATTTTTTGTATACTCATTGTGGTGTAGGAATTGTTTTATCTTGAATCCAGATTGAGGAATATTAGATGGGGCAATTTGATGGAGCAGTTGATTTACTATTTTCCTTTCAAGCAAATCTTCAATTTCCTCTTTGTTTTTATTTTCTTCAGCATAAGAAAAATGACTTAATGAAATATGTATAAACTTTTTTGATATATATTTTTTTTCGTAAGTCAGCAAAACGCTGCTCTTACCGGAGCCGTAGGAACCAGATAGTGCAATAATGTTAATATCATCATCATTAAATACATCGTTTAAATGGCTTTCATAATTTTTAAGATCAATATCGCAACATGGAGAAAGTTTTTTCAGTTTTACCGAAACGTTACTTGTATCATTCTTTTTTTCATTGTGATTTTCTGTTTTGCACATGTTTTATCCCCTTGCATTAAACTACCATAAAATTAATTGACATTCACTATAAATGAATGTCAATTTTCGAAAAACTTGATGAAACATTCCGGCAGCAGTGTTATCAATAGAATGAAATCATTGAGCTATTATTGTAGTTTGTTGCATTAGGTGATAGTTATTACCTTGGTCTTGTTCCTGTTGCATATATCGTCCCAAATGGGATAGATGTGCGTCAAATGACGGATACTAGTGCGAAGATATTAATTTATACCTGTTTGTCTTGAAATCTCTGCCAAATTGACCTTCCTATCAGGCTCACGTGTTTATTCGGGCATACTCGCTAGAATCTCTTCAAGGGCATTTTTATTGACCATTATTAAACCTCCTATACCATCTGGCTTTTACTGTCTGCCTTCGATAACCATAACCAGATTAACTATTTTTAGTTTAGCTGTATTTATCTATTCAATTAAGGGAAATTCAATTCTCACTCCATTGTTTTGAAATAAGATTGCATCCATGTGATGGATATATATGAACACCAAGCAGTATCAAAGACTTTTTCACGCTTTTGATACTTACTTGGTGTTTTTTGTTTTCAAAGTTGCTGTTGCTAATACATAGGACAATAGACCGATATCAGTGAAATCTGAAAGGATTGTCCTTCTGGCCCCACAAATAGATTGACCGTTAGTATGATGATTAAAGTAACGACAAATCCAATAGGAGCAATATAGTTTTTTATTTTACACCAGAACCTTGAATCGCTTTTTTTCCCCATTTTGTTCCCTCCTTATGAAAGATATGAGACTTTAATAGTAATCTTCTTCTTCCTGCCAATATTCCGCGATATTCAGAGCCCGCAAAAGAGTACAGCATCACGAGCAAGGTTGCTTGCTGACAGTCATAAAAATATGCAAAAAGTGATGTTATACAGTATGCAGAATCTTCACCCGCGAATAATTGTTCTCAATCTTTTCTTATCACAAGGAATATTCTGAAATGGGTTTTTGAATTGATACGTTTAATCACTTTATTCATTTCCCTCCTTGAAAAAAGAAAGAGTCATTGATGGGTCTTTTCTGTTTTTTTTCACGATACAAGGAATACCTTGTAAGCCTTCTCCGTTGGCATTATACCATAGCTGTCTTATTTGTAAAGATAATTTTAGAAAAATAATTTTTAGTTTCTTTAATTTATTAGTGTACAAGAAAATAAAGTGTTAAAAATATTTTAGAAAATTGAGTATTGTACTTATGCGGCGATATGTCTTCAGACAATGATTTTCTTGATGAAATAAAGAACAGAATTATCCGGAATATGAAAGAAACCGGAAATAAATTCCGGGTTGCGGCAGGGCGTGAAATTGAGAATTATTCAGCATTAGACTGTGGTCAGTATCTCTGGCTGGAAAGGATAAAATCTCTTTTGCGAAGGAGCATTCACTTGATATTGACTCTGATAGATGGGATTTGAAAGAGCGTATTACTGAATTGGCTACAGAAATTGATAAATGGAACATGTAATGGTATGCTCAGGATGGTAACAGGGTGACAGCCAGATGTTTGAAGATTTCGAGATAAATGCCGTCAATGACAGTTTGAGGGAATATGAGAAAAGATATTCTCCTGACAGTTTCATACGTTTTCTTTCAACCACTAAAAGGTATAAATGTTCTGTCACGGGACAGTACCTTAAAGTTCCTGAGGAGAATGTCGTACAATAAATGAGTGGAGAAATCCTGCATGCGATTGTGGCGATATTCATGATATAGATATCAAGCTGGCAGATGTGTCAGGTGATGATTACTACCACGGGCTTGCTCCGGCTTTTACTGTCGAGGCTATGAAACTCCTTATTCAGATATCGTTTATGATATAGCGAATTTGTTCTTACATTTTTGGTGTCTGACTAGACAATAGTTCATTTTATAATGTTTAATTCATTTGTAATAACAAGAGGGGAGCACAATGGGCCTTAATACAAGTGATGAGTATCATTCATTGCGAAATGAGATAATTGCACGTATAGAAATAATGAATAATCAAGCTTTCAGTTCATTAAGTACTGTGATAACAACGTGGGCTGCTGGATTCAGCCTTATGGGTATATATGTTGTGAATATGAATAAGTTCTCGGCAATTTCAGCTTTTATTATCTCGTTGGGAAGCATATTTTCTTTTTTTATATCAGTATGTCTTTTACTCCCTCTGGCAGTTAAAAGCGGTGAGAATATTAAACAAATTAATGGTATATCTGCATATATAAGAGTTTTTTTTGAATTCAGGAATCCTGATTCTCAGTTTCATGCATGGGAACATGCCAATTCTTTGATATCATCTGCAACATCAAAAAAAGGAAGTAGAGCATTAGTCAGGTTTCATAATTCAGAATATTTTTTCCTTTCACTTACTTCTGTTATCTTTCTTGGCGGAAGCGGTGTTCTGATGCTACTGATTTTAAAACGAAATTATAATTCTTCAATATTTGAAAGTGTTTTATTTGCTTGTATTTTATCTGCATTCCTTTTGATTAGTATTTATCTTACCAGGCAGATAAATATTATTTCATCTGTGAAATATAATATGATGGATATAAATAAGGATATGACGATGAATTATATAAAATATGCAGAGAAAATAGGGTATTTTACACATGAAGAATCAGAAAATGCAAAAATCAAAATGAATCCAGATCAGACTCTTGAGCAATTTGAAAATAAAGTTTGAAGTTGTGGTTATTGCCGTCACTAATAATATCCTTTCAACTTATTTACTTTTGTTTTGACGTAACTATAACTTATATGATGGCTGGTTTATTATCGCTGAAAGCATTTTAATATTCCCTAGGTTTTTTGGAATTTATGTACATAATGATAATGCCAGTATTAAATGTAATGATTCAGTTATATTATTGTAAGCATGTTTTTGAAGTTAAGATCCTTAGTGCTGTCCGTCATATTGTCGGCCTATTATCCACCATTTGACGCGCACTTGTGCTGTATTGAAAATTATATATAACAATGGAAGAAAAATCTCAAAAACTATAAATAGCAAAAATCCTCATTCCTGTGTGTTGGAATGGAGTGTTTTACATGAGAAACTGTTTTTGAGTGTAATAATCCTAGTGTTCTACGTGTTGTGTCGTGTCGTGTTTGACTTTTGAATACTTTGTCGATTATCTTTAGATTATATTAGAGGGCTAAATGTGGCATGATATAGAGACAGAGGACGATTACCTGAACTTTGGAATGCTGGTTGACAGTGTATATGATACCATCGTTGAACAATACGATGATGCTCCTCTTTCTTTTGGAATTTCTGGTAGTTGGGGATCAGGAAAGTCATCGTTTGCTAAACAGCTCAAAAAGAGATTTGATGGCAATAGCGATTCAGGTTATCAACAAAAAAACTATTGATAAGTAGATTTAATTATATTAAAGTGGAAAAAATCTTGGTTTGGTAATGAAAATAAATGCGATGGAAAAAGCAAATAAGTAAGAAGCACCATCCTACTAGGTATCTGAAATTCAAGGGTTGTTTTGGAGGAAAAGGTTATTGGAATCCCAATTTAGGAGATAAGCCCATTAGATTTCCAAGTGTTTTAAAACTCAATGACGATAGGATTGCAAAACGTTTTTTGAAGTTGATCCAGAATAGTCTGGATAATGGAGAAAAAGCTGTTGACTTTTCAAAATTGCAAGAAGTCGAAATTTCATGTGGGATTATTTTAAGAGCATATGCGGATGAATTTCAGATGCTTTATGGATATCCCATAAAGGTTATCAAACCGAAAAATAAAAAGGCGGAGGCTATTTTAAGGTATCTTTGTGTAATGCCACCAAATGAGTCTTACAAAAAATACCCAGATCTAGAATGTTGGAATATTCTTGCGTTTGATAATTTGGATGAAAAAAGTAAAAATACTATTATTGGAAAGCAACTTATAGATGAATTTATACCTAAGTGTTGGAAGAATCATATTTTTGCTGATGATGAATCCCAGGCCGTTGCTTCTGCTGTTTCTGAAATATATTTTAATTGTGCAGAACATGCTTATGCTGGATTTGATAATGAGAGTTTTCAGAAATGGTATATAGGTGCAGGTGAGTATCCTGATTCAAAGAAATTTGAGTTTTGTATATTTGATAGAGGCCAAGGATTTAAAAAAAGCATGCAAAAAAATGTTACGTTATGGGGGATTTTTAAAAGTAAAAAAGATTCTTTCTACTTAAAACGTGCAGCTCAGGGAATTTCCGGGCTTGACGAAGCTGCTAAACAAGGCAGAGGAAAAGGGATTTCTACATCAATTAAAAGAATAAAAGAAGTGAAAGGAGATATAGTTATAATTAGTGGAAATGGTGAATATTCTTCTGCAGGTACTTCTCAAATACAAGATAGAAAGTTATATTTAAGAGGCTCGCTGGTATCATTCTTCGTTCCTATAGAACGACGTAGTATGGATTATCTCATGGGTAAGAAAAATAATGGAAGAGAGAATTTGCAAATTGACAATAGCAACTGACGCGAAAGATTTTATTTATCAAGGGCCTCGGTTTGAACGATTAGGGCCTAATTCTGGTGAAATTTTTAGAGAGAAGATACTTATTCCATTTCTGAATAGTATTAGAAATGACCAAAGTGCTATAATTGATTTTGAAGGAACAAGAATTTATTCTCCTTCATTTCTCGAAGAAAGTTTTGGTGGTGCAGTTAGGGCAGGATATTCTGTTCCTATAAAGAAACTTAAGTTTGAGAATATCCCAGATGAATGGAGAATTGCGCTTGAATCCTATATTGATAATGCTATCAAAAACTATAGAAGATAGTTTGTTTACGCAATTTGTTATCCCGTTCTTTTCTGATATTATATCTGCGATTATTGTCGCTATATTGACAATTTTTATTACGAGATTCTTTAACAAACGTGATGAGTGGTTGGAAATAAGAAGTGGATTACTTGATTATCACAATAGTCTTAGGAAAATGATAGTGGATTTAGCTGATAACCCATCTTGCTATAATCACCAACATTTTATCGCATATTTTTCAAACGAATTAAATTACATCCGCAATCTCTCTGATAAAACTAATGATCGTCATAGGAAAAAAGTATTAAGGAGAATTTTTGAGTATATTTCGATCGAATATAAGGAAATTCTTTTAAATGATGATAATGAGGCCGTTCTAAATGTTGATGGAAAAAATAAAGCTGATAAATATGGTGCATTTATTATTGGTGTTGATGCTTTTTTGCTTAAAGTAAATGAAATGATATTGGAAAATTGAACTTATGAAACGATATTATTTTTAAAAAATATTTTTCAGTATTGCATATTTTATGAATGAGTTAATTTTGGACCTTCATAGAAAAAGAACCTCATTCGAAATTGAATTCCGAAGAAAAGTTGTATTTTGTTTTTATTTGAACTTATATTCGCAAATATTAGTTTTTATGTTAAAACTAAACGAGGCACTGGCAATTCGTTTTTCTAAGGGTGCACTATTCGTCGGTAAGAGCTTATTTGATAAGGGATTTCGCGATCTGAATAAAGTTTAAAGCCAACGGGAGGGCATCCAAATGAGAGAGTTTTATTGTATTTTAACAGTTGTCATCGGAATTATAGGTTTGGTTATATCTGCTTTTACGGCTGGTTTAACTATATGACTTATAATGTAATGATAGCTGGAATATGGTAGTCTGCTTGCCAGTGCCGTTTTATTGTTATTAAGAAAAGATCGTACCGGACATTTTTTATTATCATATTAGTTGTTGGAATATTTGTTTAAGCATATTAAGATATAAAGCATAAGAGGAAACGAATGGGGCTCCGATTTAGAAAAAGTGTAAAACTTCCGCTGGGATTCAGGATAAACTTCAGTAAATCAGGAGTCGGATACAGCTGGGGTGTGAAAGGATACAGAAAGACATATACTGCAGATGGTAGGGAAAGAACTACGTATTCCATACCGGGCACAGGTATTTCGTATGTTGAAGAAAGCACAAAGAATTCTTCAAAGAAGGATAATTATGATGTTTCTACTGTTGAATATCTGCATGGAGGGAATGCTGCGAATATGAAAAAAATTTCTGTGTTTAAGATCGTTGCAATTGCAGTAGTTTTGGTTGTTTTGCTTTTGGCTGGGGTTTCGATTATTGGCAACAATGATGAGAAAACTTTACCGCCATCTACATTTGTTGATGATGATGGAGATGCTGAGCTTCATATAACCGAAGAAACGACAGACAACGTTGCTCATGCCATGTTTGCGCTTACAGATAATGGGGAATCAAATATATCAATTGAGGATTCTGTCATTCATCAAGATTTATCGAAATTGTCGGCTTCTATTTCCGATAAAGAAGAAACATACAACAGTAACGCTCTTTCAAATTACTCAGATGATGCTTCTTTTATCGCTGCCATCAGTGCAGCTGATAATGCCGATGGTGATTTTCAAAATGCTTCTGCAACCGCATCGAATAGTTTTATGACCGATAGCGGGGAAACTTCAGCTACATATACCTCCTTAACAGAAGAAGAGAAGTTGATTATAAATAATGTAAAAGAGTTGATTTCATCTGGAAATACTGCAGATGTATATGAATATCTGTTAAGACTTGGAGATAGTATTGATGCAAGAATCTGAACCGATTGTCTTTTCCTTTTCATCTAAAATATATTCAAGAGAAGCTGTTTTAATGACTGCAAGTGAATTTTCTTCGGATTTTGATTTTCAGTTGTCATATGCAGATGATGAATTTAATATCAGATGTGTTCCGCTTGGTAATACTTTAATTAACAATCTCATCTTTGAAAGGAGGCTTATCGAGAATTCAATACGTTGTGATATACTTTCCAAAACCCAGGATATCAGGAAACTTATTCTTGCAAGAGCTTTCGCTTCAACAATTATTGATCTTGGTGAAAATGTTTCAAGTTCTGCTCAAGAAGAATGGAATGAAAATGAAATATTGAAAGATTGGTTCTGTAGTGACAGCAATGAGTAATGCGATTTTGCTGGTTCTCCCGTTTGCTGTTTTATGTGTCTGTGCATATCTTACTGTAATTGATCATAAAACAGGAATAGTTCCTAATAAGTATATTTTAGTTCTGCTGTGTATAGATGTTGTCATGCAGTTTGCTTTCTGGCTGTTAATTGGAAACCGGTCCTCGACAATAGCAGTCGTTGTTGTGCTTGTCTTTTTATCGGCGGCTCTTTATTTTTTGGATATCTGGGGGGCCGGAGACAGCAAGCTGATTTCTGTCATAATTCTTTCTTATCCATTTCCTTTATGGAATCATATATCAGTTGCAATTTTAATTGCGCTTCCCGTTCTTGCTTTTATTTCTGGTTATATTCATAGCATTGCAATAATGATTGTTTCCCTGGTGAAAGGAAGATATAAAGCCCAAGATGTCTTAAAAAACCTGAATCTGAATGATATCTTTCTGAATCTTGATCTTTCTGGATTTGTTTCAATAATTATTTTTTTGCTTTTGAGTAAGTTTGTTAATCCAGATTTTTCTTTACAGTTGTTAATTGTTTTTTTTACCACATTTGCTGTCAGAAAATTTATTCAACCTAAAATTAATTTTGTTTTGATGGGAAAACTAAAAACAATTTTTTTTATGTATTTTCTTGTTTCATTTGCCCAGTATATTTTGGGCATAAACATTCTGTCTTTTTTTCTTATATCATTTCTGCAATTGGTGTTGAATATTCTTCAACATGACAATTACAAGACAGTTGAGGTATCACAATTAGAAAAAGGCATGATACTTTCAATGTCTTCTAGAATGCTTCTTGAAGGGGCAGGGGTATTACCACAGAATGGCAGATACGAATATGTTGCTGACAAATTGAATGAAACAACTATTTCACGAATCATGAAATGGAGTGCTAAAAACAATTTGATATTAACAGTAACTATTGTGAATACTGTTCCATTTGTTTCTTATATATTTGTTGCTGACCTGTTTATATTTATTTTGGTGTCATATGAGTTTTTTTGTATTTTGCAATAGTGATACGATGATTCAACGTTGTATTGCCGGTAATTTAAATTATTTCGATTCTGGGAAATTAGCATTGTTTTCTGCGCAAAGCGGAAAATCTGATGAACTTATGAGTAGTGGCTTACATGATGGCGATGTTCTGGCTGAAGGTAGTAATGGCTTGAAAAAAATATTTTCAGTTTCAGATGATGAAACCTTTATCTATGTAACGAATAAATGTAATTCCAATTGCATCATGTGTCCAAGTTCTCAGTGGGAGCGCAGAAATGGTTCACATATGTCGGTAGATGAGATAATAGAAAGTATCCGCTATTATCCAGATTCAATTAATTATGTGACGATAACTGGTGGAGAACCACTCCTGCTTAAAGAAGATTTATTCAGGATACTTAATTTCCTTAAAAACAAGAAACCTCAAGCAGGATATCTGTTACTGACCAATGGCAGAGGGTTTGCCATAAATAAATATGCTCAACTATTGAGAAATAGTGCGCCGAAGAATACATTGGTAGGCGTCCCACTTCATTCTGCTGATGCGCAGAAACATGATTATATTTCAGGATGTCCCCAAAGTTTTGACCAGACTATGTCTGGACTCAGAAACTTACTTAATAATTACTGTCATGTGGAAATAAGAATTGTCATAAACAGATTAAATTATGAAGAAATCCCGCAGCTTATGAGATTGATTTCCCGACTCCGCCCGAAAATTGAGGTTGTTACTTTTATTTTAATGGAAATGAGTGGGAATGCAGCCGTTAATCGGAATGATTTATGGATACCAATTCGTGAGTGTTTTTTGTATATAGAAAGAGGATTATGTTATTTGCTTGATAATGAGATTGATTTTCGTTTCTATAATTTCCCATTATGCGTTCTTCCTGTTCAGTACTGGGCGACTGCCAGAAAAAGCATATCAAAAGAAAAAATCTGTTATCTTGATAAATGTGATGCGTGTACAATGAAGAATGAATGCGGGGGTTTTTTTAAATCATCCAGAAGGTACTTGGAAAGTGAAATCAAAGCTTACGTATAATTATTTCAATTTTAAACAACTTGGTGACAAAATACTTCTGACTAATGATTGTGGCGGCTGGTTATTTCTGAGTTTAAATGATTTCAATAAATTTATTTCTCATCCAGAAATGCTTGATTTCGAGTTGCTTTCATTGCTGAAGGAAAATTATTTTTTCACGCGTGAAAAATTATATTGTCTTACAGAAGGGCAGGTTGAAAAAACGCGCATAAGCAAATCTCATTTATTTCATCCCACATCTTTGTTTATAATTGTTATAAATGAGAACTGTAATTGCGATTGTATTTATTGTCAGGCATCAAGCAATATCTCCTCATGCCGGAACAAAAGAGAAATGGACAGGAAGACAATAAAAGGAATTCTTGATTTTATTATTGCATCCGAAATAAAAAATATTTCTATTGAGTTTCAGGGCGGAGAGCCTTTATTGTCATTCCATTTAATAAAGCATGCTGTAAATTATATAAACAGCATTGATATTGGTGATAGAAAAATATCCTTTTCCGTTGTATCAAATTTATCGTTGCTTACGGAGGATATGACAGATTTTTTCAAAGCCAACAATATTTCTGTTTCATTCTCTTTGGATGGAGATGAGCATATTCACAATTTCAACAGAAGAATAGGTTCTCAAAATAAAAGTTTTGAATTGACAAAACAAGGTTTGAAACTGCTGAATGATTATGCGGTTAATTATGGAGCAATACAGACTACCACTAGAATGGCATTGTCCCATGCACATAATATAGTTGATACTTACAGAGAAATAGGTTTGAAAGAAATTTTTGTCAGGCCCTTAACCCGACTTGGAGCTGCTTCTGACAGATGGGAGAATATAGGATATACAGCAGAGGAATTTTTATCATTTTATAATGATGTATTGGAGTATATTCTTGAATTGGAAGAGAACGGGACTGAAATAAGAGAAACTACAGCAAGTATTTTCCTATCGAAGATTTATAATAATATGGCAATTGATTATATGGATTTAAGATCTCCATGTGGGGCCTGTATCGGTCAGATGGCATTTGATCCTGATGGCAATATTTATTCATGTGATGAGGGTCGTATGCTCTCATATATGGGAGATAATATGTTTATGCTTGGCAATGTTCATACACATGAATATGCAGATATTATCAAATGTGATAAATGTAAACAGATATGTGCTGCAAGTGTAATGGAAAGTTCTCCTTACTGTTCCACATGTGTTTATCTCCCTTACTGCGGAATATGTCCTGTGTTAAATTATCATATGAATGGCAATATGTTTTCTGTACAACGTGATGACTACAGATGTAAAATATACAAAGGTATGCTCGATAAAATATTTTCAATAATCTCATCAGGAGATGATGCAAAAGTGAAGGTCTTAAAAAAATGGGTAGAAAATTAATTTCGGTTTTAACTGTCTTTTTCATTTTTGTTATTATTTCATGTACTACTACTGGTCCTGCGGATGGAAATATTTTTGATTCTTCTGGTACACTGACTGATAATGATAATCTTTACGATTCAGAATCGGTTATTAAACAAGATGTTTTGCAAGCACCTGTTCAGGGGATCGTGGAAGAAGATTCTGATTTATCAAAAGGTGAAACAGACATCAATTTCGATACCGTCTCAGCTGAAGTTATTAATACATCTGCATTTGTTTTATCTGCTGATATATCTCTTGATCAAATTCAGGATGAGTTTAATGAAATTATTGAAAATCGAAATCGTTCCCGCAATTACTTGAAAACTGCAGTTGAAAAGCTGGATTCCTTGTTTGAAGTATCAGAAGATATGATTTTGATCGGTTTAGAATGGGATAAGATTGCATCTGTGTCAAAACTTGATAATGGGAATATGTATTTTGGGCAGGTTGAAGCTGTTAATAGTTTTATTCCCGATGGTATGGGGATACTTATTTTCCCTGATGACCGGACTTATATTGGTAGTTTTAAAAATTCTAAAAGAAATGGTAGTGGCGTAATGATCTGGAGTACAAAAGAAAAGTACATAGGACAGTGGGTTGAGGACAATATAAGTGGTGCAGGAATTGCCTATCTTTCTTCTGATGATATTTGGAGAGGATTGTTTTTATTAGGAACATTCTGGCGTGGAATAAATAGAATAGAAAATAATGGGAATGTTTACTATATTGAATATGATTCTAATATAAATACTGGTCGAGTTTTTGTCGTTTATAGCAATGGGACTTATTATTTAGGGAATTATAATTCCTCAGGCTCATTGAGTGGAACAGGCATCATGCTTTATTCGAATGGGGATATCTATTCAGGTCAGTTTAGATCCGGACTTAAGTCTGGCAAAGGCGTGTACACATATTCTAACGGTGATGAATTAAATGGAAACTGGCTTAATGATTCATTTATTGGAGAAAATTAAAATATGAAATTCAGCGATAGAATAAAAGATTATATTAACGAGGAAGAAGGTACAATATCTCATTCGAAATTAGTGGCAGTTGGGACGCTTCTGATGATTTTTGGAGTAGTTTTTGCCCCAGAACTTTTTGCAGCTCATCGTTCTCATTCTTCGCATCGTTCCCATTCTTCACATTCTTCTCACTCATCCCATTCATCTCATTCTTCAGGTAGATATGTTTCTTCTCATAGTTCTCATTCAAGTGGTTATACTTCGTCTTATGTTCCAATACTTTCTGCAGATAATTCGGCAAGTGATTTAATTGATTTAAATACGGCAAGCGTCCAGTCAAATGAATTTGTAGAAACAGTTCCTATTTCGAAATTTAGCCTTCCTGATGTTGGGACTAGTGTATAGAGCTTTTATAAATTGGGGTTGCTTTCTTTTGACATCTTAATTTTAAAACATTTTGTAGATTATTGTCTGGCAATAATTGCTTTCATCTTACATATCTTGGGGTGCTTTAGCTTTTACCATTAATAAGTTTTATTATTCTCTGGATTTGGCTTTTCCGTGATATAGGCATCTGGTGATTATTAACGTTCTGCATCTTTATTTGGCCTTTATATACCGATGTCCTTGTGTCCCTTTCAAATCGACCCCAACATTCTTGACAACGCGTCTGGGTAGTTACATTTTTTTTTCTATTTTGTAGTATTATTTTAATAAGACTCTGGCAATTGAATAGGAGTTTTTATATCGGAGCACCATTCGTGAGCGGGAAACTGGAAAAAGGTTTTGTATTAGCCTGATTCCTGAACTTTGGAGGTGCGAAGATGAGGAAAGATTTTTATTACATAGTCTCTATTGTTATTGGAATTATAGGGTTAGTAATATCTGCCTTTGCGGCAGGATTATCTATTTAACTTATAAGATGTAACAGTCGAAAAAGTAATGATCTTTTGTCAGAGTCTCTTTCTTATATTTACTAATTTAATGATTTTAGTATTTCCATGGTTACTTAGATTTTAGCTTTATTTTGATCTCAAGTTCACAGCTATCATGTTTTATTCTTTTGGCCGTTGCTGGTTATGTAATTTTTGACTGAATAATTTTTCCGCTTATTGTGACAAAATATTCAATCCTTGATATAAGGAAGAGGCCGTGATGAGAAAGAAAACATATGAGCCAATTCAATCTGCATGTAAAGATTGCGGTGAAGATTTTGTGATTAGTGTTGAAGAACAAAAATATTTTGCTTCAATTGGTTTGGTATTACCTAAAAGATGTAAGGATTGCAGGAAAAGGCGTAAAGAAATAAAAAAAAGTTATAACGGAAAAACAGAAAGCTGGAGCACAGCAGAAAAGATGGGAAAAAGATGAAATGGAAATAAATGAGATTTTAAAAGAGTTTCCTTTTCCACAGATAACGCTCAATGAAATAGTACTTGAAAATCCATCAAGATCTCTTGTGATTATCGGCAATGGATTTGATCTGATGCATGGGGTAAAGTCTTCATACCGGGATTTTCAGAAGACTATAGGGAGAAACAGTCCTTTGCGGTTTTATATGGAGACTTATCTTGATACTTCAGATCTATGGTCTGATCTTGAAGACTCGTTAGGACGATTTGATTACAGCCGGTTTCTCACCTCGGATATTACTGATATGTGGCTTGATGGTTTTGGCGCATATGATCAGGATGCACAGGCAGCTGATTATTTTGCTGCTGTGGAAACAGCGATTGCACCGGCTTTTGAGATACCTGGAGAATTAAAGCAACGGCTCATGAAATGGGTAAAAACATTGACTGTAGAAGGTGATGCCAGGCCGTTTCAGATGTTTCATGGTGATTACAGAGTGTTGTCTTTCAATTATACCGAGTTTATTGAAAGTCTGTACGGTGCAGATCCTGATCGTATCTGCTATATTCATGGCTGCCGGAAAAACAATAACCCCGATGAGCTGATTCTTGGACACAAAGCTGGTATGGAGGATGAACAGTGGGACAAGGTAAATCTCAAACCATTCAAGTTCAAGGATCCATATAAAAGATATATTATGGAATCAGCATTGGAAACCGCTGCTGTGGAAGCTTCATGGTATGATGAGGCGACAACAAAGAAGTGCAGTGAGATCATAAAATCGCATCATGAGTTTTTTGATTGTCTGTCCGATGTCGAAGAAATCTTTGTGATCGGACATTCTCTTGCAGAGGTTGATTATCCATACTTTGAAGAAATATGCAGGAAAACAAATGCAAGTTGGTACATTGGCTATCATTCTTCAGCTGATTTAAACAGACTGCTTGTTTTTGCAGATAGGATGAATTTGAGAAAAATCACAGTATTCAGAATTTGAATGAGATAGTCATAGAACGAGCTATACAGAATACCATGCAAGCATGAATTGCTTTGTATGCTTATGTATTCAATCATGCAGAAAATGAAGTTCATTGTCCTTAGTATTTAGAGTTTTGAGGACAGAGTACAAAAAGTCATATGTTTATTGATACTTAAATTATTTTAAGTAAACAGTTGTTTTCTTTTCTTTGTTATGTTGGAAAATCGAACATGAATAGTTTTATAAATTTTGATTTTGATAATAATATATGGATGAGAGGAAAGGAAAAAATGAGCAACAATAGACTTCGTAATGCAAGGGAACGATTATCACTGTCACAGGAATATGTTGCAAAGTATTTAGGTGTGACACGTACCGCTGTTACTCAGATGGAAAACGGGAATAGGAAAATTTCAGGCGATGAGCTTGAAAAACTTTGCAGGCTATATGGGATTTCTGCTGATTATGCTTTGGGAATTAAATCTGAAATGACATCTTCTGAAATATTCACCCGTAGTTTTGAATCTCTTCCTGATAACGATAAAAAGGAAATTCTGAATCTGATTGAATTCAAAAAACAGATGGCTTTAAAAAATAAGTTGGTTTCAAAGTGATTATTGATGTAGTTTTCCTGTACTTTTCCTTTACTTATATTTCAGAAAAAGTATTTTCTTTGTAACAGCTCATACATAGATCTTCTGATAAGATTTCCAGTAGTCCTTCAGTTCCTCAATTGAAGAATCGATATCCAACATATAAGGTTGCGATGATGGGAGTAATAAGCTGAAAACTTATGCGATGGATGGTTAATTCAAAGCTTGTGGAAATGCCGCTAATGCTGTTACGAACATTACTGCAGATTTGAATTGTCAGAAGTATTCATGAAATTATGTTTTAAGAGTTGACAATTTTAAACACTCGATTAAACTTGTAACTATGGATGAATGGGATCTGTTCAAAGACAAGTTATATTTTGCAAAGGAGGCTGCTGCCTATCTTGGTATCAGTGTACAGCGGCTCGCTAAGCTTACAAAAGAAGGCAAGGTTCTTCCTCTGAAGAAGAATTCTTCAGGTACGGTGTATCATTTGGATGAACTTGAAAAGCGCAAAAGAGAATTATCCATTTTTGATAGTCTTGATAAAAATATTAAGGATGCTGGGATGTTTAAAATAAACACTGCTGTCCGGCAGGAAGCTTTGAATTTTGCTGTGACAATGAATATCCTCAAAGCAAGTGAAAAGAAAGCCAACAGTCTGTTCAATGGACTTCCACTTGAATTAATCTGCACACCAATGAATGAAGAACTATCTAAATGGAGTTCTATTCTGAACTGCAGCGTAACAGATATTGCGGGTTCATATTCGAGAGCAGCAGCTGCATTCAGTAATCTGAAAGAAGATGATTGTATAATCAAGTTTGGCGATGATGAATATCCTGAGCTTCTGGCAAGAACAGAAGAGGCTCCACGGTTTTTATATTTACGCGGAAGGACTGAACTTTTACAGAATATAAGAACTGTTGCTCTTGTCGGCAGCCGGCAGGCGGGAGATGATGGTAAAAGGAATACGGAAAGAGTTGCAAGGGTTCTTGGCCAGAATGGAATAATAATAGTATCAGGACTTGCAAAAGGCATAGATGTGACTGCACACCGAAGCGCTCTTGCAAACGGTTTTGATACTATTGCGGTAATCGGTACCAATTTGAATCAGTATTATCCAAGTGAAAACATGGAAGTTCAGAAACAGATTGAAAAAGAAGGACTTGTCATATCTCAGTTTTCCCCAGCAACAAAGACAGAAAGATGGTTCTTCCCGCTTCGTGATGGTGTAATGAGCGGTTTATCTCAGGCTACTGTGATTATGGAAGCTGGTGAGACTTCCGGTGCATTGAAGCAAGCAGCTTTTGCACTGAAACAAGGCCGTCTTGTTCTTATTCCGCAAAATGCTTTTATGCTGAAAACAATTTCCTGGCCTGCGAGACTGGAGAAAAGGGGAGCTCTGCGTGTCAGGTCTCCAAAAGAGATTATTCAGAAATTATCAGAATATAAAGTTTATAAAAATAATATACCGAAAATGGATGATTATTCACTTTTTATAAATTTGGAAAATGATCAGATGGTTGTCGCAGATACAGAGGGGAATTATTGTGCAGACAGATCAAAGAAAGACTGAGTTGTTTGTTTTCTGCATAGACAGCTATCTTGACGGCTTATCCGGGAAAGACTGGCAGGAGAATTTGGCAGTTTTTTGCAGGGAGCTCAGATATGTCATAATTACCCAGAAAGATAATGTGTGGCAAAAAAAGTATCCTGATTTGCGAATACAGGTCTTACCATACAAAATTATTGGATTATCTTTGTTGAATTATCTTGTAGTGAATTTTTCTGTGGAAATTCAAAACATAGTGTTGATATCTGATGATTTCTGGTTTTTGGATAATGAAAGCTATCTTTTTTCAAAGAGAATTTTCATCAACCGTGAAGGAATTGATTTCTCATATGGAAAATATCCGGATGAAGTGTATAATTCTCTGTCTGATTTTTTTAATAATTTCAATTCTGACAGTGCTGCATATTTAGGAGAGAGAATTATTTCTTCTGAAACATCGGTCAGCGGCAAACTGATTAGAACAGCATTGAGATATAAAGACAAACAATTACCGGTATTTGCTGGAGGCAGATATTACTCTCATTCTCATATTTACTCTTTGTTTGACTTATATTCGTATGCACTAATTGCCAACAAAAATGAGAAAAGCAAGCTGAAATGTTCTTTTGATAGATTTTTCATTCGTATTCTGGAAGCTGAAATAAGGGATTATATGCGACTTGGTTTTGATATTGACGGCATATGCTGTGTTCCTGATTTTAATTCAAATGAAGAGAAAAACAAATTTTCAGAAATACTCAAAACTGTTTCGACTGAACTTGGAATTGATGACTTGAGTCCGTATCTGAAAAAAGTAAGAGAGACACAGCCTCAAAAGACCAAGGGAAGTAAAACAGACAGGGAAATGAATGTCAAAGGAGCATTCAAGTGTGATGTTTCAATGCGCGGAAAGAGAATTGTTATTTTTGATGACATCATGACCAGTGGCTCAACCATGAATGAGTGTGCACATATTTTATTCACGCAGGGTGCATCAGAAATTTTCTGTGCGGTTCTTGCACTTAACCAATTTGAGAGACAAAGTGATTTTGCTCCTATTATCAGCAGGTTTAAAGACAATTATGTCTTACGTATGAGGAGTTCTGACTGGTGTCCATTTTTTACAGCAAAGGATGAAAATAAGACAATAAGTTACAAAAATGTCATGGATGAATTATACGCAGATCTGAATGAGTATGTATTGAAAATGAACAATGCATCGGACTTTGATGAAGATGATTTTTCAGATGTCTTTTGATTAGAACTTATAGATAATTTTAAAAAGAATAGGTTGAGAATATCATGAGAGATATAAGAAATCGGGTGCCGCAGATAGCAATCACATTCCCTCTGCAATTCAGTTTTCTTCTCATATGGCGACAATCTTGTGGCCTTTGCAGCCTGTTATTTTGTAGACAAACAGAGGTGCATCATTGACCTCTGTCTGTGATATTTTTCCCTTTTATGATTTCACTGCACCAGAGGTCATGCCTGCCATGAAGTATTTCTGGAAGAACATGAAGATGATCACAATTGGGATTGCACCCAGAACGCTCATTGCCATCATTTCGTTCCACTCGTATGTGTGCTGTCCCATCAGCAGCTGTATACCGACAGGAACAGTTCTCATATCCTGGGTTTTTGTAAGAGTCAGTGCATACAGGTATTCATTCCAGCACTGTAGGAATGTATATATTCCCGTGGAGACCATTCCCGGCATTGAGATCGGCACGAGTATTCTCCATAAGACAGTTCTGTGAGATCCTCCGTCTATCTGTACAGCTTCATCAAGCGCCCTTGGCAGTGTGTTGAAGTATCCAGTCATCATTGTTATTGCATATGGCAGGGTGAAAACAAGATATGTCAGGATAAGTGCATAATATGAGTTATACAGATTGAGTGTTACAACCATGCCGAAGTAGGGGATTATCAAGGTGATTGGCGGGACTGCTTGCGTACTCATGATAAACATATTGAGTGCCTTCTTTCCTTTAAAGCTGAAACGGCTGAAAGCATACCCTGCGAGTATTGCAACTATTAAAGTGAGTATCGTCACGGCACTGGAGACTATAAGACTGTTTATGAAATATCTTATCTTCTCCGGATCAGAGAAAATATTGATATATGCACTTGTGTCGATTTTATCAATGAGCTTCGGCTCAAGTGAGAAGATGTCACTGTTGGATTTGAATGAGCATGAAATCATCCATATTATAGGCAGTATTGCGAAAAGAAGTCCTATAATCAGACAGAAATATAGAAAAACTTTGAGAGCCAGTCTTCTTTTATGTGATCCTGTTACCATCATAGTTTCAATCCTCTCTTTGGCTTTGTAATTTAAGATAGAAGAAGCAGAGAATCATGCAGATGACCAGTATGATTACTGCACTGGCACTTGCTCTTGAGAATCGCATGTTTTCAAATGCCAGTTTATAAGTATATGTTCCCATAACTTCACTTGCATGTATCGGGCCACCACCCGTGGTCATCCATACCAGAGACATCTGCTGCATGGTCCAGATGAAATCAAGTGTGAAAAGGCTCAGTATTACGGGTTTAAGTTGTGGAAGTGTTATTGCAGTGAATTGTCTGAATGCTCCGGCCCCATCAATAGTCGCAGCTTCATACAGATCTCTCGATATCCCCTGCATTCCGGCCAGAAAACTTACCATATAGAATGGATAGCCGCACCAGATGTTGACGAATATCACTGCCGCAAGTGCAGTTGATGAGCTTCCGAACCAGTCTATAGGTGAATTTTCAAAAAGCAGCTGATTTAAAACTCCGCTGGAATTCAGTATCAGACGCCAGAGTATTGCTACGATTGTGACTGTGAGTGTCCATGGCAGAATGAATAAAGCTCTGAATATATTTCTTATTGTCACATTTATATTCTCGCTGTTTATAATGAGGGCAAAAGCCATACCGAGACAGATGTGGGCAACAACTGATACAATCGTGAATATCAGACTGTTGAACAATGCGGTCCAGAACGTATCATCTGTCAATACATATTTATAGTTTTCCAGTCCGGCGAATGCTGGGTTTTTACTTGTAATAGCTTTATCCAGCAGGGAGTAATGAATGATTTCCACCATTGGATATAGCAGAAGAATTGCAAATAATGCTATGACAGGCAACAGATACAGGTATGGTGTAAATTGACGCCCTCTGATTTTCTGCATGTTTGATATACCTCCTTTAAAAGAAAGGGAGTGCAGAGTGAAATCTGCTCCCCCTTGCTTATTAAACTTACATTCCTTTACAGGCCCAATGTATCATTCCATTGATCCTGAACATTCTGGAGAGTTTCTCCGATACTTTGTCCCTGCTCAATCATTGCCTGAACTTCTTCACCGAAAATTCTCTGCAGTTCACTTGCTACAGGCATCCCGATGAACTCATTGATAAGTTCACAGTTCTGGAAAATTGCCTGTCCCTGCTGGAATGCGGGATCATCGCTTTCTGCCACAGCAGTCTTATTGCCAGGAAGTCCTGATGCAAGCTCTGCAATCTGTGCATTGACTTCCGGTGACATAAGATATTCAACGAGCCTCCATGCTTCATCAGGATGTTCGCTGCTTGCACTGACACCGACTCCCCACGGAGCATACATGAGTCCGGAGGTTCCTGTGAAATCATCTGCAACCGGCATTGGAGCCACAGAGAAGTTAAGATCAGGATTCCTGTCACGCAGAGTGGAGACGAGCGAAAGCCCGTTTACCATGAATGCGGCACGTTCTGTTGCAAATTCATCTGTCATATCCTGTGACTGTTTAGACAGCACGCCAGGTGACATGATTCCGGCATTGTAGCAATCCAGAATGAACTGAAGCACATCGATAATCTCCTGGTTTCCGACAAGATCCGGGTTGCCGTTTTCATCAAGCATTCTGCCGCCGCTTGCCCATACCCATGTCATCAGCTGATCCTGGCTTGCAGAAGGGTAGAGGAGCGAGAACGGGAAGATCCATGAATACACATTCTCATCTGGATTCGTGATTTTTTTGCCAGCTTCAAGGAACTCACTTCTTGTTGCCGGAATTTCAACACCTGCTTCTTCAAGGATATCATTGTTGACGAACAGGTAATATACGAAGGTTGTTATTGCCATCATATATGTGTCTCCGTTCACTGATACCGGAGCCGCAATGTCTTCTCTTGGAAGATTACCGGAATCGATGTAGTCATCAAGTGGTAAAAGAGCTCCCTGATCCACAAGTTCAGAAACCCATGCACCGTCAAGTCCGACAACATCACTCAGAGTACCTGTTGCCGCACCTGTGACCAGCTGATCATGAGTACTTGAAAAAGGTCCGCTAACAAGGTTAACTTTAATGTCAGGATTCTGTGCCTCGAATTCATCCATTATTGCACGAAGGGATCCTTCCGGAAGTTCCGGCTCCCACCACTGGATAAATTCAATTGTCACAGGCCCGTCGCTGTTCGTTTCCTGAGCACCGTTAGCAAAGCAAAGTGAAACGGACAGCATTACTAATACCATAATGGAAAGAATTTTTTTCATCTTCCACCTCCCTTTGATTTTTATTTGTCATCAGTTTCTATCATTACATATGGAAACTGCTGCTTCATGAAAATGTCTTCTGCCATTTTGGCACCGCCCAGCAGTCCTGCAATCGGACCGGAAGGGGAGAAGCAGATAGATACATTTGAAAACCTCAGTTTGTGATATTTCTCAACAACCTTTTTCAGGAAAAGCTCTTCTGAATAAGGTATTGTGCATATTTCTCCGCTGATTACTATTGCTGCAGGATTAAGCAGCGGATCAATCTTGTTTATCAGCAAGCTGATTTCTTCTGTAAACTGATCAATTACTGCCGTTGCCTTCATGTCTCCGTTATGAGCAGCTCTGAATGCTTCGTCTATTATTGGAATGCATTTTTCTCTGCAACTGAATTCATTGAAATCTGCATTTCCGTTTTCTTCTTCTTCTTTTAACATGTATGCCAGTTTTCTGAGTGTACTTGAATGTCCGTTCAGTTTTTTTGCCCCATTGGATGCATCTGCATAGAACCCAATTTCACCGGCTATATAATTTTCACCACGATACACAGAACCGTTTATCATTATTCCGGCACCGATCTCCATACCAATATCCATTGCAACTATATTGCTGTATTTGTCACCCAGTTCTGCTTTATTCTGAAGAACTGCAAGTTTTACAACGTTGTCAATGAAAACAGTACATGAATATTTTCCTTCAAGTACTTTGACAATAGGGTAGTTTTCAAATTGCGGGTGGTATATTGCTTTTTCAACAACACCTTTGTCTGGATTCACTATTCCCGGAAATGCGATGCAGATAGCCTTTATCATATCTGTGGATTTGTGAAGCGTGTTTATGACAAAGTCATCAATTATAGCTGTAAAGCTTTCTGCGATGTCAGCATCAGAGTCCATATCGAACTTTATAATTGAATTCGATTTGTCAGCTGTAATCAGATTATTGTAGGCATCTATTGATATCAATATGAAGTCATCAAGGTTTGATTCATAAAACTGGACACGTCTTTTCTGTGTGTTCATTTTGTATTCGGAAGGAATTACAAATTTCTTTTCAACAAGTTCATCCAGTGCCCGGCCTACAGCTGGCAGACTTATATTCAGGTCAAGGGAAATCTGTGCTCTATATGAAGAACCATGTTCCTTCAGGTAATGAAAAACCAGTGACTGGTTGATTACCGACTGGAGGTTTGGTGTTGCTGTCTGATGCATTGTTATGTAGTCCATACTTTTTTTCCTTGACTTACTAACTTAACATTAGTAACATACTCAGTGTAAGGTTGGTGCCAGAAGCTGTCAAGAAAATTTTCAAACAATTTTTGAGATGGAGCAGGGAGGATTACTGATGAAAAAAAGTAAAGTCGCACTTGGATTCACGGATACAGTGGATTATGAGCTTGACTGGGACAGTGTGAATCTGAACAGCTTGATACAACAACTGGGAATCAGTTCTGATGATATAAAATACTATTCATCGGTTTCTTCTCTGAAAGATCTTGTTTCTTTCATGATATATTTCATGCAAAAGAATGAAGGGTGTGGTCTGTTTATTGATAACGGCGCTCCTGTTTTCGAGCTATTGAAAAAATGTGAATACACTGTTTCTCTTGGAGGCACAGCCGTAAGGGCTTCTTCTGTTCTGACAGATGCCAGTATTGAGTGCAATCTGTCACTTTCCTCAATCAACGATATAGTTAAAAAGAAACTTTCACCGTTATGCAGAACATGGTGTGCCTTGGACTATGATTATGATTCCCCTCATATTGTTCTGCAGTATCCTGCCAGTGAAGAAATTCATGGCAGCGATTTCCGTTTTACAACTTCGCGTGCAAACAGGCTTATTTTCACATGTGATACATCTAATTCAAATCTGACTGTTCATCAGGGCTTCCTTGACAGTCTTGGAGACTGTGATGTATTTGTCATTTCCTCCTTTGAATTGATTGAAGATGAGAATCTCCTGCTGTCAATACTGTCAGCGGTTGATAAGGCACTTGATGAGTATAATGGTATCGTATTTTATGAAGATGCCTGTTTCAAAATAAGAAAACATGCCTTGATTGTAAATGATTTGCTCTCAAAGCATACACATATACATAGCATGAATGAAGATGAGTTTGCCTTTTATCTTGGTCAGAAACCGGATCTTCTTGATAGTGATTATATGGAAAACGCACTTCATGCTGTCTATAAAAAAACAAAATCTCATATTCTTCTACTTCATACAAGTAAATATTGTCTTTTATACGGAAATGGATGTGAGGAATTAAAAAGCTCTCTTGAAAGCGGTGTTCTTTATTCAAGTGCAAGATTCGGTTACGGAGATAATGTGACGAATAACATTATCGAAAAAATACGAAACAGTGAAAAATATGATCCTGAAGGTAGCTGTTTTGCTGCTGAAATTAGAAAAAAATGTGGATGCATATGTATTCCTTCTTATGATGTTCACACTGAAAAGCCTACAACAATCGGACTTGGCGATACCTTTGTCGGAGGTTTTGTCCTTGGACTGATAGAAAATATGAAAAGCTGATAGGAGGTAAAGTCATGCTTGTCACAATGAAGTATCTGCTTGATATTGCAAACGAAGGGAATTTTGCAGTTCCTGCCCCGAATATTCAGAATGAACTGACAGCCAGAGGTGTTATCAAAGCTGCAGAGAGATGCAATTCCCCTCTGATTATCGATATTGCTTATCCAATCCACCCAGATATTGATTTTCTGGGCCGTCAGACAAAGATACTTGCAGAACAGTCTCCTATGCCTATTGCAATCAATCTTGACCATGGCGGAAGTAATTACAAAGAGTTTGCACCTTGTCTGGAAGAAGTAATGACTTGCATAAGGGCCGGTTTTTCTTCAGTCATGGTTGACCGGTCAAGCCTTTCTTATGAAGATAATGTCTCACAGGTGAAACAGGTTGTGGCTTTGGCTCATGCCTTAGGAGTGACAGTTGAAGCCGAGTTAGGACATGTCGGGTCTGGTGATCATTATGATGATAAGAGTGACATGGTTCTCACAGATCCTGCAATGGCGATGAAATTCATCAGAGAAACCGGTGTAGATTGTCTTGCTGTTTCAATCGGAACAGCTCATGGACAGTATAAAGGTACACCTCATCTTGATTTTGACAGACTTGAGGCTATAAAAAAGGCAACAGATAATTTTCCTCTGGTTCTTCATGGTGGCAGCGGAACTGGAGAGGAAAACCTCCGCAGGGCATGTTCTTCAGGGATAAACAAAGTGAATATTGGCACAGATTTGTTCAAAGCAGGACTTGCTGCTGTAAGGACAGCAGATCTTGACGGTGGTAAAATCTATGATATATGGGATGTCATTCAGGATGCATGGACAGATGAACTTTGTACGTGGATTGATATTCTCGGCAGTGGTGATAAAGCAGGGCTTTATTATGATAATCCATACACATACAGAAAAAATGTGCATGGTTCATATCTGAAGGAAACTGCAACTAAATTTGAATAGTTTTGCAGTTTTCCAATTCCTCATATATTTGTTAGTGCCGGAAGGTATCAACTCTCACCTCCGGTACATTTTATAAGATGAAATATATGCTGAATATATATTACAAATTGATACTGTTAATGTTGAAAATACATTAGTTATTTGCATAGCATTCATATTGATTTTTGTTATAGTAGTCTGCTTGTTTTCATTCTTATGACAGAATGACGTACCCAACTTGGCATTGAAATTCCGCCTCCTGGTTGAAACACAAATGGATTATCTGAAAGCTGATTGTAACAAGATTGGATATCATCAAGAAAAGATACTGCTGCAGAATGATTGCTTAATGTATATTGAATGTATTCTACAATTGCATTGATATCTTCTGTTGCCTTGATTGATTCAAAGAGTTTAAAGCCCATACTTTGCCCGTCTTTCCTTCATTGCTGTAAAAGCATCAACGACACATCCATCAGCAATATCTTTAAAACCTTCTTCGAGTTTGCGGTACAGTTCTCTATGATGCGGATTGTTTTTCCTGCATTCCTTCAGATCTTCAATTTTGGAATCAATATCCGGTAAGGTATGGTCATCTGCGTAATTTGCCAGTTTTGTTTCAAATGTATCCATACTCATGATCACCATTGCTCCATATCCGTTTTTTGTAACAAATACGGGTTCATGGACTTCTTCACACAACTTAAGAACTTCCGTCGTATTTTTAAGGTCTCGTATTGGAATTATTTTGGGCATCCTATATTCTCATTGTGGTATTATTATGCCATAAAAAGGCCAAAAATAATAGATTAGAAAAGTGACTTTTGTCTGTTATAAATTCCATGCTTGAAAACCCAATATGCTTGCATATGGGAACAGTCCGTTCGTTTAGCTATATCGTATATAGGCACAATTATCACAGTATGAGAAATTCATATTCGTCTCATAAGTATAAAATCTTATGCCTCCTTTGCATTGACTGTTTCTGTATAAGCACGTCAGCTTGATGATAATCATCCGTGTTTATGAAACGTTGAAATTATTTGCCTGTTATATTTTGCTTCATTAGAAAATTCCCGTCAGATTGCATTTGTAGAAGAGCCTGATAACTGACTTGTATTATTATCTTGTTAATCTGACACTTGAAATGAAAAAGAGTGCAGGTACAATACGTATAATTACAATTATACATAGCGACATAAGAAATCGTGAATGGATTACATTTTATTGTGTTATGGTATCGTATCCATATATTCTTTATCTCGATTTATTTTGTTGACATAGAAATAGATTTAAACGTTTGATAAGATAAAGGAAAAACAAGTAAGTTGTTTTGTTCTTTGACAAAAATAGCGTGGATCGACTCTATATATCGCATATATTATGTAGATAAACCACTTTCTGTGGGGTTTTCTCCACGCACGTGGAGATGTTTCGCAGGCTTATATGTCAGGTGTGATGAAAGCTTAGTTTTCTCCACGCATGTGGAGATGTTCCCGCAACTGTTGGGACAATCTCAAGTAGTGCCAGGTTTTCTCCACGCATTAAGTGACTGACCCATAAATATATGGAAGGACATAAGCAAGGGAAACAGTCTTAGATTTATCCATGTTAATGTCCTGTCATATAATTTCAATGACGAGGAAGAACTGTTTTACTTTTGGTGCATTTATTTGAATTTAAGATGAATATAGCTGTTGAACTCGTTGATATAGCTAACATTGTGTTGAAAATACATTATTAAATTATTATTCTGTTTCTGTGATGTTCAATAAAGATTATGTTCTTGATGAGATTAGGAAGTCTGAACAGTTTGCAGATGATCAGAAATATATTCTTGATTACTGCATGAGAGTGCGGCTTGAAAATAAAGAAAGGAAAGAAAGAAATGATAAACAAATTCCAGATGTCAGTGGAAGACAATGTTGAATTTGCAAAACGTCAGATAGTTGACTCGATTTATAAAGAAGCTCGTATAGAAGGTATAAATGTAACATTTCCTGAAACCCAGCAGATTTATGACGGCTTTCTGGTGAACAGCCTTTCTTATGAAGATACTACGAAAATAATAAATCTCAAGCATGCCTGGTTCTTTGTTTTTGACAGCCTGGACTATCCGTTTGACTTGAGATACATGAGGCATATCAATGCGATAATTGAAACAAATCTGATCAGAAATGCCGGTGTTGTGAGAAATATAAGTGTCCGCATATCCGGTACAGACTGGATACCAGAAATCCCGTCGCCGGAGAAAATAAATAGAGAAATAAACAGGATCAGACAGATTGAAAATCCTACAGACAGAAGTCTGGAGCTGATGCTGTCTGTGATGAGAGGACAGTATTTTGAAGATGGCAACAAGAGAACGGCACAGCTTGTTGCCAATCATGAAATGATAAGCAATGGCTGCGGTATCATATCTGTGCCTGTTGGTCTTAAAACGGAATTCTCATCTCTTCTTGTGGATTACTATGAATCTGATGACAGTAAACGGATAAAAGAGTTCCTCTATGATTCCTGTATCTCCGGCTTTTCAAGGGGATACCGGCTTTCTGACGAGGAGATTGCCACACAGAGAGAGGAAGATGCAAAAGCCATTGATGATTTTCTGAAAAAGAAAGGGGACAAGTAAAGACTTCATGGTCCTTTCCAAGATAAGAAAAGAACCGAAAAGATAAAATTTTTCTCTGGATTGAATTCACTTGTCCTAGGAAAGCAATGACACCTGTTCATTGGCTTCTATGAGGTGGGGAGTGTAATTTCATTTTAGCCTGAGCTTCTGATTCCTGCTGTTCAGTTTCCCTGGAACTGTATATTCCACCACTTCTTCTGAAATCAGTTCTCTCAGGACATCACGCAAAGAAGCACTCACGTATTTGTATCCCAGCAGTTTCGTTATCTCTGATGCAGACAGCTCTTCATGTTCTTTCAGAAAATCCAAAGCAGAATCTCTGAGATCATTTTTTGATCTGCGCATTTTGTGTTTTTCCTCTGCTGTATCTGTTATGTTATTCTGATAGCAGGCTGTAAACTTTTCATGAACAGGTAAAATTACTGTCAGATAGCTTCTTTCTGCATCTGTCTCAAAAACAGGCAGAGGGGATCCGTTTGCTTCCATCGCTTTCAGAACCGTGGGTATTCCTGTATTTCTTCCTTCCACCATATGAAGTTCTTTCAGGAAATCTCCGATTCTTCTGTTCCTGTATCGCTTTGATACCATCTTCCTGTTTTTCAGGTCCTCATCCGTTATTGTTCTGTCTGGTCCCGGAATGCTTGTTATTTCCATCTTCTCCGGTGTGATGGTTACTGTTATCGGCTCCCCGATCTGATATGACTTATGATATACGGCATTGGAGAGTACTTCCTCCACAGCTGCATAGGGGTAGTTGAAAAAACGATCTGCCTCCGCCTTGTTTCCGACTTTGTAGATCCTTTCTTTGATAATATAGTTTTTGATATAGCTGAGTGCATCTCTCAGCTGTTTATCAAGCGGCCCTGTAAATATCTGTTCGGTCATTCCTTCTCCAGTCGGATCCGGCTTGTCCACTACTTCAATTCTTGCATAACGGAAAAAAATATCCGGATGCTCATTAAAGAACATTAGTCCGACATTCAATGGTTTCATCATTTCAGAAGGGCCTCCGACAAGATGCATGTCAACTGCTGTCTCCAATGTGCTCCTGAACAGGGAAGCCTGATATAAATCGCTTTCCACCGCATGCAGATATTCTGACATAAGACTCGGGCGCATATCTGCGATATCTGCTCTCATGTTTATGCGGTCATCGAACGGAATATCTCCTGCAAGCATGAAAAGCTCTTTTTCCTCTGCAGCGCTGGCTTTCACGGTGCTTGCAAATTTTCTTATATAATATGCCTTATCTCCCTTTTTTTCTGTTTTGTTTGCGGGAAAATGTACCGGACATTTGTATGGTCTGTTTTCTCCGCCAGGTACCCAGATCACCATGATTTCTTTTCCGTCAAATTGTGTCTGTTCTGCAACCGGCAGATATCTGGGTTCAATCAGATTGCATTTTTCCAGCAACTCTTTGTTGATCCGGTCAACAGATGATTTATCAAGACCTGTTATCGGAAATACAGGCATTCCGTTTTCTTCCTCTATACCGATGATGATATATCCGCCGCCCCAGTTGTCTATGTCATTTGCAAACGCACAGATTGTGTGGAGAATTGGCTGTGGATTCCAGTCTTTCTTATATTCCACTCTTGCATTTTCCACGACTTTTCTGCGGATAAGATCTTCAATGTTAATTGGCAGGGCCATAGTTCTTTCTCCTCTGACTTGAGATTTAACTTGATATTTATTTTAGTAAATCGCAAGTTAAGTATCAAGTTAAATCTCAAGTTAAATATGGTTTTGCGTGAAAAAGTAAATACGGATGCTGTTGTCTGTAACATTTGAATTTGAAAAGTATTCCTGATCCTGAATACCTTCTTAGAAAAGCGTCTCCCGTCAAATACAAGGAACTTGTTGACAGGGAATCATGCATGCCAAGTCTCCGCCTTTTCAGTTATGCTGTTTTTGTAAGAATAGCCGTCCAGAATCTGAGAAAAGCGGCATGGAGTCTGTTTAATGAAGATAAGATACCTTCTGTGCATATGAATACAGGAATATAGATTGGGTAAATGTGTATGAGACAGAACTGAATTTGTTTTTCCACTCAGAAACCGTATATGTTCTGAATACACTTATTTTCTGTATGGTTGATTATAATCCACTGGATTTCTTCTCAAAGATTCACCGGCATTCACAAAAATATGATGTGATTTGAATAAAAACACTATGTCTAAGCTACTTTGAAAGTCAGTGCACGATATGATTTCCGCCTGTCCTGCAGTTGGTTTTTATCTTCTCTTGGTGCTATAGTTAATCCATGAGTCTGATAAAAACAATCGGAGATTATCTTATTGGTGACAACGGTGGTGTTGTCTCCATTACAGGGGCCGGAGGCAAAACCAGTACACTCAAGGCATTGGGTCAGTATTACAGGAAAAAAGGACTGAGTGTCCTTCTTACAACTACGACAAAGATACAGAGTCCAAAGACTTTTGATTATGATGCTGATTATGCTTTCACCGATGAAGGCGATGCCTTGCTGCATGAGCCGGAAAAAGGGCAGTCCGTCTTTTATGCACAGCGTGCGCTGATGGATCCGAAGAAACTTGTCTCTCCGCGTCCTGATGTGCTTTCGCTTCTCATCAAGCGTTATGATGTCACAATAATAGAAGCAGACGGTGCAAAAGGACTGCCTCTTAAATACCACAGCGACAGGGATCCCGTGATTGTGGATGAAACCACAGCCGTTCTTGCCATCATGGGAGCATCTTCTTACGGCGATATTGTGGACAACAGCTGTTTCGGCTATGAAAGCACAGCACCTGTTGATATGAAATTCATCAACTATCTCTTAAAAGATGATCAGGGTGCGCTTAAGGGGATGAGAGGACGCTCTTTGCTTTTCATCAATCAGGCGGATGAGAAAACGCTCCCGCTTGATGAATTTATCTCTCCGGTTCCCATCATGATGGGATCCGTGAAAGAAGACAGGATCTATGGAAGAAAGGATATTTGAGAAAGCTGCCTCATATGAGAAGAAGAACATGGCTTTCGCACTTGTCACGATAGCGGGAGTGAAGGGAACCGTACCGCGTAAGAGAGGACGCATGCTTGTTGATGAAAAAGGAAATACGGTATCAACGATAGGCGGCTATGAAATAGAGAGAAGATGTGCTGAAGCTGCACTGCAATGCATTGCGGATGGTAAAAGCCGTATGGTTGCCATCCCGGTCAGGGATAAAGGAGAGATGAGTGTCATGATAGATGTCGTGAACAGAATCAAAAAAGCTTATATAATCGGTTTCGGCCATGTGGGGCAGGCTGTTGCCGGCTGTCTTTACAGACTCGGCTATGCCATATACATCTATGATGACAGCCCCGATACGGTTTATGAGAATGCGGTTGAAGTGAACATCGGCTATGAGAAACTTTCCTCTCTCTGCCTTGACGAGCACTCGTGTCTCATCATCACAACATCAGAAAAGGATTATGCACTTGAAAGCATTGACTGGTCACGTGCCTTCTATGTCGGTGCGATCAGTTCAAGAAGCCGGATTGTTGCAAAACGTTCAGATGCATCTTCTCCATTGTGTATTCCGATGGGTTATGACACAGGTGCCGAGACACCTGAGGAGATCGCGGTTTCGGTTGCCGCCGAAGTGATGAAGTTTTATAACAGGGCAGGGGGCCTTTCCATTTATGAAAGACGCCGCCGGCTGGTTGTTGTGCGCGGTGCGGGAGACCTTGCAACCGGAACAATCATACGTCTGACAAGAGCGGGCTATGATGTGCTCTGCCTTGAAATTGACAAGCCGACGCAGGTCAGACGCAATGTAAGTTTTGCAGAGGCCGTGTATGAGGGGGAGTGGACTGTTGACGGTCTTAAATGCCGTCTCATCGATTCCTGGAGGGATTGCTTCAGGGCTTTTGATGAAGGAGTTGTTCCGCTTCTGACAGATGAAAGCGGAGAGTGCATAAAACAGCTTGAGCCTTCTGTCGTGATTGATGCCGTGATAGCAAAGAAGAATCTCGGTACGCATATTGACATGGCGCCTCTCACAATGGCACTGGGCCCCGGTTTTGAAGCCGGACGTGATGTTGATGTTGTAATTGAGACGAAGAGGGGACACAATCTTGGAAAAATAATCACCAGAGGATGTGCCGAAGCAAATACCGGTGTGCCGGGAATCATCGGAGGTTATGGCAAAGAGAGAGTCATAAGAAGTTCCGCAAGCGGAGTTTTCAAAGGAATGAAGACATTCGGCGATATCGTCGAAGCAGGTGACGTCGTCGCCTATGTCGGTGATGTGCCGCAGCATACGCTTATAAGCGGGATGGTCAGGGGCATGCTTCATGACGGTCTTGAGGTGAGTGAAGGTTTCAAGATCGCCGATGTGGATCCGCGCGGCAGCGGGGTGGACTATACCTCTGTCTCCGACAAGGCCCGCTGTATTGCAGGCAGTGTCCTTGAAGTTGTTGATTCTTATTTTGCAAAGGGATTATTCTAGGTGAAAGGTGTTTTATGGATAAGGAAGCTGAATTCAGAAATGTAAGAAGTGCTGCCGTGAGGCTTGCGTCCATCTCCGATGAAGAGAGATCTGCCATGCTTTTGAAAATGGCCGCGGCTTTTGAAGATAATAGAGAGAGAATATTCAGGGCGAACAGGGAAGACATTGAAAAAGCTGGGAAAGAGGGTATCAGTGATGCGCTTCTGCACCGGCTTGTGCTTGATGAGTCAAAGCTTGCATCGGCAATAGAAGGAGTGAAGTCTGTCGCCGCACAGAAATGTCCTCTTCATGAAGTAAAGGAGAAAAGACTGCTTGACGAAGGTCTTGTCCTTGAAAAGGTGACGTTTCCCCTCGGTGTCATAGGAATGGTTTTTGAAGCGCGTCCTGATGCGCTGATCCAGATCGTCTCTCTTGCCATCAAGTCCGCAAACGGAATAATCCTCAAGGGAGGAAGGGAGGCATCATCAACCAACAGCACGCTTTATGAAATCATACGGGAAAGCCTTGACGGGGCTGACTTCTTGATGCTGCTTTCAAGCCACAGTGATGTTGATGCGATGCTGAAGATGGAAGGTTATATCGACCTTATCATACCGCGCGGATCAAATAAGTTCGTCCGCTACTGCATGGACAACACCCATATACCGGTGATGGGGCATGCGGATGGCATCTGCACTGTTTATGTTGACTCTTGTGCCGATATCTGTACTGCCGTCAATGTGTGCACCGACAGCAAGGTTCAGTACCCAGCGGCATGCAATGCTGCCGAGACCATACTTGTTCACAAGGACGTAGCAGAGAGATTCATTCCGCTTTTTGCCTCATCGCTTGAGCAGTACGGTGTCACAATACATGCGGATGAGTTTTCTTTGCCGCTTTTAAAGGATTATGGCGGAAAGGTTGTGAAGGCATGTGAAGATGATTTCCACACGGAATTCCTTTCCCTTGAACTTGCCCTGAAAGTCGTAAACAGCATTGATGAAGCCATCTCCCATATCGCAGAGCATTCTTCCCACCATACCGATGCAATAATAACCTCTGATGACTCAAACCGTGAGAGGTTCTTCAATGAAGTGGATTCAGCCGATGTGTTCTGTAACTGCTCGACCCGCTTTGCAGACGGCTACCGTTTCGGCCTCGGCGCGGAGGTTGGAATTTCAACCAGCAAGCTTCATGCCCGCGGTCCTGTAGGGCTTGAAGGTCTTACGACCACGAAGTGGCTGCTTTCAGGAAGCGGACAGATCGTCAGGTCTTACACAGGCAGGGATGCCCGCCACTTCATTCATAAGGATCTTCTGCCATGAGGGATTTTTCAGCTGTCAGACGTATCGTGATAAAAGTCGGAACCAACCTGCTTTCAGACGGTCAGGGAATAGATGCCGCACGCATAAGAACAATCTGTGCGCAGATAAGCGAACTGAAGAACATGGGCTATCAGGTGATACTTGTCACGAGCGGTGCAATAGGACTGGGTGCGAAGGAGCTGGGACATAAGAACAAGGTGGTTCATATTCCGATGCGGCAGGCCTGTGCCGCAATCGGGCAGCCGGTTCTGATGAGCTATTACCGTGAAGCTTTCAGCGAGTTCGGTATAATTCCCGCCCAGGTTCTCCTCACACGCAATGACATGAACAACAGGAAAACCTATAACAATCTGCGCTCTTCAGTTGCGACACTTCTGTCGATGGGAGTCGTTCCCGTATTCAATGAAAACGACACAGTATCAACTGCGGAAATCGGAACAGCATTCGGCGATAACGACAGAATGAGCGCAATGGTCGCATCCAAGATGGATGCATCCCTCCTCATCCTCCTGACTGACATAGACGGGCTATATACCGGCAATCCGAAAAAGGACAAGAATGCTGTTCTCATCGGTGAAGTTGATGAGATCACGGACTCCATCATGTCCTTTGCAAAAGGTGCTGGCAGCACTTTCTCCACAGGGGGGATGAAGACAAAACTGCTTGCGGCACGGATCGCTTCTGTTGCCAACTGCGCGACAGTGATCGCATCCGGCTACAGGGACAATGTCCTTGTCGATATACTGAAAGGCTGTGATGTCGGTACATATATCCATCCCTCGATAAGACTGACACAGAGGCAGAGATGGATCCTCAACAATTCACATCAGGGTGCGGTCATTATCGATGACGGGGCTGCCGAGGCGCTGAAAAAACACAGAAGTCTGTTACCAAGCGGCGTCACAGGTGTTTCTGGAGTATTCGAAGAAGGGGATGTCATACAGGTGTTGAGGAGCGACGGATCTCTCTTCGGCAAGGCTGTAAGCGCATTTGACAGCACAGCCATTGCCCTCATGATGGGCAAGCGTACCGGCGAGATCAGTCCTGAGCACAGAGACTACTGTATATTCCGTCCTGAAGACTTGGTGGTTAATGATGATAGCACATTATAAAGTGGTACAGAGAAGACAGGATGTGGGAATGAGGATTTCCTCCCTGTACAGACAGCAGCAGCTGTCAATAGGAATACTTGATTCAGGCAGTATCGATGAGCTTAAAGGTGCCCTTGACTGGTACAGCGCCAACATGAACTGCACCCTGCATGTCATAACGCTTGAAGATACATTTGAAGATGAAGGGCTCGGTGATTCATATCCCGACATAACATTCATCTGCTTCAAATCCCTTGTTCCCCTGGGGGAGATGATAAATGCCTTCGCGGCAGAGTGCTATGCCTCATATTTCCTTGTCGTGAGAAGTGACATGCAGATACTCGGCTTTGACGGCAGCGCACTGCTTCATATAATGGCGGACAAAACACATCCGGCAATGCTGACACCTGTCATGCTCAACAGCGATATGGAAGTGCTTCCGACATTAAGGGCTCCGTTTCTGAAAGGAAAGGAGCTTGATCCGCTTTCATTCATGCCTGATATAACACCGGGGACGCTGAGCGCGAATCTTTATCCGGTCATGGGGCTGGGGCTTTATGACAGGGCACTTTTCCAGAGACTCAGGGGATACGATGAGGAAGTCGGCAGTGAATTCTTCCAGCTCATGGATTTCGGCAACAGGACGCATCTTTACGGTTTCCCGATTTTCACATGCAGTGATTTTGCGATCCGCTTTCTCAACAAGCATTCCATCATCGAGGACAGATCGGAATGCGAAGGCATGAACAGAGTGTATACAAAAGCGCTTTCCGTTCACCGCATCGCAGGAAAAAACGTGATTGAGAAATATAAGCCGTATGTCGACAAACAGCTGCTGAAGAGTGAGGTGAAGACAAAGCAGATTATCCTTCAGAAAACTGATTACTTCACGCTCATAAAGGAGTGGAAGAGTGGCGCAGACGGGGAAGCAAAGCAGTGAAAAGGACCGTTCTTTTTCTCCTTATCCTCATCCTGTGCCTGCTTGAGGCTGCCGCTGATCCTTTCAGCACGCATGTCTCGGCTGTGATACTTGATGCCGGGCACGGTGGAAAGGATCCCGGTGCTTCGGCAAACGGTCTGGAAGAAAAAGAACTGACTCTTGAGATTGTCATGAAACTGAAAGATGAGCTTGAGAAGAGAGGCTATGATGTGACGCTTACCCGAAGTGATGACTCATATCTTGAACTCGGGGAGCGGAGTGATATTGCGAATTCTGCGGATTTCGATATAAGCGGCTTTCCCGTGTTCATCTCCATACACATAAACTCGGCTGCATCTGCCTCCGCTTCGGGTTTTGAGGTCTATGTAAAGAGAAGTGATCATGATGTTGCAATGCTCTCCGCTTCTTCCGGCGACAAGCTTATGTTCAAATACTCAGACTATGACAACGACAGTCTCAATGATCTTCTCAACAGTGCGAATCTCCGTCTTGCATCCCTCATCTGCTCCAGATTCAAAGAGGAATTTCCATCTCTCAGCATGCGGGGTGTGAAAAGCGAGGATTTCTACGTACTGAATACAGCCTGGATGCCGGCAGTGCTTGTCGAGGTGCTCTTCATTTCCAATAAGGATGATGCACGCATGATGTCGGACGATGATTTCCAGAGGTCGCTTTCCTCTGTCATCGCAGACGCGGTTGACAATCTCTGATACCGCTATTTCCTAAACTCTTCTTATAGGCTATCCTTTCACTATGAGCAGCAGATATCTTGTGCTTCCCATGGGGGAAGCTGCGGGAATAAGTCCCGAGCTTATACTAAAAGCCCTGAATGATGAAAAACGCAGGGCTTTCGGCCGTGTGATAGTCGTCGGTGACAAGATGCTTTTCAGAAAAGTGTCGAAGGATCTCGATATTCCGCTTCCGTTCACGAGTTTTGTCGAAAGTGATGAGGAGCTTGTCTCCAGCATAGCAGAGGGGGAGGAAACGATATTCTACAATCTCAGGTGCATTGATCTGGAGAAATTCCGTTACGGACAGCTTTCTGCCGATACCGGCCTTGCCTGTTATGCTGTGACTGCAAAGGCGGTCAATCTGATACAGAATTCATACGGAAGCGTGCTGGTGACGCCGCCTCTTGATGCGCGTTCCCTTGCCATGGCGGGAGTCGAAACCACAAACTACGAATCAATGATATCAACATTAGCCGAGTGCAACAGGGGCATGGCGATGCTTGATGCGGGAGGCGTGAAGATATTCAGCCATACACATCACATGAGCATAAGGGATTCCCTTGAGACCATCAGGTTCGAACTGATCCTTGACACAATAATAAGAGTTGACTCCCTGACTCAGGACAAATCCGTATTCGATCTGGACAAACCGCTTGCGATCGCCAGTGCGAATCCCATACATGCGGACACGCTTGAGTATGAGAAGGAGGAACTTGAGGCCATAATGCCCGCGGTTGCGAAAGCTTGCGAGATCGGAATAAACATCATAGGCCCGGTCAGTGCGGATCATCTGATGCACCGTGCCAGCAAAGGTCTTTACCGTGCTGTCATCGCGCTGTTCCATGATCAGGCCCATATAGCTGCAATGTCTCTGGACTTTGAACATACGGTTACCGTGAACTGGGGATGGCCGTTCCTGGCTGTACGTGTTGACAGAGGATCGATGATAGAAAGGGCGGGAAAGGGAATCATGAAACCTTATTCCCTTGTTCAGGCGCTGACAGTCGCCCGTCAGTATATAAGCCAGGGAGTGATAAGTTGAGGAAAAAGTATCTGATTGTCATCATTGTTCTCATAAGTCTTCTGCTGACTGCCTGCTCGACAAGTGTGCGTGTCGGCTACAACAGACCCAGTGAAATCGATATGGGACGCTATAGAAACATAGCTGTCGCATCAGCTGTCCCTTTCAAGGGATTTCAGTCCCCCGGTTTTTATGTGCGCTCTGTTGATGATGTCGCGGCAAGCCATACCCACGTGAGAAGTTCTTATGACAGGAGCCTTGCCGATGAGGTTGCTTCTTATGCCACAGGTTCATTTCTGAGAAGTCTTTCCTCAACCGGGTTTTTCAACATAACTCCTCCTGAGAAGGCAGACAGGATGATCAGTAAAAACCGCCTTGGCTATTCTATACAGGACGACGTTGAGTATTACGGTATTGATGCCTTTATCATCCCTCGTATCGTATCAATGGATGTCAATGAATACCTGTCGTCGGAAAGATACTACTATTACGATTATTCAAGAATTGACGAGAACGGAAAGCCTCTGCGTCTTGTGGATTACCGGTATTATCTTACGCAGAGTGCCAGCATTGTTTATTCATATACGGTGATTGATGCCCGTACGATGACGGTTTATGTCACGAAGAATTTTTCCGACAAGACAGAGGAGACAACTGAAGTCGGCCGTTACGGTTTCAATGCACCTGATCCTGTACTCTACTTCGAGAAGATGATCGACAACATAAGCCGGATTGCCGCATTCCAGCTTGCTCCGAGCCGTGCCGCTGCCGAGATCGAGCTTATGAGCAACAAGCCTGACAACAAGAGTGCGGATGCTGCATATGATTACGTAAAGGACGGCAATATTGCTGCTGCGCAGAAGATATTCCGTGATGTGTGGAGGCAGAGCAGCCACCTGCCTTCGGGCTACAACTATGCTCTTCTTCTTGCTGTTGAAGGCAATATTGATTCTGCCATCGGTGTTCTTGAAGAGATACAGTCGTCGTATGCGGGAAACGGGGATGTCCTGCACCTGCTGTCTGAACTTGAGGAAATGAAGAGAAACAATGCGGCGGCTCAGGCCCAGATTGACGGAACTGCCCCGTATGTGAACTACACAGACAGTTCATCAAGCATATTTGCGCTGGTAATGGGAGACTGACTTATGATCATAACAACCATGGATGACGGACTTGAGTTCGTGAAAGACAGAAAATATGCCCACCTTGTATGCGGCGCCTCTCCTGTGTTCACAGCGAAGCCAAAGAGGTTCAGGGAAGGAGAGGGTGCAAAGCTTTTCGAAACACTCAAGCGGTTTGTGTCATCTTCTGCGTTTGATGCGATTCTGGTCACGAATGCGGACAAGATGCTTTGCGATGCGGGAAGCGATGCCCTCACATGGATACTTGATCATGCTGAAAATGATGATTCCCTGACACTTGTGCTGAGCGGAATTGATGAAAACTTAATAAAAATTAAGTAGTTTTAAGAAAAAAAATATTAATAATAGCCTGAAATAGGAAATGAAAACAGAAAATGAAGGTAAAATGCGCTGATTTACCTTCATTTTTCATTATTTCCTGTACTTTTCAGGCTCTTCTTTGGCCTGTCGGCACATGTGATATTTTTTCTTGCTTTTTTATGCAGGCAGAAATTAAACTGGTTTTATGACCGTGATAGACATCCATACGCATCTGTTGCCGAAAGTCGATGACAGCAGAATGAAGAAACACAAGTTCTCATCGATGATGGCCAGATACAAGGAAGCAGGAATAGACAGAATAGTCTTTTCTCCGCATATTGATGATCCATATGTGGATACGAAAAGGGATAAGATAGAGAGCACTTTCGAATGGGCAAGGGACAAGGCCGCGAGGGCCGGCATTGAATGCACTCTGGGCAGTGAATTCTACATCCGGGACCAGAAGGAACTCGGCTTCATACCTCATTTCGGCACGCATGTGCTGTGCGAGACCGATCCGACATTCGCTCCCCCTTCCTATCTTGATACGGTAAGAAAGATCAGGGAGAAAGGCTATACTGTCATACTTGCACATGTGGAGCGCTATAAATTCCTCACTCCGGAATGCGATCTTTTTCAGATCCTCCATGAGGAACTCTGCTGCATGGTACAGGTGAATGCAAGGGGAGCCAGAACTGAAAACGGACGTCTCTGGATGAAAAGCGGTCTTGTCGATTTTCTGGCGACGGATAATCACGGAGAGGAATCTCTTCCCCTTGAACTCTACGAGATACTCGGCCAGTATCCGTATGTCGCAAGAAAGATGGATGCGTTCGTCCGGAACAATCTGGACTGACAGATAAAGTAAATTAAATGGGTGCGGCCCATTTTTAGGAGGTAAGCATATGCTGCTGAATATGACTATTGCGAACTTCAAGTCCGTAAAGTCCCCTCAGAAAATCAGTTTTGAGGCACTGAGGGATAACCGCCTTCCTGAAAGCAAGGTTGTTGTCATCAACGACAAGCTGAAGGCAATCAAGACAAGCGCGATCATCGGTCCCAACGGTGCAGGAAAAAGCTCATTTGTCCGTGCGCTTGAAGTACTGAACAGAGTTGTGACCAGTCCTGATGAGAATGAGAATCCTCTGGCAGGTGCTCTCTCCGGCACGGTTTTCGCATACGGTGTCGAGAAGACGAAGCCGGCAGAGATTGAAATCGAGGTCCTGCTTTCGAAGGGCGACTACAGTGAGGAGAATCCGACCGTCATCGCACGTTACCGCTTCGTCGCAAACAAGGACAGGATCTATGAAGAGACTCTCTACCATATAGTCAACGGTTCAAAGAAACTCATGTTTGAACGCAAGTATGTGGAAGAAGAGAACGCCTATGCTTACCGCTACGGCAAGATGTACAGAGGCGAGAAGAAGCGCCTTGCCGGCAAGATTGCCGATACGGCAAGCTTCCTCGGAATGGCTGCCAGAAAGGGAGGAGAGACCTGTTCAATGCTCTATTCCTGGTTCACTGACAGTCTGCATATCCTGCCGATGGGCGTGTCCTCTGCAACGGAAAACTATATCGCACAGATGCTCACAATGCATCCGAGCTGGAGGGAGCAGCTTTCCAACTTCTTCTGGGCTGTCGATATCACGGATATACGCCGCGTGGGTGTCAGGGAAGACGGAAAGGTCGTATTCACACACGTCTACATCAATGACAAGAAGGCTGACGGTTATTCAAACCTCTTCACTCTTGAATCCCTTTCCCTCAGACGTCTGACGGCTCTGGCGGTTGCTTTCTTTGAATGCTTCACAAGTCACAAGACGCTTGTTGTTGATGACTTCGGCATGCTGCTTCATCCGGATGTACTCTGTCATATCGTTGAGATTTTCGAAGCCTGCAACAAGGAAAGCCAGATGCTTGTCGTCGACTGCAATCCGTCCCTGCTCAAGGAAGGCCTGCTCCGCCGTGACGGTATCTGGTTCGCACAGAAGAACCATGAGTCAAGCACCGAGTACTACTCGCTTGCCGATTTCAAGGCTTCACGCGGCAAGGCCAATACGAGAGAGAAGTATCTGCAGGGTGCATACGGTTCTCTGCCTATTACCAGCGAGTTCTATTTCGTTAATGATGAAAAGGAGGCTGACTGATGGCTACACGCAAAAGAAACAGTACGGAATCAAGAAGGACATTGCTCCTTGTTACAGCCACTGAAGCTGAAGCTCTCTTCTTTTCCCAGATGAGAAAGGACTGCCGCTACGGCAATCTTACCGTCGTATGTGCAGGCGCGAAGGACCTCAAGCATCTGATAAGTTTCACCTCAAAGGAAAAGAACAGGAAGAAATATGATGTTGCATTCGCACTTTTCGGTTTTGACGATGTGAATACAAACGCAGAAGAAGTCAGGGCCGCAGAGGAGATGTGCACAGGAAAGAGAATCCAGCTCTGCTATTTCAATCCTGGCTTCTCGCTCTGGCTTTACATGCACCTTGGAAAGCCTCAGCAGTTCATAGCTGATGCATCTGTATTCGAAAATGAAGTCAGGAAGGCGATCCCCGGTCTGGAATGGACTCCGGAATACCTTCTCACGGACGGGCTGAATCTTCATATGAAGCTTTTCCCGCGTCATTCGCTTGCCGACCAGAATGCAAGAGACTACAACAAGCTTGCGATTCAGGCGACAGGAGAGAAGGCAACGACCATGCCGGAGCTTAACAAAATGATTACTGAAGTATGCGGACAGGCTGACATGTCTCACAATACAAAGGTATTCAAGTAAGGTATGGAAGCCAGCATTGCACTGCTTACTGAAAGCTTGGCCCTATGCATCATAAGCATTGACTTAGGGCTGAGCATTGTTTACAGGAAGCTCATCCGTCATACGCGCTCGGCGGCGATGATAGTGTTCTGCGCGACCAGCCTGGGGCTCATTTTCTTTCAGCTTATGGATTCCTGGTCCGCTCTGTCATTCTCGCCGCCGGTATACAGCATCCTGCGATACATATGGATGGCAATAGTCATTGCGGACGGGGCATTCCTGCTGTCCTTCGTACCTTATTTCACCACATGGATCATTGCCCATCCGTGGAGAAATCCCTATAAGACGATTTTCTTCATATGTTCTCTTGTTTTCGTAGGGGTAAGCATTGCAGACCTTGTCGTTGACAGTGTCATCCTGAGCTCTCTGAGCTTCCTGATCTGCCTGTTCGTGATAACTTTCTGTTTGTTTGTCATGCTCAGGAACCGGAAGGGAATAGAGGACAGGGATGTCCGGCACATGATCCTCACGATTGTGATAGTCGGTCTGAGCCTGCTTCCCTTCATAATGGCAAGTTTCTTCGTTGACTATATAAGGAGCATCGCATCTCAGGTCATCATACTTGCATATTCCATAGTCATCCTTGTATTCCTGTTTCTCTCGATCAGCAGGAAACTCAGCGAGGAGAAGGAAATCGTGGACAAGGAAGAGGAGAAGAACGGTTCTGCCGTTGATCTTTCTCTCTATCATATTACTGACAGGGAGGAGGAAATAATAGGGCTTATCTGCGAAGGCAACACCAATAAGGAGATTGCGCAGAAGCTGTCGCTCAGCGTGAATACGGTGAGCAATCATATTACGAACATATTCGACAAGACGGGAGTGCGGAGCAGAATCGACCTGCTGAATCTTGTGAGGAGGGGGATCTGGAACTGAAACGGCTCTCTTTCCCTTTTCAAAGGAGAGTCCCGTCTGTATTTGTTCAATAAAAGGAGGAACTGCCGGGGATTTGCTCACCGGCGGCATTCAGATGATCATATTCGATTCTTTCGCCTATGCATATGAAGGTCTTTATACTGATAAGGCGCCTGTAATAAATGCGGCACGTTCATTTGTGATGCGGCATGACAGGAAGGCAAAGGAATGCGTACTGTGCATTCACGGCTATGCAGGATACCCCGGAGAACTCGCTTCTCCCGCACAGGCTCTTTATGATGAGGGATATGATGTCTTTGTCCCCCGTCTTCCCGGCATGGGTACAAGCGGCAGGGATTTCATGAACACGACACGTTTTGACTGGATGATATTCATCACGAAGATCATTGAACGCATCAAGAAGGATTACAACCGGATAAACATCCTCGCTCATTCAATGGGCTGTCTGATTGCCGTGATTTCGTCCTTTGACGATTATGTTGGCAAGCTTGTGCTTGCAATGCCTGCTTTCAGCATTCCGTCCCTGGACAAGGATGAACTCAGACAGGCATTGAAGACAGGCAGGGATTATCCTGTACAGTGGCACAGTGATCCGCGCTACCATCTGCATTATGAGAATGCCCCATGTGACGATGAACTTCTGGGAAAGGAATATTATTCACATCTGTATCCGGCGCAGCTCCTTGAAATGGAAGCCCTGCGCTGTAATGCCGTCAGACAGTTCGCCTTTCTTGAGAAACCGGCTCTTGTCCTGGCATCCGAATCTGATACGGTCGTCAGCTATTCATGGATTGAACAGTACCCTGACGTTGCCGAGATAAGGTGGATAAAGGATGCGACTCACTACGTCTTCTATGACATAAAACCGGAGTGCGAGGCCGAGGCCGTTTCGGCATCGATCGAATTCTTCAGATGGTGAGGCGCATTGAGTTCTTTTTTCGTTACTTTTCTTTCATTGTCGGTTGTGCAATATTTGTTAAAACAATAAGATGAACTAACTATTTTTGCTTAACGGAGAATAAAAATGGAAGTTCGAGTACGCTATGCCCCGTCGCCAACTGGGTTACAGCATATCGGAGGAGTGCGCACAGCACTTTACAATTATTTTTTTGCAAAGAGTCAGGGAGGAAAATTCATCCTCCGCATCGAGGATACCGACAGGGAGCGTTACAGTGATGAATCTCTTCAGGATCTTTATGACACTCTCGACTGGCTCGGTATCAGATGGGACGAAGGTCCTGTCGTAGGCGGACCGTGCGGTCCCTACATCCAGTCCGAGAGACTGGAGCTTTACCAGAAGTATGCAAAGCAGCTTGTGGATGAAGGCAAAGCATATTACTGCTACTGCACACCTGAACGTCTTGAGGAAGTGAGAAAGCAGCAGGCAGCTTCAAAAAGCCAGTATCAGGGATATGACAGGCACTGTGCCAACCTGAGCGAGGAGGAAAGAAAAGCTGCCGAGGCAAGCGGTATCAAGCCGGTAATCAGGCTTCGTGTTCCCACAGAAGGCAAAACAACTTTCCATGATGTGCTCATGGGGGATATCACACGCCGCAACCGTGATGTGTCTCCGGATCCGATTCTTCTGAAATCCGACGGCTATCCCACATACCACCTTGCAAATGTCATTGATGACCATCTCATGGGCATCACTCATATAATGAGGGCACAGGAGTGGATTCCTTCCGGCCCGCTTCATATACTGCTTTACCAGGCATTCGGCTGGCAGCCTCCTGTATACTGCCATCTTCCGATGGTCTGCGGAAAGGACGGACAGAAACTCAGCAAGAGACATGGAGATACCGCAGTACGCGATTTCAGGGCGAAAGGATATCTTCCCGAAGCCATCATAAACTATGTCACTCTTGTCGGCTGGTCTCTTGACGGACAGACGGAGTTCTTCACGAAAGAGGAGCTTGAGAAATGTTTTGTGCTTGAGAACATCCACGTCTCATCCGGCACATTTGACTACAAGAAGCTTGACTGGTTCAACGGACAGTACATAAGGAAAAAAAGTGATGATGAAATAGTGTCTCTCATCACGCCTTATCTCCAGCAGGCAGGCTTCATCAGCAGCGAAGTGAGTGCAGATGAGAAAGAGAAACTCTATAAGCTTGCCCCGCCGCTTAGAGAGAGAATGAAGGTTCTCTCGGACTGCGTTCCTCTTTCAGCCTTCCTTTTCAGGGATGAGCCGTGCACCGACATTGGTCAGTATATAGCAAAGGGAATGGATGAGAGCAGCGCAAAAGAAGCATTCCTGAAAGGCAGCAGCATCGTGATTGCCAATGAAAAGGCAGGCAAGAGCTTTGCTGAAACCGAAGAGGACATAAGGAAGCTTTCAGAAGAAATGGGCGTGAAGCTGAACGGCGTATTCCAGCCGATCAGGGTCGCCATCACCAACAGTACGGTATCACTTCCTCTGCATGACTCGATCTCGCTGCTCGGGCTTGAAGAGACGGAGAGAAGAATTGAAAGGGCAAAGGCTCTTTTCACACAGGAGGATTAACTATGGCAGAAGAAAAACAGGTTGTAACAATGGATAAAATCATTTCGCTTTGCAGGAGAAGAGGCTTCATCTTCCAGTCAAGCGAGATATACGGCGGTCTCAACGGTGCATATGACTACGGTCCGCTCGGCGTTGACCTCAAGAACAACATCCGCGATTTCTGGTGGAAGGAAATGACCCAGATGCATGACAATATAGTCGGTCTTGACGCTTCCATCCTCATGCATCCGCGTGTATGGGAGGCATCCGGTCATGTATCCAATTTCTCGGACCCGATGGTTGACTGCAAGGTCTGCAAATCACGTTTCCGTGCCGATCAGATCGATCTCAATGCACCATGTCCGGTTTGCGGAAACCGGGACAGCTTCACCGAACCGAGAAACTTCAATCTCATGTTCGAAACCCATATCGGTGCAAACAAGGACAATGCATCCGTCGTTTATCTCCGTCCGGAAACCGCACAGGGCATATATGTCGATTTCAAGAATGTGCTCCAGTCATCACGCGTGAAGATTCCATTCGGCATCGCACAGGTCGGCAAGTCTTTCAGAAACGAGATCACAACCAAGAATTTCATATTCCGTTCCTGTGAATTCGAGCAGATGGAGATGCAGTTCTTCTGCAAGCCGGGCACAGAGGACCGGTGGTTCCCGTACTGGAGAGAGCAGAGAATGGAGTTCTATCACAAGATGGGCATTCATCCCGAGCACCTCAGATGGCATCAGCACGGCCCGGATGAACTGGCATTCTATGCAAAAGATGCATATGACATCCAGTTCCTCTTCCCGATGGGCTGGCAGGAACTTGAAGGAGTCCATTCCAGAACCGATTATGATCTCACTCAGCATCAGAAGTTCAGCGGAAAGGATCTTACCTATCTTGATCCCGAGACAAATGAGCGCTATATCCCGTATGTCGTTGAAACCTCAGCTGGTCTTACACGCAATGTGCTGATGGCACTCAGTGATGCATATGATGAGGAAATGACTCCTGAAGGAGATGTCAGAACTGTTCTTCATTTCCATCCTGTCATTGCTCCTGTCAAGGTTGCTGTCCTTCCTCTTGTCAAGAAGGACGGGCTTGGAGAGTATGCATCAAAACTTGAACATGAACTCAGGAATGATTTCGTTACTTTCTATGACCAGAGCGGAGCAATCGGCAGAAGATACAGGAGAATGGATGAGATCGGCACTCCTTACTGTGTCACTGTTGACTACCAGACACTCGATGATCAGACTGTCACGGTACGTTTCCGCGACAGCATGAGGCAGGAGAGAGTTAGTGTCTCTTCACTCGTGTCCTTCATCAGGGATGCCATGAAATCCTACAAGAGAGTTGAGGGCTGATTTATGAACAAGGCTTTACAGGTATTATTCGACAGAGGTTTTGTAAAGGACTGCACTGATCTTGACCAGCTTTCCGATCTCATGGATCAGGGACCGGTCACATTCTACCTCGGGGTGGATCCTTCCGGTGCATCGATGCACATCGGACATACAGTTCCTGTATATGCGATGAGGCATCTTCAGGAGTATGGCAATAATCCCATTGCACTGGTAGGAGGGGGAACCGGGCTTATCGGAGATCCTTCAGGCAAGACCGAGATGAGGAAGCTTCTGACGCTTGAGCAGGTTCAGGCAAATGCGGAAGCTCTCAGGAACCAGTTTGCCAGGATTGTGGATTTCTCGGACAATGTTCCTTCCGGTTACGGTCATGCGATCATGAGGAACAATGCTGACTGGCTCGTGGGTCTCAACTACATTGAATTCCTGCGTGACATCGGAAGGTATTTCTCTGTAAACCGCATGCTCACTTTTGAAGGAACCAAGCAGCGTCTTGAAAGAGGCCTCAGTTTCATTGAATTCAATTATCAGCTGCTGCAGTCCTATGACTTCTACATGCTCAACAAGAATGAAGGCTGCCGCCTTCAGATCGGCGGAGCCGACCAGTGGGGAAACATCGTAAGCGGTATTGATCTCATCAACAGGATGGACGGCCCGCAGTGCTTCGGTCTTACTTTCAACCTCATCATGAGGGCAGACGGAAAGAAGATGGGCAAGAGCGAGAAGGGTGCTATCTTCCTCGATAAGAATCTGTGCTCAGTTTATGATTTCTATCAGTACTGGAGAAACGTTCCTGATGCTGATGTCATAAAGTTCATGAAACTCTTCACCTTCATGTCCCTTGATGAAATCCGTGAATACGAAGATCCTGCAAGAAACATCAATGATGCAAAGGAACGCCTTGCATTTGAACAGACGAAGATCATTCATGGAGAAGAGGAAGCTCTCAGGGCAAGGGAAGCTGCAAAAGCGCTTTTCAGCGGAGCCTCCACAAACAGGGACGGTATTCCGACTGTCAGTGTTGAGAAGAGTGAACTTGAAGCCGGACTCGGTCTGCTTTCCGCAATGGTAAGGGCAGGGCTGTGCAAATCGAACAGCGAAGCCCGCACAATCGTGGTGCAGGGCGGTGCCGAGGTTAATGGCGTGAAGGTTTCAGATTCACGCTGCCAGCTTACCCTGAATGATCTTGATGACAAGGGTGAGATCATGCTCAAGTGCGGAAAGAAGAAATTCTGCCGCCTTGTCATCGCATCCTGAAGTTTTTCAGAAGATTATTATCATGAAATGCGCTCCGGTTTTCCGGGGCGCATTTTTGCAGTGAGAACGTGAAATGTCTTTTTCTCACAAAACCGCAGCGCGACTTTATGCTAAGCTTACTGTCATGAAGAAAAGAATTGTGCAGATTGCTGCGGTCATAGTAATCATTGCCGTACTTGCAGTCATATATATCGTGAAACAGAACAATGTCAGTGAGGCATTGAGTGAACCTGTCGTGAATCTGGATATAAGTGAAGGTTCTGCCGGCAGCATTGAAACTGTGGCTGAGGCTGTACCTGTTTCTGCCGATGCTTCCGTTTCAGATATTGCGGCAGCTGATGATGAAAGTTCATCTGAGGGCCTTCAGGATACTGCCGCTCAGGCTGAACCTCTGTTCGTTACGGAAATTGACGAGGAAGCCCTGCGGAGTTCGGGCCTTCCCGTGATGATCCAGTTCTTCTCCACCACATGCATTCCATGCATGTCCATGATGGATGATCTGAGAGCTTTCTATGCCGAGAACTACGGACGCGTGAAAGTCATCGCGCTTAATGTCAATGAGTATCCTGAAGCGGCAATGCTGTATCCTGTATCTGTGGTGCCGACTCAGCTGTTTTTCACTGCGCAGGGAGAGAATTACATTCCTTCCGACAGAATCCGTGCTTCGGTCGGCAACTTCGCAGCATATACATACAAAGATACAGGTGAAATCGCGTATGTTGTGCATCAGGGCATTCTGACACAGTCTCAGATGAAAAGAATAACCGATGATGCGGGAGCAATGTGATGTTTGAAAGTTTTCTCGGTGATTTCAGCCGCCTGATCAATCCTGAAAGTCCATTCGTGTATCTGATTGTCTTTGCCGGAGGACTTCTTTCATCATTCCTTCCCTGTTCGCTTTCATCCCTGCCTCTTGTCATAAGCTACGTGTCGGCAGGCAAAAGGGATACGAAAAGTTCATTCGCTCTTTCGCTTGTATTCGCACTGGGGCTCACGCTGACATTCACATTTTTATCAGTGCTTGCTCTTGCTCTCGGTGAGCTGATAGGAAATGCGGGACGTCTGTGGTATCTGATACTCGCGCTTCTGATGCTGCTGATGAGCCTGCAGATGCTGGGAATTTTCACATTCATCCCTGCAAGCTATCTGCAGACCAGGAATATAAGAAAAGGGTACATGGGTGCGCTTCTTTCAGGCATTCTGTCAGGAGTGTTCTCATCTCCGTGTTCCACTCCGGTACTTGTTGCGATACTTTCAGTTGCAAGCATGTCAGGCAGCCTTGTTTTTGCAACCATGCTGCTTTTATGCTATTCCGCCGGATACAGCATTCTTTCGATAGCGGCCGGAACTTTCGTAGGCTTTGTGTCAAAACTCAGTGAAAGCAGCTCTTACAGAAAACTGAGCCGGATCATTGAGATGATGCTCGGCTCGGCAATTCTTGTTCTTGCTTTCTATCTTTTCTATCAGGCGTTCTGACGGCCCAGTGTGCGGCGCAGAATCTCAAGATTCATGTCATAGGGTTCCCTTATTATTCCGCACTCCGTTATTATGCCGGTTATGTTCTGATGAGGGGTGACGTCAAAGCTCGGATTGTATACTCCGATTTCATCCGGTGCGACTTTCGTCCCGTTTACCATTGTGACTTCACTCCTGTCTCTCTCCTCAATCGGGATGAGATCACCGCTTGGGGTGCTGAAGTCGATGGTTGTGGTCGGGGCTGCAGAGTAGAAAGGGACACCGTAGTGCTTACAGATGACTGAAAGAGCAAAAGTACCGAGTTTGTTTGCGACATCGCCGTTTGCCGTTATTCTGTCCGCACCGAGGATCACCAGATCTATTTTTCCGTCTCTTATCAGAGTTGCCGCAGCACTGTCAGGAATGAGGGCCGCAGGAATTTCAGCCCTGACGAGCTCCCATGCCGTCAGACGGGCACCCTGGAAACGGGGGCGCGTCTCATCTGCATACACGAATATGTCCTTGCCTTCATAGAATGCGGTTTTTATGACACCGAGAGCCGTGCCCCAGCCGCATGTCGCAAGTGCACCTGTGTTGCAGTGTGTGAGTATTGTCGCATGCGGAGGAATGACAGAGCTTCCTATCTCTCCGATTTTTCTGTTCATGGCAATATCTTCACTTACTATGTTCTGTGCATCTTTTCTTATGGCATCAGGATCCAATCCTGATTCCTCGGCGGTTTTCCTCACTCTGTTGACAGCCCATGCGAGATTCACGGCAGTGGGGCGCGCCTGAATCAGATAGTCGCACAGCCTGTTGAATTCATCCATGTCGCCGGAAGCTTCCCTTGCTGCGAAATACACACCGTATCCTGCAACGCCTCCTATTGCAGGAGCTCCGCGCACAACCATGTCCTTTATGGCGAAGAACACATCCTCGACACTCCTGCAGATGAATTCCTTTTCTTCACATGGCAGAAGACGCTGGTCAAGCAGAACGAGCTCATCTTCCCTCATTTCCAGTGCCTTGAAATTTTCCTCAATCATCATAAGCCTTACTCCTTCCTGAGTTTTTCCCATCTCCTGTAAACCTGGGAAATTATGTACTCTTCATCAAGCGTGGTGAGTTTGCCGTTCTCTAGCAGGCATTTCCCGTTCACGTATACCGAGTCGATATTAGCTGAATCGAGCGAGAACACGAGAGCCGAGAAAATATCATTTACGGGACACATGTTGCAACTTTGTACATTGACAAGCGTGATGTCTGCCTTTTTCCCTTCTTCAAGTGTTCCGATGTACTTGTCGGCCTTGAGAGCTTTCGCGCTGTTCACCGTAGCCATCTTCAACACCTCGTATGGCGGAAGCGCGGCGACATCCAGCGTGCTTGCCGTACTGATCATTGCCGCAAGTCTCATCTCCTTTATCATTGAAAGGTTGTTGTTGGAGCTTGCCCCGTCAGTGCCGAGAGCGACATTTGCACCAAGCGAGCGGAAATGACTTACCGGAGCTATGCCGGAAGCAAGCTTGCAGTTGGAAGATGGATTGTGGACTATTGACACATCTTTTCCGGCAAGCAGTTTCACTTCCTCATCCTGCAGCCATACGCCGTGTGCCACATAGCATGGAACATCAAAAAAGCCGAGCCGGTCCAGATAGAATGCAGGTAGGCACTCATTATCATTAAGGCAGTCCTCCATTTCCTTACGTGTCTCGCTCAGATGCGTGTTGACGACTGCATTGTGTTCCTTTGCCCAGGCGGCTGCATACCTGTACGTTCCTGCGCTGCAGGTGTATATTGCGTGCACAGCGACATCACGTCTCAAAAGGTTCTCATCAATTTCACTGTCCAGCCGTATGTTTGAAAGTCTGCGCCGGGTTTCATCCTCATCTCCGAAAAGGGTGAGCGAGAGGAAGCCCCTGACTCCGGCTTCCTTGCAGGCCCTTGCCGTCATCCACTGGTGGAAGTACATATCCGCAAAGGCTGTGCAGCCGGAGCGGATAAGCTCGCACAGGCCCAGCAGGGAACCGTAATAGATATCTTCATCGTCCATTCTGTCTTCAATCGGGAAAATCTGGCTGAGCCATTCCTGAAGATTGGAGCATGTATCCTTGTAGTTTCTCATGTATGTCATGGACAGGTGCGTATGTGCGTTTATGAGACCGGGAATTGCAGTCAGGCTGCTGCAGTCCTTTTCGATATCGCCATGGAGGCCGGGTGCGATTTTCCTGATTATTCCGTCTTCAATCAGAATATCGGATCTGAAGATTTTTTTCTCTTCTGTCATCGGTATGACTGTGAGGTTCTTGAGTACTGTATTCATAGCAGGAATGATAGCACAGATGAGAGTGCAATTGGAGATTAAAAAAGGAATACGGGAAATTATTTCTTCCCGCATTGAAAAAAAGACCGGGGGAACGTATGCTCCCCCGAAAGAAAAAGTTTTGAGAAAAATATTATTTTGCGACTGTGTTTCGCTTTATTTTCTTCGTTGTCGTCATATCCATGGGCTTGTCGAGGATTGTGATCTTCTCAATCTTCTTGTAGCCTACAAGAGAACGGTTGACCTGCGTGACAGTCTCTTCGATATCTTTTCTGATATCGTCACTGCTCATGTTCTTTTCTTTGTAATAATCGGCATTGGGATATATGACAGCCTCGATTGCCTCACAGGGGACATCCTTTTTCTGCTGATAGCCGCGGACAAGAATCTGTTCGACATTCTCGAAAGTCTGGAAGGCATCTTCGATCTCTTCAGGATAAACATTCTTTCCGCCTTCAGTTACGATGATGTTCTTGGCTCTTCCCTTGAGGATGAAGTATCCGTCCTTGTCTTTGATTGCAAGATCTCCTGTCTTGAGGTATCCGTTTTCATCAAAGAGTGCCTTTGTGTTTTCCTCATCCTTGTAGTAGCCGGCAGTCACATTAGGTCCTTTGACCCTGATCTCGCCGATTCCTTCCTCATTCTGCTCCGCAATGATGATATCCATCATCGGAAGGGCGACGCCGATTGACTCCACCTTGAATTTTTTCACCGGATTGAGTGTGAGAACAGGTGCGGTTTCAGTCAGGCCGTAACCCTGGAGGAAGTCCAGGCCCATCTGCTGGTACTGTTTGAACACATCAGGTGAAAGGGGACCTGCACCGCAGATAAGGAATTTGTTATTGTCCATTCCGATTGCAGAGAGGATTTTCTTGTTGAAAAATCCTTTCAATGGGACAATGCCGAAGTTTTTCTTGAACCACCCGTTTACTGTCATGGCTGCCCTTACCACTGCATATGTCAGCTTGCCTTTTGCCTTCACCTGCTTCATGATGCCTGACAGAAGCTTGTTGTAAAGAAGCGGAATGCCCATGAATATGGTCACATGCCCCTGCTTCATGTCATTTACCATGCGTGAGACGATGATACCGTGGCCGAATACGCATTCAGCGCCGAACTTCACGGTCTCAAGCAGGACTGTTGTACAGGAATAGGAGTGGTGAAGGGGAAGGAGTGCGTAAAGAACGTCATTCTCTGTGACATCCATGTTCGCAGCAGCCGCCCACACATCGGACACGATGTTCTTGTTGCTCATCATGGCGCCTTTCTCGTTTCCCGTGGTGCCGGAAGTGAAGAGAATGGCTGCAAGTGCCTCGCAATCAGTTGATGCACAGGGATAGACTTTGCTGCTCTCGGCTTCAAGCACGTTTTCCGTTCCTTCGATGTGGCCTTTAAGAGTCATCATTCCCTTGATTCCCTTGAACCATTCATTGTCTGCCGGAATTTTTGTTATGACATCGAAGTCCGCGATTATATAGACGGCATCGGCGAACTGTGCAAGAGCGCAGACCCTTTCGGTCTTGAGCTGGTTGTCAATCGGAACCACTACGGCGCCGATATAGTTCACGGCAAGGTAGGACATGCCCCACTGCACGGAGTTCTTACCGTTGATGACGACTTTATCGCCAGGTTTAACTCCGGCTTCTATGAGTTTTGCCGCGATTGCCTTGATGTGCTTGTCTACATCTGAATATGTATATGTCTTCCTGTTCGGCTCGAATACCGTGAAGCACGGCCTTGAAGGAAAACGGGAAAGAGAGATGGCGAACATCTGATAGATTGTCGGCCATTCCCCCTCGAAATACCTGCCTCTGTAAGCATTGAGTTCACTCTGAATGTCAGTCATAAATGATAAACCCTCGAAATAATAGTTAGCATATTATTGCTATGGGCTTAATATGACAAAATAGACATGTTTTGTCAATAAAAAGTCTATTTATTATTCAATAAGGAATTAAAGAATGGCTAAAAATTACTAGTCATCAAATTTTTTTTGAAATTGTGTCCATTTATGATATATTCAGATCAGTGAGGTTAATTATATGATTCATGAATCACTTCTTTCTCTGATCGGACACACTCCGCATGTCAGGATAAACAGGATAGATACGAAAAATGCCGTGATATACGCAAAATGCGAACGCTTCAATCCTCTCGGTTCAAGCAAGGACAGAGCTGCTTTGTACATGATCGAGATGGCGGAGGAGAGAGGTGTGCTGAAAAAAGGATCCGTGATAATAGAACCGACAAGCGGCAATACAGGCATAGCTCTTTCCTATATTGCTGCGATAAAGGGATATGAATGCATAATCGTCATGCCCGACACCATGAGCGCGGAGAGGGTTCGCATGATCAAGGCACTTGGAAGCCGGATCGTACTCAGTGACGGAAAGCTCGGCATGAAAGGGGCGATAGCAAAGGCAGAAGAGCTTGCTTCAACAACAGAAGGGGCTTTCATGCCGATGCAGTTCGAAAACAGTGACAATGCGCTTGCACATTACAGGACGACTGCAGTGGAAATCGAAGCTGATTTCGGCTCCTCTCTTGATAAGATCATCTTCCCTGTCGGCAGCGGAGGCAGCATTACCGGTACTGCACGGTACTTCCGTGAAAAAGGCTATAAGACGAAGTTCGTTGCGGTCGAACCTGCTTCATCTCCCGTCCTCTCCGGCGGAAAAAGCGGGCGCCATGCCATTCAGGGCATAGGTGCCGGTTTCATTCCCTCCATATATGATCCATCCCTTACAGATGAAATCGTATGTGTCAGCGATGAGGAAGCTTTTGAAATGACGGTACAGCTTGCACAGAAGGAAGGAATCTTTGCCGGAATCTCATCCGGCGCAGCACTTGCCGGAGCGGTTAAAGGCGCAAAGGAAGGAGAGAAGATACTTGTTTTCCTTCCTGATTCCGGAGAGAGGTATCTGTCAATGCCGTTCTGGGAAGAGCACGGGATCCATGACTAGCTCCCTGATGTCGTCATAAATTACGTCTGCATATTTTTCAAGAGTGTCACGTCTGCCGTAACCTGTCATTACGGCAACTATGTATCCGGCATGGGAGGCTTTCGCATATTCCATGTCGACTATTGAGTCGCCGACAATGCAGATTTCATCGCTTTTCAGGCCATATAAAGCCTCAAACTGCTTTATGGACTCTGTATGAGGCTTTCTCTTGCAGTTTGATTCCTTTGTCCGCAGGAATCTTACGTACTGGTCTGTTCTTGAAATGTCGAGAAAGGCCTTTGTGTTGCTTGTGATGTCATTTGTCACAAGACCTATGATGATACCTTTTTCCGAAAGCTCCTGAAAAAGGTCGGTAAGATATGTGAAATCCATGCTTTTCAGCTTGAATATGAGTTTTGCACTCTGCCCGTTGAGCATCGGTTTGAGTATGGTCCAAAGCTTGAACGGACTGATTGTGTTCCTCATGCAGAAACTGAGTACGCGGAAGAAAATCCTTGCAATCTTGTCATGGTTGAACAGAAGACCGTCGGGGTAGTGGTTGCCTCTGTTGTCCACACCAATGATCTCGAATATTTCCTGTTTCGCCTTCTTCTCATTCCTGACGCTGAAGGTTTTCAGTATTGTATCGACATAATCCTTGACCACAGGTCCCCATACCTGGGAGTAGTTGTACAGCGTTCCGTCTTTGTCGAATATGACACCTTTTATATTTGGACGATAACCTTCAGTCATAGGCAAAGTGTACAATCAATACAGAACTTATGCTATAGTCTTTTACATGTATACCTCATCTATCGAAAGCCGGACAAGGAAATTCATAAGCGATGCCGGGAGCATCAGCTTCAGAACTGACTGTTTTGTATATAACCCTCTCACATATGCCTATGATGTTTTCAGAAGATACGAGGAAATGGCGATGGGAGGGGAAAACCGCGTTATGTTCATCGGCATGAATCCGGGCCCCGACGGCATGATGCAGCTCGGCGTTCCGTTCGGTTCTGTATCGATGGTGAGAGGATATCTCGGCCTTGACGGCATGATAGGAAAACCTGCGCAGGAACATGAAAAGAAGAAAATCCTCGGCTTTGCAGTCAGAAAGGATGAGCCCAGCGGAAGGGCTTTCTGGTCAATGGTGAGAAAGGCCTTCCCGGACAGGAACGATTTCTTTTCATTCGCATCTGTACAGAACTTCTGTCCTCTTGCCTTTCTCAAAAATGAAAGCGGGGCAAACATAACGCCTGACAGGCTTATGAAGGAAGACCGGGAAGCGCTTGAGGCTTTGTGCCTGGATTATCTTGGATACCTGCTTGACGCGCTGGATGTGAAAACCGTTGTTGCAATCGGAAATTATGTTGAGAAGATGGTGAAAAAGCTTGATTTTCCCCATATTGTGAAGATCATGCATCCTTCTCCTGTCAATCCGAAGGCACATGAAGTCTGGGCAGATGAAGGGGCGAGTGTGATAGAGTATCTGAAAAAGGAGAGAGTGTTTTGACTGAACTGACGAGGAATTCATATGCGAAGGTGAATATAGGGCTGAAGGTTATGGAGAAAAGACCTGACGGCTATCATGATCTTGATACTTATTTTCATCTGATCGATCTTCATGATGTGATTCATTTTTCATTTGAAAAGGCCTGTGATCTTTCAATAGATATTGAAGGTAATGAATCATATCTGGAAAAAGGACGGACTGATCTGATGGAAAAAAGCGCCCGTCTGTTTTCCTCCCTTTCCGGCATAAGGTTCAGGCTCTGTATTGAAATAGAAAAGAATATTCCGTCGCAGGCCGGACTGGGGGGCGGATCCTCAAATGCGGCATCAGTGCTGGAGACGCTCAATGAGTTATGTCTTTCTCCTTTCAGCAGGAAGGAACTGACAGACATCTCTCTTTCCATCGGTTCGGATGTTCCCTTCTTCCTGTGCGGCAGCGCAGCCGCTCACGGGCAGGGCAGAGGTGAAATACTTTCTCCGCTCACGCCTGTCTCATATCCGCTTCTTGTCGTGCAGCGCACCTCGGACAGGGTTGATACCGCATCTGCATTCCGCCGTCTTGATGAGAGAAGCGCCGATGATGTCAGGGCTCTTCCTCCCTGGACGGACGATGTTTCGGCATGGCAGAAGCTTTATTCCAATGATTTTGACATCATCCAGCCAGTTCTGAAAAACGCTTTCTACATGGCAGAGCGTGAAAATGCGCTTTATTCAACAACTTCAGGTTCCGGTTCCAGCCAGATTCTGATCTATGATAATAACTGTGAGTTAAACGAGGCTTACAATCGATTCAGCGCTCTGGGCAGTTGTTTTACAGTTTGGAAGACAAGGCTCAGAAATAATATTCACTAAAAGTTGTGTTTTTTATTGAAGAATATGGCTGAGAGTAGTAAAATAGCATCTGAAAGAATATTTAGGTACTTATATGGAAGTTACAGACATAAAAATCCGGCTAGTATCCGAGACAGATCAGCTTAAAGCGTTTGCCACTGTGGTTTTTGATTCTGTTCTCGTAGTACACAACATCAAGGTTATCTCGACAGGAGAGAAACTCATAATCGCGATGCCGTCACGCCTTGTCAGCAACGGGGAATTCAAGGATGTGGTCCATCCCATTTCAAGTGAATTCAGAAACAAGCTTGCCTCTCAGGTGCTTGATGCATATGAGAAAGCGAGAAGCGCACAGACAGCCAAAAGCGTCAGGTAAGAGCTTTACATACCCCTGTTCTTTTGTTATAAATTCCATGCTTGAAAAACCGATATGCTTGCATAAGGGATGAAAAGCATGCTAGGTTGAAAACATAGGGAAGCTGACTGTCTTTCCTTGGCTTTGAAAAGTCAGAAGCCGGTCGCCAATGTGTCCGCAGGGATGCCTGGCCGGCAGTTATGGTGCTCAGGGTGGCAGCCTTGGTCCCAAAGTCTGAAAATGATATACGGACGCGGTGCAAGCCTATTCATCAGAACCCCATTTGCCTGCATGGGAGCAGTCAGTCTCACAAAAGTATTGGGAAGTCGCCAAGTGGTTAAGGCTCTGGTTTTTGGTGCCGGCATCGCAGGTTCGAGTCCTGCCTTCCCAGCTACTGTTTCATGAGCGGCATCTGCTTGCACACGGTGCCGTTTTTTCATTTAGGGACACTTGCAAAGAAGTTTTGAACTCTGATATAGTTATCCGGTACGCCGCAGGGCGTGCGTAAATCCATGGTAATTGGTTTTTACCAATGAGAGTACAAGGAGTAATGATATGGCTGATGAAAAGATGAGCCTCAAGGCAAAGGCCAGGACAACAGATTTCGGCAGCGCAGGCAGCCGCCGTCTTCTCCGTGCCGGTTATATTCCTGCTGTTATCTACGGAAAGCAGGCACCGGTTCATTGTGCAGTAGGTGCAAAGGAATTCATGATGAAGATGCATACCTTCACAGGTTCCACACTTATCGCTCTGGATGTTGACGGAACAGAACACAGAGTATTCATCAAGAGCTTCCAGGAGAATCTTCTCAAGGGTATTGTCAACCACATTGATTTCTATGAAGTCACTGCAGGTGTCAAGGTAAGGGCAAAGGTCATGATCGAACTTGTCGGTACACCGAACGGCGTAAGGAACGGCGGTGTTCTTGATCAGGTTCTTCATGAAGTTGATATCGAATGCTTCCCCAGAGATCTTCCTTCCGTGATTCAGGCTGATGTTTCAGCTCTCGAGCTCAATGAAGGTATCCGTGTAAGTCAGCTTGTTGTTCCCGAGACAATCAAGATCCATACGCCTGGTGACGAGACTGTTGCAACAGTAAAGCCTGTAAAGGTTGAGGAAGCTCCGGCTGCAGATGATACGGCTGATGCATCCGCTGATGCAGCAACAGCAGCACCTTCAGCAAACGCCTGACGATATGCTTGTGATCTTTGGACTTGGCAATCCGGGTCCGGATTATGATGGCACGCGTCATAATGCAGGTGTGGAAACACTTGAAAAACTGGCAGCATCTTACCACGCAAAACTGGTAAGACGCTGTTTTTCTTCTTATAAGACATGTGTCATCACTTCGGAAAGCGGGAAAAAAGTGCGCCTGGTTTTTCCTCTGACTTACATGAATGAATCAGGACGCGTCGTTCCGAAGACCGTGAAGGACGGGGATGAGGTTCTGGTAATCTGTGATCAGATGGACCTTCCTCCCGGACGGGCACGGCTGCGTTCATCAGGGTCATCTGCAGGTCACAACGGGCTTAAGTCCATGATGGCTTATCTTCCCGGGAATTTCAAAAGGCTTTATGTCGGAGTCGGCCGTCCCGGAGACGGTATCCCGGTGATTGAACATGTCCTTTCCCGTTACGGCGATGAGGACAGGAAACGCGTTGATGCGGCGCAGAGGGAGGCTGTAAGCACTCTCAGACGCTATATAGAAGGGGAAGAATTCAGCAGGATTGAACAGGCTCTGAACTCGTTCAGAGGTGATATTCAGTGACGCCGCTTGAGTCTGTTTCCTCATTCTTTGACAGAAACCCTCAGTACAGTGGAAAGGCCATCACACTTGCTTTTTCCGGCGGTTATGACTCGCTGTGCCTTCTTGCAGCACTCTGTGAGCTGGGTTTTGATGTTCATCCGGTCTATGTCAATCATAATATAAGGAGCGAGAGCGAGCTCTCTGCCGAGATAAGACTCAACAGGGACAACTGCAGACGGCTGGGCCGTACGCTTGAGGTAATAACGCTGGAAAGGGGAAGCGTTGATGCCTGTGCACATGAAAAAGGTCTGACGTGCGAGGCTGCTGCCCGTTTTCTGCGCTATGAGGCACTGTCTTCCTTTCCCATTGTGGCTACGGCTCATAACAGAGATGATCAGGTTGAAAGCCTGATGATGAAACTCATAAGCGGCGGCACTCTTCTTTCTCTTGCCGGTATAAGGGAGAAAAGGGGGAATATAATCCGTCCGCTTCTTGGCTGCACGCGCAGCGAAATCGTCTCATATGTTGATTCACTTCATCTGCAGCCGAGCAGCGACAGTACGAATGATGAGCTTTTCTGCTTCAGGAACAAGGTCAGACAGATGGTGACACCGTATCTCGGATCATCAGTCAAGGACAGTCTTGTCAGAATCGCGGAAAATATCCAGAAGGCTGAAGACGCAGCAGGAAATATACAGATCAATATCCATTCAGGCTATTATTCTGTTTCCCGGATGGATTTTGTCACATCTTCTTTTTTTTCAAAACTCAAGTGTGTTTATCAGGTGTATTCCTTTTTTGACTCGGACCGTCTCAGCGGGGCTGAGATAAGGAAGTTTGTAAACTGCATACATGACAGAGAAAGTTATGATTCCCGTTTTTTCCATCTGCGGTGTACGTATGATGATGTGCGTTTCTATCATCCGAAGACATGGTTCACAGTGCCTTTTGAAAAGGATGCCGCACTTGTGCATGCTCTCTCTCTTGATGAGAGTCTTGCAAGCAGTGCACTGAGAATTGACGCATCGCTTCTGAATCCGCCTGCGCTGATAAGGCTGAGCGATGAAGATGATACCCTGCTGCTTTCTTCCCGCAGCATCAGGCTTTCTGATTTATGTGCGGCCTGGAAATGTCCTTATGCTTTTGTTCTTCAGGATCGGGATGGCATAAAGGCTGTATGGGCAGAGTGTTTCGGGGGAAGAAACAGGCTTTCAGACAGTCTCAGAAGCGATAAATGGAAAGAACTTCCCGGTCTGGAGGTTGTGAAAAAAGCATGAGTGCCGCCTTGCACGTGAGGCATATAAATATTATATTTAAGAACAATTACGCATTTTCTGCGGATTAAATGTGATTTGTGGATAAAAGATGGACGAATATAAAGACGAAGAAAAGAAAGACTTGAATGAAGGCGGCAGCCCTGAAGTGCAGGATAAGAAGCCTGAAGGCAGCGTGAAGCCCGATGAGAAGAAAGACGAAGGTTCCGCTGAAGGCAAAACCGGTAAAAAGGCCAGAAAGGACAACGTCTATGACCAGTACCGCTACTGGGGAAGCGACAGGAATGACAAGGATTCGAAGTTGAAGCTTAACGGGCGCAACCGGTTCACTCTGTTCATATTCCTTGCGCTCATAATTTCATTTGCATTCCTCTTTTTCAATCAGAGCTCAGGACAGAGAGCCACTGAAGTTTCCTATTCAGCTTTCAAGAGTGCGCTTGAAGCCGGTTCTGTGACCCAGGTGGATATTCAGGATGAAGCTGAGATTTCATTCATTACAGCGAACGGTTTCTACGGTGTTGCGAGAATACCGTATTACGATTCGTCTCTCATGGATGAGCTTGAGAGCATGAATGTCGACATTGTAGGTTCCGTTGCAGATGTCTCGATCTGGGTTCTTCTGCTCAATCTCCTGCCGTGGATAATCTTCCTCGTGATAATTTTCTCAATGTACAGGCAGGTCGGAGCCGCAGGCGGTTCGAGAATGATGGGACAGTTCGGCAAAAGTCATGCGACCCAGTATTCGGCAAAGGACAACAAGGTACTTTTCAAGGATGTCGCCGGCCAGAAGGAAAGCAAGTACGAGCTGCAGGAAGTTGTCGATTTCCTCAAGAATCCGGAACGCTATGTGAAGATAGGTGCGAAGATTCCCAAAGGCGTCCTGCTTGTCGGCCCTCCTGGAACCGGAAAGACTCTTCTTGCCCGTGCCGTTGCTGGAGAGGCGGGAGTGAGTTTCTTCCATACTTCAGGCTCCGATTTCGTTGAGATGTTCGTAGGTATGGGTGCTGCCCGTGTAAGGGATCTTTTCGAGACAGGACGCAAGAATGCGCCGTGTATCATATTCATAGATGAGATTGATGCTGTTGGAAGGAGCAGAGGTTCCGGTCTCGGGGGCGGTCATGATGAAAGGGAACAGACGCTGAACCAGATCCTTGTCGAGATGGACGGTTTTTCCACTGATCCGGGTGTCATCGTCATGGCGGCGACAAACCGTCCTGACGTTCTTGATCCGGCTCTTCTCCGCCCGGGCAGATTTGACCGTCAGGTCACTGTCGATCTTCCTGATGTCCAGGAAAGACTTGATATACTGCGCATCCATTCGGCAAAAGTCAAATGCGAACCCGGTCTTGATCTTGAACGTGTTGCCCGCGCCACACCCGGTTCTTCCGGTGCCGACCTTGCGAATCTTGTCAATGAGGCTGCTCTTTATGCGGCACGTTCAAGAAGGGAAATGGTCAATATGGATGATTTCGAGAAAGCAAGGGACAAGATCATTCTCGGAGTCGCAAGAGAGAGCAAGTTCATGACTGCGGAGGAAAAGAAAGCCACTGCCTACCATGAAGCGGGACATACTCTGCTGCATTACTATCTCAAGCATGTCGATCCTCTTCACAAGGTTACGATCATACCGCACGGAAATGCGCTCGGTCTCACAATTTCGCTTCCTGAGAAGGATCAGTATACCCTCAGGGCAGGATACCTCAAGGACAGAATCGTCATATGCATGGGCGGTTATGTAGCTGAGGACATCGTATACGGAGAGACCACCACGGGAACTTCAAATGATATAAAGCAGGCGACGACAATCGCACGCAGAATGGTTACCGAATGGGGCATGAGCGAACTCGGCTTCATAAATCTCTCAAATGAAGGCGAGCCGCTGTTCCTCGGACGTGAGATAACCCAGCACAAGGATTTCTCTGATGCAACCGCAAAGAGAATCGATGAGGAGATCGAGAAGATTCTGGATGAATGTCTGAACACCACAAGAACGATTCTCACAGAGCACAGGGACCAGCTTGACAGGCTTACCGAGGAACTGTGTGAAAAGGAAACCCTTGATGATGCTCAGATCAGGGAGCTTCTCGGATTCGAACCGGAACATCATGTATCGGAGCTTGTCTGATGGCACTCAGTACTGCTTATAAAAGAAATTTCTGTATCATTGCACATATTGACCACGGCAAGAGCACTCTTGCCGACAGGTTCATTGAAAAGGCCCGTATCGTAACTTCCCGCGGTCCGATGCAGACCCAGCTTCTGGACAATATGGATATTGAGAGGGAAAGAGGAATCACGATCAAAAGCCAGGCCGTCACTATTCCTTATCATGCTGCCGACGGCCATGATTATGAACTGAATCTTGTTGACACTCCGGGCCATGTCGATTTCACATATGAGGTTTCCCGTGCGATTTCCTCATGCGAGGGAGCCCTGCTGCTTATCGACGCATCTCAGGGAGTTGAAGCCCAGACTCTGGCGAATCTGTATCTTGCCATGGAGCACAATCTTGAGATCATACCTGTCATAAATAAGATTGATCTTCCATCTGCGGATATTCCATCCTGTCTGCATCAGATTGATCATGACCTCGGTCTTGATCCGGATGCCGCATGCTTTGTGTCGGCAAAGACGGGAGAAGGTGTCGACACTCTTTTTGAAGCGATTGTCAACCAGATACCATCTCCAGAGGGAAAGGATGAAGATCCTCTCAAGGCTCTCATCTTCGACAGCCACTATGATTCATACAGAGGCGTAATCGTTCACTGCCGTGTTTTTGACGGCATGCTCAAGACCGGTGACGAGATACGCTTCATGCACTCCGATGCCGTGTACAAGGTTGAGGACTGCGGCATATTCCAGCTGCAGCTGGTGTCAAAAGGAGAGCTTCATGCTGGAGACGTCGGCTATTTCATCGCAGGAATAAAGACCATAAGCGATATAAGGGTCGGCGATACTGTCACAGGCATAAAGAATCCTGCCGCATCTCCGCTTGAAGGATTCAAGGAAGTAAAACCTGTTGTATTCTCCTCGATATATCCGGTGGACAGCAACGACTACGAGGAACTTCAGGATGCGATTGACCGCCTTAAACTGAATGATGCAAGTCTTGTATATGAAAAGGACAGCTCCGCCGCGCTTGGTTTCGGCTTCAGATGCGGCTTTCTCGGCTTGCTTCATCTTGAGGTCATTCAGGAGAGAATCGAAAGGGAATTTGATCTTTCCATTGTCTTCACATCACCATCCGTACGGTATATCGTGCATATGAAGAACGGCGAGACTCTCAATATCGACAATCCTCTTGAGTATCCCGATGTGATGAGGATTGAAAGCGTTGAGGAGCCTTACATAAGAGCCAACATAATAACGCCGACGACATATGTCGGTCCCATCATCTCTCTGTGCCTTGAGAAACGGGGCTATCAGACAAACATGAATTATCTTGATGAGAAGAGAGTCGAGCTTATCTATGAAATGCCTCTGGCTGAAGTCCTGTTCGATTTCTATGACAGGCTCAAGAGCATTTCCAGAGGATACGCTTCCTTTGATTATGAGGTCATTGAGTATAAGAAGACGGACCTTGTGAGACTTGATATTCTTGTCAACGGTGAACCTGTCGATGCTCTTTCCCAGCTTGTTTTCAAGGATAATGCACAGGCCCGCGGCAGACAGGTATGCGAGCGCCTCAAGGATGAGATTCCCCGTCAGCAGTTCAAGATCGCAATTCAGGGCGCAATCGGAGGAACGATTATTTCAAGGGAGACAATATCTGCCTATAGAAAGGATGTGACCGCCAAGTGCTACGGTGGCGATATCTCAAGAAAGAGAAAGCTGCTTGAAAAACAGAAAGAAGGTAAGAAACGCATGAAGATGGTCGGCAATGTTGAGATTCCGCAGAGTGCTTTCCTTGCTGTTCTCAAGACGGAGGATGATAAGAACTGACATGTCCTCCGTTTCTTCCTTTCAGATACTGGCACTTATCAAGGAGAATCCTTCACTGACAGCTGTCTCTGAAAAGATTGGTGTCTCCCTCCAGAGTGTGAGGAAAACACTGGAAGCATTGGACAAGGAATACGGCTGTCAGCTCTTCAGGAGTATTACGGCAGAAATTGCCGAGCTTTCCGATGCCGGTCTTGTATATGCATCGGCAGCCGTGAAGATCTGCAATATACTTTCTGATGCGGACAGGAAGGCAGAAAAGATAATAAGAGAACGCCAGGATGCCGTGATTGCCGGTTCTGTTTCAAAAGGTCTGGATAAAAGGCTCAGAAAGCTTGGCAGCTTCAGATTCAAGAATATCTTCCTTGATACATCACAGCGGAATTGTGAGGATGTGCTGCGCAATCTCGGTAAGGATGCTGATATTGTGATCGGTTTTTATGATGATGCACTGCTGAAAAGATTCAGAATCGAGGCTGTGGAATTTTCATCCGAAATGGCTGTGGCGGTCTCATCCTCAACCCCGCTTGCAAAAAAGAAGTGCCTTGATATCGAAGATCTTTATGAGCACAGACTTTATGTACCGCGCAAAGGATTTTCCCGCCGTATAGACAATTTTGTGCATGACATGCATGATTTCCATCCGCGCATTGAGATCGTGAATGCAGATTCCTATTCGCCTGAACTTTTTAAGACAGTAAGTGATAATGGCGATTTCATTCTCTCATCCTCTGCCATGGACCTTTCCGGATACAGTCTGAAAAGCATTTGTGTGGACTGGATCTACAAAATGAACTATGGCTTGCTTTACAGCAGTAAAAGTGAAAAGGCGGCAGAAGTCGTAAAGGCTCTTAGTGCAGAGTGCCCAAAATAAATGCGTTTATCATACCAGTTGCTTTACTATGGCAACAGACTTTGATTGATGTTATATTTAATATACAGATAAATATACCTATAACGGTATTTTTAATATTTGCTAATTGAATTTTCTCATTGAGTTCAGGTACTGTATTTATGCATAAAAAGCGGTTTGAATAGTTTATGTTTTGGCTTTCACGGCATTCTTTTTTGGTTTATAATTCCAACATGGCTATAAACACAACAATATTCGGAAAGCTTGCCGACGGGCAGGAAGTAAAAAAAATCACAATAAGGGAAGAGAACGGCACTCAGGTTTCCATTCTCACTTTCGGAGCAATAATTCAGGAATTTCTTGTTCCATGCAGAGGTGAAGTGAGGAACATTGTTTTTTCATCGCCGTCTCTTGAAGATTACATATCGGACGGGTCATATAAAGGACAGATTGTCGCTCCATATGCAAACAGAATTGCAAATGCACGGTTTTCTCTGGATGAGCATGAATATGTTCTTGAAAAGAATAACGGAGAGAACAATCTGCACAGCGGAAGCGCGAACCTGGGCCAGAGAATATGGAATGTCATTTTCCAGACTGAGAATTCGGTTGTGCTCAACTGTGAACATAGGGACGGAGATGGTGGCTTTCCCGGGAATATCGGGGTGACGGTGGCTTATCTTCTGGAAAATGGACGGCTTACAATATCCTATACGATGTCATCTGACAGGAAATGTGCAGTCAATCCTACAAATCACTCATATTTCAATTTAAAGGGCGACGGGTCCTCTATTCTTGATCATAAGGTGATGATTGCCGCCGATAAGGTCGTTATGGTTGATGACACTCTTATTCCGACAGATGCTGTACCTGTTGCCGGTACGGATTTTGACTTCACATCATTCCATGAAGTAGGCGAGAGAAGAGGAGGCAGATATGACCACTGCTTTGTCTTCAATGCGGCACAGAAGGCAGAGGTAGTCTGTGACGGTCTTTCCATTACAGTTGACACTGACCGCCCGGCCATGCAGCTTTATACAGGGGAATTCAATCCATCCTGTAATTGTCTCTGGCCTTCATCAGGGCCGTTCTGCGCACTTGCTCTTGAGACAAGCGAATACCCTGATGCAGTCAACAGAAAGGATTTTCCGTCCGCAGTACTTGATGCCGGACAGGTTTTCAAGACGAGAACTTCATATACTGTCAGAGAGGTTGAGTGATGAATGTCAGACTGATCGGAATTACAGGCGGTTCCGGTTCCGGCAAAAGCACGGTTGTCAGAAAAATCTATGAGGCGCATCATGATGCCGTATGTATTGAGCAGGATAATTATTATAAAAGTGCATCATACATAAACAATGACAATATCACGGCATACAATTTCGACCATCCGGACGCATTCGATATGGATCTCATGATGCAGAACCTGATGGATCTGAAGAGCGGAAAGGCGATTGAAATGCCTCAGTATGACTTCGTCCATCATCAGCGAAAGAGCGAGACCGTGCATATTGAGCCCAAGAAGATAATTATCGTGGACGGGTTGATGGTGCTTTATGACAAGAGAATACGTGATCTGCTTGATCTGAAGCTTTATGTTGACACACCGGCTGACATCCGTTTTGTCAGAAGGCTCATGAGGGATATCAGCGAAAGGGGAAGAACCGTGGAATCCGTTGTAGAGCAGTATGTGAATGTTGTACGCCCCGGGCACATGAACTTCATTGAACCCTGCAAGGAATATGCGGATCTGATCATCCCTGAAGGAGGGTACAACCAGAATGCTCTTGATGTACTCATAAACTATGTGCAGATGCTGGCCGGAAGAGATTAGTTAATACTGCTTACTAAAATAACCATTTATAAAGACAGGAGTTAAATCCTGTCTTTATTTGTGCTTTCATGAAATTGTCAGCCAGGCTTATTTAGCTTTCAGCCTGTCTTTTTCTTACGGAAAATGGTATATCCTTTCTTTATTTCTCCAAAGCTCCATTCACAAGGAACCTCGTCCGGACCTCCGAGAAAGAAGTGTGTACAGCGCAGTATCCTGGCCGTTCCCATTATGCTCCCCCTTATGATTCCGAAGCGCAGTACAGCTGTTTCAAAGTATGAAGAACAGGAAGGTGTGTATCTGCATTTGCAGGGCCCCAGCATGGGTGAAATGCAGTATTTGTAGATATAGAGCGGGAAAAGAAAGACCTTCCTTATGAGATGCTTCATAACAGAAGAGTACAATAATGACATCAGGATGAAAAGAGATGTCCAAGTCCGAGTTCTCTTATTTTTGATACTATCTCGCTTGTGCGTGACAGCCCGAGTTTTCCCAGCAGGGTTCTTATCTGTGATTTCACGGTTACCGGTTCAACAAAACGTCTCTGGGCAATTTCCCTGATCTTCATTCCGTCAAGAAAGCAGCCTATGAGTTCTCTTTCAGCCTTTGTCAGCGAACTGAGGTGCTGGATGAAATACAGCAGACTCTGCTCGCTGTGGGTCAGTCTTCTGTATTCATTCATTATGAGGTCTTGAACCCTTTTGTCCAGAATGGTTTCGCCGTTTATGACTGCTGTAAGATGGGATTCAATCTCACTCCTGCTGCAGCCTTTGACAAGGAAATCCTTTGCACCGCTTGCCATTGCGGTGATAACGATCTCATCATCGTCGTGACTTGTCAGAAACACTATCCTTGCCTGCGGATCTTTTTCAATTATGCTTCTTGCCGCATCTATGCCGGCAAGGGCTGTCTCCATTTCTATATCCATGAGGACAACAGAGAAACTTCCGGATAAGTAGGAAAGTACAGCTTCTTTTCCGCTTGAACATTCACATGTGACGGAAAAGCCGTTTATGGAATTCACTGTTTCAGTTATGTCTTCTCTTATTATCTCATTGTCTTCCACAACCATTACCCTGTTCATTGAAGCACTCTCCTTAATCACGGTTTCGGAAGCAGTACAATGAAACGGCTGCCTCCGGTTTCCCTCTGTTCATATCGTATTGAGCCGAGATGTTTTTTTATGACACTGCGTGTGTAGTACATACCCATACCCCAGTTCTGGCTGCTGTTCTTGTTTGAATAGAACGGCTGATATATCTGCCTGAGCTGTTTCCTGTCAAGGCCTTTTCCCGCATCGCTTATCCTGATTGACACCCAGAGACGTTCAATGGTGCATTCAACTGAAACCGGAGCAGCGCAGCCGTTTTCCATCTGTGCCTCCACAGCATTCATCAATATGTTTCCAAGTGCTTCTGAAAGACTTTCCACATCTGCAAGGATCTGGATGTCTCCGTCTCTGAAATAAGTCTCAAAAGAAGAGTCCGCATAACGTGAAAGTACTTTATCCCGGGCTTTCTGCATCACATCTTCAAGGGAAGCGACTGAAAGTACGCTTATATCTGTCTTGGATGCTCTGTGCAGGCTCTGAAGCCTTCTGTTCAGTTCTCCGTTGAGCCGTAAAAGCCTTTTAACGTCTTCATCATCTTCATATCTCTTTGAAATACGGCGAAGAAGTATTTCCATGGCAAGAAGCTCGTTCTTCGTACCGTGGAAGAACATTGCTATTCCCCTGCTGGCTGTTTTTGCATCCCGCTTCAGTATGATTTCCTCTTTCTGCGCATCAAAGTTTATGCTCATGTATCTCAGGAGGAATATGAAACCGATTATGGAGAACACGATACTCCCTATGATGGAGAGAATATACAGCATCGGCGACATGGCGGGAGAAAGATACCACAGCCCCAGCAGGAACATGTAATCATTCTTATAGAAAAGGTATATCTGGGCAGGATCCTGAAGACAGTATATGGTGAAGATGATTTCAAGCGACAGGAGAATTGCTGTTTTGGAGAGAAATCTTCTCCTGAAAAAAGGAAGCGTTATGGAAATATACTCACAAATAATGCACATAAGTGTTATAAGAGCGTATCCATACACATATACACGTGAGAAATTCACAAGGAAATGAAGCATCGTATCGCTGCCGCTGACAAGTACTTCAAACACCTGCGGGATATAGCAGATGAGGCATATGGACGGAATTATGAACATCAGAAAGATATGCTTCTTGATTTTAACCGCAAAATTGAAATAAACCATGTCCAGCGCAGTCAGCAGAAGGAGAAGGGGGAAAGTATACCGGCCGATCGCTGTTATGAAACCCAGTTGCCGCAATGTGAGGACAAGATACTGGAACCATAATCTAATATCTTTGGTTCCATAGAAAATAAAGCTTATCTCTTTTCCGATCCCGCCTTTCTTTGCTATGTATGCAAGGATTGAGAAAATGAATATGAAGAGGGAGAGGCATGTTGAAAAGATGAGCACTGAGCGTCTGTCATGCCTTATAACTACTATTATGAATGAAATGATGAGTATTGAACTCGTAAGAGCCAAAAGCAAAACTGCTCCCTCCTGTCTTTCTTGAATTTTACCATGCAAGGATGCAAATGCAAGAAAAAAGCCGGAAGCAAAACTCCCGGCTTTCAGCTTAAGATGCCTGAAAATTATTCAGCAGCTTCAAGCATGATGTCGAACATGACATAGTCGCTTACAGGTGTGGACGGATCAACTTCGCTTCCGAAGCTGAGCTTCTGCACTTCATACATTGCTTCAATTGTTCCGTCTTCAATCTGTGCGATCATCTCATCACTTGTGAGCCATTCTGCATCGCCGCGCTGTGCATATACTGTGTCATAGGATGTTCCGAGAACTTCTGCGACCCATTCTGCTGTCTGTTCGATGTTTTCTGCTCTGTAATCCATACCGTCATAGAGAGCACGGGTGAAGCGGACGAGGAGGTCTCTGTTTTCAGTTGCCCACTTGTCCATTACGATCCATGATGCGACTGATGCGCTTCTGTCTGAGAATGTCACATTGTCTGCAAGAACAAATGCATCATCTCCGATGGCATCAAGAATAGTGAATGTGGCAGGTGACCAGTTTGCACATGCATCGAGAGCACCTGATGTCATTGCCGATGTGATTGCGGCAGCATCCATTTCATACGCTGTCACATCATCCATCGTCAGACCTGCACTTTCAAGAGTCCACTTGAGAATCTGTTCACTTGATGTGCCTGATGCATAACCAATGTTCTTGCCTTTGAGGGATGCCGGATCTTCTGTGACCCCGTGGCTTCTGAGACCGATGACGGCGTCTCCGTTGCCGACGTGGCTGAATGCGAAGATCTTTGCCCTGCCGTTGACACAGAGCTTATGTGCACCGTGTCCGATATAACCGATGTCTATGGAACCGCTTTCCATTGCTGCGATAATCGTGGGACCGTCTGCGAATTCAACAAGCTCGACTTCAATTCCCTGTTCTGCAAATGCACCTGTCTGCATGCCTGCAACAAGTGAACAGAGAGATGCATAGTTTGTCATATATGCGACTCTTACGGTATCAAGGTCCGAACTTTCGCTTCCGCCCTGGGCGAACACACTTGTCAGAGCGAGGGCTGCGATGAGCAGCATGGCAATGATTTTCTTCATAAATTTATCTCCTTTTAAATTTATTTCCTTACTTCAAGGTATTCCTGGTATACCTGTGACCATATGCGGTTTTTGAGCTCCAGGAAACGAGGTGACATCTTTGTTTCCTGATTTCTGGGGTAGGGTATGTCGATATCGACAATATCCTTGATTCTTCCGGGTCTGGCAGACATTATGACGACTCTCTGGCCGAGAATGATAGCCTCATCGACATCATGGGTGATGAAGAAGCAGGTCTTCTGTTCTTTTTCCCATGTGTCAAGCAGCTCCTGCTGAAGCTGGGTTCTTGTCTGTGCATCCAGTGCTCCGAACGGCTCGTCCATCAGCAGGATTTCCGGCTCTGCGGCGTAGGCACGTGCAATGGCAACCCTCTGCTTCATGCCTCCGGAAAGTTCCTTCGGATAATGGTCGGCGAATTTCTCAAGATCAACCATCCTGATATACTTCATCGCCGTTTCCTCTGCTTCCTTTCCCTTTATTCCTTTCATGTTGAGAGGAAACATTACATTTTTCATGACTGTAAGCCATGGGAAAAGCGCATACTGCTGGAAAACGACACCTCTGTCCATGCCGGTTCCGTGCACTTCTTTGCCGTTGCAGATAACCCTCCCGCTTGTCGGTTCAAGCAATCCTGCGATTATGTTCAGCAATGTCGATTTGCCACATCCTGAAGGACCGACGACAGTCACGAACTCATTGTGGGCGATTTCAAGGTTGACACCGTTGAGTGCCACAACCTCTCCGTTTCTGCCCATGTATGTCTTTTTGACGTCTTCTATGACGACTTTTATATTTCTCTCTTTTCCTGCCATCCTGTAAGCTTCCTTTCAAGTAGTTTGATCAGCTTTTCTATCGTTATTCCGATAATGCCTATGATTATTATGTAAAGCAGCATCGGGGCTGTTTCGAAGTTGTTGTTGAGACTTCGTATTCTCATTCCAAGCCCTGCGAATGCTCCCGTTGATTCAGCCGCGATAAGTGTTGTGAGCGCAACTGAAGCTCCGAGCCGGACCGCGGTCAGTATGAACGGAAGACTTGCCGGAGCCAGCACCCTGATGAAGATATCCTTGTCCTTTGCGCCCAGAACACGTGCTGCCTTTATGAGTGTCTCATCAATGTTTATGATTCCCTGATAAATGGTGATGCACATTATCAGGAAGGTGGCGATTGTGATGACGATGACCTGAGGTTTGCGCCCGACACCTGCTGCGATGACAATAAGCGGTACGTAGGCAAGGGGAGGAATGTTCCTTATGAACTGGATCCAGGGTTCGATGATTCTTCTGAACGGATTGTACCATGCCATCAGGATGGCAACAGGAAGTGCAATCACAAAACCGAGAAGGTAGCCCAGCCCCACGCTGATGAGTGATGATGAGATATCCTTGAACAGAACGTTTCTCTCAATCATCACCGGTATCTGCTGGAAAACCACTATCACATTGGGAAACGATCTGGACGTGGAGGGAAGTATCGACAGTATCGTCCACACAATCAGCGCCGCTGCAAGTGAAAGAGCCAGCCAGAGCCAGTTCTTTTTCCTTTCGCTGATTCCTCCTTTCTTTTTTGTTTCATTGGCCATTGTCAGCCTCCTTTTTTGTTCACATGTTCAGACTAACATGAGAGCACAGGTTGAAAAGGCTGAATTTTTTTACGCCCTTTTTGCACTTGCCGGCATTTTACAAGACGATGGGGCAAATACAAGAGACAGTTCTCCATTTATCTTTTCTGAAGAACTGTCTGATGTCCTTTGCAGATGTATCATGCAGTAAATCTGCTGAATGATTCACTGATCTTCCTTCATACAGAGGTGAACGCTTGCTGTTTTGAACGTGAGGGGAAGTGCGAGAATATTCGGCCTGTCACCTGTATATTTTCTCATTGCGTCTTCCAGTGCCTCCTCGATGGTCGCCCTTGTCTTGAGGCCCATCGCCCTCGCATAACCCGGATCTTTGGCACCTGTTATGTAAATCGCAGAGGTGTTCATTTCGGCAATATGAGCACAGGAAATCATACTGAAGCCATGGAAGGGGTGGAAAGCATTCGCATAGCGGTATCTGCGCACATATTCTTCATTTGTCGCATAGTATTCACCGAGTCTGTTCATATCAGGCAGTATGTTCATCTCATCATGCTTGAATGTTTCGAACATTTCTCTGGTATATGGCCAGAGACTTTCGTTGAAGAAACCGTTGCACAGGCTCTGGCATATGATCACGCATTTTTCGCTCATGATCCTCTTGAATCTGATCACCTGGGCGGACAGAGCCTGCATCAGCATTATCGGATTTGTTCCCATGCCGTCCCCGTAGTGGAAGAACTGCGGCATTCCGAAAACAAGTATGTCATACTTTTTCTCAGCCCAGTGCACGTATGTCCTCCTGTCAGCATCAATCCAGGAAAGCGGCATCATCTGTGCGGCATATCCGGAATGAATGCTTATCTGACGGCTTTTTGAGTCAAGCACGGCATCACAGCAGAAGAACTTCTTGTTCATGCATTTTTCCATATGCATGCCTATTTCATTGAATTTGGTTCTCATCAGGGAAGTTCCCGAAACCGGAGTGAAGTCGGCGCGGTGCATGACGGAAGGAACATGGTGGCTTGCGATGCTTTTCCAGTGGGTGATTCCTGTTGCGCAGTGTTTGTAACCTCCTGAATATCCTCCATACGGATTGCCCTGAACATGCCCGATGAGGACAGCCACATCGGCTTCATAAACATATCTGTTCATGATCACAGGATCTCCTCTGTCAGTAACACCGAGGTCAACAAGATGGTCCCAGTCCTCACTGTCGTGGTTGATTATCTGATGGGATGGCCAGAATTCATTGAAAAGACTGGTACCGAGAACCCCTCTTATTTCCTTTTCCGTGTTCTTGCGGTGCAGCCCGTTCGAGCATATGAGGAGTATGTCTTTCTTTTCAACGCCCGCGCTGTAAAGTTCATTCAATATCAGGGGAATGGATATCTTCCTGTGGCTTGTAGCCTGTTCTCCGCCTTTCACCCTGTCCGGAAAGACTATCACGACTTTGCTCCCTTTTTTCGCAAGTTCGCTTAAAGGCGGCATGCCGACAGGATTTCTCAGACTCTTCAGTGTTTCTTCCTCAAGCCTGTCTTCACTTATGCACGGCGGATCCGGGACTGTCACACCGGGTATGAAAACATCTGTCCATTCAGGAAGGTTTGCGCTTACAGTTCCCTGTCCGTACTCAAAATCAAGTTTCATTTAATTCACCTCTCTTTTCATTCATGTATGTGCTGACTATATTCAGATACTCTTCAGGATAGAAGCCTATTTCTCCCCTGAAGCGTGTTAGGGCAATGAGTCCGCCGTCGATTTCATCAATGCCGGCCAGCATGGCGGCATTGTCTTCCTTTAACCCTCCGCCGTACACTACAGGCACATCACCGACGGTGTCTTTTACCAGACGGGCGACTTTGGTTATGTATTCCTTTCCTGCAGGAGTCTTTCCCGGTCCTATTGACCATACCGGTTCGTATCCTATCACGATCCTGCTCAGATCAGCTCCTCTGAGTCCGTCCCTGAGTTGCTTTTTTATCACACTGTCCCATATATCAGTTTCTTCTTCTCTTTCTCCTATGCAGTACAGGACGGAAAGATTTCTTTCTTGGGCACGCAGGATCTCCTCGTTCAGAACATGATTGATGACCGTAAAATCGCTGCAGCCCGCAGTGGTGAGCAGATCTCTTTTCTCGTTTCTCTCCTCGCAGTGGCCTATGATTGTGGTGCTGCATCCCATTGCGGAAACGATGCTGGCAGGTCGCAAGGTGGTGAAGGCTCCGAAATTTCCGCCATCCTTCACATCATATCTGTATACACCCTGACTGCCGATCTCAAGAGCCCGGCTTTTTCCTTTTGCCCTGACTGCGCTGATTATCTGGCTTTCAGGAAAGTACATCGCAAAGCGGACCTCATCCGGACTGTATGATTCAAGTTCCGCAATCACTTTTCCTATTATATCTTCTGCCCAGTGCTCAATGCTGTCTGTCCGGTTCACACCTCCCATTGAGACCGGAACATCGAAGCGTTTGAAGTTTACGAAAATGTGCTGTTTATTCATTTCTCCTCTTCCTTATAGAATTCCTTCATCTCATCAAATGTTCTTGCTTCCACGAATCTTGCCATACCAATCTGCCTGAATTCCACAAGAAGCCTTCCGATTCCTTCCATCACGCCGTCTTTCACTGCATTTACAAACAGCTGGACACTTTCTGAAGGAATGAAATTGTACATTACTGTATCCATTACGGCTGCAAGATAAACCCTCGGGTCAAAAGCGGACGGATTGGCCTCCATCAGCTCCCATACGCCTTTGAGATGTTCATCATTTCTGAGTGACGGTATATTGCTGAAGAGAAGGCGTACGTTTCGCGTTACGGCAAGCCTTATATCGGTATCGACATTTATCTTGGCAATTCCCATTCTTGATACTTCTTTCAGCTGTTCCAGCGAGATTCCATATGAATTCTCCAGCTTTCCGCCAAGATCATTGATCTCGTCCACAATATACTTTGGAACAGTGGAGGACCCGTGTGACACCAGAAATCCATTTATACCTTCATGTCTCAGCAGTTCTTTGACGGCAATTGCGATCTCTTTCCTGAGAACTGCATTCTTTCCTTTGTTGGCACCGTGCATTGTACCGTAGCTGATGGCAAGAGCATCGACACGGGTTTCCTTGAAGAAACGGAGCGCATCCAGAGGTTTTGTATATGTGGATGAAAGCGAGAACACATGATCCTCCACTCCTGCAAGCACTCCCAGTTCGCCTTCAACGGTCACGCCTCTCGCATGAGCATATTTCACGACTTCCCTTGTCAGTTCGATGTTGTCATCAAGCGGGAGGGAAGATCCGTCTATCATGACTGATGTATAGCCTGCGTCAATTGCTGCCTTCACTGAATCAAAATCTCTGCCGTGATCCAGATGAAGTGCAACAGGAACAGATGAGGATTCTGCAATCTTCCTGACTGCCGATGCTATGTTCTCGGCTCCCTTCCTTTTGTCTTCAAGGCTTGCATTCATGAAGTCTGTACGTCCTCCCATGAAACCGTTGGCAAGATCTGCCCCCTGAATGACGGCAGGGGCATGGAATATTTCATGAATCTTTATTGCAGCCTCGGCCTGACAGACGGCATTCACATTGAATGCACCGACTGCATAGTTGTATTTCTCCGTTGTCTCTAGAATGCATCTTAGTGGTACAAGCATTGTTATCTTCCTCCTCTTTCATAAACAGTGCGTCCGCGGACCACTGTTCTCACAACTTCATTATTTTCATCCAGCAGAACATAATCTGCTCTTTTTCCCTGTTCTATGGAGCCTCTGTCATCCATGTGCAGAAGCCTGCACTGGTTCTCAGACATGACTTTTGACAACTCGTAGGGGGAGAGGGAGGCGAACTTGATGAGATTGCGGTATGCCTTGTCCATTGTTAGTGTGCTTCCTGCTCTCACTCCGTCCGGAAGCTTGGCATCTCCGTCTTCTCCTACGATCACATCGTTGACACCCAGCTTGTAGCATCCGGCTGGCAGTCCTGCTGCCATGATCGAATCAGTGACGGCAACAACTTTGTCCACACCCTTTGTCTTCAGTATCAGGCGCACTGTTGCGGGGTGCAGATGAAAACCGTCGCAGATTACTTCGCAGTACACCTCATCTCTTTCCAGGCTTGCTCCGCTGATTGCCGGCCGGTGCATATGGAACAGTTTCATTGCATTGAACAGGTGTGTTGCGGCGCTTACTCCGCACTCAACGGCCTTTACCGCAGTCTCATACTCTGCGGCGGAATGTCCCATTGCGACAACCACATCGGTTTCCTGTCTGATTTTCTTTATGAAGTCATACATTCCTTCCGATTCCGGTGCCACAGTGATATATTTCACTGCTCCTCCTGAAGCATCGTAGAACTTCGAGAACAGATTCCAGTCCGCTTTCCTTATCAGCCTTTCCGGCATGGCCCCTTTGTATTCCCGGCAGAGAAACGGACCTTCCAGATGTATGCCGGCAAATGAGGCACCGTCACAGCCTTTCTTGTATGCAGAGGCAAGAGTACTTATTATTTTCAGCATCTTTTCCTCTTCATCCGTCATTACGGAGAGAAGAAAGCTTGTAACACCGCAGGATGCGTATATACGGCTCAGCTGATTGACTTCTTCATATGATGTGATATGGTTCACATCGATTCTCCCCGCTCCGTGGGTGTGGATGTCAACAAAGCCGCTGTGCATGAGGAATCTTCCGGTTTCATCAGTTTCCTCAATGGATGAAAAAACACCGTCTTCAATCAGAATTTTCACATTTCTCAGGCCGGATGGAACGGCAATCCTTGCTGTTTCCGTCATCAGAATGCCGCCTTTGCCGCGATGTCATTGACGTAGATGAGACTGTCCGGATGATTCTGCACAAGAGTGACGGGGAAGTGTCCGGAGGGATCATCGAACAAGGCCTGCCGTATGACGGCTCTGTGCCACGAGCGGAATACGCCGAGCCTTATCTTGCGCGCGGAAAGTATTTCCTTCATACCGACTGTCACAGCATAACGCGGCATTGCGTCTATCGCTCCGTTAAGATCCCCGATGGCGTTGGCGACACGTGTCTCCCTGCTTATTTCTATGATGCGGGTTTCCCTGCCTGCGAACTCTGCGGCACTGATTTCTTCTGCTTCATTGAAGGCCAGATGTCCATTTATTCCGATTCCACCGAAACAAATATCAACCTTGCCGAGCTCTTCGATAAGCTGCGGGACAGCTTGCGGCCTGGCGGGGTCGGGGAATATCCTCTGGTGTTCTGGAATATTCAGGCTTTCGGGAAGCTGGCTGTATACTGTCCTTTCCATGAATCCTCTGAATGAGAGTCTGTCGTCCATGCTTATGTAGGACAGATCGTCATTCAGGTATTCATCCATGTTTATGAACCAGACGTTTTTCAGCTGTATGTTTTCTTTTCTCACTTTATCAACGAAATACGGATACTGACCGACAGGACCTACAGGAACAATGAAAACACTCTTTTCTCCTTTTGCGTTGTTTTTCTTTATCTGGTCAGTCATTTCGTCAGCAATGGCTTTGAAAACTTCTTCGCTTGAGGAAAGGCATACAGTCCTTATCTTGCCTTCCTTCAGCCTGTCTTCCGGATATGAGTAGTACTTTCTATCCACGGTATTTCTCCTTTTTCAAACAAAAGTCTTGAAACTGCCCAGCTTTTCAGCGTCGAACAGCGGATTCATGTAATTCAAGAAATCATCGGTCATGCAGAAATCTTCTCTGCTGATGTAAGATGCGGGCAGTGTTCTTTCGTTGAGGATGTCTCTGCTGATCGGCTTCATTTCCACATGCGCGGCATACGGCTTTTCCCCTTCGCGGATGATTATGCTCATCTCTCCGTTCCTTCCGCTGCATGCAGCCATGGCGCTGATCCTGCCGCACTGGAATGCTTCCTCCGCGTCTCTTCTGCTCTGCCAGGCAATGGAGGCACGCGAAAGCAGTCCGGGCTTCTCGCTTCTTGATTTTATATTCAGCTTCTGTGTGACAAGCTGTGAAAGCTTTGCCGATACATCTCCGAAATATACGGAGCGGTCAGTCCTGAATACGGGTTCCACAACCGGCTTTCCGTCCCCGTATTTCAGCCCTTCGCTGGCAACGACGCATACTCCGCCTTTTCTGCTGTAAGCTTCGTCGACTCTGCTGAGGAAAGCATCCTCGTCAAACGGGACTTCAGGCGGAAGTATCAGGTCCGGACCTTTTACATTGTCATCACCTGCAAGGGCGGAGGATGCGGTGATCCAGCCGGCATTGCGCCCGAAAGTCTCGATCACGACGACATGGATGGGCAGACTGTGTATGTCGTATAAGACTTCCCTTACGCTTGCAGCCATGTAGAGAGCCGCACTGAGAAAGCCCGGACTGTGGTCTGTTATGCTGAGGTCGTTATCCATTGTCTTGGGAATTCCGGTCACTGCGATGCCGTATCTGCTGCAGGCCTCTGAAAGTTTCTGCACGGTATCCATAGTACCGTTGCCGCCGGCACCTGATACAGCGGAAAAACCGAGGGAGGCAAGCTTTTGCGCAAGTCGGATGTAATCCTCATCTTCCAGATGATCCCTTCCGCTTCCTATCGCGCTGCCGGGACTGCGGACAATCATCTGGATCTCATTCCTGCCGAGAATCGGAATGAGCACCGGATCATGATCAAGCAGCTTTGCAATTCCGAACGGGCTTGCATATACCTGCCAGCCTTTTTCCTGGAATGTGCTTATTGCTCCTGCAAGTGAGGCATTCAAGACCGCTGTCGGTCCACCACCATGGAAAAGCAGTACTTTAGGCATCTGAGGCCTCCTTTGTGGATTCCCTTTCAACAAGAGTGAAGGGCAGTACCAGTTTTACATTGTATTTTCTTCCGCTTTGTCTCCTTTCCAGAGCGAGGCGGAGTGCAAAACGTCCGAGTTCCTTTTTGGGCACGTCAATTGTCGACAGGGAAGGTTTCAGGTATGCTGCCTCCTCAATGTTGTCAAATCCGGTGACGGAAACATCCTTTGGAATACTCAAGCCTTTGTCCTGAAGGAATTTCATGACTCCGATTGCAAGATTGTCATTCGCGCAGATGACTGCCTCCGGTGTTTTTCTGCTGAAAAGGTTTCCGGCTTTTTCGTAACCGTCTTCAGCACTGAGGTATGAATCTTCGACAAGTCCGGGGTCAAAAGAAAGGCCGCACCGGTCAAGACCTGACAGATACCCGTCAAAACGGAATTCGTTCTTCAGATCCTCCTGCCGGACAGGTCCGATGAATGCAATTTCCCTGTGTCCGAGAGAATGCAGATGTTCAACCGCAGTTTTAATGCCTTCTCTTGCATCGCAGATGACTTCATCCATGTCCTCAATGCTGTTGAGCCCTGTGTAGATCAGCTGTGTTTTTGCACACTTCACCCTGTCAAGCACATCTTTCCTCACACGGCCAAGGATGATGGCTACATCGTATTTACCTTCGGAAAAACGGGAGAAGAAATGCGAATCATAAAGGCTCAGGACGGACAGATCAACATCTGCTGTTTCATTCCTTTCCGCTTCTTCCTTTATCCCATCTATGATTTGCGAGAAGAACGGGCTCATCAGGCTTTCGTGATCGGACAGGAAGAGTACCGCAGCCCTGATACTGCTGGCGGCGTTGAGCCGTCTGATGTGTTCCTTGAAATAGCCTAGCTCCTCGGCTTTTTTGAGCACGAGAGATCGGGTCTCATTCCTGATCCTGCGGGAACTGTCTCCTGAAATGACCCTGGAGACGGTTGAGACACTTAGAGAACATTCTTTTGCTATTGTGCTGAGCAGTACCTTCTTCATAAGCCAAAAATTTGAATTACCTATCCTTCACAGGGATAGCGTAACATGGAAAATCCAACTTGTAAAAGAAAATATTTATCCAATTTTTTGGATTGCCATCTCCTGACCGCAGTATATGATATGCAGTGCGGTTATGACGCCTGCCGGTGAATTTGTAATTTAGGTGAAGAGTAATTGTTTCTGTTGATTTTTCCTCACCTCAGATTTATATCATGGATATGAAGTTGATATATGTTGTTGAAGACCATGATGTGATAAGGGACGGTGTGGTTCAGTATCTTTCAATCAACGGGTATGAGGCGAAAGGTTTCGCTGATCTTTCATCCGTCAGGGAAGGGCTGAGAACAAAACTGCCCGATCTTATCATACAGGATGTGATGCTTCCCGACGGCGACGGGTTCATGTTCATAAAGGAAATCAAGCAGAAATATCCGGCACTGCCTGTGATCTTCATGACAGCCCGTACGGAAGAATCGGACAGGATACTTGGTTTTGAGATCGGTGCGGATGACTATATATCAAAGCCGTTCAGCCCGAAAGAACTTGTCCTGAGGGTCAATGCGCTTTTCAGGCGTGTCGGTAGCTCTTCTTCCGTCCCTGATAACGGCAGCAGGCTTACATTCAGGGACAAAGACAACATTCTTTGCATAGACACGGATGAGCACAGGCTCACAATCAACGGCAGTGAGGTGAACCTCACCGCTGCTGAGTGGAAGATTGTCACCTATCTTGCACACAATGAAGGCCGCCTGATTTCAAGAGCCCTAATACTTGAGAAATGCTTTGACTATTCCTTCGAAAGCTATGAAAGAGTTGTGGATACCCATATCAAGAACATAAGGGCGAAACTGAGGCCGGGCAGCTGGATCGAAACGGTGAGGGGCTACGGCTACAGGTTTTCATCTCCTTCCGACGGGGCAGCGAAGTGAAGCGCAGAACCAGAAGGCTTTTTTTCAGGATATTCTTCACGGTGCTTGGCATTTCCGTCCTGATCATTCTGTGCGAACTTGCGGTTCTTTTCTCATCGATAATGAAAATGGGAAAAAGCTGGGAAGATTTCATAGCCCGCGATTATGTGCAGTCCCTCATCTCCGGACTTGAGGGTGAGGACAGTCTTACGGATGATGCCGTATATGAATCGATTGCATCTGCATCTGATGACAGCATATCGGGATTGCTGATCCATACCTTTGCCGATGGTGCCCATTATATGTACGGAAGTACTCCTGAAAGTTCTTCTGCCGGCAGAGAGAAGTTTTTCACTGAGATCGTCGATACAGGATGGCACAGTTTCTCAAAAAACAATCCTGTATATGTCATCTCGGCTGAAAATCAGGAGGAAGGAGGTTTTTCATATATGCTTTCGGTTCTGGGCACCGGTAACGGCGGGCGGACATCGGTAACATATAATGTTCCTTCATTCATTGATGAGAATGACATTGCCGCAACGGTTTTCATCGACCGGGACGGAGAACCGATGATCAGTCTGGATCTCCTTATTTTCGATATGTATTCATTCGGCCCGACCAGTTTTGTTCTTGCCACGATCCTGCTTACAACCCTCTGGCTTGTCCCGCTGGGGCTCATAATTGCCGCAGTTGCGTCATTTGCATTTTCCAGACGAACCTCAGATTCCGTAGACGACATTCTCAGTGCACTGCGCCGTATGGCAGAGGGGGATTTTGATGTCAGGATAAAAAAACAGAAGACATACGAGCTGAATGAAATCGGAAAATCGATAGTTGAACTGTCACGTCAGCTGGAGAAGAACAGGAGAAGCAGGGATGAGTGGATCCGCTCGATAGCCCATGACCTGAACACACCGCTTACCAGTATCAATATGATAATCCAGGCAATACAGGACGGCGTCTATAAAGCCGACGAGAGAACAATCGCCTCACTCAAAAAAGAAGTCGGTATTCTTACAGAACGTGTGTCTTCCGTAAAATATTATGCAGCACTGCTGAATCATGAAGGGGATGTGAAGAAGGAAATGCTTTCCGCTGCAGAGTGCATATCATGTGTGACAGGACATTTTTCATCTCCTGAGCGATTTGTCATTGAAATGCAGGATGATGAGAAACTTTATGCTGATTATGCTCTTTTCTCCCGTGCGCTGGATGAAGTTGTGAAGAATGCCCTGGAGTACGGAGAGAAGGAAGAGAAGATAAAGATAAAAGCTTCGCACAACACTGTCACTGTCGTCAGCAGAGGACGTCTTGGATATTCCGATTCCCTCAGTATCTTTGAACCATGGGCCAGGGGGGATAAATCAAGGCATGAGGGAGGCTCCGGGCTCGGCCTGCCCATTGCAGGTCAGATCACTGCCCTGCACGGAGGTTCGGCCTCAATCAGGCAGGAAGGCGATTACGTCGTTGTCACTCTCAACTTTGGTCCTTCAGTGCAAAGCTGAAAATTTCACTGCCGTCTTCCAGCGAAAGTACTTTCAGACATCCCTTGTCATATTCTCCGTAGCTTGCAGGATAGCCTCCTTTCGGTATGCTGACTGAACCCGGGTTGAATATTACAATACCGTTCTCTTCTTTGATCACGGGGATGTGTGTATGTCCGTAGAGAAAGACTGAACCATCTGCCATGGGCGGAAGGTTTTCCTCATTGTATATATGCCCGTGGGACATTATGAATGTCCTCTCCTCACTCTGGATGAGGGCTGTGGTGCTCATGATGGGAAATGAGAGAACCATCTGGTCAACCTCTGCATCGCAGTTACCCCTTACCGCTACGATTTTGTTCCTCAGACTGTTGAGAAGAGGTATCACCGCTTTGGGATTGTAAGAAGAGGGCAGGTCGTTTCTCGGACCGTGGTAAAGCGCGTCACCGAGCATGATGACATATCTGTAGGAAGGAGCAAGCTCAGCTATCTTCTGTGCAGCTGAAAGCGCTCCATGAATGTCTGAAACGATAAGAAATTCTTTCATTTTTGAAACCTCTCTTTATTCGGAAAAGGGGAAGCCGAGCTGCCTGTAGTACTCATAAACGGCAACTGCCGCCGAGTTTGAAAGGTTGAGACACCTTGCACCTTTTCTCATCGGAATCTTCCAGCATGAATCCCTGTACCTGCTTATTATGTCACAGCCCAGACCGCATGACTCCCTGCCGAATATGAAATAGGTGTCACGTTTTTCATCTGCTTTGAATGAATAGAAATTCCTTTCGCCATGGGATGTGAAGAAAACAAGCTCATCGCTTTCCTTTCTATCCTCTATGAATGCGGAAAACGACGGGTATTCCCTTATGCTGACATCTTTCCAGTAATCAAGACCCGCACGTTTCAGGCTTCTATCGTCAGTCTTGAATCCCAGAGGATGTATCAGGATGAGGTCACTTGATGTCACGGCGCAGGTTCTTGCGACATTTCCCGTATTCTGCGGGATTTCAGGTTCTACAAGTACAATCGACAACATACCGGGTTAAGATTCTAGTCTATTTTCTCTCTTGATGATAGTATTTGCCTGCTATGAATCTGATTGAAACGATAAAAGTAATAATCCTCGGAATAATTCAGGGTATCACAGAGTGGCTGCCGGTCTCTTCAACCGGACATATGCTGCTTTTTGACCAGATCATGCCGCTGAATCTGAGCGACGAGTTCATCTCTGTCTTCATGGTCGTTGTCCAGCTCGGCTCAATCCTTGCGGTCATCGTCCTTTATTTCAATGAACTGTGGCCTTTCAAAAGGGAAAAAAGCGAAAGCGTGAGAACACTGAAGCTGTGGGGCAAAGTGCTGATCGCGACGGTGCCGGCCGGTATCGCAGGCCTGCTGCTGGATGACATCATCGACGAGAAGCTCTCCACCTGGCCTGTGATCGCAGGGGCGCTTTTCATTTACGGCGTGCTGTATCTCTTCCTTGAAAAGAGAATTGGCGTCAACGTAAGAGTGAACAGCGTGGATGACCTCACCATAAAAGACAGTATATTCATGGGGCTTTTCCAGATGCTTGCCCTCATCCCGGGAACATCACGCTCCGGTTCCACGATACTCGGCGGACTGATCGGCGGAATAAGCCGTCCTGCCGCCGCAAAATTCAGCTTCTTCATGGCAATCCCCGTGATGGCAGGTGCATCCCTGCTGAGGCTCCTGAAGTCCGGTTTTGCGTTCACTGCAGCAGAGTGGGGATATCTTGCACTTGGATCTCTTGTGGCATTTCTCGTATCTCTTGCCTCAATCAAGGGGCTCATGAGCTATGTAAGGAATCACGATTTCTCAGTATTCGGAGTATACCGGATAATCCTTGCAGCCGTGGTTGTGATTTATTTCACTGCTTTCTGATGTCTATAAGTGAGCTCGCCTTCGTTATGCGGGCTCCTTTTTTGTTCATTGACATTATTGTTCTTTCAAGCTGCCTTTTTTTCTGCGAGACTTCATTGAATAGCTCTCCCTGTTCTATCTCATCTCCCTCGTACATCTGGTAGAGCCCTACGCCGATAAGCCGCACGCCTCCTCCTTTGTATTTTGACAGAAACAGCTTTCTTGCCATGATGAAAATATCTTCAGAGTTGTATATGCCTTCCTGCGGGGTTGTCTGGACATTCACCGTGGTGAAATCCCCGTATCTTATTTTTATTCCGACAGTACGGCCTACGAAATGCTCGTCAAGGGAACGGAAGCTCACTTCCTGGCTCAGCTCCATAAGCACGGCGTCAATGGCATCCTGGCTTATGAGATCAGGATAGAAAGTCCTCTCGCTTGAAATTGAGTGGGATTTGCTGTCTGATGAATATATTCCCGGGTCTATGCCTCTTGCGACTTTGTAAAGATAGCTGCCGCCTTTGAGCCCGAAAAGCTCCTGCAGCCTTTCTTCTGACAAGTCCCGCATCTCGTTTACCGTTCTTATATTGTACCTGACAAGCCGGTCGTAGGTCACTTTCCCGATTCCCCATAGTTTCCTGAGTCCGACCGCATCCACGAAACGGCATTCCATTCCCGGTGGGACGATGGTAAGACCGTCGGGCTTCCTGTAGTCTGAGGCAAGCTTTGCGATGAACCTGGATGAGCCGACACCGACCGAGATGGTGAGGCCGCATTCATTCCTGACCCTGTCTTTCAGCAGCAGGGCAGCTTCCTTCGGGCTTGAATAAAGCCTTTCGGTCCCGCTCATGTCAAGATAGGCTTCATCAATTGATGCCTGTATGAAGGAGGGTGCTATGTCCTTTATTATCGCCATGACTTCCTTCGATTTCTCGCTGTAGCGCTTCATTCGTCCGTGAATCACGACAGCCTGCGGGCACAGCTTCATTGCCACTGTCATGGGCATGGCGGAATGGACGCCGAATTTTCTCGCTTCGTATGAACATGTGGATACAACGCTGCGCGGTCCCTCGTGTCCTATGATAAGTGGTTTCCCCTTGAGTGAAGGATTGTCAAGCACTTCGACTGCAGCGAAGAATGCGTCAAGATCGACATGGAAGAAAAGCCCGTCAACCATAAAGTCTCCTGAGGCTTTTTTCTCTTTCGTGTCTTGCGAGTGCGCTTTCAAGCATTATGTCCAGCACTGCAGCAAAGCCTCCCAGTTCCCGGGCGAGAATATTGAAATGACTTGTGGGGGTGCTGCCGGGGATTGTGTTCACTTCATTGAGATAAATCCTGCCGTCCCCGTCCATGAAGAAATCAACACGCATGTACAGACTGCCGTCAAGAGCAATGAAGGCTCTGGCTGCAAGAGAGTGAAGGGTACGCACGGTTTCATGAGAGAGGTTTTTATTGTCTTTTGCTTCAATTATATGTGTGACTGCACTTGAATATTTGTTGCTGTAGTCTGTATATGGCTTGTCTGCTATTACTTCCAGGGGCCCTGCTGTGAGAATACATCCGTCCTTGTCTTTCACAACAAGACATTCCAGTTCTCTCAGCGGGGTGATTTTTTTCTGCACAAGCACTGTATCGTCATAAGTGAAAGCTTCTTCGATTGCGTCTTCCAGAGAGTCCCTGTCGCAGCTGAAAACGCCGATTGAGGAACCGCCTCCGTTTATCTTCACGATGAATTCGCTGTACTGCTTTGTGAAATCTTCAAGCAGCATTCTCTCATCCTCGCCCCTGTCGCGTTTCAGTCCTATTGTCGGCACAAGCGGGATGTCGTTGCAATGAAGGATTTCGTGCTGCTTAAGCTTGTTCATGCCTATGCTGCTGGTGAAGACCTTCTCGCTGACATAAGGCTTTCCGATGAGCTCGAGAAGTCCCTGAATGCATCCGTCTTCGCCGAGCCTGCCGTGCATGACAGGGTAGGCTATATCATAATCACCCTGAAAGAGGGAGAGGGGAATCTCTCCGGAAGGAGGAAGAAGCAGATCTGTCACTTCATGCCCCATGTCTTCAAGTGTTTCCCTGACAGTCTGCGCACTTTTCAGGCTTATGTTGTGTTCAAGGCTTCTTCCGCCTTTTATGAGCAGGATTTTCATCCCAGCACCTCCTTTGCAGCATTCATTATTTCTTCTCTTTCGCTCCATGGCCTTCTGTGAGTATGGTAGTCGATGCTTTTCTGGGCTCCGAGCCCGAGCGAGAAGATTATGTCATTCTCACCTGAGATCTGAAAGGCCTTTCTGAGGGCGTCTTCCCTTTTCTCAATGATGAAGACCTCTGCCTGTGCATCTTTTATTCCGCTGAGTATGTCACTGCTTATTTTTCCAAAGCCTTCTTCCCTCGGATCATCCTCGCTTATTATCACGGCACGGGAAGCTTTTGCCGCCTCATATCCCATAAGCGGGCGTTTTGATGCATCACGGCACCCTGAGGCTCCGAAAACTGTTATGAAGCCTTTTGAGGGGTAAATCTTCCTGAAAGAAGAGAAGAGTGAAGAAAAGGCATCAGGTGTGTGGGCGAAATCTATCACGATGATTCTGCTGTCGATCATCATCGTTTCGCATCTGCCTTCCGGATTCTCAAGTCCCTTCATGAGAGGAAGGATTTCATCATCACTGAGCCCTGTTGCATCCATCACTGCGGCTGCGGCAAGAAAGGCATTGTCAAGTGCGAAATCTTCCGGATGGGGAAAGACATATACCTTTCCTCCTTTTTTGAAGAACAGCTTGTCTTCCTCCGGCTTTACAATTACAGGATGATCCAGGAATACAGTGTTTTTCTTTTCCATGACGGAGGCAAGAGCGTTGTCCCGGTATATGAGAGTCCTGCCGGTACAGCGCCGTGCAAGGTTGAGTTTTGCATTGTAGTAATTTTCCAGCGTTTTGTGGAATTCAAGATGCTCGCTTGAGACCTTGGTATATACACAGGAGGCATATCGTATTGAATTGAGACGGTCGAAGCGGGAACTCAGCGCATGGCTCGTAGCCTCGATGATGAAATAATCGACATTGTTCTCATAGGCCCTGCTGAGTATGGAGTGTATGTGAAAGGCTTCCGGAGTGGTGTTCGGATACGGGCTTCTGACAAGACCGCTGCCGTCATCGATATAGACAGTCGTAATGAGACCGGTCCTGAAGCCTGCGGCTCTGAGAAGCTGGTAGATATAAAAACAGGTGGATGTCTTTCCATCTGTACCGGTGACTCCTATTATCCTGAGTCTGTCACTGACCCTGCCGAAAAAAAGATATGATGAAAAAGCATACAGGGAGCGTATGTTTTCATCCGTTATTATGTAATCTGCTCCTGTATTGCCGCATTCCCTGTCCGTTATGACAAGCTTTGCGCCGCGTTCAACCGCATCGTCTATATAAGTTCTGCCGCTGTCATGATTCCCGCTGAAAGTGAAGAAGGCACAGCCCGGGATACAGTCTCTTGAATCATAGCACAGTGCTGTGACAGGACTGTCATCCACATTTTTTATGAATCGCCCTCCTATGGCTGAAAATAATGCTTCATGGCCGAACATGTTTCTCATGATACTCATTTTGCTTGTTAATTGCCATCTGATCTTTTATATTATGCGCATGAAGAAGTTTCTCAGTGCAGTTCTTTTCATGCTTTTTTCAGCAGGAATACTGGCAGCAGATGCCGGTTCCGTGGTGATGCCCGGCCGCTACAGCAGCTTTGCGGCGATGGCAGGGCGTTATGTGAACAGTTTCGCAAATCCTGCTGCGCTTCCTTTCATCAAGGAGAGTGACGGATCACTGATGGTGAGCCTGAATTATTCCGATGAACAGGATCTTTCCCTTTATGAAAACAATGAGAAGCTCGGTTTCTTCAATACCGCCGATTCGTCTCTTACTCTTTCATTCGGAGGCCGCAACGTGCAGCTTACCGCGGCGCTGGGTTTTGATCTTGAGAACAGGAATCATGAAAACGGAAATCTCACATTTGACATGCTTTATAAAATGCATTTTCAGCTTGATGCCGCATACAGTATCGGGCCGGTGTCTGGGGGAGTGAGGCTGCAGGGGGGAAGTGCACTCATCAGGGATGAAAGGATAATAGATTCCGCCTGGGATATCTTCACAAATTTCTTCTTCTCGGAATTCGAGAACATGAACGGAAGCGAATATTTCTCAATAGGCGCGGGTCTTATGTGGCATGAGGAATATTTCACGCTCGGCCTTTATGTGGACAAACTGATAAGCACCAGCGGAGGGGAGATCAACGTGGGCTGGAAACAGATCAGCGACACAATGGATATTGCGCTTTCCGTGTATATGCCGCGTTTCAACAGCAGGGGAGATCTTCATGCGGTAAGGCCGTATCTGATGCTGCAGGCCGGAGATATATCATCAAGTAACAGCTATATATTCCTTGGCGGCGAGCTCTGTTTCCAGATGCTGCCGGATGTGAACCTGAGCATCGGAACAAGCCTTACAAGCTACAGGAATGCACACCGTGTTCATGATTATTCGCTTGAACTGGAGATATCCTCTTTCGCAGTGAGCTTCAAGGCATCCCTCCCGGTTGAATACTACAGCGGAGACACATCTGAACCGATGAGCTTCACGGTCTCCATGCGGTACAATCCCCAGGTCTGATGAGGCATGAAAAAAGGAGGCCGATGCTCAGCCTCCCTGAATTCTGTTTCCCTGCTGTCAGAATCCTGCTTCTGCCATCCTGACAAGATTTGCGGCATCAGCCTGACTTCCGCTCAGGGTCGCAGTTGAGAACTCGATTTCACCGAGCCTGCTTTCCTTCGCGCTGATCAGGGATGCAGTCTCCTCTTCGTTTGCAAAGGAGAAGATAAGCGCAAAGTCGTCAGCCCTTTCAAAAATGAAAGCATTGCTACCAAATACTGGCTCAAGCACATCCTCGCTGAGGCTGTCTTTCTTTTTGATCAGAACCAGTGTGATATCATTACCGCATTCATTGGCTTCACTGCACTCTTCCTCAAGCACTTCAATGAAGCCGAGCATTCTTGTCTCTTCTTCAGCATGTACAGCAGATGCCGAGGGAACTTCCTTCTCGACAATCTTCTCGACCGGAATTTCCTTTTCAACAATCTTCTCGACGACTTTCTCAACCGGAACTTCGATCGGGACTTCCTTTATGATCTCGATTGGAATTTCCTTGACAATTTCCTTGATCTGGGCACCTGAGGCCGCTGTGCTTTCATCAGTTCTGGCCGGAACTTCCCTGATGACTTCCTTTATGACCTCAACCGGTACTTCGACAACTTTCTCGACTTCCTTCACAACCTCGACAGGAACTTCCCTGATGACTTCAACGGGAACCTCGATCTTCTCAGGCTGCACATCTGAAGCGGATGCGGAAGGAACCTGCACTTCCTTTATGACTTCGCGTACTACAGGCACCTCTTTCTCGATTTCCCTGACAACCTCAACAGGAACTTCCTTTATCACTTCCTTGACAACAGGAACTTCCCTGATCACTTCACGCACTCTGGCTTCTGCCGCACTCTGTCTCTGCTGCACCTGGTCATAAGCCTTCGCAGCATCGATGCTGATGTTTATCGGATCGTCCTTTGCAGGGGATTCAAACGGCTTTGTATAGGCATTCGGCGGAAGCTTGTCCACCTGATCCTTGAACTCATCTTCATTTCTCTTGGCAATCATGACACCTATCTGGATGAGAATGAGACCGACAAGAATCGGGAACAGCTTGATCAGTACTGAATAAATCTGTTCTTCAGTCACCTGATAGGTCGGCACGATGTAGTTAAGGAAAATCAGTGCAAAAATTGCAATTACAGCAAAAGAAATGACAACACTTGTTATAACAAGTTTTGCCGTACTCTTCGGTTTCGGCATAACGTATTCACCTCCGGCTTAACATATATACATTAAGTCACACATATTGATATTATACAAGTCAAGATTAGATATGACAACAAAAAAACTGTTTTTATCCATTTTGATGTTTCTGGTGCTGTTCTGCCTGCTTTTCTCCATTTTCGGAAAGAGCGGCTACCTTGTGAACAGAAGTCTTGAGAATTATCTTGAAAGTCTTCTCAGGGAGGAAGAGGAAAGGAAGCTGCGGCTTGAGGCGCTTGAGGAGAGAAGGGCCAGCCTTTCCTCACCGGAAGCTCTCAATGACATAGCCCTGTCACTCGGCTACAACAATGACGGTGATGTTGTTTATTACTTTGAGACACCTGATGTGATTGAAGAGGTTCCGCCTCAGGAGGATGAAGAGGAAGACTTGCTTTTTGAAGGTCTTGATACCTGGGTGATAGCACTGATCTCACTTGCATCGGCATTTGTGATTTCGGTAATTGCCGCATTGATACAGCACGGCAGACATGACAGAGACAATGACGCCGTGGCCGGAAAGCAGGACAGACGTTACAGTGATTTTGACTGGTAGGGAGGTTTTCAGCAATGCAGATTTTCTATAATGACAGCTCATCGCTTGAGGAGGTTGCTTCTCTTGTGCAAAAAGGCTGTGTCGGTGTCATTCCCGCTGACACGATATACGGCATTTCCGCTCTTGCGGATGATAAGACGGCAGAGAGAATCTACGAGATAAAGAAGCGGCCCGCAAACAAGAGTTTCATCATGCTTGCTGATGTTGATTATCTGAGGAACGGCGGTTTTTATGATGTGCCTGACAGGCTTTATGAGCTCTGGCCGTGCAGCCTGACCGCAATTCTCATGGGAAGGGACGGAAGGACACAGGCTGTCAGGGTCCCGTCCGATGAGTACATTCTCTCTCTTGTGAAGAAAACGGGACCGATATGGTCCACAAGCGTGAATATCTCAGGTATGGCGAATCTGAATCATGCTGATGACATAATTGCACGCTTCCATGCGGACCTTGACTTCATCGTGAGAAAAAAAGCGGAAGGGGAGAATTCTCTTCCTTCCACTCTTGTTGACTGTACGCAAAAGCCTTACAGGGTACTCAGGCAGGGAGCCTTTGACGCATCAGTCCTGTCTGATTGAGCGTGCTTCCATGTAATAGCGCTTTTCCTCCGCATGCCCTATGGAGAAAGTCTTGCGGGGGAATGCACCGTCCCTGATGATCGCATCGAAGAAAGTCTCTTTCGATATGTCAGGCAGTATGATTCCGATGTTTCCTTCTTTCTTCGCGATTTCTTCCGTGACTTCAGCGCCGTGGATGTAGTCGACGGAAATTCCTTCGGGAAGGTTGTCTATGCATTCCTGGATGAGACTGGCACTGAGTGCCTGCTTTGCCTTTTTCATCCTGTATACATAGCAGTCATTTCCGCAGATCACGGCGAATTTCAGACAGCCGCTGTCCTTTTCAATCTCGTCAGCAGCTTCTTTCAGAGAGGATACCCTGTCTTTCGTTATGGACCCGCCTTTGCGGCTGAGGAGAGAGTCGAAGGCCGGCAGCTTTATGTTGAAGAACACTCTGTGAATCGCTTCGAACTGCAGTGCTGGGTCGAAAATATTCTCGATTTCGACAAGGGCATAGCGGCACGGACTGTCAAGAGCTTCTTTCCCTTTTTCCTTTTTCAGGTCTTCATAAATGCTCTTCGCCGTTGCAAGAGAGTGATTGCCGTCTCCCATCGCATAAAGCAGCGGGTTTGTCTGGTCAAGTGACTTGTACAGCATGCTGATGCCGTCGGCAACCGTTTTTATATCCTCGTCCCTGTTGACAAGATAGCCTTTTACATGTCCGCCGCCTTTCATCAGATCAGTATCATAGATGCATTCAAGTTCGGCTCTTCTGGCAACCAGAGGCTCAATGACAAGACGCCTTGCATCATTGATGAGCACCATTATGTGGGGAAGCTCCAGGCTTGCATGTTTCCTTATTTCCTTCCTTGGCGGTATGCGTGAGAGAATGGTCCCTTCAGTTGCCCTTATGAGGGACCTGCTGCCTTCTGCATAGGAATATTTCTCAAGATCCAGAGATGCGACAAGACCGTAGCGGGTTCCGCTTACCGTGGTGCGTTCGACAAGAATGAACGAGTCGGGATAGCAGTCAAACACTCCGATCTTTATATAGTTATCCATTGTCTCATTGATGTTTTTTATTCTCTGCTGCTTGTCATCATCTTCAAGATAGCATTCGGGAAAGATGAGTTTTGATGTTGACGGGACATCGGACGTGATGACATCAACATCATTCCAGTAGTCCTTCTGGCTTGTGAACTGATCGCAGGCCACAACCGCCCATTTGTAGTAGTCGACGTTCTTCTTCGGCAGCAGGATGTCGCTTGTGCTGATACCGCAGCCTCTGAGCTGCTGTTTAAGGCTTTCTCGCATAATTACCTCCGCTCCTTAAATGTTAATGTAGCTTTGAGGATGGTACAAGAATAAAATTGAATGTAGAATTGGCGCATGAATGAGAAGTGCAGTCTTGTATTCACGGGAGGAGAGGGGCCTCTTGAAAAGCCTCTGATATTTGAGAAATATCCCTACAGCCGCATAATCGCCGCTGACAGCGGTTATGATACGGCCAGAAAGCTTTCAATGAAAGTCGACGATGCCGTGGGTGACTTCGATTCAAGCCTGTACCGGGATGAACTCATCGCAGAAGGCTTTGAGCCATGTCCGAGGGACAAGGATTATTCGGACAGCGAGCTTGCGCTGATGCGTCTTGACTCTCCGTGCTATGACCTTGCCGGCGGAGGTGGTGCAAGACTTGACCATCTGCTGTCACTGGCCGGACTTTTCCCGAAGTACGGCTATCCGCGTTTCTGGTTCACACGCACTGACCTGATAATCACAATCAACAACGCAGACGTTACTTTTTCCCTTCCGCCTGGAAGCGACATAAGCTTCATGACACTGGAAGAAAAGGCATCGGTTTCATGCCTTCAGCTTGTCTGGCCTCTGGATTCATTTGCGCTCTCGCGCACATCAATGAGCCTTTCAAACAGGAACAGTGAAAAGGCTCTTGATATCAGAGCCTGCGGTATCGTGCTGTGCAGACTTGACATAAGCAATGCCGATTGTGTGACTGAGAGCTTTAAAATACACGATAAGTAGGCTATTATATATCATATGCTGCAATTCAGAAGGATACTGGCATTCTCATCAAGGATACACACCTATTTGATGGTGCTGTATCTGTTTTTCGCGCTTCTCTTCGCTCTTACTTTCTTCATAAGCGTGAGTGCGGATCTCATAAGCCTCCTGTCTCTTCTGATGACGGTGACATCATGGCTCATCATCTTCGAGGGAGTCTGGATAGCCCTTGCAAGTGTATACCAGCTTTTTTATACAAGGGTTTTTGCATTCTCGCCGGTAATCCTCACGCTGGTGAGGTGTCTGGTCACAATTGCATGCGCAGCCCTCATGGACAGCATAAATGTGGCTGTGACACAGGGAGTTGCAATATAAACAGGAGGTTTGTTATGAAGAACAGTTACGCGCTGCGCGGTGCCACAACAGTCGAGATGGACAGTCCGGCGGCAATGGATGAGGCTGTGTGCGAGCTTTTTGATGAGATCCTCAGACGCAATGAACTTGATCCTGATGATATTGTATATATAATCGCATCGCAGACTTCGGATCTCAAAAGCAAGAATACCGCAACCTGCCTGAGAAAGACCGGCAGATGCGATGATATCCCTCTTTTCTGTGTTCAGGAAGCCGAGATAAACGGAATGATGCCGCGTGTCATACGTCTCATGGTGGTTGTGGGGCATGAGAAAGAGGGGGAGGCAAGGATGGTGTACCTCAGGAGAGCCGCCGCTCTGAGGCCTGATCTGAAGATGGAATAGAAAAGGAAAACAGAAAAAAATTTAAAATTTTTGGGCAAACACTATTGCCAAGATAAAAAAGATTGTGTATGTTAATCCTCGTTGCTGAGAAATGCCGACTTAGCTCAGCTGGCAGAGCAGCTGATTTGTAATCAGCCGGTCGTTGGTTCAAATCCGACAGTCGGCTTAATCGAAGGGTTGTTACAGCGATGTAGCAGCCCTTTTTTGATGCAACAACACTAACTATCCTGCTGTTTCGTTGACATGCACCGTGCTAGTTAGTATTATAGTTTCAGTTTTGAGAATTCTGGAGGACGAAGAGATATGGCAGGTAATGTTTCTAAGAACGCTCACCGTGAAGGTGCCAAGATCTTAATGAGCAGATGGGGTGGTGTTATCAAGATGAAGAGTGTTTTCGAAAACGGAAAGCTCCGCCACTATGCCGTATGCGAGAAGAGCGGCAACACTGCTCGCAAGGCAAAGGATCTGATGTAATCGGTTCAGATTCTTCATATGATGCCCCGGTTCTGGTCCGGGGTTTTTTATTTTCTGGTGTTGTATCTGTATTTTGTGTGTATTGACTAAAACATATATGTATTGAGAGCCATGCTGCGGTGTAGAATGCCGACTCTGGAGGATGTATGAGAAATTTTCTTGAATTGCTTATGTGTGTATTGCTTGCGTTTGTCCTGCTTTCCAGCTGTCAGAGCAGTGAAAGCGCCGTTGATATGCAGCCGGATGAAGCCATGACCGCTGAATCAGTTCCTGCTGGGAATGCTGAGCCTGTACTGCCGGTAATTGAAGGTACAGTTACTGCAAATGGAATGACGCTCAGTTATGAGGCGTCAAACGGAAAAGCGGTGGTGTATTATCCTGAAGACGTTCCAGCAGCAGTCGTGAACGCATTCTTTGCATATTCATTCAGCAAGAGTCCGGCTCTTCTTGCCCAGACCTTCTTCACAATAAAGGAGCCCGGGGTGGTGGAGCTGACATTCTCATCTGCGGTTCCCGCTGCAACTTCACAGGCGCTTGTCAATGTTCTGGCATTGAATCTCGATGATTTTTCACAGAATTTCCTTCCATACTATATGTGATGACACATCTGTGTATTCAGTAAAGAAAAACACGAGATGCATGCATGTGGAAAAGCGGAAAAAATGTGTCTTCTGACGCTTTTTTCATTATCTATTTGCTGCAAGTTGTGCTATGATTGATTCAATAGATTTTAAGAATCTGGCTTGTTCTTGAAAAATTAGGAGGAATAACAAGTGAAGAATTTAACTAAGTCGGTTTCCATCGTCTTAATGGCAGCTGTGCTTTCACTGGCTCTTATCGGATGTCAGAGCACTGCTCCTGTTGATTCGGTTCCGGAGATTGTAGTGCCGGTACCTGCTCCTGCAGCAGAAGCCCCTGCTCCTGCACCGGTAGTTGAGGAGGAGGTCGCAGCTCCTGAAGTTGCAAAAGAGACAGGCACTCTCTCATTCTATGGTTATACACTCAGCTATGAGGCTGTACCAGGTGAGGCAAAGGTGACATATCCTGCAATCATCACTGAAGCTGATGTTGATGCATTCTTTGCATATGCATTCGGCAACCACAGTGATATTCTCTCCGGTGTCTACTATGATGTGACAGGTCCCGGTGAAATGGTTGTGACATTCCCTGAGTCTGTTACAGTAGCCGATGCTGCAGCTGTTGTCGATCTTCTTGCAGGCGATCTTGAAACTTTCGCAGCTCCGTATCTTTAATCTGATACAATGAATATCCTGGAAAACAGGATCTATAGAAGAGTAAATGCCCCGTTCATCTGAGACGGGGTTTCTTATTTTTGCAGATTTTTTCACCTTTGATGTTGCAGCAGCCGGCCGGCTGTGAGAAACACTGATAATGCATAATTACTCATCCGGATATCCTGAAAGCATGGTTTTTGAAACAATTTTGTAAAAATTTGAAAAAATATGGTTTTTGTGCTCCTTTTTTTGTTACCTGTTTGATATAAGGCATGTTATTATTAGCACGACGGATTTTTAATCTGCGTCTGAAAAAAGAGGAGGATAACAAGTGAAGCGTTTTATTAACTCACTTTCCATCATTTTAATGGCAGCCGTGCTTTCACTGGCACTTGTCGGATGTCAGAGCACCGCTCCTGTTGATTCTGTTCCACAGATAGAAGTACCGGTACCCGCTCCTGCAGCAGAAGCTCCGGCCCCGGCTCCGGAAGTGGAGGAAGAAGCGGAAACACCGGCTGCTGTTGCACAAGAGAGTACACCTGTTGTCATGAAGGAAGCAGGTTCCCTCTCATTCTACGGCTATACACTCAGCTATGAGGCTGTTCCCGGCAAGGCTGAAATCACATACCCTTCATTCATCACGGAAGATGAGGTTAATGCTTTCTTTGCTTATGCCGCAAAGAATCATGGAAACCTGCTTTCAGGTGTTTACTATGATGTGACAGGCGCTGGCAGCATGAGTGTGACTTTCCCGGAGAATGTCACGGTTGCAGATGCAAGTGCGGTTGTGGATATTCTTTCTGCCGATCTTGCCGCTTTTGTGGCTGATTATCTCGGTATTGAGGAAGAAGAAGTTGTCATGACTGTCGAGAACCAGGTTGTTTCCATTCCTGCAAAGGAGACAGGTTCTCTCTCATATTACGGTTATACGCTCAGCTATGAAGCCGTACCCGGCAAGGCAGTGGTCTCGTATCCTTCATTCATTACGGAAGATGAGATTGATGCATTCTTCTCATATGCTGCTGAAAACCATGGTGATCTGCTTTCAGGAGTCTATTATGATGTGACCGGTGAGGGACAGATGACCATCACATTCCCCGAGGATGTAACGGTCGCTGATGCAGGAGCAGTCGTCAATGTTCTCTCAGCGGATCTGTCAGCTTTCATCTCTGATTACCTTGCGCCTGAAGAAGAACCTGTTGCTGCTGTTGAACTTCCAGCCCGGAAACCGATGCCGGCAGGTAAAGAGTATCCATATGGAGTCACAGGTATCGTGAAGTCCGAGGGTGATGATACATTCAACCTTTACGTCGTTCATACAAATGATGTCCATGCAAGAATTACGGAAGGCGAGGACGGTTCGATGGGGTATGCAAAGCTCTCGACACTTCTCAAAATGGGCCGCTCCGTGACGGACAACATTCTTGTTCTTGATGCCGGTGACGTCCTTCATGGAACAAATCTTGCAAACGTGTTTGAAGGCGAGTCTGTCGGTATTCTTCTTACAATGCTCGGCTATGATGCCGTAAGTCCCGGCAACCATGACTTCAATTACGGAGCCGCACAGCTTGAGGAACTTGCTGCACTCAGCGATGCTATGGGAGGTCCCAAGGTTCTTGCAGCCAACATTGTTGACGGGAAGGGAAATTTCGTCTTCCAGCCTTATCAGGTGTATGAGTTCAACGGTTTTGACGTAGTGGTCATCGGACTCTCCACACCGGATACAAAGACAAAGTCGCATCCGAAGAATACTGAAGGTCTCACATTCTGGGATGATTCCTATCTCCAGTATGCCCAGAGCGCAATTGATCTTGCTCATGAGATCGGCGATTACGTTATAGTCCTTGGCCATATGGGTCTCGGTGAGGACGGAACGGTAGGAATGACTTCCGAAGATATCTGCACATACATTGACGGCATCGACCTTTTTGTCGACGGTCACAGTCATACTGTTCTTGAGAACGGTCTTGAAGTCAATGATTCCCTCATTGTTTCAACCGGTCAGTACCTCAACAACGTAGGTGTTGTTGAAATCCAGGTTGCTGACGGTCAGGCTGAAGGAGAGACAGCTATTCTCATTCCTGCATCTGCCGTAATCGATCCTTCGACAAGCCAGCTTGCAAAGAGTCTCGGCATCACGAAGGTTGCTGATGATCCTGAAGTCACGGCATATGTTGACAAGCTCAATGCGGAACTTGATGAGAGATTCAGCGAAGTCGTGGCAAATGTCCCGGTATTCCTTGACGGAGAGAGGGCAAACGTCAGAACAAAGCAGACAAATCTTTCACGTCTTATCTGTGAGGCTCTGACTGCTGAAACCGGTTCTGATTTCACCATCATCAACGGAGGCGGAATCAGGGCTTCCATTGAAGCCGGAGATGTCACTCTCGGTGATATCAACAATGTTCTTCCGTTCACGAATACCATTGCCGTATGTGAAATGACAGGCGAGCAGGTTCTGGAAGCTCTTGAATTCGGCTATTCGCTTATTCCGGAGCAGAACGGAGGTTTTGCACAGAGTGATCTCAAAGTTGTTTACAGCCGCTTTGCAGAACCGGGAAGCAGAATACGCCGTGTCCTTCTTCCGGACGGTACTCCGCTTGACACTTCTGCAACATACCTTGTGACAACCAACGACTTCATGGCAGCCGGCGGTGACGGTTTCACGATGTTCGGTGATGTTGTCCAGGAAGGAGGTCTTCTCAACGAAGCTTTCGCAGATTACCTTGCACAGGTATATCCTGCAGAATAACTGATACATCATTGCATGATGAGCTCCTGCCGTGAAAAGCGGGAGCTTTTGTTTTATTTTCTTCAAAAACAAGAATCCGTCTGATAAATACGTGAAACTTTTGTATCTGCAGCTTCTGAAATATGTTCAAATACTTTTTCGGCAGGGGGGTGTTATGTTTCCGTTGACAAAGATTGTGATTTGAATTTATTTTAAATTATCTATTAAGCATATGTTTAATAAATGTGGCAGGAAGAAAGTTAGCATTGACTAAAAAATTCGCCTTCTCTATATTCTCAGTTGGGGAGATAAACATTGAAAGAAGAAAAATTCAAAATAACGGGAATGAGCTGTGCAAGCTGCCAGACTCATATTCAGAAAGGTGTCGGCGACATGTCCGGCATGCAGGAGTGCACTGTCTCGCTGATGAACAACGAGATGGTATGCCGCTATGATGAGAGCAGGATTTCCGCATCCGATATCGAGAAAAAGGTAAGTGATATCGGATACGGTGCCAGCAGCATGGAGAAGGGAAGCGGAGGAAGTGAAAAGGCCGGTTATAAAAGCGAATGGGAAGAAAGACGCAGAAGCGTTGAGGAAGAACAGCGCGGAATGAGGAAAAGGCTTGTCTGGTCAGTCATCATACTGATTCCCCTTCTGTATCTTGCCATGGGACATATGGCCGGCCTTCCCGTTCCTTCTGTCATCTCTGGTCTGGAAAGAAGTCCTGCATTTGCCTTCACGCAGCTGCTTCTGACAATCCCCGTGCTGATAATAAACAGGAAATTCTTCATCGGAGGACTGAAGGCTCTTTTCAAAAAGAATCCGAACATGGACTCTCTTGTCGCCATCGGTTCCGGTTCTGCCTTCCTTTATGGAATATATGTGATATATGAAATGCTTTTCGCCCTTGCAGAAGGTGATATGGCCTCGCTCCAGCATTTTTCGCATCTGCTCTACTTCGAGTCGTCAGCAACAATTCTGACCCTCGTCACGGTCGGAAAGTACATGGAGGCAAAGTCGAAAGCAAGAACCAGCAGTGCGCTTTCAAAGCTTGTCGATCTGACACCGGGCAAGGCGAGAATTCTGAAGGACGGTGTTGAAGTCGAGGTGAACAGCGAGGATATCAAGGTTGGAGACATTGTCATCATCCGTCCAGGCGAGACTATTCCCGTCGACGGTCATGTAGTCAGCGGAAATGGATATGTGGATCAGAGTTCCATTACCGGTGAAAGCATTCCCGTTGAAGTGAGCGAGGGCTCTCAGGTCATATCAGCAACGATAAACAGGAACGGAAGCTTCAATTTCAGGGCAGAGAGAGTGGGTGAGGACACTACGATCAGCCAGATCATCCATCTTGTGGATGATGCCTCAAACACAAAGGCTCCGATTGCAAGGCTTGCAGACAAGGTCGCCTATTATTTTGTTCCGTCTGTAATACTGATCGCGCTTGTCACTCTTGCTTCCTGGCTTATTGCCGGATACGGATTTGAGTTTGCATTCAATACCGCCATTTCCGTACTTGTTATTTCATGCCCGTGTGCGCTCGGCCTTGCAACGCCGGTTGCAATAATGGTTGCCACAGGCAAGGGCGCTGAAAGCGGTGTGCTCATCAAAAGCGCTGAGGCTCTTGAACATCTCAGGTCATGTGACACTGTCGTGATGGACAAGACAGGAACCATCACAACAGGACACATGAGTGTTGCGTCTGTGGTATCGCTTGATCCTTTGCTGAGTGAGGATGATGTGCTGATGCTGCTTGCCAGTCTTGAGAAAGGCAGCGAACATCCTTTAGGCCGCGCAGTGGTCGAAAGCGCTCTGGACAGAGGTATCATCCTTAAAAACGCTGATGATTTCCTTTCTGTATTCGGCCGCGGCGTTGAAGGTGTGCTGGATGGACGGAAGCTTTATGCGGGAAATATCAGATTCCTCAGGGAAAACGGTTATGAAGAGAAGGGAGATGAGATGAACCATGTAAGAAAAGCATGTACACCGATCTTCCTTTCCGACGGCAGAAGTCTTCTCGGTGCGGTAAGCATTTCCGACACTGTGAGAAGTGACAGCAGGCGTGCAATCGCAATGCTGAAGGATATGGGGCTTGACGTCATCATGCTGACAGGAGACGGAAGGAGAAGTGCTGAAAGCGTTGCCGCGGATGTAGGTGTCACCTCCGTGATCTCCGATGTCCTTCCTCAGAACAAGGACAGTGTCATCTCAGATCTCAAGGCAAAGGGAAAGAAGGTGATCATGGTCGGTGACGGAATAAATGATGCCCCCTCCCTTGCCCGTGCGGATGTCGGCATAGCAATAGGTGCCGGTACCGACATTGCAATTGAAGAAAGTGATATAGTGCTTGTAAAGAGTTCTCTTGTGGATGTCGTGAATGCAATCAGGCTCAGCCGCATGACAGTCAGGAACATACACGAGAATCTCTTCTGGGCATTCATCTACAACTGTATCGGAATCCCTCTTGCAGCAGGTGTGCTCTATCCTGCATTCGGACTTCTTCTCTCTCCGATGATAGGATCTCTTGCAATGAGTCTGTCATCCGTGTGCGTTGTCTCAAATGCACTCAGACTGAATTTTTTCAGGCCGGAGAAAGCTGATGCAGAAGTAAAGGAAGAAAAGAAAACCGAAAAGAAAATAGAAGGAGAAAACAAGATGAAGAAAGAACTTTCGATTGAAGGAATGATGTGCGGCAACTGTGTGAAGCATGTTGACAAGGCACTCAGAGGTGTTGATGGTGTTGCTGATGCTGCAGTCTCGCTGGAAGGAAAGAATGCAGTCGTGACACTTGACAAGGATGTGTCTGATGAAGTCCTAAAGGCGGCTGTCACTGAGGAAGGTTATGAGGTCACTTCAGTGAAAACGCTTTAATGTTTACAGCGCAACGAGATGATAAAAAGTTGAAAAAATACTCTGAAAACTATTGAATAAAATTCCGTTTTCGCTTAGTATTTTCATCGTTGCGTTAAGCATTCCCCTTTAGCTCAGTCGGTAGAGCAGCGGACTGTTAATCCGCCTGTCGCAAGTTCAAATCTTGCAGGGGGAGCGATCGAAAGGCATTCTGGAAACAGGATGCCTTTCCTGTTTTCAGGAGGAATGGAGGGTTTAACGTGAAAAGGAACCTTGGAATCGCCAGATGCGGTCTTGCCTGCTGTCTGTGTTCTGAAAATGCCACATGCCGCGGCTGTAATTCAGGTGATTGTCCTGACAAAGACTGGTGCGAAAACAGAAAATGCTCATTGGAAAAAAGTGTTGATCACTGTTTCAGCTGCCATGAAACAGAGTGCAGAAAGGGAATGCTTTCCAAAATTAAACCGTATGGCTTTTCTCTGTTTGCACATAGATACGGAGATGAAAAGCTTCTTGACTGTCTTGAACGTAATGAGAAATATGGTGTGGTGTATCACCGGGAAGGTATCACAGGGGACTATGATGATTTCACTGACGCGGAAGAACTTGTTTCATTCATATTGAATGGCAGAAAATGATCCGTCTTGTATCTCAGGAGAGAATAATGAGAGAGAATATAGCAAGAAGCAATGAAGATGAGTGCCGCCTCATTCATGAATGTCTTCAGGATTACAACAGGAAATACATGGACAATGGAAAGGATTATTCCTTTCATATTGAGCTTGATGGCGTAATCGCGGCAGGCATTGTGGCAGAGAGTGTTGAGGATACTCTTGAAATTTCCTATCTGTTTGTCAGAAGTGAATACAGGGGAAGCGGACTGGGAACCACGCTGGTCTGTCATGTCGAGAGTCTTGCAAGGGAAAACGGAATAAAGCGAATTCTTCTTAATACATACAGCTTTCAGGCTCCAGATTTCTACCGTCATCTCGGATATAGGGAGATTCTGTGCGTTGATCCTGTATTCAGTGTTCACAGTCAGCACTATTTTGTAAAAGAACTGCAATAAAAAGCGGCCTGTGAAAAGCCGCTTTCCAAATAATATGAGAGAGGAGATGGATCAGCGTTCTGTCCAGTAGTCCTGAGGCACCTGATCACAACCGTCCCACAGGATCTGACGGAAGTGTACAGGATCAGTATTTCCTTCACTGTTGATGAAAAGAATCCTGCTGTTTGAGTCAATTCCGAGATGCTTTATAAGTTCACCGCAGGCTTCTTTCTCATTCATCATTGAGTAGAAGGCACCAAGTCCTACAGCTCCGGATTCCCCGCTGATCACGAACGGATCTCCCTTGAGAGGGGTGGCAAGGATTCTCATTCCGCGTGCTGCGATGTAGTCAGGTACTTTGATGAAGGCATCAACAAGCGGCCAGAGAACATCCCATGCAATACCGGAAGGTTCTCCGCAGGCAAGACCTGCCATGATTGTGTCAAGATCGCCTGTGACATTGTGAGGCTGTCCGTCTCCGACTTCCGCAGAGAGGTAAAGACATGCGGCCTTGTCCGGTTCCACAACGACGAATTTCGGCAGATCATTCTTGAAAAGGGAAGCATAGAAACCTATTACAGATGCTGCAAGTGCACCGACACCGGCCTGTACGAATATGTGGGTAGGTCTTTCAATTCCCATTCCTGCAAACTGTTCCTGGGCTTCAAGCAGCATTGTGGTGTATCCCTGCATGATCCATGTGGGAACCTCCGTGTATCCGGCCCATGAGGTGTCTGAGATTATTATCCAGCCGTTGTCGCGGGCATCTTCGGCAACCTGACGTACCGCATCATCATAATTGCCGTCAACGACAGTCACATTCGCACCGAACATCCTGATTGCGTCAATGCGGGCCTGGCTTGTTTCCTTATGGACATAGATGTTGCACTTGTGACCCAGCATCCTGCTTGCCCATGCGATACCCTTGCCGTGATTGCCGTCGGTTGCGCTTGCAAAGGTGAGTGTTCCGGTCATATCATGGCATTCCTTGCTGATGAGGAATTTGTAAGTCATCTCTTCGTCGCTGAGGCCCAGTCTTTTCTGCAGATACCGGAAGATTGCAAATGAACCTCCCATAGCCTTGAAGCTGTTGAGTTCAAGACGTTGTGATTCGTCTTTCACATAGATTCCCTCAACACCGAGCATCTGTGCAAGCTCGGCAAGAGAGCACAGCGGTGTCTGGCGGAAGGATGGAAGCTGTCTGTGGAAATGTCTGGCTTTTCTTGCTGTTTCTACATTGAAAAGATTGTCCGCATGCCATATCTCATGGCTGGGGTTTCTGAGTATCCAGCTGAAATCAGGGGAAAGTATTCTGCTCATAATCATGTTCCTTGTATTTGATTCTCTATGTTTTCACTATATGGCCTTTTGCAACAAAAGACAACAGATTGTTTCGTTGTGTCTGCATTTTGCAGTCTGATATGAAAAAGCCTCCGCATTTTTGCGGAGGCCATGCACAGCATTATCACTTCTGTCTTATACTTCCTTTCCCTGTGCCTGGAGATTTGCCTTGTAGACATTCCATGTGGAGGAGATGATCGTGTCAAGGTCGGAGTAATGAGCTTTCCAGCCGAGAAGATCATAGGCCATCTTGCTGGATGCGACGAGCTTTGCGGGATCGCCCGGACGGCGTGCGACGATTTCAGCCGGGATAGGCTTTCCTGTGATTCTTCTGGAAGCTTCTACGATCTGCTTTACGGAAAGACCTGTCTCGGAACCGAGTCCTACGATGAGATCCTTGTTCTGCTTCATGATGTAGTCAGCAGCTCTTACATGTGCGTCAGCAAGGTCAGTCACATGTACATAGTCTCTGACGCCTGTACCGTCGATTGTGTCATAGTCGTCACCGAAGATGAGGACGTTCGGTCTCATACCGGCGGCAGCTTCCATTACGACAGGAATGAGGTTTGCGGGATTCTTCTCAAGGCCGAGCATTCTTCCGTTTACATCATAACCTGCTGCATTGAAGTAACGCAGTGCGGCAAAGCGGAGGTTCTTGAGCTTTGAATACCACTTCAGGTTCTCTTCGATGCAGAGTTTTGTATAGCCGTAATAGTTCTCCGGATTTGTCGGATGCTTCTCATCAATCGGCAGATACTGCGGCTCACCGAAAGTCGCGGCAGAGGATGAGAGAATGAAGTTCATGCAGCCGGCGGCAACACATTCCGTGATCACGATGAGAGCACCTGTGATGTTGTTCTCGCTGTATTTTTCAGGCTTGATCATGCTTTCGCCTGCTGCCTTGAAAGCTGCAAGGAACACCGCACAGTCCCAGCCTTTGGAGAGAACTTCTCTGACTCTCTGTCTGTCAAGAATGTCGCCTTCGAAGAATTCAGCATCCTTTGAGACATTTGACCTCAGTCCTGATGAAAGGTTGTCGTAGATACCGACATGGTCTCCTCTGTCCATGAATGCCATTGCAACGTGTGTACCGATATAGCCGGCACCGCCAAATAAAAGTACTTTCATTTTTCCTTCTCCTCTTTAGTTGAATCTATGTATGATTGATGATATCTCATCCATCTTTTCTTTTAACAGTATAGCATCTTTTGCTTCACATACTATTCTCAGATACGGCTCTGTGTTGCTTTTCCTCACATTGAACCACCAGGAAGGGAACTCTATGCGCCAGCCGTCAAAGTCGAGAATCTTTTCAGGTTTCTCCTCTGATGTGAAGAAGGAGACAAGCGCATTGATCGCGCCGTCTTTGTCATCAAGAGGGAAATTCACCTCTCCGCTGTTTGCGTATGACACGATTTCCTTCATGAATGAGCTGATCGTTTTTCCCTCTTTCTTGAGGTCTGATGCAACAGAGAGAACGAACAGGGATGCCAGAATGCCGGAGTCGCAGTTTCCGAAGTCGCGGAAGTAGTAATGTCCGGCAAGCTCGCCTCCGAAGAGGCCGTCAATTTCCCTTATCTTGAGCTTCGCATATGCATGTCCGACCTTCCATGTGGTGACGTGAAAGCCGAGTTTTTCAAGATACCGGGAGGTTGAGCGGCTTGTCCTTATGTCGACCAGGGCATTGCCCGTTACTCCTTTCTTCCTGTAATAGTATCCTATGAGTGCCGTGACATAGTCGGGCTGGATGAAATTTCCTTCCTCATCGATGAACATGACCCTGTCGGCATCACCGTCGTATATCACGCCGATATCGCTTCTGTTCTGTTTTACAGCCGCCATGATCTGTGCACAGTTCCTCACTTCAAGTGGATTGGGTTCGTGGGCGGGAAATGAACCGTCAAGAGTATCGTTGATGTATTTTATGTCCTTCCAGTCTGAGAGTATGTCCTTTATGACAAGTGCGCTCATTCCGTTTGAGGTGTCGATTGTTATCTTCAGATCTGAAAGATCGGGCACGAACTGTCTCTGGTAATCCACATATATTTTTCTGAATGAGGAGTAATCCTCAACTTTTCCCTTGTTCTGTACCGGGACGGTTTTTTCCTCATTCACCAGTTTCTCAAGATCCCTGAGACCAGTTTCCCCTCCCACCGGAAGAGCATCCTTCCTGCTGATTTTCAACCCGTTGTATTGCGGCGGATTGTGGCTTGCTGTTATCTGGACGGATGCATCTGCATCGTAATACTTTGTCGCATAGTAGACCATAGGTGTTGTGCACAGCCCGAGATCATGCACATCGCATCCGGCATCCGTGATGCCGCTGATGAGCGCATCGTGGATCTCGGGACTGGAAAGCCTGACATCGCGTCCGACAAGAACTGTGCTGCAGTTCAGAAGACGTGGAAGGAAAAATCCGATTTTATATACGGTAGCTCTGTCAAAATCGACATTGTATATTCCTCTGATATCGTAGGCCTTAAATGCTCCCATTCACGTCTCCTCCGGCTTTTGAAAGTGCTGCCATGAATTCCCTGTGGCTTATCAATTCAAAATAGTAGCACTCCTTTGAATTTAATTCTATCTGTGTGACGATCGGGGAGAGTGCCTTTGCAATGCTACCCGCTTCCGTCAGCGGGATTCTGGATGCCGCACTGCAGGTATCCGCAGCCTGTTTCTTCTTCACTCTGCTTATTGTTTTTATCTCTTTAATTTCAATTGCCTTCGAGTATTTTTCGTACTTCACCGGGTTTCTGGGCTTTAGCGTGTAGCCCAGTATCTGGGGAAGGCGTTCGAAATCCTCGAAGTAAAGCCTGCTGTCATCCGTAAGGCAGAGGAAAACCCCGTATTCCCTTATTATTCCGCTGTTGTCGGCATACCACGGGGCAAATGTCCTCCAGCCGATCCGTGCTCCGAGAGAGGCTTCAATACCCTTAATGAATTCAACTGCTTCCTGACTTTCCAAGTTATCTACTATCCTTACATCTCTTTTTCCTATAATATTAGCGGGAAATGAAAGAATATCAAAGGAAAGATTTTTCGAAATTGTTGAAAAAAGGTGCTCTGGAAGGCAGGCGCTATCTGAATTCCAGCGGCAGCACTGCAGTAAGGATATATGACAGGAATATTGATGACATTCCCGTCACGGTCGAGCTTTACGGACCGTATGCCAAGATTGTGGATTATTCTGCCGACGGACTTTCTCCTGAAGATGAGGAAACTGTCATTGATCTGGTAAACCGCATGGTCTATGTGGAAAGAACCAGGATAATCTACCAGAAAAGGCACAAGAGGGAAGGGCTTGAGCAGCATACCAGGCAGAGCGATGAGTCCCTTGAACTGACAGTGAATGAAGGCGGGCTTTCCTTCCTTGTCGATCTTGTCAGCCATATAGATACGGGGCTGTTTCTTGATCAGGCCCTCACACGGGATATGGTGCGCACCCTTTCCTTCGGCCTGAGAGTCCTGAATCTCTTCAGCTATACGGGAAGTTTTTCCGTGTATGCCGCAGCAGGCGGAGCTGAAAGCGTCACGAGTGTGGACCTTTCAAATACATACTGCGCCGTTGCAAGACGCAATCTTCAGGCAAACGGCTTTCTTGACGAGGACAAGTACCGCGTCATAAGAGAAGACTGTCTTTCATTCATTGAAGGGGAGATTGCAGGAAAGAAAGCATACGATCTTATAATCTTTGATCCGCCAAGCTTTTCGAACTCCCACAACATGAAGAAGAAATTCGATGTGAAAAAGGATTATCTTGAATGGATCTGCATGCTCAGCAAGATCATGAGTGATCATGCACTATTGATTTTTTCCTGCAATTTAGGTAATTTCGCCCTTGATAAACAGACATTGAAGCAGGCTTTCAAGATAAGAGTGCTCACCGATGAGGTGAAGGCACCCGGATTCACCAGATCCGGAAGTGGAACGGCGCAGGTGTGGCTGCTTGAGAAGACCGCACCTATGAAGGAAGCCAGGAAAAAGACAAATACCCATGCTAAAGGCGGTTTCAGAAAAGATATGAAAAAAATTGACGACAGTGACTTTGATGTTCTCATAAACAGTCTCGCAAGTGAATCAAGAGACGATGAGAAAGACAGACAGGAGAGAAGACCTTATACGGGAAAGCCTTCATACGGCAGAGGAAGAGAAGAAGGAAGAGACGGCACTCGTTATGGCAGCAGCCGGAGAGATGACAGAACTCCCGGCAGATACCGTGACCGCAGTGAAGAGCGTTATGGTCATGACCGCTATTCATCACGTGATGGCGGCTTTTCTTACCGCAGCGGGAGGAATGAGAGGCCGTACCGTGATGACAGGACGGGCCGCTACGGCAGAAGAGACGACAGGGATGGCTTCAGAGGCAGGGAAGGCCGTGATGATGACTATGCGCGCCGCAGAAGCTATGAAGGCGAAGAAAGAAAGCCTTACCGTGAAAAAAGACAGGACTCTTACAGATCACGTCCCAAGGCATACGGCTATGACAATATCAAGAGAAGCCGCAGCCGCAGGGATGAGGATGATGAATGAACAGGAGGGCATGCCGGAAGGCATGCTTTCTTATTTTCCGCACTTTCTGTTCTTCATTGTTATGACAAAAAAATGCAGTGCGACGAGTATGAAAAGATATGCCGGAAGCAGATCCTGCCTGCCTGTGAGGGAGCTGATCACCCCGTAAAGCGGCGGCAGTGTCATTCCTCCGATATACCCGAAGCTCATCTGAAGCCCTATGATGCCGACACTGTATGAGGGGTGGAAATAGCTGACAGTCTGCTTCACCATTATCGGGAAGATAGGACCGAAACTGAAACCCAGGATGAATACAAGTACATATATCAGTGCCTCAATGCGTGTGAAGTAAAGCAGGACAACTGTCATGAGTATCATGATCTGGCTTATTGTTATCAGTTTTTTCGGCTGTATCCTGTCAACAATGAATGCCGATGCTATCCTTCCCGCTGTGATGCCGAGATATATCATTGAGCTGACTGAAGCGGCGAGGGATGCATTCATTCCTTTTCCGTATACCAGATAACTTGCCATCCACAGCATGCTGACGCTTTCAAATGAATAGAAAAGAAAGCCCAGGCAGGAATAGGCGGCTCCTTTTACTTTCAGAAGCTGTCCGATTGAATATACTTTCCTGTCCTCGTCCAGCATATCATCAACCTGATTTTTTTCGCTTTCCCCGTTTTCCCACAGCCGTTTCGAAAACAGCACGATGAAGAATATTGCTATCTGTATTGCCGCCAGCACATGGTAACCGTCCCTCCATGTCTTTCCTGTGTCAAAATAAATGGAAAGCAGGAAAGGTGCGATGATGGTTCCGATTCCCCAGAAGGCATGCAGGAAATTCATCTGCATCGCGCTGTAGTGTTTCGCGACATAGTTGTTCAGGGCAGTGTCTATTGCGCCGCCTCCGAGTCCCAGCGGCAGGGAAAATAGCACAAGGAAGAGAAAACTCTGTGTTGCTGATATAAGCAGAAGACCGGTTATTGTCAGGAGAATCGAGAATGATGTGACGGCATAAGTGCCGAATTTTCTGATTACTCTCTGTGACGAGACTGATGCAATCACTGTGCAGACGCATACTGCCATGTTGATCACTCCCGCAACGTTGACAGGAGCGTTGATGTCGATGTGCATCATGGGCCATGCGGTGCCCAGTACGGAGTCCGGAAGGCCTAATGATATGAATGCCATGTAGATTACAATGAGAAGAACTGTTGCCATACTGAGCGTGATGATAACAGAATGTCATTCTTTTTTTCTATCAGATAAGTGCCATTTCCTTTTCTTCCGCTGCCATTCTCTTGACTATTGTTTTTCACCCCTGCAAGATTTCCTGTATGAAAGAGACGATGCTTTTCGATTCCGCCTTGTTCCCGCTCACTCTCGTGCGCTGCAGCCTTGAAAAAGAAGAGAGGCTTGAAGAAGGAAACGGCAGCAGCCTGTCATTCTATCTGTGTGAGGAAGGAGACATGAGTTTTTTCTTTCCCGAAACTGTCATACCGCTTGTCTCCGGCGGTGCCGTATATGTGAACAGGGCAGGACAGCTTGAGCTGAAGGCAAACAGCGATTCCACCTATACCCGGCTTTCTTTCCAGCGTTCCCTTGCCGATGAGAATTCCTTTACAAAGGAGAAATACCTTGAGCCTCTTTTTTCATCGCAGCTTGAATTCGCCGTGCTTTCAAAACAGAGTGCGCTTCCTCTCAGACGTGCATTCGACACAATTGAAAGAGGGGCCTTCGGTTATGAGCTTTCCGTCCTTTCATCCCTTTATGAAATATTCGGCATCATAGCATATGAGAAGCAGGATATGCTGAAGGTGAAAAAGGAAAAGGATGAAAGACTTGAAAGAATGCTTTCATTCATGCAGTCACATCTTGATGAGAAGCTGACTCTTCCTGATATTGCCGGTGCAGGCTATGTTTCGCTGAGGGAGGCTTCCCGTCTCTTCGAGCGGCATCTGGGCACATCTCCCATGAAGTATTTCCTCACTCTCCGTCTTGAGAAGGCGAAGGAACTCCTGGAAGACAGATCAATGACCATAGGGGAGGCGGCTTACCGTCTCGGATTTGAGTCTGTCAGCCATTTTTCCACGTGCTTCAGGAAGCTTTACGCTATTTCGCCGAGCGAGTGGCGGGATCGTTTCTGAAAAACGGGAGCCGGAATCTTTTTTCCGCGCTTTCCACAGATTGTGCACTCTTCAGGTTCAGAAATCTCATCGGGTTCTCTGTGACCATCCTTTCTTTGACTTCATCTGACAGAGGTGAGTCTTCAAATACCTTGAAATAGGCGCTGTATGACTCGACCTTCAGCAGATTGATGGAAAAATCGGAGCCGAACATGAGCCTGCTTTCTATATTCTTTCTCTCACTTTCGCCGACACCTTCAAGATACCTCACGAGCTGTGCGTAGAATTCTGGATAGCAGCCTGTGAATGATATATCCGAATAGACGGAAGGAAATTCATTCATCAGCTTCATGATTGTGTAGAACCAGTCGTCCGCAGGCTGACCTTTCAGTTTCGCATTTATTGTCTCCAGCAGGCTGCCTCTCATGTTGAGCAGTCCGTACTGCTTGCCGACATGGGCGAAATCGAGGATGAGGCGGGGATAGTTCTCAAGTACGCTTCTGTAAGAGGAAGGATCCGTAAATTTCCATGCATCCTTTGCATCTATTGTCCTGAAGCCCTGATCATCGCAGTGGGTTATGACAGGAATGCCGTTCTTCTCGCAGAATGCGTATATGGTTCTCATTTTTCTCAGTTCTGTCTCGTCAGCCGGCCACGGGCAGGTTCCAAGCGGCGGATACAGCTTGATGCCGAAAAATGCCTTTGAGCAATCCCCGTCACTTCTTCTGCTGAATTCCCTGTTCAGGCAAAGATACTGATGCAGGAATTCCTCCACATATTCCTGACTGTGGGCAGGCGGATTGATCCCTGCAAAAGGACAGAACGAAATTATGGAGCTGCTGTTCTTTCTGTAGAAGAGCGACATGGCTTCCATCGTATCTTTCAGGAACGGAATTATCTTGTCATCATTCCTCACGTCGTAGTACGTTCTTTTCGCACTTGTGCTCTTGTGCGTGAAATCGATGAGCATCGGACAGATTATCATCCTGTCATAGCTGCTGTTCCCGAAATGAAGCATTCCGTCTCTCAGATACGGAAGATCCGGATAACTTGCAGCATTGCCGCTGCTTCTGTAGCGGCCTTTCAGATCTTCTTCCATCAGCTCCATTGTTTCGCTTATCGATTCCGTGAAAGTGATGAGCGTATTCTCTACTGCGGCAGCAGGAGAGACTTTTCCGTCGTACAGGGATGTGAAGATGTAGTCTTTTGAAAGAGAGCCGGAGATGAATGACGCAGGATTCTCTATGATGGGGGAGATGAAAGCCGCGAAATCGGGCTCCTTCAGCGTCATCAGGTGAGTATGTACATCGATGAACGGGTGCATATGATAACTTTAGAATAAATCCGGCTTGCAGACAATAAAGAAACGGGAAAACCGTATGAAAAAGGTTTTCCCGCCGCATATTGCCTTACCGGCATGTTTCAAAGGCCCATCTTCGCTTTCTGCTTTGCCCATGAATCCTTAAGGGTGCAGGTCCTGTTGAATACCATGTGATCCGGCCTGCTGTCTTTGCTGTCAACACAGTAATAGCCGTTTCTGATGAACTGGAGGTATTCTCCTGCCTGAGCTTTTTCCCCTTCTTTCTCTATGCGGGCATTATCAAGAATGATGAGGGAATCAGGGTTGAGGTCGTCAAGATAGTTTCCTGTCGCCTCTCCCGGATTCTCGGCCTTGAAGAGCTTGTCATACTGGCGTACTTCCGCCTTGATTGAATGTTCCTTGCTGACCCAGTGGCTTGTTCCCTTGACCTTGCGTCCGTCAGGGGCCTCACCGCCGCGGCTGAGCGGGTCGTATTCAGCATGGATGAGGGTGATGTTTCCCTCTTCATCCTTCTCAAAACCCGTTGCCGTGATGTAGTAGGCATATTTGAGACGTATCTCATTGCCGACATACAGACGGTGATAGCCTTTGACCGGATTCTCCATGAAGTCTTCCCTTTCAATGTAGATGTGCTTTGAGAAGGCAATCTGATGTGTTCCGCTTTCAGGGTCTTCCGGATTGTTTCCGGCTTCAAAATATTCAACCTTGTCATCCGGATAGTTGTCGATGACCACTTCAACAGGATCAAGGACCGCCATCAGGCGTTTTGCCCTCTTGTTGAGGTCTTCCCTGACACAGAATTCCATGAGAGCGTAGTCCACAACGCCTTCAACTTTCGCAACGCCGACACGGTTCACGAAATCCTTCATGGCTTCAGGGGAATAGCCTCTTCTTCTTATTCCTGCGATGGTCGGCATTCTCGGATCATCCCAGCCTGATACGAAGTTGTTGTTCACGAGGTAGAGAAGCTTTCTCTTGCTCATGAGAAGATAGTTTATGTTGAGACGGGCAAACTCATACTGATGAGGAGTATGTTCTATGCCGTCAATGCTTGTCGCCCAGTCATATGCCGGCCTGTGATCTTCGAATTCAAGCGTGCAGATCGAGTGTGTTATTCCTTCGATTGCATCGCTGATGGGATGGGTGAAGTCATACATGGGGTAGATGCACCACTTGTCCCCGGTACGCGGGTGATGTGCGAACTTGATCCTGTACAGCGCAGGATCCCTCATGTTGATATTCGGGCTTGCCATATCGATCTTCGCACGCAGCGTATAGGAACCTTCGGGATGCTTTCCCTGTCTCATCTCTTCGAAGAGACGGAGATTCTCCTCGATGCTGCGGTCCCTGTCCGGACTGTTCTTTCCCGGAGTGGTGAGGGTTCCCCTGTATTCCTTCATCTCTTCAGCGGAAAGGGAATCGACATAAGCCTTTCCCTCCCTGATGAGCCTTACTGCGATTTCGTAAAGCTGATCATAGTAGTCGGAAGCATAATACTCATGCTCGCCCCAGTCGAAACCGAGCCAGCGGATGTCTTCCTTTATGGCGTCGATGTATTCATTCTCTTCTTTTGCGGGGTTTGTGTCATCAAGACGCAGGTGACAGCGGCCGCCGTATTTCTGTGCAAGCGAGAAATTGAGACAGATGCTTTTGATGTGACCTATATGCAGGTAGCCGTTCGGTTCAGGCGGGAAGCGGGTGACGATTTTTCCGTCGGGAACTCTTCCTTCCCTCAGATCATCTTCAATGATCTTCTCGATGAAATTCAGCGGGCGTTCAGTTGTTTCAGCCATTGTATAACTCCTCCTGTCCTTTCAGAGGGACTATTGGTTTTCTAAGAATAGTAGCGTAAAGACTGTTTTATGAAAAGGTGAATGTCGTCTGTCCGCTTCCTTTTGAATAGAAGGAAATTGAGACGCTTGCACCGATGGAGGCAAAGGAGAACGAGGTGAAAGGCCTGTCTTCTGCGAAGAATGAGAGAGTGTCGCCTTTTTTCTCGACTGTCAGTGTCCTCACTTCTTCGTCCGTCTTCCATGCACAGGTGCTTTTGATACCGAGAAAATCCATTTCACCGATTATGTTTCTGCCCTGCGGATGCAGCCTGAAGCCCTGATCAATGCTGAATATTACCGCAATGCCGCATTCACACGGACCTGAGAATGTGAATGTTATTTTCTCATCCTGATCCGTTGTATGGACGAAATGATGCTCACTGCAGCTGAGGAATGTGATTGATCTGGATGTGAGAATCCTTGATTTCTGCGGACGGTTTATCCACTGGCACTTTTTAAGTTTTATCACGCCTGTTATATTTAAGGAAAAACGGTATTTTGTAAAGGGAGACGTGTTATGGTTTATCTTGCGGGAATCATCGAAGCGGATATCTCGATAGAGGGAAACATCGCCTGTATTTCACCCGGCGGCTATGTATACGGACTTGCAAGGCGCATCAGGAGCGAAGTTGATCCGAAGGTGGGGCTGCTGTGTCCTCTCAGCAACGACGGACCCGGCCGCGTGATACTTGAATCGCTTGTGCATGAAAAGCTTTTCTTCGATCCGGCTCTGGTGTCATCATCACTTACATCGTTCATCCGCATTTCAGACAAGGGCGGACGCACCACGGTATATTCAACGGGCAGTGCACCGGTGAGTGTCCAGAGTCAGGAACTTCTTGACTCCCTGCGCGGCAACAGTGATGTTGATGTCATCGTTCTGACTTCCTCCGCGCTGTATTACCAGCCGTTGTACTCCTCTGTGCTTGATGCGGCAACCTTTCTTGAGCCTCGTCCGCGTCTTGTTGTCGATGTGGCATCTTCCAGCTTCGAGCATGCAGATGAAAAACGCTATGTAAAACAGCTGAGGGAGGCTGCGGGCTATGCCAGTCTTCTGATCCTCGAAGAGGAGGATGTTCCTCTTTTCGGTCAGGATGATGTCTTTTCCCTTGCTCCCGACACTGCGCTTGTGAGAAAGGACGGCAGTGCGATACTCTCCCATAACGGAGAGAAGAGCGAAATCAGAGGCGGAAAGCTTGAGATATACAGGAAGCTTTTCCCTTAAGGTTCGAGAATGCCTGAGTCATGTTTCAGACTGGGGGGGGGTAAATGAATCCTCCCTTTCCTTCCTGTTCTGTATCTTCTCGTAGTACATTCTGTTGTCGGCTTCCCTCAGCTTTGCCAGTATCCCGTTTTTTCCCCCGCTGCTGTACAGTGCCCATCCGACAGAGAAGTCATCATATTTCCTGACAGGCTGATACTCTGTGAAATATTTCCTCACATCGCTTATGAACTTTTTCGGCCTGAAGCCTTTTTCCTGCTGTATCATGATGAGGAATTCATCGCCGCCGTAGCGGAAAATATACTTGTTGAGTTCCTTTGACGCATCCTTCAGGCTTTTTGCAAAAGCAATCAGAACCCTGTCTCCCATGAGATGACCGAAAGTGTCATTGCATTCCTTCATCCCGTCGATATCGAAAATGAAAAGCCAGAACTGCTGCTCTCCGCTGTGATCCATATGTTCGATTCTGTTGGAAAGCGCCTTTCTGTTGAGAAGACCGGTGAGCGTATCGGTATACGCTATTCTCATCGCGTTTTTCCTGTCTTTTCTGTTTTTCGATATGTGTATGCCTTCCCTGACCGATTTGAAAAGGAAAAGAATCAGGGCCGCATACATCGGCGCATAGAGCGATAGCTGTCTGTTGACGGATGATGAGCCGGCATCCAGCAGAGAGTTTTCAATCACTATGGATATCAGATACAGGAAAAGGCCGGCAATCAGGAAGACTCCTCCCTCAAACTTCATTTTCCCGTATTTCACGCCTGACCAGATGATGAGGAGTGCGAAATATATGATCAGGGCGGCAACCATGAATGGAAGGCTGCTGTCGATTGCCGTATTGAAGAAGGCGTATCCTGTATATATTGCGGTATAGACCGCAAGGTAGATATAGCTGAATACCTCAAATGCTCTTGCACTGCTTCCGGCAAGCTCCCTGTAGTTCTTCACCACATAATTGTATACGGTGAGCGGAAGGACTGCCATTGAGAACATCGACAGATCTATTGCGGCCGTGACGTTCGCTATGATGAACTGCTTCGAGCGGTTCTGCAGGACAATCCAGAAACCTGTGACAAACAGCAGCATGACCGTTGCAGCCAGGCTCTGCCTTGTTTTCCTGTTGTCGATTGCGAGGCAGAGCATGCTGAGGATGAATGCGGCAATGAGCACGGAAAGCCCGACACACAGGCTTATGAAGTTGTTTGCAGCCTCGTTTATTATGAGAGTTGTCTTGTTTCCGATGTAGACAGGATGTATTTCATAAGGACCGTTCTGAGTGTAGCGTGTGCTGTAGCGGATTTCGATTTCCGATCCGGCATAATCATCTGCCAGACTTGCGAAATTGTAGCGTCCGCCGCTGAATGATGCGCTTTCTCCTATCGGGTTCTGATCGGCAAGAGAGAATATCTTCCTTCCGTCCTGATACACATCAACCGCGCTTGAGTAGGAACGGAAGCACAGTATCGGATCACTGTATGACGTGTTTACGTTTTCTATCCTTGCCTTCAGAACATATTCATCCGAGAAGTTTCCCGTGTCTTTTCCGATGAATGATTCGCTGACGTCCTTTGCAATGAGTTTTCCATTAAGATACACGTCAAAACCGCCCAGCACTTCATATGTTTCGTGAAAAACAGAACTGAAAGTCTGCGGCAGACGGAGCGCACCTGCAAGCATGTATGTGAAGAAGAGTGCCGATATGATGATTACAAGCGCAGCTGCAGAACGGAGGATAAGGTGTTTACTGTTTTTCATTATCATCCTCCATTCCTTCACGGACGAGTGTCATGTGTTTCCCCTTATGGAGATTCTTGTCTTTATACATCATTGCATCGGCATTCCTGAGTGCATTTGTGAAGCCATCTTGTGTTCCGTCTGAGAAGAGACAGTATCCTGCGGCTATGGTCGTTGAATACGGTGCATTCATTTCATAGGCTTTCTGAAGTTTTTCCAGATATGAATCCATGTCCTCATCAAGACAGGCCGGCGGAAGCAGGGCAACGAACTCATCTCCTCCCATGCGGTATATCCTGGCGCCTTCGGGCAGGTAGTCCGTGATGAAGGAACCGAAGTATGAAATTATCCTGTCGCCCTCACTGTGTCCGAAACAGTCATTTACCATTTTGACATCGTTTATGTCGAATACGATTATGTACAGCTCTTCTTTTATGCTTCCGGCATTTCTGCGCAGGGCGTCGAAATTACGCCTGTTGTAGCAGCCGGAAAGGGTATCTGTATAAAGCATGCTGTCAAGCTCGATCTGTCCGATGATTCCCTGCTGTCTTGTATAGTATGAGGAGATGGAGAAAATGATGTAGCAGCCTGTTGCCGTCAGCCTGATCATGTTTGCAGCATTGTCAATGGCATTAACCGTATAAATCTCCGGTGTGTTGATCATATCAAGAATGAATGCCGCACTCATGAGGAATGAATAGCCGCAGGCATAGCTTGCCGCGCTTGATTCATTGTCCTTTTTCATTTCATGAATGCAAAGTACGGTGTAAATCCCGTTTACGGCGATGCAGGCGTATTTTATCTTGGCGAAAATATCATATGCGATGAGCGGCTGGGGAAAATAGAACAGTGCAGCCAGAGCGCTCGTCGCTGCAGGGATGAAAGCCAGAATCCAGTATGCAGAAGAAGAGAGGAAGCGTATCCTGAGCACTTTGTTGAAAGTGACCATGAAACAGAGAGGGTATATCGCATAGCTCAGGACCAGCAGTATCTGCCACAGTTCCTCATTTGAAAACAGGAATGCCCTCATCTGGCTGCTGGAGAGTGTCATCAGCAGCATCTGGAAAAGCATGAAGAGCAGGCCCAGCGTGAAATTCCTGACGCTTCTGGTCCTGAATGATGCCGCCAGCACTCCTGCCGCCATCAGGGAAAGTGTTATGTACACCAGCATTTGGACGGCGAGTATCGTGACAGACCTGCGCAATGATGAGAGAAGGGCGAAAAACGATCCTGTCGTGAGCCGATCTATGGTGAATGAGCTGGAGAAAGGAAGTCCTGCAGGGTAGAATTCAATTGCGATTGTACGCACAGTCTCATCTTCAGGGAACTGCCCGATATAGATCGAATGCGTGTTGAGATGCAGGTCATACAGCGGATTTGAAGTGCCGGGGGTGCTGGAATATACTTGTTTTCCGTTTACATACACAGCTATTGCCGGTGCATCGGTGGAGATCATGAATGAGTCTCCGCCTGTGATGGTTCCGCTTTGAACACAGCCTTCCAGACGTACAGTGTCATTCCTGCTGACCGAGATCATCTGCGGCAGCAGTGTGTTTTCCTCAACAAGAGTTCCGTTTATGTAAAGATCCATCTCAAGAGGAGCTCTCACAGTGCTGTTCTGATAAATCGATGCAGGAGAGATCATGGAATGAAAGAAAACCGCGACAAGGGTTATGATGACGGCCCCTGAAATTAATGCCGCATATATGATTCTCAGTCCTCTGCTTTCCTTTTCCATCCTGATCTCAAGCATATTATTCATGAATGACAGTTTCAAGCCAATCTTGTCAGTGCATTCCCGATTTCCTATTATTTCCACATGAAGAAAAACATTCTCCTGCCGACTCTTTTCATTGTGCTTCTGTTTTCCTCGTGTTCACTCACACCTTATTCACGCAGTGAGTTCATGATGGATACACAGTGTGTCATCACAGTGTACAGCAGGGATGATCTTGATAAACTTGATGATGTTTTCTCATTCCTCAGGAATATTGAGAGAATGGTCAGCCGCTACGATGAGGGCAGTGATGTCTTCAGGATAAACGAAGCGGCCGGGGTTGGTGCAGTAAGGGTCAGTGAAGAGACATTCTCCCTGATTGCAAAGGCAAAGGAGATAAGTCTGCTCACAGGAGGTGCTTTCAATCCCCTTCTGGGAAAGATATCCGACATGTGGAATTTCACTGGCACTGAGCATCACATACCCTCACAGGCCGAGCTGGATGGCATCATCGCGGCAGCAGGCGATATGGACAACCTCGTGCTTGATGAGGAAAGCTGCAGTGTGTATCTTGCTTCTCCGTACCTTTCCCTTGATCTGGGCGGGATCGCAAAGGGGTATGCAAGCGGAAAAGCCGCGGCAATGCTGGCCGGCGAAGGTGTCGAAAAGGCGATAATAAACCTCGGAGGCAACATCTATGCCGTAGGATCAAGATCTTCTGCGGAAGGCTGGAGGATAGGACTTCAGAATCCCGACAGCAGCGAAGGCGGGTATTTCACGGTGGTGAACGCAAGCGACGAGGCTGTCGTCACATCGGGGGGCTATCAGCGCTATTTCATATCGGATGGTGTTGTGTATCATCATATTCTGGACTCTGCCACAGGATACCCTGCGCAGACCGATCTTGCCAGTGTCTCGGTGATAGACAGCGACGGAACGCTTGCTGATGCGCTTTCCACTGCGCTTTTTGTCATGGGCAGTGGTGATGCAGAGGCTTTCTGCACGGAACACGGAATAAAGGCAGTTCTACTTACTGTGGACGGAGATATCTCATACCTTGGTATTGACGGCGCTGAAGGCTAGGTAGCAGTCCTGGATATAGCTGTCAACTGGTTCAAAGCCGCTTGTGTCAGAATAAAACGCATTGATCAAGAAGCCTTCACTGCAAAGGCCTCCTATTATTGAGTCCAGAGTGTGGCTGAATTCGAATGTTTCTTTTTCTTTTTCCAGCTTTTTCCTTTCCTTTTGTGAAAGGCTGTGCAGGGCGGAGAAGGGCAGTGTGTACTTTATTTTCATCCTTCCCTTTTCAAGTCTGCCGACATCGAAAATATACATGACGGGGTTTGCGATGCCGAACATGAAGAATCCGCCTTTCCTCAGCACACGCGATACCTGCCGGAATACAGTCCTGCAGTCTTCGACGAAGTTGATCGAAACGGGGCAGATCACAGTGTCGAATTCATCTTGTTTGAAAACGGAAAGGTCACTCATGCCTGCCTGTACCGTTCTTATGACAAGACTGTCACGTTCCGCAGCCATCCTGTCCTGGGCAAGCTGTTCCGGCGATACGTCTGCAACCGTGACGTCATAACCCGCTGCAGCAAGAAGCGGCCCCTGCTGGCCGCCACCTGATGCCAGCGCAAGCACCTTTCCATTTATTTTCGCCATCCATTCTTCAGGCATCTTCCTCACAGGCGTGATGCCTATCTGGAAATCGCCGAGGCGGGCCTTGTCCGTTTCCTGTCTGCTTACAGCTCTGGTCCACCAGTTGTTCTTTTTTTTCTCTTCATCCCATGCCGCACTGTTCAGCTTTTCAATTTCGTTCATGACAACCATTATATCGTGAAATTGATTGACCAGCGAATATTGTTAGTGTTAGTTTAGCTTTAGTCATGAGAGAAAAAACACCGCTTTCAAAAATCATAGCAGTGGTATCTGCAGCGATCGTTTTCCTGTTTCTGTTCATCCTCCTCATAATCTGGACGCTGAGAATATATGAGGACAGGAGAAGGGAAGATCTTCAGAGTGAGATAGACAAAGTCACGGCAGAAGGCGGGGAGGCGGCCCTGCTGGCGCTAGGCGGCTATGAAATTGACAATATTTTCTATTCGGACGACGGGCTCATCCTTTTTGAGGAAGGGGACAAGGACTGGCTGTATTCTGCCGATGAGCTGCAGAATATTTCCGTATACAGGCAGTGCGCACCATCCGTTGTCGAGATTTACTCGGGAAACAACCTTTCCGGTGCCTCCGGCTGCGGGGTCATCATCTCCTCTGACGGCTACATAGTCACGAATACCCATGTCGTCAATGCAGGAGGAAGCCTGTCGGTCAAATTCCATGACGGCAGGGTTGAGGATGCATCTCTTGTCGGTACTGATCCCGTTACCGATATTGCAGTGATAAAGGTGAGCAGCACCAGAACGCTAATACCTCTTGCCTTCAGGTCTGCCGATGAGCTCGTTGTGGGACAGAAAGTTATTGCAATCGGTTCTCCGTACGGCTACTCATGGTCACAGAGTGTCGGCACCATCAGCGCCCTTGAGCGCACGGTCACATCTTCTCAGGGTGTTTCACTTTCCATGCTTATACAGACCGATGCCCAGATAAATCCGGGCAACAGCGGAGGTCCGCTGCTTGACGGCAAGGGAAACATGATCGGCCTTATAACCGCTATTTATTCCACAAGCGGCAGTGCCCAAGGTGTGAGTTTCGCAATTCCGGTCAACACCGTCATTGAGGTGGCAAGCGAGATAATAAGGCTGGGCCATGTGGACAGGGGAACGCTTGACATCCTGTGCGTTGAACTCAATCCGATGATAGTCGATTACGCATCACTTCCGGTGAGCGAGGGCATCCTCATCTCGCAGGTGATTCCGGCGGGAGAAGCTGACGGTGCCGGACTGAGGGGCGGAAGCCGGGCGGTGCAGTACGGAAACAGCGTGATTTACCTTGGCGGTGATGTGATAACGGCGCTTGACGGCACCCCGGTGAGGGGATACAGCGATTACTACGCCTTCATGGCTGCCAGCGATTCCGGTGACAAGGTTGATGTGACAGTGAACAGAAACGGGGATGACATCGTGATAAAGAACGTCCCTCTGGTTGAGCAGACACTCGAGAACATGAGGTGGGTTATAAGATGAGCGAGAACCGTGCGGATCCTTCATGGGCGGGAAATGATGTTGTCAACGTGCATCAGAATGCGGTACTGAAGAACCGCAGGTTTCACGTCGTCTCTCCCTTTGACATCTCAGGTGATCAGGGTCAGGCAATAGACAAGCTGGCAAAGGGGATCGAGAACGGAGACAGGGCCCAGACGCTCAAGGGCGTTACCGGATCGGGAAAGACCTTCACCATGGCAAAGATCATAGAGAGGATCAACCGTCCGACTCTGGTGCTTTCCCACAACAAGACTCTTGCCGCCCAGCTTTACAGGGAATTCAAGTCATTCTTTCCCGACAATGCTGTCGAGTATTTCGTGTCGACTTACGATTATTACCAGCCTGAAGCCTATGTTCCCGGCAAGGACCTTTATATCGAGAAGGAAGCCGACATAAATGATGAGATAGACAGACTCCGCCTTTCTGCGTCATTTTCCCTGATGGAGCGGCGTGATGTCATAGTCATCTCCACGGTAAGCTGTATCTACGGCCTTGGAAATCCTGTTTCGATCAAGGACATGATACATACATTCTCTGTCGGCGAGATTTTTGACCATAAAAGCGAGCTTGAACAGCTGGTGCGCATGCTGTATGAACGTAACGACGCGGTGCTCAGCCGCGGCACCTTCCGCGTTCGCGGAGATATTATCGAAATTTATCCGGCATATCTTGAAAGTGCCGTCAGGATAACACTTGACTGGGACGAGATAGTTTCGATTGATGTCTTTGATCCTCTTACCCTTGAGAAGCTTGACAGGCTTGAGAGCTTCACTCTTTATCCTGCCAAGCAGTTCGTCATGCCGAAGGAGGCTCTGGACAGTGCCATAGGCAGGATAGAAAGCGAGCTTGAGGATCAGCTTCAGTATTTTGAGAGTCAGGGCAAGCTGCTTGAGAAGGAACGTCTCAAAAGCCGTGTCGAATATGATATCGAGATGCTTAAGGAAGTCGGACACTGTGCCGGCATAGAGAACTATTCAAGGCCGCTTTCCGGAAGAGCTCCAGGAGAGAGACCTGCGGTCCTTCTTGATTATTTCCCTGATGATTTCATAGTCTTCATTGACGAATCACATGTCACCCTGCCTCAGATAGGGGCGATGTATGAGGGGGACAGATCAAGGAAAGTCAACCTTGTGAACTACGGCTTCCGTCTTCCTTCCGCGCTGGACAACAGACCTCTCAAATACGAGGAATTCGACAAAAAAGTCGGGCAGCGGATCTATGTGAGCGCGACTCCGGGCAAGACAGAACTTAAGGAAAGCACCAGAATAGTCGAACAGATCATAAGACCTACCGGCCTGCTTGATCCTGAAATCGAAGTGCGTCCGACTGAAGGTCAGATGGAGGATCTTTACGGAGAGATCGTAAGGACAGTCAGCAAAGGCGAAAGGGTTCTCGTAACCACGCTTACCAAGAAGATGGCGGAGGATCTGTCCGGCTATCTTTCATCTCTCGGTCTCAAGGTCCGCTATCTTCACAGCGAAGTTGAGACGATTGAGCGTGTCGAGATCCTGACTGATCTCAGAAAAGGTGTTTTCGATGTTCTTGTCGGCATCAATCTGCTGCGTGAGGGGCTTGATCTTCCTGAAGTTTCGCTTGTCGCCATTCTTGATGCGGATAAAATAGGATTCCTGCGTTCTGCGACCTCTCTGATCCAGACCATAGGACGTGCTGCGAGAAACGCAAACGGACGGGTGCTGATGTATGCGGATCAGATGAGCGATGCCATGAAGGAAGCCATCAATGAGACTGAGCACAGACGTGCTGTCCAGATGGCCTACAACAAGGAACACGGCATCACGCCGAGGACTATAAGAAAGGCGGTTGAGGATATTCTTGAGCGTCAGATGAAAGATGCTGAGGAAATCCAGCAGGAAGAACTCAGGATCCAGCGTTCGGCTTTCAATCTGCTTCTTGAAAAGGACAGAAAGAAGTACCTGAGGTCTCTTGAGAAGGAGATGAGGGAATGCGCCGAACGTCTTGAATTTGAAAAGGCCGCTGCAATAAGGGATGAAATCGAGCGGGTGAAGAAGGGCGTCACCGGAAACTGAACAGGATCACGTCTATGTAGAATTCGTTCATGACGGGATTCTGGTCTTTCACAAGAAGACTGTCGTCTGAAAGTCTGTCATAAAGATATGAGACAGTGATCTTTTTCTCAGACGGCATGCCGGCTCTTTCTTCCTCCGCATCTGTGAATCTGTATCCCAGTGCATCCAGTAGCGAAGCGGTGAAACGTCCATGCGCTCTTCCCCTCGAGCTGTCTTCATAGCTTTCCTGATCCGCTCTGGCACCGGAGAGGATGTATGTGTTGCCGTTCCCGTAGCTTCCTCTGCTGAAGAGAGATGAGAATGCTCCTTTTATGTCCCCCGTGCCTGTTATGGCCGGATCATCCTTCACCATGCTTCCTGAAAAGCATGAGTCGAGGATTATTATTTTCTCTCCTTTCATCATTGATAAAGCGCTTTCCAGTTCAGGCAGCGATATGATTTTCTGAAGGTTCCTGCTGTCGTCATGCCAGTATCCTATAGCCGGAAGAGTATCAAAATAATCCAAGACGAGGGCGCCGTTAAGGTATTCCTTTCCTTTGTCGCTGCATTCAATGCCGTGTCCTGCGTAGTAGAAAATGAATATGTCGGAAGGCCGGATCCTTCCTGTGAGCCTGTCAAGTTCTTCAAGGATAACTGTCTTGAGCTCATCCCTTCCGATTCTGCAGCTCGTCTGTACAGCTTCTGTTTCTGTCACATCCTTTGAGTAAGTGGAAAGGCTGCAGCTGCCGTTTTCCCCGGTGATTGCGACAGAGTGGAAAGATGTATTCTCCTTTGCGGCAAGGTATGCCATCTGGCTGATCATGGCCTTCTGGTCATTGACTGTTCCATTCAAAATGCTGGCACCGGTTTTCTTGTAGTCAAGACCTGCCGAGAGCATGAAAATCCGTTTTTCCTGCGGCTTTTCAGCTATGAGCTCGCAGCCGGAGAGAATGATGCACAGTATGACAGCCAGTGTTATGAAAGATATTTTCCTCATTTTCTGTCTCCCGGCGGCAGAATGAGGCATGCCCCGATTCCCGGCTGGATTTCAAAACGCTGTCTGTAATAAACGAAGCCTGTTCTGAAATTCACTGAAAAACAGGATGCGAGCTGCCATGCAAGGGTGAGGGAAGAATCCAGGAATGCATACATTATATCCTGACGGTTCACGAGTGCGAGTCCTATTCCGGCATCAACGCCTATGGCAAGGTGTCCGAAAGCTTTTTCATAGCCTATGAAAACAGACAGCCGGTCACTGCCAAGCAGCGTTGTATTCATGTATTCAAGCGAGTCGGATGTTATTGAGAGCCTCAGACCAGATGACAGCCTGTGACTGCTGAAGCTTACGGCCAGCGGACTTGCCTCTATGTTCAAAGCGAAAGCTGTCCTGGATGGAAGCCTGTCGTTGTCATCTGCCGTATTAATGCTGAAAACTGCTGACGCATATGCTTTGACATCAGGAGTCCATGATGCGGCACTGAGTGAAGCTGTGATCAGCAGCAGGTTCAAAAGTAAAAACAATCGTTTCATATACACCTCTGAAACTATATACACAGAAAACCTCATTTCCGGCTCAAAACGTCAGAATTGCACTGTTTTTATAAGTATATATTTTCCTGCTGCAGGATTCCAGCTGCCGGTATGCAGTACCGTTTCAGCTGACAATCACACCGTCTTTGAAGAAAAGCAGCCGGTTCTTGCTTATGTAAATGCTTACATGCTTTTTCCTTGGAAAAACGGGAGACTCGGCGAGTATTCTGTGTCCTCTGTAGTTCAGGCCCAGGATATAGCAGCGGCCCAGATATTCGCTGCTTATGACTTCGCACTCGTCAAGTATTATGTATGAATCGCTGCCGGCAAAGAACGGTTCTTCCTTTACCATCACATCTTCCGGCCTGAAAAACACTGTGTCTGCCGGAATGCTAAGATTGAAAAGGTCTGCGCTCAAAGCAGTTCCTTCCCCTGTGAAGTATGCACAGAAAAGCGTTGCGGGGTTTCTGTACATGTTTTCCGGCGTGTCCGTCATTTCAAGCCTGCCGCCTTTTATTATTGCAATCCTGTCACTTATCGCAAAGGCTTCCTCCCTGTCATGTGTGACATAGATTGTTGTAAGAGACGGGTTTGCATCGTGTATTCTTCTTATCTCATCCCTCAGATGGCGTCTCAGATTCGCATCCAGAGCTGAAAGAGGCTCGTCAAGCAGCAGTATTGAAGGATTTGATGAAAGCGCACGGGCAAGCGCGATGCGTTGGGCTTCTCCTCCTGAGAGAGTCGTGACTTTGCGTTTGCTGTATCCGGAAAGATTCACGAGTGAGAGCAGCTGACCGGCAGCTGAATGGCGTTCCTGGGCTTTCACCTTTCTTATTTTCATGGCCCAGGCGATATTCTTCTCAACATTCATGGATGGAAAGAGAGCATAATCTTGGAAAACCATGCTTATGCCCCTTTTCTGGACAGGAGTGGAGGTAATGTCCCTGCCGTCAAGCAGGATCTTGCCGTGAGATGGGCTGTCAAGTCCTGCTATTATATTCAGCAGCGTTGATTTTCCAGAGCCGCTTGGTCCTATTATCGTGAGAAATTCACCTTCATTCACGCTCAGATTGAGATCAAGAGAGAATTCAGGATAATCCTTCTTTATGTTCTGCAGTTCAAGTTTGCTCATTGCGTTTTTTCCTTCCCATTTCTTCCGAGATGCAGAAGATGATGAATGTCGTGAGTATGAGAATCGTGCCTATTGCACATGCTCCCTGATAATTATATGAATTGATCAGCCTGTAAAGCAGGATGGGCAGTGTTATCACACGGCCTTCCGCAAGTGTGAGTGTTGCATTCACTTCTCCGACTGAAAGTGCGAACGAGAAGATGAATGCTTTGGCAAGACTGCTTTTCAGCATCGGGATTTCTATGCCGAAACACGTTCTCGCTTCGCTTGTGCCCAATGTGTATGCGGCAAGCAGAATCCGCTTGTTCCCGCTTCTCACTGCAGGTGAAAGCGTGCGCATGGCAAAGGGCAGTGCGATTACCAGGTGGGCAAGTATTACCAGCAGGTATGAGACTATGATGCTGTCAGACTGTATGTGCGCCTTTATTATGTAATAGCCGAGCCCGAGAGTCACTGAGCTTATCGCAAGAGGGAACATGCCTGTTATCTCAAGGAGTCTGCTGTTCTTTTTCGAGCTGTAGAGTGACAGGAAAAGTGCTAGCACGGTTGCAGCAGTTGCAACCACAAGGCCGATGAATATGCTGTTCAGCAGGGCGGTGTAGGCATCACCCATCGCTCCGATTGATGATATTGTGCCGAATATTTCCTGATAGCTTCTCAGGCTGAAACCTTCTCCATACCTTTTTGATGTGGAGATGAAAGACCTTGCGATGATCGATACTATCGGGCCCAGAATGAATATGAGCATCAGTGTGTTGTATGTCAGAAGGGCACAGCGGACTTTCCAGCCTTTCGCCGGTACAGCCCGGTCTTCACGGCTTTTATCCCTGTTCTCAGTTGTGCGTGAGATGAATGTGTATATGATGAGTATTGCAAGATTCACAATGAATGTGAAAATGGAAAGCGCAGATGCGCGTGCAGAGTCAAGAACGATGTTGTTCGTTCTGTATATCTCCACTTCCAGTGTCGTGTATTCAGGTCCGCCTCCCAGCACCAGGATTATTGAGAAACTTGTGAAGCAGAAGAGGAAGATCAGCAGGAAGGCCGACAGGATTGAGGGAAGAAGCCGCGCAAGTGTTATTGAAAAGAATACTCTCATATTTCCTGCTCCGAGCGTTCTGGCTGCGTTCTCCGTATTCCTTGACATGTTTGACCAGTTGTCCGTTATGAGGGAGAGGGCTACAGGTATGTTGAGAAATGCATGTGCAAGGATTATGGCCTTGAAGCTGTAGAGAATCTTTATGCTTTCACTGCTTCCTGTCAGTTTCCTGTAAAGCCCGTTCACGAATCCTGAGTTTCCGTAGAAAATGACGAAACCGAGTACGACCAGAATTGAAGGAAGAACGAAACACAGGCTTGAAAGGGAGAGCATGAGATTCTTTCCCGGAAAGCGGTAGTTTGCATAAAGATATGCACCGGGAAGTGCGATGAGCACACTGACAAGGCCGGAAATGAATGCCTGCAGCAGAGTGAATGCAAGCAGGCGGTAAGTGTAGGGAGTCGTGAAGACATCCCTTACGAGATCAAGAGAGAAGCCCTCTTCATTGAAGAAGGCTTTGGAAAGATTGAATGAAAGGGGAAGAATGAAGAGCACCAGCAGAATTGCCAGCGGCAGCAGGGCCAGTGAAAAATAAAATCTGCTCTTCATTTCTTCTCTGCCTCCGTTTTCAGTTGATCATTGCTTCTGTCCATTCTGCGGTCCATCTGTCGATATTCGCAGCCACATAGTCAGGATCCATGCTGAACACATTCTCCGGCATCGGCGCCCATTCATATGCATCCGGCAGTTCTGTCTGTGAATTCACAGGATACATTGAATTCGCAATTGCGGTTTCTGCCTGGCCTTCGGTGAGAATGAAATCCACGAATGCTTCTGCTTCTTCCTTGTTGTCGCTTGATTCAAGTATTCCGATTGACTCAATTGTCATATGGTGACCTTCAGGGAATATGAGTGCCTGATAGCGTGTCGAGTCTTCCCAGAGCACATGATAAACAGGGCTTGTTGTATATGAGATCACAATCGGGGCTTCTCCTTCAGTGAAGAGACCGTAGGCGGAAGACCATCCGTCAGCGATCGTGAGGGCATTTTCCTTTACGGCTTTCCACCAGTCAAGGTATCCGTCTTCTCCGTATACGTCGATCGTCCACATGAGAAGTCCGAGTCCGACTGAAGATGTTCTCGGATCAATGAGAATGATCTTGTCCTTGTAGACAGGATCAGTCAGATCGTCAAGACTTGCCGGTGCCGGTACGTCAGACTCACTGTCCCATACGAAAGCGAATACACCGTAATCGAAAGGAATGAGACGGTGCTGAGTGTCGAATTCAAGGGAATCATCCACAAATTCAAGGGCAGGGGAATCATATGATGTGAAAAGTCCTGATTCATATGCAGTGCTTGCCTGATCATCTGAAATGCCCATTATGAGATCAGCCGGACAGCTGTCGCCTTCTATTATGGCTCTTGAAAGCATTTCAACAGCATCTCCGCCGCTGACCACGTTCACCTTGATTCCGGTCTCTTCCTCAAAGAGAGGGATGAGGGTGGGGCCGGAACCCCATTCTGATGAGAATGTGTCATAGCAGTAGAGTGTGATTGACTTCTCTTCTGCAGAAGCTGATTCGCTGCTTGCCTGAGCGAATAGAGATACACTGCAGAGCAAGACCAGCAAGATGGTTGTAATAAAGTGTCTTTTCATTTGAAAAGCCTCCCAAATCGGTATTTGCCCCAGGAGTAAAATAAGTAAAGAGAAAATAGTTTTTCGCTCCCTACGCTGGTATTATCCAGATCAGGTAACGGGTATAATCTCAGGCTATTTTGGCCACCCCGGACAGAAAAGAGACTAGAATAAGAAAGGCTTTTAGTCAATCTGGAATATATGGATATTTTTTGTAATCACTGATGAAGCCCTTTCATTTCAAAAGGTATTTGATCCAGTCCACTCCTACACAGACTCCATCTTCTGTAAGGTGGAGAAAGCAGGGAAATAATGTGTTTTTCGATTGTAAATATCTCTTTTTTATGCTAGTATTTAGTCATGAAGATAATGGTGTCGAGAGAGGTCAGGATTGTGGATGCATTTAAGGTATTTCTAGACACCATTGCAATCTATCAGAACGCTGTTTCCTTTCTTATTGATGTCGTGAATGAACACTATGCCAATGTCTGTGGTCTTCCCTCCCAGAAGGCAATGACATTTATAGAAAGGCTTGTACATTCCACATCCACAAGAAAAGCACTCTATCCATCTTTCGATATACGCTTTCATAAGCTTCCGTCATATCTCCGCCGTGCGGCGATCATGGAGGCGGTTGCCGCCGTCACGCTCTACAGGAAGAACCTTGCTGAGTGGGAAGTTTCAGATAAGCTTAGGAAGAAGCCTTTCCTTAAGATGAAGAGAAATGTCATGCCAGCCTTCTACAGGGACAATATGTTCATACTCGATAAGAAGGATGGTGTGTACAGGGCAAAGCTTAAACTCTTCAGGGATGGTGACTGGAAGTGGCATGTGTTCAATCTGTCACAGGCGGATGTCAGGAGCATCGAAAAGGAGTTCGACTTGTCAGAGGCGAAATGCCCTGTACTGAAGAGACATGGACAGCGTTTCAGCCTGAACTTTGCCTTTGAGACAGAGGCAGAGCTTCCAAAGAAGGAGAATAAGGAATATTCGATATGTGCTGTGGACATCGGCATCAACAATGCGGCTGTCTGCTCAATCATGAAGGAGGACGGTACTGTCACTGCAAGAAGGTTCATCACCTTCACAGGAGAAGAAGACCGTTTCAACCGGATAATGAATGAGAGAAAGAAGGCACAT
>CASFTW010000003.1 GCA_949297785.1 uncultured Spirochaetales bacterium
TGTTCCTGTTCCCAAGCCTGCTCCGAAGAGGAGGGGCAGACCTCCAAAGAGGAAGGTTGAGGATTAGACTATAGTCCCGCAAATTGAGGTTTCTTTATTTTTTATCAGCTTTGATTTATTGTTCGGTTGCTATGGTGTCTCATTGTCATTGAGGATTTGTAAATCTCATGTAATTTTTTTACAACATTATCCATTTCCCAATTTTCTAATCCATAGTATTCAATTGGGGTTTTACAAGATTTTAATGCTAGTATTTTTTCAGCCCAGTATTTTGGAGAAGTACTTAAGTCAAGATATTCTATATGATTTGATATACGAGTAGATTCTGGGACTACGTTAGATGCAATAGTCCAAAGACCCGAAATTTGAGCTTCAATTAAAACTATTCCAAGTCCTTCCCATTTTGAAGTTAGAATAAAAACATCCATTGCATTTAATAAGTCATTAATATCAGATCTATTATAGAGAATTGCAGTATCATCAATTAAATTATATTCAGCCAGTCTTTTTTTTATACTATCTTCAAGTGGGCCACCTCCGCTGATTAGCAATAATTTTGAATCTGGATTGGTTTTATGAATTTCTTTAAAAATATCTATTAAAAAAGTATGGTTTTTTAGTTCGACGAAACGACCTATATTACCAATTACAAAATCACCAGATTTAAAGCCTAATTTGGCACGGGTTTTTATTCTATCAGCGCCTGATTTGAATTTTTTTATGTCAATGCCATTATTAAAAACAACTGAGTCATTTATATTGAAAAATTCGTTAGTTTTTTGTTGCATCATGGGGGTTAATGTAATAAGTTTTGAATTGTACTTTCTTTTTATAAGCTTAAAAAAATTAATATCATTGGGGTGTTTTGTTCTCCATATGTCAAAATCAGTGTGTAATGTATAAATAACAGATGTAGATTTTGGTAATCCAGCCATGAAAACATATTTGCTAATGTATAAGTGATAATGGAATATATCAGGTTTGAAAGTTTTTATAATCTTTCTTAATTTTGTTATATGCTTGGCCCCTGTGATTATTGCAGGTGTAGAGGTTTTGTGGAGTTTTGTTGTTTCGTCTAAAAACAATAAGTTTATACCATTGTCTTGTAAAGTTTTTTCCCATAATGAATTTGTCTTAAATACAACTACAACTAAAAGCTCTATGTCATCATAAGTATCCAATCGTAGGGCATAATCTTTTACGATTGTTTCTGCTCCCGCCATAACTAAAGAAGGTATAAACTCGATAACTTTCATCAATTTCCCTTTAAAACCTTTGATTTTCTTATCAGTATTCTTTTTTGAATATAAATCTTCTTATTGCTTTTATCGATTGCTTTACATATGGATTTTTATGGAGAAATATAAATGCAATACAAATTGTTATTAAAAGTGGTACAATTGTATGTGTTATTATCGCCATAATTCCAAACTTTGGAAGATAGTTTGTACATTTAAGAGTAACAAATATTACAACAATAACGAGTATTAACCTTGTCAAATTGAAAAAAATATATTTTTTTGCACTAGCATGAAAGCCTCGATTCCAAATTACTAATGGCTCAACCCACATATCAATAGCAACTGATACCAAAATTGTGCCTAGCATGATACCGTCAAATCCCCAAAAATACCCTAATATAAAAGATAGAATAAAATTGGCAATCCCTGAAATAATGGCTCTTTTTCGATCGAACCAGTACAATCCTAAGGAGGCTTTGTATGTATTATAGAGATATCTGTTACAACCTATATAAGAAACTAAACCTATAGCGATTGCAGAATGAAGAGGAAGACACCTTGCTTGGCCAAAAAAAGTGCCAATGATTGGATTTACAATATTTATCAGAATGATACTTAGTGGGCCATAGATCAAAAAAAAGGATATATCAATTGCCCAAAAACTATCTATAACTTTTGAAGAATCTTCAGTTGCGTTGATATTCCCTAATGATGCTGTTATGGCATTGGGTATTGCGCGGATAAAGCTCCGGACACCTAGATATATCATTTGATAATTTGAATATAACCCTAAAATTGAAGAGCCTACCAGAGCACTTATAAGAATGCTGTTTGTTGAGTCTGAAAAAACACCACCTAATTTCCCTAAAATCAAACCCTTTATATTGTATATTATTTTCTCTTTGGTTTCAGATGATATCTTCTCTTTATTTCTCTTTTTTAAGAAGCAGTACTCCTTATTTGCAATGTGGTTGATAAATGTACATCTGCCTAACATAAATAGTAAATTACACAACGCATATATAAGAAAATTATGTGTAAGTATAGATACGCTGATTTGTACTAAATACATCAATGCCCAAACTATATTTGTAATTAATGTAATGATATATTGTTTTTGATCTGCGTTGAAGAGAATTTGTTTATATGAAAAGTAATATTCGAAAACTGTACTTAGAAGATATATTAGAAAATATACTTGTACATCTCTTATTGGGACTTCAGTTTTTGTAAAGTACTGTAGAAAAAAGGAAACAATTATTCCTCCTATCAGAATAAGTGTTCCTATAGCTTTGTATAGACGTCTATAGAAATTCATTATTGCCCTGATTTCATCAAGGTTATCTTCAGCAAGTGGTTGATACAATGAATAGGCAATTGCAACGCTAAGTCCAAGTTCTGCAACAGACAATACAGAAATTACATTCTTAAACAGGCTATATAATCCAAGGTAATCAGGAATGAAACATTGATTGAATACCATTCGTTCTACAAAGCTGATTATTCCCATTACAATTTGGGTAATCATTGCAGTTGTTGCGTTGCGTGCTGAGTTTTTGAACCTGTATTCGTTTGTATTATTTGCCATACCTTTTATTTGTAATCCTTTCTGGTCAGGTCTAATAAATATAAAACCGCAGTCTTTCTTTTGCAAGACTGCGGCATAATTGCTGGATTTTCAGTTTTTCTTGACAAGCTTTGCCAGTATTGCATCTCTTATTTTCACAGAGACAATCATCACTACCGGAAGAACGAATATTGTGGCAAGCATTGCAACCGTAAGGGATATGCACATGAAGAGTCCGAAATACTGGATGGGGGTGAAGGAGGCAAGTGCGAGTACAATCATGCCTGCGACGATTGATACTGTCGTCAGAATGATCGGTCTTCCAGTCTCATCAAGTGTTCTTGAAATGATTCCTTCAATCTTCTGTTCAGGGTATTTCTGTCTGTTGTATCTGTAGCGGAGCAGGAAGTGAAGGGCATCATCAATACCAGCACCGACTGTGACAGATGAGAATCCTACAGTAACAAGGTCAAAAGGAATGTTGCACACGTACATGAATATGTAGTTGAACATGATTCCGATAACAACAGGAACAATTGAGACACAGCCTCTGAAAAATGAGAAAAGAGTGAATGAAGCAATGATGATGATGGCAATGATGGATATCCAGCTTGCCGTGTTCTGATCCTGCATTATCATGTCACTGGCACGGACGGTTTTCTCAATACCGCTCGAAAGCCTTGATGTGGTGCCTTCCGGCAGCATGTATCTGTAGTAATCAAGCACATTTGTCATTCTTCTGCCGCTGGCTGTTGTCTGGATGTTCTGCTCAAATGCATCATAGTTCCTCATGGCAAGTGTCACCTGGGAACCGTCTTCACTGATGAGGGAATCAAGAATGCCGCCGTCAATATGTGCTTTCATCTGCTGCAGTGTCCTGTAGAGGAAGTTCAGCAGTCCGTTGTTTTCTGGAATTCCTTCTTCTCCGGAATATACTTTATTCAGGAATGCGACATACTGTGAGAAAGACAGGCTTTGTTCTATATCAGGGCAGGCGGCCATGACTGTTTCCTCATATTCATAAACTTTCTTGAGGTTTTCCCATTGCAGGAAGAATCCCGGTTCATTGTCCGGAGCGACAATGATCACATTATACGGGTCTGTGCCGCCCATTGTCTGGGCAAAATAAATTGAATCCTGGACTAGGACGTCTTCCTGCGGGAAGTAGTCCATGTAATTTGAGTTGAAATCCACTTTGTCATGAGTGAATGCAAAACCGAGTGTTATTGCCAGTACGATAATGAGAACAAGATACCAGTATTTTGTGACGGTTATACTGACAAATCTGATGAATGCTCCCAGTATTTTTCCGTTCTCGATTTTTTCGACTTTCTTTTCCTTCGGCTGCGGCAGCAGTGACAGCACTGATGACAGATAGAGGATGGCAAGCACCGCACAGCATGCAATGCCGATTGCTGCAGTCAATCCGAATTCACGGAACATCTTTGTTCTGCATACCATCATTGCAAGAAAGCCTACAACTGTTGTGAGACTTGCAGAAAGGATTGTCTTTGAGATCCTTGCATATGCATTGACCGCTATCGCTGGGTCTTTTGCTTCTGCAAAATACTCAGAAAGCATATGAACAGAGTATGAAGACCCCAGCGTCAGGACAAGACATGGCGTGAGAATTGTCACGATGGAAAGCTTATAGCCGAGAAGACTCATTATTCCCAGTGTCCATACAATACTTATCAAGGAGAGAGAAGAGGGTATGATGACTGCGCGGAGTGATTTGTATGAAAGGAAGTAAACAACCAGTATCACAAGGAAGCACATTGTCAGCAGCAGACCGAGATCCTTGAATATATAATACGTGACGCGGTTTGTAATCGTACTTCCGCCATTCAGTGCCACACGTCCGTAATCTCTGAGCGGATCAATTACTGATGAAAGTACTTCCTGCTGTTCTGCATTATAGCTTCTTGTACGGTAATACAGCATGATTGTGTTTACATCATCGCTGTACAGGAAGTTTTTCGCCATATCGTCATTTTCAAGTCTCTGACGGAAAATTTCTGCTGTTTCTTCCGTCCATTCTTCTCCGTCCTGGACAGGGGACATCGGAACAAGAGACAGCCTAGTTCCTTTTTTCTCAACCGTAACGAAATCAAATGGTGAAATGCAGTACCCTACAATATCTATTTCCTCCATTTCATCCATTACGTCGGAAATACAGTTGAGTACTTCCGGTGTATACATGAGTTCAGAAGAGAAGATAACTACAAAACCATCAGGAAATGAAGTATATTCCGTACCATCCAGAAATTCATCAGGAATGGCGATATGAAGTTTTTCATTTTCATCTCTATATGTATAGCCGTATTTTGGCAATTCAATGCCTTTAATTTCATCCGGAAGCTCATAGTATAATGGTTCATCTTCCGGAGCTTCTGCTGGAGTGAGAACGTATTCTGATGCCGGTACATCTGAAGTGAAACTGAATATTCCGGCATCAATCTGCAGATCTTTCAGCTGCCATGCAAAGAAAAGTGTCAGCGCTGCGATTATTATAAGTACCGGAATTCTGAAACGAAGGACATATTTGATAATTACTTCAAATATCCTCACGAAAAGGCTTTTTTTTACTTCATTTTTTTCCATACAGTATGAGTATAACAAGATTTAGAGCAGGGGTAAATGTGCTTTTCTCAAGCAATAAGCTTGATAATATGGCGATCATTCTTTCAAAGTTTTGTTGCCATACTTGCGTATATAGTTATAGAAAATCTGGCTTGTGTATCCAATCACTATTTGGAGTACGGCAAACATTGGAGGGCCTAATCTATTTATTGTACCATTTTCGATTAAAGCATTAAAAACATAACCTGCCATAAAAGCTACGAAAAAGCATACCATTGTTTTTAGCTTGTTGTTATGAGTTTTAGAGTAGATAATTAAATTTTTTATTGCATAAAAAATGGAAGTGAATGAAAAAAACAGGAAAGGAATAAGTCCAAATAAGCCAGAAAATGAAAGAACCTCTAAAAATGCATTATGTGTATGGCTAAATCCTGTTTGATCATAGAATTCCCTATTGTTAAATCCTAGAATTCTATTCCCTTTCCCATATGACCATGCTGTTTTGTAAACCGTCAATCTATTGCTTCCATCGCTAAGTGATGAAACTCTTACAATCTTAGTTAAAACATAGTTTCTGAAAGAAGGAATAACAAGTAATAAGAGTATAAATAAAATAATAAGTACAACAGTTACAAAAAGTATTTTGTAAAACGTTTTTTTATAATCATTTCTTTTTCTTTGAGCAACTAAGTAATAAGAAGTAATAAACACAATTGAAAAAGAGATAAAAGACAACATATTTGTCCTGCTTGCTGTTGCAATAAAAATGATATAAGCAGATAGACAAATATTTGAGATTGATAAAACCTTCCATGTTTTATTTGGTTTGTTGAATATCAGGTATATTGAAAATACGGCACCAATGTAACAAAAACAAGCGGTTGAATTTGCATTACCCGCTAATCCATTTATTCTCCCGCAAAGAGAGCCAGAACGTTTATTGATATAGTTGGAGATTTTACTAGGCAAAGAATTAATACATTCTGGAAAAAAGGTTACACTGATACTTAAAATTAATGACATAGTACAAACTATAAACCCAGCTGTGATCATTATCTTTGATATACTGATTATGTCATTTTCTAATTCATCTGTTTCTCTGTTAATAAAGCACAATAATAGAATTGCGAATAATTGTGCTATATGCGTACCGATTCGAGTAAATCCTCCGTTTATTAAGGGAGCAAGCAAAGCTATGATGTAATAAACTATTCCAGAGTAAAATACAATCGACTTGCAAAAATGTTTTGACTTACCATTAATGATTATGCATGCTATTGCGTATAAAAAAATAATCCAATATACGATCAAACCCCAAAAACCGAATATGCCAAGTTGTAGTATTAATAACAATATAAATGTGATAATCAAGCAATTATGGATATCCCAAATGTTTGTTTTATCAGAAATCTTCATCTTTTATCCTGTTTTTATTTCAAATCTAGCTATATGTATTAATGTGCTTCTATATGCGTGGAAATATTTTTAATAAAAAACAATCTTTTTCAAGATTCAAGAAAATGGATCCCAACTGTTTCAATACTCTTACACTCTGGCAGTTTTGCTGCCTTCCAGTTTAGTTTCTGGATTTCATTGTCTTTGATCATTGAATCCCATTCTTCTTTGTTGAAAGGTTTGTCCCAGTTCTTTTGGATATAGTTTATATCAGGATTCCCATCTGGAAGACTGTCAATAAGCTGCTTTGCCCAGTCAAAGTATGTGTATGCATACAACCACGTATAGTCAAACTGGAAGTAGTCAAAGTGCCAGTCATAACGCTTATAATATTCAACAAGTGTATCATAGAGAAAAGATGTTATCGGGTTGCCGATTCCTCCGCCGGTAAAGAAGCCTGTCCATTTGCCTTTCCCGAAATGCCAGTCCATGAAATGTTTTACACTGTAGAATGGTTTATCCTGAATGCGTGAGATAATGTCTTTATGAGGCATGTACACAGTTGCATCACACCACAATCCGCCATGCCGGGTTATAAGCTGGGTTCTCATTATGTTTGTAAGCTTTACAAGTGGGATGCTGCCGTTCTGGAATAATTCCCTTATATTGCTTTCAAAAGTAAAATAATCTTCAAAATTGTTTTTATCCAGCAATACAAGATCTATGCCTTTTACTTTTTTTGCTTCTTCCAAGCATTTTTTCACAAGAGGCGGGGCCGTTTCAAATCCTGTATACCAGAACATCCATACTCTGTTGCCTGTCGGATTGAGTTTTGAAATATCTATATTACTGTATTTTTCTTTCAAACCGCTTTCTGTTACAGCTTTGTCCAGAATTTTCATCGCACCTGCTGTCTTTACTTTATCAACTTTATAGAAAAGTGATTTGAATCCCGGATAATTACGCAGAGCTTTGAAGACTACAGTTGAGTTATACAGATAATAGATACCTTTCATGGTTGCTCCCAAATTTTTAGTCTGTATATTATGCATTACTTGCTATATTAGTACAAGATTGACTTCTGGTTTGCGCATTGCAGACTTATTGGATATTAGGTTAAGATTTTACTGACAATAATAGTCTGGAGAGTGATACGTGAATAATAAAAACATACTGGTTACCGGATCAGGAGGTTTTATAGGATCCAATCTTTGTCTGGAGCTTTTAAGAAGATTTGATTCAATAAGCATTGTAGGAATAGATAACCTCAATGATTACTATGATGTGTCAATCAAAAAGTGGAGACTCAAGCAGATTGAAGAAGAAGTCGGAAAGCATGAGGGCTCTTCGTTCAGCTTTGTAAAGGGAAGCATTGCAGATAAAGCACTGATTGATAAGCTTTTCGCTGAGAATGGTTTTGATATTGTTGTAAATCTTGCAGCACAGGCAGGGGTGAGGTATTCAATAACAAATCCCGATGCATATATAGAGTCCAATATAATAGGCTTTTATAACATTCTTGAAGCCTGCCGTCATTCTTATGACAATGGTAAGAAGGGTGTTGATCATCTGGTATATGCATCCTCTTCATCAGTATACGGCTCAAACAAGAGGGTTCCTTATTCGACAGATGACAAAGTTGACAATCCTGTATCATTGTATGCGGCAACAAAGAAAAGCAATGAGCTTATGGCTCATGCATATTCAAAACTGTACAACATACCTTCCACAGGATTGAGGTTCTTTACTGTTTATGGACCTGCAGGACGTCCTGATATGGCGTATTTCGGCTTTACAAACAAGCTTGTGAAAGGTGAGAAGATACAGATCTTCAATTACGGAAACTGCAAGAGGGATTTCACATACATAGATGATATAGTTGAAGGTGTCATAAGAGTAATGGAAAAGGCACCGGAGAGAAAGAGGGGAGAAGACGGACTTCCTGTACCTCCGTATGCACTGTATAACATAGGCAATAATAGCCCTGAGAATTTGATGGAGTTTGTGAAGATTCTCTCGGAAGAGCTTGTAGAAGCAGGAGTGCTTCCATCTGATTATGATTTTGACTCGCATATGGAGCTTGTTCCCATGCAGCCGGGAGATGTACCGGTAACATATGCAGATACCATACCGCTTGAAAGAGATTTCGGTTTCAAGCCCGACACATCATTGAGAGACGGGCTCAGAAAGTTTGCTCAGTGGTATAAAGAGTTTTATAATTTAAGAGATTGTTGAGCTATATAACATCAGACTATATTGTTGGGAGCTTAAAAAGGATGAGTATTAATTGGAGTATAAATAATATCTCGATAAAGGGCTTTAAATCCTTAAAAGAAATAAACAGGTTTGAACTTGGAAATCTGAATATAATCATAGGTGCGAACGGATCAGGTAAGAGTAATTTTATTCAGATTTTTCACATGCTCTCTGCAATAGCTCAGAAGGGGTTTTCAAAGTTCATCCTTGAAAGAGGAGGTGCTGATAATTTCCTTTTCAATGGGCCTAAAGTGACATCTGAACTGGAGATGGAAATTAATTTCCAGACTGATGCCATTGGAATTCATTCTTATAGAGCAGTGTGCTCTCCGACTGCCGATGAAAGATTTCTATTGTCGGAAAGCGTAAAGCATGGACAGTCCGGATGGACTTCGTGTGGAGCAGTTTCAGAAGAAAGCAGGATTTCAGAAATCCGTGATGAAGACTGTATTTATGATTTGATTTCCAACATTGTTGTTTATCATTTTCATGATACAAGTGCAAATGCTCCGATGCGAAGGTCTGAGATAGCTGAGGACAATAAAAGACTGCGAGGTAATGCTTCGAATATAGCTCCGTTCCTTTTAGGGCTCAGGGAAAATAACCAAAAAGAGTATGAAGAAATCAGGAACGCTGTCAGACTTGTAATGCCTTTTTTTGATGATTTCATTCTTGATGTTGTCAAAATGGGTGAAGCTGAGAAGGTAAGGCTTTCCTGGAAACAGAAAGGAGCTGACTTTCCGATGCAACCATATCATTTTTCTGATGGTTCTATACGTTTTATATGTCTTGCCACCGCTTTACTGCAGCCTGTTCTTCCTTCAATTATTGTCATAGACGAGCCAGAGCTTGGGCTCCATCCTGCTGCTGTCTCAATTCTGGCTGAACTTATTCAGGCTGCATCTCATAAGGTTCAAGTCATTATTGCAACTCAGTCTCCTATGCTTATTGATCATTTCAGTATAAATGACATCATTGTTATGGGCAGGGAGAATGGGGCTTCTGCTATGAAGAGACTTGATCCTGATGACTTCTCGCTATGGCTTGAAGATTATTCAGTTGGTGAATTATGGGCAAAGAATGTCATTGAAGGAGGCCCTGTGAATGAATAACTATGCTACTGTGATGGCTATTGTAGAAGGGGCTACTGAAGAGAATTTTATCAATACCGTTCTTGCACCATATCTGGGATATAAGAATATATGGATGCATGCTACGCAAATTTCAAAGCCGGGACAAAAAGGCGGGGATGTAAGATTTGATAGAGTCAAGAATGATATAATGCGTCATCTGAAACAACGGAAAGATACGATTGTCACTTTGTTCCTCGATTTCTATGGATTAGCAGAATGGCCGGGACTTGAATCTGTGTCTTTCAATTCTTCTCCTGCACAAATTGAACAGATATTATGTTATGCAACTAAACTTGAAATCAAAGGATTTCTTCCTGATGTTGATGTAGAAGGGCGGTTTATTCCTTTCTTTATTGTACATGAATTTGAAACTCTGCTTTTCAGTAATTCTGCAGTTCTTGCAGATGGTCTTGGCATAAAAAAGCAAAAAATAGATAAAACGTTAAGAGAATTTAACGGCGATCTGGAAAGAATCAATAACAGCAGGGAAACTGCACCATCAAAACGTATTGAGAAATGGATGCCTTCATACAAGAAAACTGTGAATGGAATCCCAATCGCAGCAAAAATTGGTGTAGAGCAGATGCGGCGCTCTGTTCCATTATTCGATGAATGGATCACAAAAATAGAACGAGTAAATTCTAAATGTACTGGATGATTTGAAATTAGTTAGGGGATTCATATGAAATTGAAGAAGACTTTAGTTGTTTTATTACTACTGATCATTTCTGCATCATTTGCATGGGCAGTCAATTATCAGAAGACATATCAGATGAGTGATGAAGTATGGGTCAGGACAAACAGGCTTTGTGTGTCTGCGGGATATCTAGGGCCGGCTCCGGTTTCTCCTATCAGCGGAGCTGAGATAATGAATGCACTTGAAAGACTGGATTACTCAAGTCTTTCTTCATGGCAGAAGGAGGAATACGATTATCTTGTTTCAAAGCTTTCCAATCCTACTGAAGGCGTGGCTTTTACAGGTAAGAACATAATATTTGATCCTCAGCTGTTCATAGGAATTGAAGGATATGCTTTCAATAATCTGAAGGATACGCCAGTCGATGAATTCTTTATCCCTTATCGTGACAGGATTCCTTTCTTCTATGCCGGTATCGATTCATATTTCGGAGATCTGGCTTATATCAACATGCAGGCATTGTATAAGGACGGTTTGAGAAGTTTTGAACTTGATGACGGAAAGGTTACAAGTGTGCCGGATGGCAACTTCTATAACTTCTCAAACTTCAGTTTTCTCATGAGCCCTGTATATGGTGGGGGATGGTCTTTCCTGAACTCAAAAGACGGTGCCAATTACGGGATTCAGAGTTTCCAGCCGGTCAAGGCCGGTGGTTCTTTCGGTAATGAATTCATGAATCTGTTCATCGGCCGTGACAGGCAGGCATTCGGAAACGGAATTACCGGAAATATGGTCATCGGAGATAATTTCTCATTCCAGGAGATTGTGAAGCTTTCATTCTTCTCCGATATATTCTCATACTACATTTCCCTTACACATTTTGATAATGTTGAAAATGATCAGCCTTTTTCCTTTAACGGTTTTCATCAGAACAGGCTTATCCACAGATTTGACATAAACCTCTTCAACAAGTTCCGCATAGCAGTGAATGTCGGAGCTCATATGCTTACAGATTCACCATTCGATTTCAGAATGCTGAATCCCATGATGCTCGTTCATAACTGGCGGAATAATAAGGAAGCAACCGAATGGGATCCGTCAAAACAGGATGAGCTGAACAACATTCTCGGCTTTGAATTCGAATATGCCTTCTATCCGGGATTTATCGCTTCTGCCCAGATTGTGATTGATCAGTTCCGGCTGTCAGTTGAAAAGGATTCTCAGGTTCCATCGGCCTTAGGATTCCTTGGCAATCTGAAACATGTTGCCAAGGTCGGAGATGGGTACCTTGAGTCATGGTTTGAAGCGGCATATACATCTCCATATCTGTATCTGAATTACAAAACTTTCAATGGAGATGCCATGTTTGGGCTTGATCACATTGTCGGTTACAGTTATGGAGCCAATGTACCTGGAGAAGTTAGCTATACAGGGTATATTTACGGTCCTGATGCTATAGTCCTGGCAGCAGGAAGTGAATATGCTTCTTTTGATTCATGGACAATTGGCGGAAAGCTTTTATACATGGCACATGGCGAATACGGATATAAGAGTTATCTGGATCCGGAAAAAGATAAAGATAAGTATGAAAGTGGATTGAACAATATGGATAAAGCAGATCCGTCAACTCCTTCCGGTGTTGTCGAATATACGCTGGCGCTGACTGTTGAAGGTTCTTATCATATTCTTGATAATCTTGAGCTGACCGGTGCTGTTTATGCTTCCTATAAATGGAACTATCATAACGAGAAAAATGTGAACAGAGGAGATGTGCAGGCTGCCATAGGACTGTCCTGGACCATTATTTGAAGATTTTCAGAGGAAGAGAGATGTATTTGCTGAAGCACAAGGATGACACAGTTGCTGTAATAGATATTGTTGGCAGTGATGCGTCCGGTATCAGGATCAATGAGATAGTGAATAATCATCTGCTTCCTCTTTGTGCCCAGCATGATATATCAAAATATAGCACTGGTGGAAGAGAAGGGCAGTGCCGGCTTCCCGGCCGGGTATAAGGCAGCTTCTGAGTGAGAGGCATATTGCATCTGTGCATCAGTTTCTGCTTGAGAACCTTGCATTGAATGTTACAGACTGTTACTGGATATGTCCTCAGTCCTGGAATATTTCATGGGACAGTGTTTCATTTCATAAGAATGAATTCAAAGATGATCTTCCTTTCAACAGTACTGGAAACAGTTCTGATATTTTTGCAGGATCTTCATACAATCCTTCTGCTTCGCTTGGCGGTGATCTCGATAAACGGTGGATAAAAAAGAAAGGCAGGATGTTCCTTGTAAAAGGAAACATGCCCTGCAACTCTTTCCAGCAGTCGCTGAATGAGGTGTTTGCATCATAGCTTCACAGGAAACAGAAATTTGTCAATCATGTTGAATATAAGTTGGTGAAGTTGAAGGACGGTACTATTGGCTGTATATCGCCGTGTTTCACAAGCGATGATGTCGACTCCGCCTGGGAGATATTCGATAAATACGGATATGACAAAAACAGTTCCTATATGGAGCAGTATGTTTTGCATTGTGCTGAGGAAGGAGCCGATCCTGCCTGCATCCGGAATTTTCTTGATTATCAGGCAATGACAGATTTCCTTATGACCAACAAGGACCGTCATCTGGCAAATTTCGGTCTGCTGAGAGATTCCAATACACTTGAGTGCATCGGTCCTGCTCCGATATTTGATACCCGCAACAGCATGTTCTATGATGGCGTTGCCGTTGTGAATTACCGTACAATGCTTGATGTGAGAATACAGAGTCTGTATTCGACAGAACGGAAAACCATGGAGAATGTTATTAGCCAAGGTGTAGTACATCTGGATAAAGTGCCTGATACCGCTTCAGTCAGAGAGTTTTATGAGCAGGATCCGACTCTCGTTTCATTTGCATCCAGAATTGCCGACAGTTTCGAATTCAAGTGTGCAATGGCAAAAGAACTTCAGGACGGAAAATCCTTCAGCCAGATAGCAAGAGAAATCATCTCCTTCTATTCCGGCAGGGGGAAGGAAGAGAAGGAGTCGCTTGCTTTGTATTCCAGAAGCATTTTATAGAATATCTTTCACTCGCCAAGCAGCTTGTCGGCTACATCTCTGAGCACGCCATGTCCGCCAGCATATGGTGAAATATAATCCACAACTGAACGCACTGCCTCAACCGCATCTGCCGGGCAGCAGCTGTATCCGGCAGCCTTGAGCAATGGCAGATCGATCAGGTCATCACCTATATAGAGCACATTGTCCAATGTCATGTTCTCAGTCTTGCACAGTTCCTTCACATATGAAAGCTTGTCACTGCATCCCGGCTTGTAGAAATCAAGTCTGAGCTTTTCAACCCTGCGACGATTCAGGTCGACATTCTCGCCTGTCACAATTCCGGTGAGGAATCCTTTTTCTCTGAGCAGGGCGAAGCCTTTGCCGTCTTTGGTGTTGAATTTCTTGAGCTCATCTCCTTTTTCGGAGTAATACATACCTCCGTCCGTAAGACATCCGTCACAGTCAGTGAGCACCATTTTTATGTTTCTGAAGTCTTTCTGTCCTGCAAGGCCTTTCTTTTTCATGAGCATTTCGATGATCACCCAGTCGGACGGCTCATCAATTTCAAAGAAAGAATCTTCATCCATTTCGACAGCCCTGATATTTCCGCTCACTCTGTTCTTTGTTTTCAGAAGATCAGCTTTTGATGTGATGTAGAATGCTCCATTTTCCACCAGATATCCGTCAAATTCCTGCCTTCTTGGGCGGTGGAACACATCATAGTTTGTAGGATGCACAATGCCATTTTCATCACAGGCCCAGTTGAAACGTTTCTGACGGACTACAGACAGCACGCTGTCAGTACCTGGCTGCGAGAAAAGTTCAAAACCTTTATCAAGGTCGGCTGCTGTCAGTAGGGGAGAGGTTGCCTGCACCAGCGCGATATTGTCAAATTCGTATGATGGTGCGAATTCAAGCATTGCAGATTCCGTAGATGCCGTATCTGATGCTGATTGTGCAGATCTTCCAATAACTCTCAGTTTTGAAAAGCACGGTGCTTCAGCTTTAAACTTCTCTGCTGTTTCCTTTATTGCCTCACTGTCTGTGGCTACATAGACGGTGTCAATGTATCTGCACTCGCATGCGGCCTTTACTGTCCAGTAGACAAGCGGTTTACCGCAGATAGGTTTTATATTTTTTAGCGGAATTGACTTACTTCCTCCGCGCACCGGAATGAAAGCTGCATTCATTTTCATATTCTCCCATATTTATCTTCATAGCGGATTATATCATCTTCACCAAGATATTCTCCGATCTGCACTTCTGTGATGATGAGCGACTGTTTTCCATCTGTATTGATGAGTCTGTGCTTGGCGCCTTTGGGGATGTAGATATAGCTGCCGCAGCTGATTTCCTTTATATCATCCTCAAGCTGGACACGGCCACTGCCGTGCACCACTATCCAGTATTCCTCCCTGTGCTCATGAGACTGCAGGCTCAGCTCTTCTTCCGGTTTTACGCTTATCACTTTTGACTGATAGTATTTGTTCAGCACCGTGGTTTTATAAAAGCCCCAGGGGCGCATGAATATCTCACTGTCGATGACACTTGTGTCAAGAGAGAGAAAATCGAAGCAGAGATCAGCCGGAATATCCTGAAGGAGCATGGTATGAAACTGGGCTTTTGTTATTATGTTTTCCAGTTTTCCATCATCTCCCAGTATGGGCAGGAACTTAATTGCCTGGCTTTTGAAAAGCTCGCTGACAATGTCAAAAGTATCTGTTACCTTGACAGCCTTTGCGTTTTGAGTGCAGATATTCATGACTTTATCAGAAAGCAGATGGCCGGAAAGCAGGGCACGGCGGACATCACCGTCCGTAAGGACACCTGCAACATGTTCTTCATCATCGATGACGATGAGAAAGCCCTGTTTGTTACGGTCTATCTTATGCAGAGCCTGTGAAAGCTCTGCCTCTTTGCTTATGATGAATGGTACAAGGTTCTCTTTCATTTCTGTTTCAGTGCTTTCTGTATTTCAGCTTGTCTCTCTGTACCTGCTCAATCGGAAGAATTTCTTCTTTTTTATAGGTCAGCGCTTCATACACATTGTTGAGATCCCTTACCAGACTCTTGATTCCGTACGGTTCAAGGGATGCTGCATGGTCGGTTCCTTTCCATGTTCTGTCCAGCGTGTAGTGACGCTCTATTATATGTGCACCCAGCGTGTATGCTGCAACATCAACTGCAATGCCGAGGTGATGGCCGGAGAAGCCTATCGCCTTTACTCTGGATTCATACTTCTCCCTCAGCCTCTTGATTTCAAGCAGACATATGTCCTGATATGGAACAGGATAGCCTGATGTGCAGTCGAATATGACAAGATCTTTTGCTTTTCCGTTGGCTTCAAAGAGAGAGACAATCTTCTCTTCTTCCTCATGCGTTGTCATTCCGAATGAAAGCTGGATCTCTCCTTTATAGTTGTCACAGAGCCACTGCAGCATTTCATAATGGGTATTGCAGGCTGATGGGATTTTAATGAACTGCGGCTTGAGGGATGCGATTTCCTTTGCACTTGTCATATCCCAGACAGAAGTGGAGTAGATTATTCCGACCTGTTCGCACCATTCCTTGAGCTGGGCATGCTGGTCAACTGTGAATTCAAGAGCCTCCCTGTGTTCTCCATATGTCTTTCCATATGAGTTTTCCGGATGGGGGTGCGGTGCGTTGTACTGCTCCGGGGTCAGCAGTTCTTTCGGACATCTTTTCTGAAATTTTATCGCATCCGCCTTGCAGTATATCGCGGCGGTGTTTATGAGTTCATGTGCAATTTCCATTTCACCTTTGTGGTTGCACCCGGCTTCAGCTATGACAAATGGTTTCCTGTATTCCATCTTTTCAATCCTTTTCCTGATTAAAGAGAAATAAACAGAAGGCATACCTTCTGTTTTGACTATAACATGAAGAGTGATGTTTAAAGAAGTATGAAATTTACTGTGCGTTGAGTGGTCCTGTTTTCTGCAGGTGCTTTGTTTGTTGAATGTATTTAGAAAATAAAAGGCTGAAATCTGAAAAGAGATCATCTCTTTTATCAAAAAACCTCCACACAGGGAGGTTCCCAACGGGGCCGCGTACAGAAACAGTACGCTTAAAAACAAAGCTGGCATCCCGCCGGTGAGCAGTCCATATAAAAACATATGTCTGCGTTACAATAATAAACAGAAGAAGGTGATTTCGTCAAAGTCCGCATCGTATATCAAACACGGTATGAATTTGCTCGTCCGGTATCGTGTCGTCAGATGAACCTTTCAGGAGAAGGAGATGTGCAAAAATGTAAATTATAGAATATGATAGATCATGCATTACTTACTATGCAGCAATAGGAATGATATGGCTGAACATGTTTTTAAATCAGGATACAGCATTGAGAAAATTGAGAACGATTTCAGGAACGCTGATTTCTTCAGTGGCATTGAAGAAGGGCTCAGGGAAGCCATTGCCTATGAAAGGAACAGTGCAAATGCAAGGACTTTTTCCAGAAAAGGAGCCTTCCAGAAATAAATGCCAGGCAGAAGTGCAATCGCTGCAATGATACAGCAGACAGGGAATGCTGATTGAGGTATTTGGTAATTCAGTTTAATCAAAATAGCGCATATTTGCTTATTTGAAATTATCAGTGTTAATTAAACATTACATCATGTGTTTGTGAGATTCATCTTTTCGGCTGGTTTTTCAATACATCTTCAAGATTCTTTCTATCAAATACCTCAAGTGCACCGCCTCTGGTGCAGTTATAGATCCTGAAATCAAGATTCTTTTCCTTTATGTCCTCATCCATGCTTTCGTAGTCGATTATGAATTTCTCCATGTCATCATTCGGTTTCAGGGCACTCTTAGCTGTTTCTATTCCCTGTGCATGCCGTGCATTCTTTGAGTAGGTGCAGTCTGTTCCTATGAGATAGACTTCAGAAAAGCCCATGTAATATGCTGCCTGTATTATTGAATGAACACAGGTGTGACCGTCATATATGAAAGATCCTGCGTCCGGACTCATCTTACAGTAATGACCTTTCTTCTGGTAATGCTTGTATGTCGAATTCATCATTATGAAGTGATTGTATCTGGCTTTATAATATATTGCTTCTTTCGGCATTTTCCTGATCTGAAGACGGCTGTAAATGACTGTTGTTCCGTTTTTCAGCATTTCATCAATTGCTTCCATGGTTGGAGGGGTACATGCTTTACCATCTGAAATGAAATAGCAGTCAGGACGCCATTCTGTCCTGCCGAAAAGCTGATAACATCTGTTCATTGAGAATGTGTATTCACCGTTCTTTGTAAGCAGATCCAGATCTGCTGTTGTCAAGCTGGGACCCAAGCCTACGATGAAGCATCGTCTACCTTTGTACTTGTTTTTGAGTGCGGAAAAACGCTTATCCGGCTTCGTGAGGCGGAAACTTATATTCGTGTAAAGCAGACTCAGCGGTGTGCAGTATTTAACCAGAAAGTCCAGTGTCGGTGTGAATATTTCCTGAATTGTTTTTTTCATAGTTTTACTTTTGAAATTTCTTTACAAAATAGAATGCTATTCTATAAGGTGTTTCTCCAACACTTAAAGCGTAATATAGGATGATCCCCGTGAGTCCTTTATAAGTTTTCCTTGCATCATTTCTGAGCTTGTTTCTTATATGTTTGAAAAAAGGTTTGTTTTTTTTCTTTCGTGTTGAATATCGATCCATCAGACCAAGATCTGCTCTGAAACAGCGTTCGTAGTATGCATCAATCAGATCAGCATCTCCTCCTGCATTCATGATGTGTTTTTTCATATCGTTGAGTGCCAGATATTGGAATTTGGCTCTTTCTTCAAGATTCAGGCTTTTTGATCCTCCAAGACGTATTCTATAACTTTGTTTAACACCATGGCCTTTTGCAATCAGTCTTGCTTGTAGAAGAGTATGGATCGTGAAATCCTGATCCTGTCCTATTCTTCTGCCTTCTTCAAAGAAAGGAAGGATTTCTCTTTTGAAAAGGCCGTTCCAGACATACATCTGGAATCCTTTTCTTGCTCTTAGACAATTTATTGTTGCTTCTTTACTGTTAAATAATTCCACATGGTCTGGATTGGAATTTTTTGGCTGAGAGATAAATTGTCCATTATCATCAACTTTTCTGAATGAGCAGTATGCTATATCTGGTTTCATGTCATTTATTTTCATGATAGAAAGCAAATAGTCATAAAAATCCGGATCAATATAATCATCTGCATCAATAAAAGAAACAAGTTCTCCAGTTGCATTGATAATTCCCGTATTGCGCACACCGCTTAAACACTCATTCTTTTTATGGTGAATGACTTTTATTCTGGAATCTTTTTCTGCATAATTGTCACAAATTTGTCCGCTTTTATCTGTACTACAGTCATCCACAAGGATGATTTCAAGATTCTTGTATGTTTGATTTAGAATGCTGTCAATACACTGTCTAAGATATTGTTCAACATTATAGACAGCAACAAGAACAGATATTAATGGAGTCCCATTATTGTATGGCATTTTCTGTTTCCTTTTGTCTTTCAATCATTTCCGAACAGATCTCTTGTGTATACTTTATCCTTCACATCGTCAAGGACATTACTGTATCTGTTAGCTATTATTGCCTGACAGCGTGACTTGAATTTATCAAGATCATTCACGACCTTGCTTCCGAAGAAAGTAGATCCGTCTTCAAGAGTCGGTTCGTAGATTATTACAGTTGCGCCTTTTGCCTTTATCCTTTTCATCACACCTTGAATGGATGACTGCCGGAAGTTATCGCTGTTGCTCTTCATGGTCAGACGGTACACCCCGATGACACATTCCTTCTCCTGTGTAGCACTGTAATCGCCCCTGTTGTAATAGTTGTAGTAACCGGCAAGAGTGAGGATCCTGTCTGCTATGAAGTCTTTTCTTGTCCTGTTTGACTCAACTATGGCTTCAATGAGGTTTTCAGGAACATCCTTATAATTTGCAAGCAGCTGTTTTGTATCTTTGGGAAGACAGTATCCTCCGTAACCGAAGGAAGGATTGTTGTAGAAATCTCCGATCCTCGGATCCAGACATACACCTCTTATTATGGACTGCGAATCAAGGTTCTTCATTTCCGCATATGTATCCAGTTCATTGAAGAAAGAAACCCTGAGTGCAAGATATGTGTTTGCAAAGAGCTTTACGGCTTCAGCTTCGGTAAAGCCCATGAACAGCGTTTCTATGTTTTCCTTTACGGCACCTTCTTTCAGAAGAGAGGCGAATTCCTCAGCGCTTTTCATGAGGTCAGAATCATCCGGATCCGTTCCGACAATTATGCGGCTGGGATAGAGGTTGTCATACAATGCCTTTGATTCCCTGAGAAATTCCGGGCTGAAAAGGATTCTGCCGCAGTTGTACTTTTCCCTTATTGACTTGGTATAACCTACAGGGATGGTACTCTTGATCACTATGATTCCGTTTCTGTTTACGGATAATATCTGTTCAAGTGCGGCTTCGACTGCACTGGTGTCAAAGAAATTCTGTTTTGAATCATAATTTGTCGGAGTTGCTATGATTATGTAGTCAGCATCTTTGTAGGCAGAATTTCCGTCAAGAGTGGCTTTCAGGCTGAGATCTCTTTTGCCTTCCTTTGCTTCCTGAAAATATTTTTCTATATATTCATCCTGAATCGGAGATGTGAAAGAGCTTATTTTCCTGACCTTGTCTTCAATTATGTCAACAGCGGTCACTTCATTGTGCTGGGAAAGAAGCACTGCCAGCGAAAGGCCGACATACCCTGTACCTGCTACTGCAATTTTCTTCATACCCACATCATAGCATGAAAAAAACGCTAAGTGAATAAATCATGTTTTACTCTTCGGCGGCATCCTCAGTGATCATCTGAGCAAGTTCCCTTGCGCTGTATTTTATCGGAATGTCATCGAAGTTTCTGTCGATTTCATCGAGCAGGGAAGGGGTTTTTGCATATTCTGCGACTATCCTGAGCTGCTTCTCGCTATCATGGTCGGCGTTCCAGCCCACCTTGTATTTTTCCACATAGGCTGCAGATGATATCACGGTATACACAAGCTCGGTGATGAGGAAGGGGCGGCGGAGGTAGAAAGCCTCTACCAGCGTGTTGATACCGCTGCGCCCGGCTATTATGTCGGATGCCAGGATATAATCATTGACATTTGACACATATCCTATAAGGTGGACTTCTATGTTGGAAGGAAGGCTCTCCATGATTTTCTCAAGTTCCTTCCGTGTTTTATCCTCAATGCCGCCTATGAGTACAACCTGCATCGGACACGGAATGTCCTTGAGACTTTTCAGAAGAGATGTGGCACCGACTCCTTCTCCGCCGAAATTTATCTGAAGTGTGAAAAGGTCTTCTTTCAGGCCGAGCAGTGAGCGGGCTTCTTTCTTTGTAAGCCTCCGGCTGTTCATGCAGCTTTTCTGAAGAGGAAAGGGGCACAGCCTGAGGGTTTCCTTCTTCTGACCTCTTTCAAGTGCCGAGTCATAACCTTCCTGCGTCGCGACATAAAGCCTTTTAAGATTATTGCTGACAGCCGACATCGGAACTGTGAAGACATCAGTCGCGTAATATGTGACCGGGACAGACGAGCCTGTTTTCACAGCAAGGGATGAGAGGAAATAATCGGGATAGGGGTGTGTCGTGAAAATCATGTCAGGCTGGTATTTTTCGATCATCCTGAGGAAACGTTTCTTTCTTGTCACGTTGAGAATACGTGCAACACTTTCAATTTCCTTTGTGTTCTGATCGTTTTTCTTTGAGAATTTCATTTCGATGGAGGAGTGCTCTAGGAGTTTTCTCCATACATATTTGTTGACCTTGCCTATAAACTTTATGTTGAGAAATTCAAAGAAATCCACAAGGATCGCATTATGTCCCATCTCCAGGAGCTGTTCCTGCACCGCACGTGCCGGAATGTAATGTCCTTTGCCGCCATCCACGTAGACACAGAGTATGTTCAACCCTTTCACCTCTCAGTCCTTGGTCTTATCGTAATAGCTCTTCAATTCTCTCTCAAACTTGTAGGCTTTCCTTTCACCTTCATATACATAGAAGCCGTTTTTCTTCATCTCAAGCAGTTCATGGTAGATGGATTCAAACTGCTTTGCGATTTTCTTCCCGTCATACAGCTCCATGTATTTAAGTGCGTTGTTTCCTTTCTCGTTCCTTTCCGCCTCATTATCGAAAACGTGTACAAGGGTTTTCGCGAGACTGTCAGGATTCTGACCTTCAAAGAACCAGCCGGCATCGTCTTTCACGATTTCCTTCATGTTGAAGACATCCGGGCAGATTACAGGACATCCGGAACAGATGGCCTCAATAACTGTGATCGCCTGATTTTCGGAAAGCGAGGAAGTCACGAATGAATTCACTTTCTTGAGTATGCCGCTTCTCATCAGTATATGGTTGTCAATCTTTCCGGTGAAAAGGACTTTGTCTGCAATGCCCAGCCTGTGGGCGATGCCTATGAGTTCCTTATGGGCAGGACCGTCACCTATGATGATGAGTTTCATTTCCGGTCTCAGCTGCAGTGCCTTTGCAAAGCCTTCAAGTGTTATGTCTATTGCTTTTTCAAATCCCAGACGTCCTATGAAGAGGAAAGAGTTGCGGTTGATCCATGATTCCGGGATCTGCTTTATCGGCTCCGATGTTGTCTGTTTTTTGAACTGTTCTATGTCGATTCCGTTTGAGACATAGCGCACATCAATACCGCTCACATGTTCCTTCACTGTTTTGCATGTTTCCTTGTTGGGAGCTGTGACCATCCATACAAGGCGGAAGAAAGGGTTGAAGACAATTGACCAGATAGGCTTCTGGGCCGCTTCCGCAAGTGTTTTGCTCTTGAGTGCGTACTTTATGTAAATCGGATTGTCGATTAGGGTGTGATGAGTTGCAAGAACCGGAATATGCATTTTTCTTGCAGCATGATTCATCGCCTGACAGATAAGCCAGGGTGATGTATCGTGAATCACATCGAACTTGTACTTCATGAAATACTTTCTGAGGTACCAGCTCTGTATTGGGAGCAGTTTTATTCCCTTGTATATGAAAGAGGGAAGGGCTTTTACCCTTATTATGTGAATGCCTTTTTCGATTGTTGTTTCCCTGAAACCTCTGTCTGCCGGAACGAAGAAATAAACTTCATGTCCCATCTCAATGAGGTTGTTTGCCAAGTTTATTGTTGTAGTTATGACCCCGTTGCTTTCAGGGTAGAATATATCAAAACCAAAGGCTATTCTCATGTCAGTTTTTTCTTCCCGCTCCCAGTGCGTTGTCTCATTATATCTGTTTTCCCGAATTTGTAACAGAAGTATTTTTTTATTTTATTGAAAACGATCATGAGGTGATGAATCATACTAGAAACTGACAGACAGAAAATCAGGAATACAATGGCGTCATGGCCTATGTATGTGCTCAAATCTTCAGTATTTACCGTTGAACAGGTAATTGTTGTGCAACAGGCAGACAGCAGAAAAAGTATTGCAGACACCACGGCAGACATATCTGACTGCCGGTATGCTTCCACACCTCTGATATCTTCTGTGACTGTCATAAGCATATTGTATATAACTATTTTGTCTTACGATAGTTACAGACTGTCAGAAGATATTGTATTTCACTGCCAGAGTGAACTGGATGTCCTGTCTGCTGTTTCCTGCTATGTTGTCCATATTGGCAACATAGATGAAATCGACAGCAGCATTGAGTGAGAGATTTCTTGTAAGATAGCACCCTGCATTGAAGCCTATGTCAAAGGTATATGAAATTGAGTTCTTTCCATCATCTTCAAACGGATTTTTGTCTGAGATCCAGCCGGGAACTTCTGTCATTTCACCGTCATATCGCTTTGCTGTGCTGTCGATATCAGTGGTGCCGTGCATCATTGCGAATATGTTCATGCCGAGCGACCACTTCATAGGGTTGGTGTATTTGACATCAAGCAGGGCCGCCAGAGCATCGGAGCCGAACGGGAAACTCAGATACTGTCTGTTGTATGATTCTCCCATGTTATGGCGTATGGATCCTATGAAATCAAGGGAATGCGCTGTTGCATCGTTGTAGGTCTCTTTATGATACATGAACGGGCTGGTGTACACAGCTTCAAGGCCCAGTGTGAAGTAGCCTTTCTTTGCCGGAACAGATACTCTCATCCCTCCCATGACACCCCACATGTTCAGGGTTGAGTTTTCCTCAGGGACTTTCGGTTCTCCGAAAACAGACAAGTCGTCAATTACGAAGGAAGCGTACAGCTGGAGATTTTTCGCCGGGGCAAACTCAAGTTCAATGGAAGCAAGCGAATTTGCATTGGCGGAAATATAGAATCCGTGCATGATGAGGAGAGGATTGAATACTCTGAAATCAATGGTGTTGTCTTCAGACTGATACATGGTTGCCTCATTCAGCGTTATGCGCAGCTTGTCGCTGAACATCCTCATTTCAAAGCGGTGTGCGATGAACATCTGTATGCCGTTTATATCTGATTCCTTTCCGCTTGGTCTGTGTTCAATGTAATTCATAGGATGAGGGAAAAAACTCATCAGCATTGTGTAATCGAACCATGTGTTGTTTGATGCCGATATGCTCAGGTAGTCATGGTATGGCAGGGTGTTGCCGAGTATAAGATTTCCCATCATGCCGTTGCCGAGTGACAGCTGGCCTCTTCCGAGTGAAAGGGAGATGTAGGGAACACCGACTGAGACATAGGAATTGTCCGTGACATCAACATCTATGTCTCCTGACGAAAGGAATGGAATGTTTGATGCCATCCGTTCGGAGAAACGGTCTTCATGTACTGATTTATACCATTTATCATCTTTTTCCGGGTTTTTCCCTGTATTGTATGCTTGAACTGAGTTCATAAGGCCTACGGAAAGTCCCATATCCGCCGCAAAATAATCATAGACGTAAAGAGATCCGTTGAGGTGGAGAAGCTTGTCGTTAAGAACTTTTGAGCGCCATTTGCCGCTTTCGTCAAAATCTGTGTTGTTGATGTGAAGTCCGATGGAAGGTGTGAGGGACATGTCCACATCTACCTTGACGTCTTTTTCATCTTCCTTGTCTGTGTATTCACTGAGTATGTCATACAGGTTCTGAGCCGGGACGCTGGTCGGTGTGATCCTGTCAAGCTGCTGTTTCACATCCGCGACAGTCCACGGCTTGGCGCCCTGGGGTGCCGCCTTGCCTTCAAGCACATACAGGCTTTCCATATATTCGTACACAGGCGATGAGAGAGGAATAATTTCCATATCATGGCTTGCGCTTAAAGCTGAAGTAAGAATTGCCGCGAGAATCAGAAGCAGCAGAAACCTTTTTTTCATAGATAAGACCATCCTTTTACGTTTCCCTTTAATCATAGAGGATGGAAATGAGTTTGTGAAGGATTTCATTCTTTGTATGGGAGCCAGAGCGCAAAGCTATGGCTTGCGTTTCTGCTCATCATCCGGTTCCGGTATTGCAATTCCCCGTGTCAAAGCTGTAGTTAACCATTCTCTTTTCGCGTCTTCAAGATTGGTGAGCGTCTGAATCATGTCATCACCGCATGTCATGTCAGACATCCCTTAAGCTGGGGTATGCTGGCTGTGTATCCATTTGTGTCCGCATCTCTTTCAAGTTCAATCTTGTATGGAAGTGCCATGTAATATCCCAGAGTCTTTTCCATTTCAGTCCTCCCCGGTTTTATCTGCCGCAGTTTCTTTTTAACTGTCCATTTCCGTTTGATGTTTTGTTTCTTGATATTTTCCTGATTAAGAAACTGTTCTCACACAAAATACTCCATGTATCCATCGTCAGTCAAAACATTCCGTGTGCATCAGGAATATTTAAAACGAGCTAAAACGGGATGAATGAAATATTTCACGGGGATTATTGCTATCGGCGCCGCTTATTGAGTATCTTTTCCATTATGGATGGCAGGATTGTTTACATTTCACTCGGCGATGAGACCATAAGGGAAGAGAAAGCAGAGGAAGACTTCTCCATCCCATCGCTTTATACCCTTGCGGGGGATTCATCTTTTGTTCTTGCCTTCCCATGCAATGATTTCAACCTGTGCGGCATGGTTGCCGTATATAAAAACGCAAAAGGGAAAATCTGCCGCGACAATGCCCAGCCGGTTCTTTCCCGCCATATGAAGAAAGCAGGCATAAAAGCTGTTGTGGTGAGCGGAGTTGCCTCAAAACTCTCATATCTTTACATGAGTGACGATAACATTGCCGTGTATCACTGCGAGAACATAAGGTTCTGCTCCCCATACCGCTTTGCCGAGGTCCTGCTTTCTTCTCCTGATGACGCTTTCATTGCAATAGGAGAAGCGGGCGAGAAACTCAGTCCTCTTTCAATCTGCTGCTGTGACAGCGGCATAACAACAGGCCGGGGTGGTCTTGCGTCCATGATGGGAAAGATGAACTTCAAAGGGATCATCTCTCATACCGTGCTTGAAGATGATGAGAAGCTGCAGTACAGAATAAGAAGAAAGAACAGGACAGCCCTGATGAGCGATATGTCCCTTTACGGTTCGGCTGTCTTTCTGGATTACGGGGCGTCCTGCGGATGGGCTCCTAAAAATGAATTCAGTCCTTATTATGATCCCCGTCTCAAGGCTCTTGACGGCAGAAGCCAGAGCCGTGAATACAAAGTGGAAAAGAGCGGCTGTCCTCTCTGTCCTGTTCCATGTTCCCTTGTCGATACCGCTACGGGGATGAGGCTTCCTTCCTGGATGGAGGCCATGTGTCTTGGAAGCAATCTGGGAATATTCTCAACAGGGAAAGTCTCACGGCTGCTGCATCATTGTCTCTCGCTCGGGCTTGACCCGTGTGCCGCCGGGGAGATGCTTTCATTCCTGAACACTCTTGACAACCCTGACTATACGATTCCAACTGTGAAGGACACCTCACTTGAAGAGAAATGCAGGATTCTTTCGCTCATTGCATCCCGGAAGGGGGCAGGCGAGATCGTGTCGGGAGGCTTTGATGCGCTTCCCGATGCTCCTTCAATTGACGGAGGAGCCTGCATCTATGACTTGCGCGGTGCACATGCACAGGCGCTTTTTTCTGTATACGGGGAGAATACACCGTGCTATGTTGATCTTGTCAGAAACCTCAAGGGCAGACTGCCTGCAGAGCTTACAGGACGTGCTGCTGCATATCTGAGGATATACACACACGCGATGGAGAATATGGGCATTCCTTCATTCTTCATGCTTCCTATTTATTTTGATACTGTGCCGTTTCTTTTTGCGGGTAACCTTTCTGTTCTGAGGCTGATCATGAGAGGTTTTACGGTGGGGAAGCTGAAGAACAGGGAACTGCTTGAAAGCGGGCTTGAATCAGTCCTTCTTTTTGACAGCCTGCACGGAGAAGCCGCCACTCTTCCATCCGTTTTCCTTCTTCCCGGAAGGTGCGGGTACACCGATGAAGTGAACATGGTGAAACTTATGAGTGGATACCTTTCGGAAATGGAGTATATTAAAAGAAAGGCAGGTAAGTAAGTCTCATGTATGATTATGTGATAGCAGGTTCCGGATTGTTTGCTTGTGTCTTTGCCCATGAAGCGGTGAAGATGGGGAAGAAGTGTCTTGTCATTGAAAGACGGGATCATATCGGCGGGAATATATTCACATATGAGAAGGATGGTATAAACATCCATAAATACGGAGCGCATATATTCCACACTTCAGACAAGACTGTATGGGATTACATCACTCAGTTTGCCAGTTTCAACAACTTCATCAATGCTCCCATAGCTTCATACAAAGGCGAGATCTACAATATGCCTTTCAACATGAATACTTTTTCGAGGATGTGGGGTATAAGCACTCCCTCCCAGGCAAAGGCGATAATAGAGGAGCAGAGAAAGGATGTTGAGCCTCCCATCGACAATCTTGAAAAGCAGGCTGTCTCCCTTGTCGGCCGTGATATATTCAACAAACTTGTAAAGGGATACACTGAGAAACAGTGGGGAAGGGATTGCAGTCAGCTGCCGCCGGAAATAATCAGAAGACTGCCTGTACGCTATACTTACGACAACAATTACTTCAATGATACGTATCAGGGGATACCGGAGGGAGGTTATACGCAGATAGCAGAAAAACTGCTTGAAGGCTGCGATGTGGAGCTTTCCTGCGATTTCAACAAAGACAGGGATCACTATAGAAGCATTGCACGCAATGTGCTTTATACCGGTGCGCTTGATGAGTATTTCGATTTCTCTCTCGGTCACCTGCAGTACAGAAGCCTGCGCTTTGAGAATGAGAGAATCGAATGCGAAAACTGGCAGGGCAATGCAGTTGTCAATTATACGGACAGCCAGACGCCGTATACCCGGATCATTGAGCATAAGCATTTCGAGAAGGGCAATTCCTCTCCCGTCACCTGGATAAGCCGTGAATACCCTGTGGATTACAAGGTAACAGGCGAGCCTTACTATCCTGTAAACGACAGTGTGAACACAAGACTTTATGCTTCCTACAGGGCTCTTGCCGAAAAGGAAGGCATACTCATCGGCGGACGTCTGGCACAGTATGCCTATTTCGATATGGACAAGACCGTAAAGGAAGCCCTCTCGCTTGCCGCCAGATCCATTCACTGAATGTCGAGGTGAAAGATTTTCTTCCAGTCTTTTATCCTGTGTATATTGATTTCATCTTTCCTGATTACGGCACATGTCGCGCCGTCCATGCTCCGCGGGCGTGAAGGGGACCCCGGGTTGAGGTGGATTATTCCTTCCTCATCTGTGAAAAGGGATGGAACATGGGAGTGCCCCTGTATGAAAATGTCGCCTTTTTCAAGAGGGAACGGAAAAGCTCCGGGTGTGTAAATGCTGTGACCGTGTGTCATGCCTATGTGACGCCCATCCGGCATTTCAAAATAAACGCTTTCCTTTGGAACAGCCAGTCCGCTGTCAGTGAAATCCCACAGACTGTCGCAGTTGCCCTTCACCGCAATGTATGGAAATGGGGCATTGTGAAGCCTCAGGGCGAAAGACGGATTTTCCGGGCAGAGATCCCCCGCAATGAAAAGCCTGTCCGCTTTTTCTTTTTTTGCAAGACGTATTATTTCATCAAGAGCCTGAATGTTTCCATGTATGTCCGATGCGGCAAAATATGTGAAATTCTCCATTGCCCGTCCTCTGTTTTTCCGATACTATAATTATATCAGAATTCAAGGGGTTTTCATATGCTTGAGCGCTATTTGGAAATGAAGGACGGACACCGTCTTTTTGTCAGGATCTGGAATGATGTTGAAAAGCCTGCAGGCACCCTGCATATAAACCACGGCATGGCCGAGCATTCGCTCCGCTATGACGAGTTTGCCCGGTACATGAATTCTCTTGGCTTCATAGTTTACGCACAGGACCACAGGGGACACGGATTCACTATGGAAGAGGAGGAAAGAGGCTGGTTCTCTCATTCCGGCGGCTGGGATATTGTCGTGAAGGACTCAATTGCCGTTGACCAGTTCATCATGAAGGAGAATGAGATGCTTCCGCATTTCATTCTGGGACACTCGATGGGATCTTTCATCACCCGCTGCGAGATAACCCGTGTTCCGGATTATTTCTCCGCCGCTGTCATCATTGGAACGGGAGCGGGGAAAGGAATTGCCGGTACCATAGGTAAGGCCCTGGCCCGCAGGAATGCTGCCAGAAACGGCTCGAAGATGCCGGACCATCTTCTCAACAAACTCAGCTTCGGTTCATACAACAAACGTTTTTCTCCGGTCAGAACCGGATTTGAGTGGCTCTCAAGAGATGAAGCTGAAGTGAAGAAATACATTGATGACCCGCTGTGCGGTTTTGTATGCTCCTCACAGTTCTTCATTGATCTGATAACCCTCATCGAGAAAGCCAATGACAGGGATGAAGCAAGGAAGATAGGACCTGACCTCCCTATGCTTATCGTCTCAGGCGATGCCGATCCGGTTGGCGGATACGGCAAAGGTGTGATGAAGGTCGCTGACATGTACCGCAAGGCCGGAGTAAGGGAAGTGAAGGTCAGGCTTTTCAAGGATGGCCGCCATGAGATTCTCAACGAGCTTGACAAGAAAGATGTCTATGACTGCATCGGCACCTATCTTAGTGAAATTGCAAAAAGATACGAATCATGAATGACAATACAGACACCGTTCACGGTGAAAATGAACACAGGAGTGAACCTAAGGGAAGGTTCATGGACCTGATGGAGGACATCGGGTTTGTAATAATAAGGGCCGTGCAGGGCATCGGCCAGAGCAATGTCACGATAATGGCATCGGGCCTCGTCTATTCCACTCTGGTTGCAATAGTTCCATGCATCACTTTCTTTGTGGCTTTCCTTACGGTATTTGACCTGCTTCAGCCTTTCATGGCGGTGCTTGAGGCACTGCTTGAGGACATTTTCGGCTCAACCATCGGCGATCAGCTGCTGGTTTTCATCCAGCAGTTCTCGACCAATGCCATGGGCCTTGGCGTTTTCGGCCTTGTCTCGTTCATCATAACGGCGACGCTTCTTGTAAACAAGGTCTACATGGTGATCAATCAGATTTTCAGGACAGAGCCGAGCAGCGGAAATTTCAGACGCTTCACCACATTCCTCACGTTCCTGCTGGTCGGAGTGGTGTTCCTCGCCCTTATAATCTCATTCAACACTTCTCTGATGAGCTATGCGACAAGCATAGTCTACAATGAAGGCAGCAGGCCCGCAAACGTTCTGAAGGATATGATCTCATCATTAATGAGTTTCATCGGAATAACTGCGGTTCTCTTCCTTCTTTATTATTTCGTTCCGAATACAAAGATACGCACGCGCTCGGCCCTGCTGGGCTCAATAACAGGCAGCATCTGTCTTGTAGTCCTTTTCGCGGTATTCAAGACCATAGTCTCGCGGTCTGTCGGGTATTCAGTGATCTACGGCTCACTGGCCGCAGTGCTTTTCCTGCTTGTTTTCCTGTATGCCTGCTGGTACATCATTCTTGTAAGTGCCGAGATTATTTATGTTCACCAGTTCAAGCCGGAATCAAGCCAGCTGGCGGGAGAGGCGGAGACGCCGTCCAGACAGATTACAGATGCAGTGAATATGATGATGGTGATCGGAGACAGCTATAAAAACGGAAAAGGTTCGATAAGCCGCAAGAACCTTTCCCGAAAACTTGCGATCACGCCCTCGGTACTGGGCGGATACATCGGCCTTCTGAGTGAAAAGCACCTGATAATCGAGATAAGCAAGGGAAAGAGTGCAAGCTATGTGCCTGCACGTCCGCTTGACAAGATTTATCTCAAGGAAATATTCGAGGCCATATACGGCTTTGACGAACACAGCGATATAACCACTGCCGGACAGGCGGTGGCCGAGCAGGTAAAGACCTGCTCCGAGGAGGCATTCGCTTCCCTTACACTGGAAAACCTTCTGGAGCGTGTGTAATATGCTTATCGATATTTCTTCCTGCATTTCCCTGACACGTCATGATTTCTCTTCCCTTCCGAAAGAAGGGGTGAATGTCGTGAAACGTTTCACTGCCGGCGCAATTCAGATACTTTTCGAGAAAACCCCTCCTTCGGCATCAGGTGAGGATCTTGTATACATACACTATTCCCTCATTGCGAAATCAGGTGATGATACCGTGTGCGTTGTGTCAATCGAATCGCTTGATCTGCGCTCTCTCGCCTCATCGCTTGGTGAGTCAGTCAAGGAGATCCAGAGGGAGTACGGTACAAGAGGCTTCATATCGTCTCCGCGGCTTGTTGTCTACGGCAACGGGGAAAAAGAGGAGATGGAAGGCCTTTCAATCGAACTCAGGGACGAATACGTCCTTCCTTATATGATGGATTTCCTGCTTGATGCACTTGACTGTGCGGATGATGTCGTTCCTCTTAATTAAACCCAGGGAAGCGTTTCTGCGAACTTGATGTAGAGAAAATGGAGAAGGCTTGGTTTGTATGGTCTGAAATCCCGTACAGCCTCTTCATACAGAGAGTGCATGTCGGATGCAAATTTCGCGGCGCCGAATTTCTCTATGACTTTATTCTGAGCTTTCTTTTTCAGTGACGGCCATTCTTCCCTGTGGCTGAAGAAGTATTCGATCTTGGTGCAGAATTCATCTCCGCTTTCAAAAAGGAAGCTGTTCTTTCCGTCTTCAACGACACCGTCAAGACACTTGTCCCTGCGGCACAGCAGAGGGGTTCCCGAGGCCATCGCCTCTATGTAGGTAAGTCCCTGTGTCTCGCTGGTCGATGCAGAGAGGAAAAGATTGCCCAGCTGGTAGTATATTCCGATTTCCTCCTGTCTTATCATGCCGGTGAAGATTGTCTTGGAGGCGATCCTGCTGTTTTTCACATGGGCTTCTATTTCGGCTCTGTCGGGACCGTCTCCGACAATGATGAACTGGAAATCCTTCTCCTCATAGCGTGAGAGGAAGTCCACGATTTCCGTCAGGTTCTTCTCCTTTCCGAGTCTGCCTACGTAGATGAGGGTCGGGACATCTTTCTTTATGCCGTGAAGGTTTCTTATCCTGTCAAGTTCCTCTTCTTTTCTCACAGGGGTGAAGCGTTCAAGATCAAGACCTGTGGGAATCACCCTGATAGGGGAAGGAATATTGTAGTTCCTAAGTATTTCAGCTGTTTTCTCTGTCGGGGAGATGACGCGTGTCATGTATTTGCAGACATAGCGTATGTAATGCATGACGAGCTTGCGGCCGAATTTGCGGCTCAGGGCGACGTAATGGACATAGTCTTCATAATCGGTATGATATGTGAGAACCATAGGACACCGGCAGGCTCTGTATATGTGCTTTGCCAGAAAGAATGTCGAGAATTCCGTATGACAGTGGATTATGTCGGGAGACCACTGTATGAGCGAGTCGAGATAGGCTTTGTTCACCGGATGCTTTATCCTGACATCGGGATAGATCTTCTCCGCATCGAAACTTCCTATGTATACGATGTCTCCGCTTACATGAGAGGCTATGGTATCGGAAAGAGTGAGGATGCGTGTTTCATGTCCGGCCGCCTCAAGGTATTTCTTGAGTGTCATTACTGAAGTGACAACTCCGCTTATTGCGGGGTAATAACGGTCAGTGCAGAGAAGTATCTTCATAAACTATCATTCCGGCATTACTGTTTCTCTATCTGCTGATTTTACCCTGAAAAACAGGTTTTGTAGAATAGAAAAACACCTGTTCTTCCTTGTTTTTATTTTTCATGCACCTCTTTGTGCAGTCTCATGAGTTCCGCTTCAAGTTCTTTTCTGTCGTTTTCTCTTTTTTCGATTGCCGCTTTGAGCCTGTCCGCTTTTTCCATATCACCTTCCAGAAGAGCGGCATGGTATTCAAGCAGCACGGGATCAACGCCATTATCCAAAGCGGTTCCGATGACATCAAGATGGTTTTTCACGACATCTTTGGCAATTTTCTCAATATTTGTCATTGTTTCATTCTAGCATAAGAAAGTGGAAAAGCGTACAGTACGCTCTATGAAAGAAAGAGAAGAGAAGGCTCAGTTCTGGGCGCTGAATGCCGCATCGCTGCTGGGGCAGCTGACTATAAGCATGGTGAACCTTGCGCTTGTTTATTATCTGCGTTATACGCTTGAGGCATCTGCATCTGTTGTCGGTGCGGCCGCAAGCACATATACAAGTGTCTATCTGATTTGCTGTCTTGCACTGGGCGGTTTCTATCAGAGATTCCGACCGTATAAGGTTGTGACTGTTTCAGTGCTCGGGATGGCATTGTCATCTTTTCTGGTCACAAGGACTGCAAGCATTCCACTTGTCTTCTCTTTTCTCATCCTTTACGGATTTTTCATGAGCATGCTGTGGCCCCAGATCGAGGCCTGGATTACAAGGGGCGCGGAAGGAAGCCGGCTGAACAGGCTTACAGGCGCATTCAATTTCTCATGGTCTTTCGGCACCGGTATATCTCCTTATGTGACAGCTTTCCTTGTTACTTATTCGCCTTCTGCCGCACTTGCGGGTGCCGTGGTGCTTTTTGTGATCATTGCCATTGTTTTTCAGCTGCTGGCTGCCTCATGCCAGTCAGTCAGGGCGCTTGTGCCGGAGAGGGAATACATAAAGACGAAGGAAAAAGCTGAAAAGAAAAGCGATCACAGCACGCCGCTGCGCTATGATTCATGGATTGCGGTGTTCATCGTCTATTCGGCACTTTCAGTTGTCCTGAATATTTTCCCGATGTATGCACAGGAGGAGCTTTGTCTGACAGAGAGGACAAGTGGTTTTCTTCTTCTGTTGAGAGGCCTTGCAACCTGTTTTGCCTTCATGGCACTGGGAAGAGTGCGCTTCTGGCAGTTCAAGGCGTGGTACATTTATCTTTGTCAGGCGCTTTTTGTTGTGCTTGCACTTTTCTTCTCTGCCGGCAGAAGCGTTTTCTCAATTGCGCTTTTCTTCATCCTTTTCGGAGTGCTTTTCGCACAGTGCTACAGCTTTTCCATCTTCCACAGTGCGGCAGGTGCGCTTGACAGGGGAAGAAGAATGGTCATCCATGAGTGTGTCCTCACTGTAGGGCAGGTCATTGGTGCATCCTTCGGTGGCGGAATATACCAGAAGCTGGGCTACTCAAATGTTCTTGTTTTCCTTGCCGCTCTTGCATTTATTCTTCTTGTGATACAGATTTGTGTACATGCGGTGAGAAAAAAACGGCAGAGGTAATCAGAAAAAACGGAGAGACTGCCGTCAGCATAGCTGAAACAGTCTCTTTTAATGATGTTGTTGAAAATCAGTCCTGTTCGATTTCCCTGATGACGAGTTCGTCTGCCATTTTTGCAAAGTCATCACCTTCAATGACTTCTTCCTTCAGCAGCTTCTTTGCAATCTCATCAAGAGCCTTCCAGTTCTTTTTCAGATTTCCAAGTACATGTTCATACCGTTCATTGATGATCTTCTCAGCTTCCTCGTCAATGTATTTCTGGGTATCCTCGGAATAGTTCCGGCTTCCGCCGATACCGTCAATTCCTGAATTCTGACGGGGAAGGGTGAGATTCCTAAATTTATCTGACATGCCGTATTCGCATATCATCTTTCTGACCTCATCGGATGCCCGGGAAATATCGTTGGAGGCACCGGTTGAAATGCTGTTGAATGTGACCTCTTCCGCAGCCCGTCCGCCAAGCAGCACATCGATCTCTCCGAGAAGCTCATCCTGGGACAGCAGGAATCTGTCTTCCGTCGGATACTGCAGTGTATAGCCGAGTGCTCCGAAACCTCGCGGAACGATGCTGATCTTGCTGACAGGAGATGAGCCTTTTGTCATATAGGCGGTAAGCGCATGTCCTGTCTCATGATAGGCAACACGCGTTCTTTCCTTTTCATTCATCACACGGCTTTTTCTTTCAAGTCCTGCGATTGATTTCTCAATTGCCTCCTCGAAATCCTGCTGGCTTACTTTTGTCCTGCCGCCTCTTACGGCGAGCAGTGCCGCCTCGTTGCAGATATTCGCAAGGTCTGCACCTGCAAGACCCGCGCTGCCCTGTGCGATTTTCCTTAAATCAACCGAGTTGTCCATCTTGAGATTCTTCGCATGTATTTTAAGAATCTCATAACGTCCGTTGAGATCCGGCTTGTCCACAAGCACCTGTCTGTCGAAGCGGCCCGGCCTGAGAAGGGCGGGGTCCAGAATTTCCGCTCTGTTGGTTGCTGCAAGTATGATGACGCCGCTTCTTGAGTCAAATCCGTCCATCTCGACAAGCAGCTGGTTGAGTGTCTGCTCCCTTTCATCGTTTCCACCGATTCCGGCAGAGGAACGCTGCCGTCCTATGGCATCAATCTCATCAATGAAGATGATGCACGGGGCTTTCTCCCTTGCCTGTTTGAAAAGATCCCTCACACGTGCCGCACCGACACCTACGAACATTTCGACAAAGTCGGCACCCGACATCTTGAAGAACGGTACTCTCGCTTCTCCTGCGACTGCACGTGCAAGCAGTGTCTTACCTGTTCCCGGGGGACCGACGAGCAGAACGCCTTTCGGGATCTTGGCACCGATGGCTGTGTATTTGTCGCTGTTTTTCAGAAAGTCGACGACCTCCTCGAGTTCCATCTTGCTTTCATCACATCCGGCAACATCCGAAAAATGCACGCCTGTGTCTCCCTCCGCTATGATCTGGCTTTTGTTCTGGTTGAATGAGAGAACCCCGTTTCCTCCCGCATTGAGTCTCTTGCTCATCCAGCGGAAGAAGAATATGAAGATTATGAGGGGAAGGAAGGTGTAAAGCAGTGAGAGCAGCACTGACGGCTGGGCCGGTGCCGTTGCATAATACTCGACATTCTTCTCATCAAGAAGAGGTACGAATGAAGGGTCATTTATGATATATGTCGAGTATGGTATCACCATGCTCGTGTCTATATCGTGCGGTATCTGTCTTGTCTGCGCATACTCCTGCAGAAGACTCACTGCATCCTCTCTTGTCACTGAATAGCCGATATACTGATCCTCTGTGAATGCCACCTGCTGGATCTGACCATTTGATATCATGTCCTTGAAGGTGCTGTATTCAACTTCAACCGGCTCGATATTGCTTGTGAACAGCATTGAATTTATAAATAAAATTATGAGAAGCATGATCACGAAATAGAGAATGGAGAACTGCCATTTCTTCTTCGTGTTGGGATTCATGCCTCCGCTGCTGTTATTGTGTACGCCGGGCTTTTTGTCGGGATCTTCTTTCCTGTGCGATTCAAGCATGGCGTTTTTATTCTCTTCGTTGTCTGTGCTCATGGAATTTACCTCGCATAAAAACTTTCATTTAAGATAAGATTACAAGGGTACCGGCAAGAGTCAAGGAAAACTTTTCCGTGCCGGATCGGTGTGTGTGTTGCATGTGGCTGGAATAGGGAAAGGTAAAAACATCACACAAAATACAAATTTTTCAATTGCCCTTCTGGCAAATGAAATTGTAAATTAAATGAGGATTTGATTTTCATTTTGTCACATTTATGTGTTTTATCTGAAAAACAGTCCTGTTACGTGAAATTCCTGATACCTCACGGTATTGCAAAAGGAGATTTTATGAAGAAAAAACTGACTATACTGACTGTTCTGCTTGCCTGCGGCAGCCTGCTTTCTGCGGCAACGGCATACAGCACGATACTTTCAAGTGCGAAGGCCAACAGCCCGCAGATGCAGAATGCAGAGCTGACTTACCAGAACAGTCTTCTCACCCAGCAGCAGAATGATCTGGATGATGTGGTGCAGGTGACGGTATCAAGCGGAACCGTTTCAGTTCTTCCGGCAGATAATGGTTTCAATCCTCAAACTGGTCGGAAAACAGTGAATGAAGATCTTTCACTTGAACCAAGTGTGGAAATTGTCCTCCCAAATGACGGGCAGACTACCATTACGGCATCAACCGGACTTGGTTTTGAATATGGAGATAAGGATTATTACAGTGTTTCACCATCTGTCTCCGCAAAACACACTTTCGACCTGACCGGTTATGATTCAGACATTGCCGTGTCACTGAGTAATTCAAGAACCGCGCTGCAGAGCGAGATGACATACAGGATGGCCCACCTTTCCTTTGAGAGTCAGGTTCTCAGTTCAATCAAGGCGATTCTTCAGGCTGAACAGCAGCTGGATGAAGCGAAGTGGAATCTTTCCAAAGCAGAGAAGATTTTCTCCGATTCACTTGAGCTTGGCAATATGAGTGAAGGCTCGATCTCATATCTTCAGACTGTTAACCAGATCAATCTCCAGAAGAACAGCATTGCAGCACTTGAAAAGCAGATTGCGACGGCATGCGAGCAGTATACGACGCTTACCGGACTTACCTGGGATGGTGTTGATGATCTGCCTTCACCGGATCTGACACTCAACATCCTGCCCAGCGGCAATACCGATGTGGTTCTTGCGGGCATTGATGTTGAGATTGCCACTCAGAACATAGAAGCCAAGAATGCTTCCGTCAGCCCTTCCTCTATTGTTGTCAATGGGGGAGTGAACGGGCAGATCAGCTCATCCGGAAAAGCTATCGAAGGCAGTGCCGGAGTTACATATAATGCCGGAAACTGGTCAATCGGCACCGGCTTCAGTGCCTCTAAAGTTCAGGGCAGCAATGATCTTAATCCATCTCTCACTTTCGCCGGTTCATGGACAAACAAGACAACAAAGAGAAGTGATGATCTTGAGCTTCAGAAGCTGAACAATGATCTGATCAGCGCCCAGAACGACCTTACAGATGCAAGAACGGAGTACGTGCAGAGTGCACAGAATCTCCGGCTTGAGATTCTCAATTATACATACACACTTCAGAACCAGGATGCGCAGAACAGCTATCTTGCTTCCAATCTTGAGTACCTCAACCGGCTTTACGAGGCGGGACTGTGTTCCCATGATGAAATCGAGGATGCACAGAAGGAGCTCGAATGGGCTGAATACGATAACACGATCAATATAATTGACGGACTTATAATTGAAAACAAGATTGCACAGCTGAACGTATAAAGAGAGGACTATATGAGCGATAACGGAAATAAAATCAATGAAGAAGTCGTTATGACTGAAAGCGAGAAGCAGGAGAAAATCCTGAGGGAACAGTTCAAGGCGAAGAAGAGAAAGAAGAGAATCAGGAAGATCATAACATGGATTGTCGTGATAGCCGTGATTGTCGTCGGTTATATGCTGTATGCCGATTACCGCGCGGAACTTCAGGCTCAGCAGGAAGCCATGATGAACCAGAACCGGAGGATTGAGGCGAAGGTTACACGCAATGTATATACTGCGACAATCGATCTTTCCGGTTATGTTGAGGCTTACGACATTCAGGAAGCACGTTTCAGGGCCACAGGTCCTATAACGGCCGTGAACGTGGAAGAAGGTGATACCGTAAAAGAAGGCGATATTCTCGCAACAATCGACAATACAAGCCAGACATACAATGTCGAGAATATTAAAAGACAGATAAAAGAAGCAGAGCTTGCCGGAACACAGTCACAGCTTGAACTTCTCAATCTGCAGTTGATTACTGCCGAGAACAATCTTGAATATACAAACCTTGTTGCCAATTTTGACGGTACTGTCGCCGATGTGAATATCACGGAGGGTGATTATTTTGAAGCCGGCGCCACAGAGGCTGCCGTTACGATCGCAGATCTCTCAAGGCTCAAGGCCACTGTCGAGATTGATGAGATTGACATGCAGTATGTCACTCTGGGACAGAAGGCATACCTCACATTCGACTCAATCCCCGGCCAGACCGTTGAAGCCTATGTGTCATATATCCCGACACTCGGAACCTATTCAAGCCAGGGTATCGGTGTTGTTGAAGTCGAACTTACCATAGACAATCCACCCTCCAGCCTCAAGCCGGGATACAGTTTTGAAGGAACAATCGCGTCAGAGGGAGAAGTGGAGATGCTTCTCATTCCTCAGGCTGCTGTCACAACAGGCCGCGGCGGAGCAACATCAGTGCAGAAACTGAATGCCGACGGTTCGACAGAAACCGTGAACGTCATGGTCAAGTATCTTGGAGAAGGAACCTGTCAGCTTGTCTCCGGCAATCTTGCAGAAGGGGATACCCTGGTCTACGAAAGATCTACAGGCGGCATGATGGGAATGGGCATGATGAGGTTTTAATGTATGAGTGAGAATGTTATCGAACTTGTGAACGTACGCCGTTACTACATTGTCGGTGATTTCTGCGTCAAGGCGCTTGACGGGGTTTCCTGTGCGATAAAAAAAGGCTCGTTCACTGCCATCATGGGCCCTTCCGGCTCAGGCAAAAGCACGATGATGAATCTCATCGGATGCCTTGATACTCCGACAAGCGGTTTCATAAAGATAGGCGGCGAGTATACTAACAACATGAATGAAAATGAGCTTGCCGATATCCGCAACAGGAGAGTTGGCTTTGTCTTCCAGCAGTTCAACCTTCTTGGTAAGCAGAATGCACTGGAGAATGTCATGACGCCTCTGCTTTATGCCGGTGTCAGCGGCAGGGAAAGAAAGGAAAGAGCGGAGGCTCTGCTTGAACGTGTCGGGCTGAAGGAGAGAATGAAACATCTTCCAAGCGAGCTTTCCGGTGGTCAGAAACAGAGAGTCGCCATTGCGCGTGCCCTTGTGAACAATCCGGATATCCTGCTTGCTGATGAGCCTACAGGCGCGCTTGACAGTAAAACCGGAGATCAGATCATGGAGCTTTTCCAGGATATAAATGATGAGGGAAGGACAGTTGTCTTCGTCACACACGACAGGGGGCTGGGAATGAGATGCAAGGATCAGATATACATCCATGACGGAAAGATAGTGGAGGGTTATTGAGATGATCTGGGAAAACATAAAAATCGCACTTACCTCAATGGTTCACAACAAGCTGAGAACCCTTCTTTCCCTGCTTGGCATCATAATAGGTGTTGCCTCTGTTGTCGCGATTCTCAATCTCGGGCAGTCTGTGACCGAGTCCATCACTGAAAGCATGAATGTCGGCGGCATCGACATGGTGAATATCTTTCCTACCGGATCATCAAGAGAACTTAATGTCTTTGATGAATCATTCGGGGATACCCTGATGGCTAATGTGGATGGCATTGAGGCTGTCCTGCCGACAGCCTCTTCCTCAAGCAGGGTCAGAAGCGGACAGGACATTCTCGCCGTGACCATCAACGGTGTCACTTCCGATTTCTTCAATGTCAACAACGCCGAGCTGCTTTACGGAGAATATTTCACCGCACTGGACAACATAAACAGAAGACAGGTCGTTGTCCTTGGCAAGGATGTTGCGGATGAACTGTTTCCTGTCGGCAATGCGGTGGGCTCCTACGTATCGATTTTCCGCCAGTCATCAAAGCGTTATCTTGTTGTCGGTGTTCTTGATGAGAAGGAAGCGACTCTCGGCAACAGTTTCGACAGCACCATTTTCATGCCTCTCAATACATACGATCAGCGTTTCAGAAGCGTGAGAACCATGTCCAGCTATACCTGCAAGGTGGCTGAAGGCTATGACGCCATCACTGTCGGAGACAGCATAGAGGATTATCTGACAGAACTGATCGGCAGCGACTATTTCACTGTTTTTTCCGCCGCTTCCATTGTCGAAATGGCAGGTGAAGTCACAAGCACGCTTTCCAGTTTCCTTGCCGCCATTGCCGCCATATCATTGCTGGTCGGCGGTATCGGAATCATGAACATAATGCTGGTCTCCGTTGCGGAGAGAACAAGGGAGATCGGTATAAGAAAGGCTCTGGGCGCATCTCCCCGCGTGATTATGTGGCAGTTCCTCATAGAAGCGCTGACGCTTACCGTGATCGGCGGCCTGATAGGAATACTTATCGGCTCCCTTATCAGTTTTGCCATTGTCAATCTGGTGGGATGGAAATTATATTTCAGTTATGCGGCGATTGTGATCTCGCTTGGTTTCAGCATGTTCGTCGGTGTATTCTTCGGATGGTATCCGGCGGCAAAGGCTTCCAGACTGGATCCTATCGAATCTTTGAGTTACGAGTAGTGGTATAAAAGTGGACAGGAGTGAAGGCAAGGCAAAAAGAAAACGTTTTACAGGCTGGCTTTCTCAGGAAAAAAGAGAAAGCTATCTTGTGAACATCATGATAAGCCTTGCCTTTCTCATTCTTGCGCTGCTGGTGGTGCTTATCGCATCCGTCATGGGCAGGACCGAGCGGCTTCAGTTTGAGAACATGGTTGAGCGGAGTTTCAATGATGTTGTCTTTGACCTCCAGCAGAATTCATACTCGGGCTATTCCCCCTCATTCACCGAAGATGTCGTAGGCGTAGGCCTTTACGATGCATCGGGCAGTCTCATTCAGGGCTGGGGCAGCATGTACAACATGCTCCCGGTGTCTTCCATAGCAAGCCGTTCGACAGAAGGCGGCAGCAATACACTTATTTCATATAATTCATCGACGGATGTTCTTGAGTATATCCGTTTCCTGCGTCAGCCGCTTGCCCTGAATTCGATCAGCTTCCTGACTGGCGGTCCCGCATTCTCAGATGATTCCATGATAATGTACATGGCTTTTGACGGTTCACATTACATGGACCGTCAGAAGGCAATATATTTCATTGCATTTCTCGTTCTGATCGGAATAATCCTGCTTTTCCTGTTCGTCATGAAGCTTATGCAGCAGAACCGCGATTATAAGGATCAGATGGCAAAGCAGGGCAACCTTGTGAATCTCGGTCAGGCTGCGAGGACTCTTACTCATGAGATAAAGAATCCGCTCAGTGCGATAACAATTCAGATCGCGCTTCTCAAGCGTCAGCTCAGGGACAGTGAATATCTTGATGAGGTCGCCCTTATCGAAAACGAGTGCCAGCGTCTCATAAATCTCACGAACCGTGTCTCCGATTTCCTGCGCAATCCGGAGGGACAGCCGGAGCAGATCGATGTTGCCGCCATGATAAACAGCCTGATCCCGCTTTTCGCATATCCGATAAAGGTTCTTGAATCCAGTGAGAAGCAGGCATACATACTCTTTGATCCGGACAGACTGAGATCCGTTGTGGAGAATATACTGAAGAATGCAGTTGAAAGCTGCAGCGGCAGGGATCCCCAGGTCGAGGTGGAAGTTGTGCTCGGACGCAGGGGAATGTATCATATCTACGTGAGAGACAGGGGAGACGGAATACAGGGAGACGTGGAGAAACTGTTTGATCCTTTCTATACGACGAAGATTCACGGCTCGGGTATAGGTCTTTCCATTTCAAGGCAGTTCCTGCGTGCCCGCGGCGGGGACATAAGGATATACAGCCGTTCCGGCGGTGGAACTGTCGTTGAGCTCATTGTCGCGCGCTATTCATATGTTCAGGAACTTGTGGTAAGCGGAGCGGGTAACAGTAAAGGCAGGAGAGGCAGAAATTGAAAGTTCTTATTGTTGATGACGAGATAAATATCAGACTGACAATGCAGAAGTTCTTCGCAATCGAGGACATCGACTCAGATGGTGCTGAAAACGGCTTTTCAGCACAGCGCATGCTGGGTGAGAACCCATATGATGCCGTTCTAGTGGATCTCAGAATGCCCGGAATGGACGGACTGAGCCTTATCCGCTGGATCAGGAGCGAAGGTTTCCGCATGCCTGTCATAATGATAAGCGCGCACGGGGAAATCGCGGATGCCGTCACGGCACTCAAGGAAGGCGCACAGGATTACATCGTCAAGCCTTTCGATCCCGAGGAACTGTGCATCAAGATAAAAAGCCTTGTCGAGTCTTCCAATCTGCGAAGCATAGTTGAGAATGCAAAAGCCAGTGAGGAGGACAAGAGTTCGTTCATCGGTGAAAGTCCCCAGATCACACATATAAAGGAGCTGATCAGGAAGATCGCGCCGTCCGGTGCAACGGTTCTCATTACCGGCGAATCAGGAACCGGAAAGGAAGTCGTCGCCCGCGAAATACATTCCTTCTCATCGGTCTCATCCGGACCGTTTGTCGCCATCAACATAGGCGGGGTTCCCGAAAACCTGCTTGAGTCGGAGCTTTTCGGTTACGAGAAGGGGGCCTTCACCGGTGCAACCGGAAGGAAGAACGGCATGTTCGAACTCGCTGGAGGCGGGACTCTTTTTCTGGATGAAATAGGGGATATGCCTCTCTCCCTTCAGGTCAAGATACTGCGTGTTCTTCAGGACAGGAAGATAACCAGACTCGGCGGAACTACACCTATGCCGATAAATGCCCGCATAATAGCTGCAACAAACAAGAATCTTGAGAAAATGGTCAGGGAAGGTACGTTCAGGGAAGATCTGTTTTACCGTCTCAATGTCGTCAGGATAGAGCTTCCTCCGCTTCGCGAGAGAAGCGAGGACATACCATTGCTTGCGGCGAACATAATTTCCCGCTACAACAGGACGATGGGAACGAGGATCACCGGATTCACTCCCGAAGCGCTTGACATGCTGAAAAAACACAGTTTCTACGGCAATGTCAGGGAACTTGAGAATATTCTTGAGCGCACCATGATCTTCGCTGAAGGCAGCATCATAAGGGTTGAGGATCTCGATCTGCGTTTCTCTGTCTCCCGTCCGGGAGATGAGAGGGTGAACCATCATGACGAGACACATGAGAATGCTGTCACCCTGAAGGATATAGAGAAGAGTGCAATAATCCGTTCGCTCCAGAGATGGGAAGGCAACCGCACGCATGCCGCAGAGGAACTGGGAATAAGCCGCAGAACGCTCATAACCAAGATCGCAGAGTACGGTATTCAGATGTGAAGTCCCAGATGGGAGTGAAATAATTGCTTGAAATGGGGATTTTGTTTGTGTTATGCTCATTCCTGCCATGCAGGAATTCTTAGAGCGTCTGTTGACTTATCCCATAGATGGAATGACAAGCATCACCCTCAAAAAAGGAAGGAGGGCCGATGATGTATATTCAGACGGAAGGATGATTGTCATCATAGAGTGCGGAACTCTCGAGGTCAGAAGCAGCAGCGGCGGACTTGTGAATATTCTTCATGAAGGCGATGCCTTCGGTATTTCAAACCTGTTCTGTGATGAGAATCTGAAAACGAGACTCATTGCCAGAAGTGACTGCCGTCTCACTCTTCTGCCGAAAAATGCCGTCAGGGCCCTTATGGATGAGAATGTCGGTCTTTATCATGCATACTGCGCGACAGTCAACCGGAAACTCGCCTTTCTCCTGTCAAGAGTGAGCCTGCTTTCGATTAAATCGAACAGGAAGAGAGTGGCGGCTTTCCTGCTGGGTGACGAGAGTCCGTCGTTTTCCTCAAGGGAGGAAATGGCCTCTTATCTCTGTCTTGGCAAATCAGCGCTTTTCAGGGAACTGAAATTCCTCAGTGAGTGCGGTGCCGTTGAATGGAATAATCATGAAATAAGAGTTCTGGACAGATCCGGACTCAAGGAGGTGCTTGATGCTTAAACGTATTTGTCTGGCATTGCTTGTATTATGTATCTCATTCACTCTCTGTGCACAGAGTGTGGATGAAGTGACTTCTGCCGAGGGCAATACTGCCGTGAATGTCGCAGCCCTCAAAGGCCCGACTGCGATGGGGCTTGTCCGCCTTATGGACAGGGCTGAGAATTCAGCCGTGAACGGAAATGACTACAGTTTCACAATTGTCGGAAGTCCGGCCGAGATCACTCCGCTGCTTGTCAGGGGAGAGGTTGATATCGCGGCTCTTCCTGCCAATCTGGCAAGCGTGATATACAACAATACCGACGGCAAAGTGGAAGTCCTTGCCGTAAACACACTGGGAGTGCTTTACATTGTCGAGAACGGAGATAGCATCCATTCTCTTGCAGATCTTGCAGGAAAGACTGTTTATGCAAGCGGCAAGGGATCGACGCCCGAATTCTCACTTGACTACATTCTCACACAGGCAGGTCTTAAGGACAGTGTCTCAGTCGAATGGATGAGCGAGCACAGTGAATGTGTCGCGGCTCTTGTCAATGATGATAACTCCGCGGCTCTTCTCCCGCAGCCGTTTGTCACCACAGCCATAATGCAGAATCCTGCCATAAGGGTTGCCATTGACCTGAATGACGCCTGGGACGAGGTCAGTCCGGACTCAAGTCTGATCACAGGTGTGATTGTTGCCCGCAAGGCTTTCATTGATGAACATAAGGATGCCGTGGATGCCTTCCTTGCCGATTACAAAGAGTCAACGGATTTCACTTCCACCAATCTGGAGGAAGCTGCGACTCTTGTGGGAAAGTATGATATCGTGCCGGAGAAAGTTGCCCTCAAGGCTCTTCCTGAATGCAATATCGTATGTATCACCGGAGATGAGATGAAGAATGATCTCTCGCTTTATCTTGAGGTGCTTTACAATGCAAATCCGGCATCTGTCGGCGGCGCACTGCCGGGTGGGGATTTCTATTATCAGTTCTAAAGTTGTCAAAGCGGCGGCAATACTTTTCTGGCTTCTTGTCTGGCATATTGCCGCCATCGTGATCGGAGAGAGGATACTTCTTGTATCTCCTGTTACAGTTGTCGTACGTCTTCTTGAACTTCTGGGGGATGCGGAAGTCTGGCATGCCGCGGCTTTTTCCACACTGAGGATATGCTGCGGTTTCCTTCTCTCCCTTGTCCTTGCCGTAATACTGTCTGCTGCAGCCTCATGCATCAGGTGGGTGAGAATCGCACTGGAGCCGCTTGTGCAGGCATTCAAGGTGGTGCCTGTCGCATCAATTGTAATTGTCGTTCTCATCTGGGTCTCATCAAGAAATCTTTCGGTGATAATCTCATTCATGATGGTATTTCCCGTTCTCTATACCAATCTGCTCAGTGCCATAGACTCGACAGACAGGGACATGCTCGAGATGAGCCGGGTTTTCCGTCTTTCCAGATACAGGAAGTTCCGTCTTGTATACCTTCCGCAGGTATATCCGTACTTTCTCTCATCCTCATCTCTTTCCCTCGGCCTTGCATGGAAAAGCGGTGTTGCCGCCGAGGTTATAGGGATCCCGTCCGGCAGCATGGGCGATCTTCTGTATGAGGCGAAGGTATTCTTCGCCACTGCCGATGTCTTTGCATACACACTCCTCATAGTCATGTTATCCGTCGGTTTTGAGTTTGTCATGAAGAGAGTGATCAGGGCTGTAGGGCGTCATCTGGAGGCTGTATGAAAGCTGTTTTCACCAAGCATTTTGACGGCAGGACCATATTTGAAAATTATTCCCTCGAGCTTGAAAAAGGAAAGACATATGTGCTTAAAGGACCTTCCGGAAGAGGCAAGACCACGCTGTTGCGTATGATTTCTGGACTTGAGGGGAATGAAGCGGGAGAAAACGGTGATTTTTCCTCCCTGAAATTCTCCTGGGTGTTTCAGGAGGACCGGCTCTGCAGCACAATGAGTGCGTTTGGCAATGTGTATCACGCACTTGGCGGCAGCTGTGATAAAACCGCAATCCTGGAGGCTTTCAATGAGCTCTCTCTTGACGAGCCTTACAAGAAGATAAGGGAATACTCAGGTGGCATGAAGAGGCGTGTGAGCCTGATCCGTGCAATGCTGGCCCAAAGCGATATGGTTCTTCTCGATGAGCCTTTCACGGGTCTGGACGGCAGGAGCATTTCACTTGCCTGCAGCTTCATCGAAGCTCACCGGAAGGGAAGGACAGTAATACTTGTCACGCATGAAAATGCGCCTTCCATTGCTGATAGTCAGATTGAACTGTGAATCGTTTCACTTTCATCCATTTTCTGATAAACTTCAGAGCATGATTGACCGAACACTCCCGAACTGGGATCTCAGTACCATATTCTCATCAGTGCACGGCGATGATTTCAAGGCTGCGCTTTCCTCCGTTTCTTCCCTGTGCTGCAGTGTGAAGAACATGATCAGGGAGGTCCGTCCTCTGGGCGAAGTGATTGACACCTACAACAGGCTGCTGGAGCTTTACGAGACTCTTGGCTCTTATGCCAGCGCACTTTATACGACTGACACTTCCAATTCAGAATACGTGCGTGCCATAGGTGATGTAGAGGCATACAGTGCTGAAGTGAGCGAATGCGAGAATCTTTTCCTTTCCTTCCTCATGGAAAGAAAAGATGAGATAAACTCTCCGGACCTGAAAGACTACGCCTATGTGCTTTCCCATATGCTTGAGGATGCACGGCACAAGATGAGCATCGCAGAGGAAAGCCTTGCCGCTGATCTTGCAAGAAGCGGATCTTCCGCCTTCTCGCGTCTTTTCGATTCCATGACCAGTAGCATGAATGATGACAGCCGTACGCTGACACAGCTGCGCAGCGACGCATACAGTCCTGACAGGAATGTCAGGAAGACTTCTTATGAAAGGGAGAAAAAGATTCTTCATGAGAACAGAACTGTTCTGGCTGCAGCCCTTAACGGAATAAAGGGAACATGTCTGACGATTGAAAAAAGACAGGGATGGTCCGATCCGCTTGATCACAGTCTTTTTATCTCAAGACTGTCACGGAAAGCTTTTGACGCCCTGCTTGAAGCTCTTGAGAAAGGGCTTCCGGTTTTCAGACGGTATTTCAGGACAAAAGCGGAGCTTCTGGGACTTGATGTGCTTGAATGGTATGATCTTTTTGCTCCCCTTGAGCTGGGAAATGAACATAAGGAATATTCATTTCCGGATGCAAGGGAGATCATAGTCAGGTGTTATTCAGCATTTTCTCCTGAGATGGGGGATTTCGCACAGAAAGCCTTTGACCGGAGATGGATCGACGCACCGCCGCACAGCGGAAAAAGCGGAGGTGCATATGACAGCGCATTTCCTCTTGTGAAGGAAAGCCGCATTTTCACCAATTTCTCGTTCGACTATTCATCTGTCTCGACTCTTGCACATGAGCTCGGGCATGCATACCATGACTCGCTTGTGATGTCGAAACCGTCACTGCTTGCGTCTTATCCTATGACGCTTGCAGAGACTGCCAGCATATTCGCCGAGCAGATCGTTTTCCGTGAAATACTGAAAGAGAGTGATGAAAGGGAAGCGGTAAGCATTATCGAGACATTCGTTTCAGATGCCGCACAGGTCTGTGTGGACATCCTGTCACGTTTTTATTTCGAGAGAAGCCTTTTTGAGAAAAGAAGAGAAGGCGAGGTGAGTGCCGATGAGCTCTCGCTTCTTATGAAGGATGCTCAGGACAGAAGCTACGGCGATGCTGTGAGAGACAAGCATGAACTCATGTGGGCAGTCAAGAGTCATTACTATTCAGCTGATTTCAGCTACTACAATTATCCATATGCTTTCGGTCAGCTGTTTGCTCTCTCCCTCTTCAACCGCAGCTGTGCCGATGCATCTTTTGCGTCAAAATACAGAAAGCTCCTTTCCATAACCGGGATGTGCAGTGCCGATGATGCGGCACTGAGCATAGGATGCGATATCAGGGATGTATCGTTCTGGATGGAGGGCATTGAGCTTATTGAAAAATATGTAGAGAGGCTTGAAGACTTTGCGCGTAAGATGTGAGTACCTGAAAGCGGGAGGGGCCGGAGTCTGCCGGATTGATGAAAAGACCGTTTATGTGCCTTCCCTCCTGCCGGGGGAGGAAGCTGAGGTCATTTCTTCAAGAGAGAAGAAAAATCATATTGAAGTGCTGGAAGCACAGCGCCTTACGGACAGCCCGCTGAGGATAAAGCCTTCCTGTCCTTATTCCGGGAGCTGCGGGGGATGTGACTTTGACTATGTCAGTGAGGAATCTTCTGCATTTCTCAAGAAAGATATCGTAATAAACACAGTCCGAAAAAGCACAGGTGAAGACATATCTTCAGTGATGCTGCCTCCGGTATGGGGCAGAAAGGATGGCTACAGGGCCCGCTGCCGCATTCATGTCTCACTCAGGGACAGAAAACTGGGGTTCCTGTCAAAAAAATCCAATTCACTTGTCGATGTGACATCCTGTCCGCTTCTCACACCCCGGCTCAATGAAATCCTGTCAGACCCAGCTCTGGTGTTTACCCGTGCGCAGAGCTATCTTTTCAGCAAGGGCGTGAATCCGAAAACCGGTTTCATCGAACTGTCCCTTTTCGATGCGGATGACAGGGTGCTTATTGAAAAGGATGAGGGGGTCAGAACAATAGGAACGCATGTTTTCCATCTTTCCGCCAATGTGTTTTTCCAGTCAAATCCGCATCTTCTGCCTGAGCTTTTCAGTTTTGTGAAGGAGAATGCAGAAGGGCATGCTATAATGGATCTTTACAGCGGGGTGGGAACATTCTCTGCTCTTTTTGAGAAAGATGGAAAGGATGTCACAGCAGTTGAAAGGGACAGATACTGCCTCTCTCTTGCACGTAGAAACGCCCCGTCTGCAGCTTTCTATACCGATGATGTTTCATCGTGGGCAAGAAAAGTCAGGAAAAGCGTTGATACAGTCATAGTGGATCCTCCGCGTACCGGACTCGGAAAAGATACCTCTGAGCTCATTGCATCATGGAATGCAGAAAGGATCATATATGTTTCATGCAACAGCGTCACTCTTGCATCGGATCTGAGGGAACTGACCCGGCGTTACAGAATCGTAAAGGCGCAGGTTTTCGACTTCTATCCGTCTTCAAGCCATGAGGAAAGTGCAGTGCTGCTGGTAAGGAAATGATGTCACTCTGCGTTTCTCCTCGTGCTGGTTGCAAGCTGGCCGCAGGCACCGCTTATTCCCCTTCCTTTCGGAAGTCTCAGCGTGTAACTTATATGATATGAATCCAGCATTCGGGTGAATGCTTTGATCTCGTCACGGGAAGGTGTTTCCCATTCCAGTCCGTCAATCCTGTTCCACGGGATCAGGTTCACATTCACCGAAAGGCCCTGCGTGAAATTGAAAAGTGCCTTTGCACTTTCCCTTGTGGTGTTAACTCCGCTGAGGAGACAGTATTCCAGCGTGATTCTCTTGTCGCAGGTATGCTGGAAAGATATGAGAGCCTTTTTCAGTTCAGAGAGCGGATAACGGCGGTTTATTTTCATTATGCGGCTTCTGGTCTCGTCTTCCGCGCTTACCAGCGAGAGTGCAAGACGCACACCGAGGTTGAGCTCAGCAAGCTGCCTGATGCCCGGGACGAGTCCGCAGGTGGAAACGGTCATCTTCCTGTATGAGATATTGAAAGTCGCCGGATTGTGGAAATACGTTACCGCACTCATGAGGGCTGAGAAATTGTGAAGGGGTTCCCCCATGCCCATGAATACGATATGTCCGATATGCGGATCAAGGGTGTGCAGGTGGATCATCTGCTCGACTATTTCGTAATCTCTCAGGTTTCTCACAAGCTCCATGGTGCCGGTCTTGCAGAAGGCACATCCCATTGCACAGCCGACCTGTGATGAAATACATGCGGTTTTCCGTCCTTCCCCGTCAGAGAGCATCACGCATTCTATGAGGCATTTGTCTTCAAGCTCTATGAGGAGCTTGACGGCGCTTCTGTCATCCTGTCTTCCTGCTATTCTTGATGAGATTATCTGTATGTTCTCATCCTTGAGCCGGTTTCGCAGACTGAGAGGCAGATTGCTCATCTCATCCCAGGTTGATACCCCTTTCATGAGCCATGAGATGATCTGTTTTGCCTGAAACGGTTTGTCCAGCTTCAGTTCATTTATGAGTTCTTCTTCGCTTTTCACATATAGACTCGGCATCAGCTCTTTCCTTATCAAAGGAGATTATAGCAGGAAGGTGCTGTTTTTTGTAAGGTGTCCGGCGTGTGATGATTGCCTTTCCCGGGACGCTTTGAAGTGAGGACACGGCCGATGAAAAGCCACTTTCATGCAAAGTTTTGCAAAATACATGTAACTTTCATCGTAATTTTGGTTATATTAAATATATACTTTATCAAGGAGATGACGCAGATGAAGAAAAAAATTGCGATTATAGCTGTTGTTTTCGCACTTATCGTGACACCGGTATTCGCAGCCGGCGGAGTAAGCGAGGACAATTCAATAGGAGTAGGACTTAACCTCGGTACCAATACAGGTGTGGCTCTCCGCTTCGGGCTTGGAGACTTTGACGTGCTTGCAAATCTCGGTTTCGATATGCTCAATATATTCAACGGCGATTTCACTCTTGCAGGAGATGCCGCCGCATCATGGAACTTCTATACAATTGACGGCGGACGCGGTCTTGAGTTCCCTCTCACAGTCGGTGCAGGTGTCAATACCGCGATTTCCTTCAATGACGGTGTGAAGACAGACCTCAGCGTGATAGTACCGGTCGGAATTGAATACAACTTCAACCAGATCAGCGATGTTCCAATAACAATGTATCTCCGCCTTGCTCCGGGCATGCAGATGCTCAAGGCAAACAAGTGGGATCCTTCTTTCGATTTCGCATTCTATCTGGGAGCACTCTGGAATTTCTGATTGCACACATGATGCTCATTCAGGAGACAGCCCTTCGCGGCTGTCTTTATTTTTGCATTTTTCTTTTGTACAATCTGAACATGTCAGATATAAAAGCTCTCTTTTTCGACATTGACCACACATTGTTCTCACATTCACAGAACTGCGTTCCTCCTGCATTATGGAAAACGCTTGAGGAATTGAAATGGAAGGGGATGAAGCTCTTCATAGCAACAGGACGGCAGTATGAGGATATGAAGAAGCTGCCTGTCGACTGGTCTTTGTTTGACGGTTTCGTCACGCTGAACGGTGCAGTCAATCTTGATAAGGATCTGAACATCATCAGTGCATTTCCAATTACGGGAAAGCCAAGGGAGAATGCCTGCAGGCTTTTTGACGAATGCAGGATACCTTTTGTGGTTGTTGAAAGAAATCGGATGTATGCGAATTTCTATGATGACGGTGTGTATGAGACGCAGAAACAGTTCGGCACCCCGCTGCTTCCTCCGGTCGGAAAGATAACAGATGAAGATATTTTCCAGCTTATATTCTTCATAGACCGCGACAGGGAAGACCTTGTCGCCAATGCTCTGGAAGGCTGTGTTCTCAGCCGCTGGAATGACAGTGCCGTTGATGCCACGAGCCCGCTGGCCGGTAAGGACAGGGGAGTGAAGGCACTTCTTGAAAAATTTGGATATGGTGATGAGAACTGCATTGTCTTCGGAGACGGAGGTAATGATATCCCGATGCTCAGAGCATTTGAAAATTCAGTTGCAATGGGAAATGCCAGTGATGAAGTCAGGGAAGCTGCAGGCTTTGTGACAAGTCACATCGATGAAGACGGTGTCCTGAATGCGCTCAGACATTTTGGTGTGATTTCCTGATTCTTCCATTAAAGAAAAACACTCCGGCTTTCCATGCGGAGTGTTCTCATTGTTTTGTCTATGCTGATCGGGCAGAGAGGATTTGAACCTCCGACCCCTTGGTCCCGAACCAAGTGCGCTAGCCCCTGCGCTACTACCCGTTTGTGACTTATCTATTCTCTTTATCTTTGCCGTTTATGTCAACCTCTAAATTGAGAAATAAGCACCAATATTCCAGTCGAAGAAGTTTCCGTAATTCACAATGTTGCTGAGTGTGTAGCTGACTTCTCCGAAAACATGCAGCGCACCGAGCAATTCGAAGTGCAGATTCACTCCGATTTCCATGTAAAGGAAATTCTCCCAGTCGACATTTGAAGTGCTGTTGCTGGGCCTTCCGGAGGCGAGTCCCAGATCTATGAAGAGGTATCCGTAGGGGATTGTGTTGTCGGAGAGGAAGTTCGGTCCGTAGACATAGAATTTGAACTGGTTCTGTATGACGAATGGAAGATTTGTATAACCCAGTCCCGGGAATGAGATTGTGTCGGCAAGTTTGGGGACGGCATCACCGAGCAGCAACTGTGCATAAAGACGGTCCTCGATCACGAGTGAAAGCCTGTTCCATCTCTTCCAGTCTTCCCTGTTGTAGATAACCTTTGCATATGTGACATCGGCCGCCAGCTTGTAGTAGTCGACTTTGGTATCGAAGAATTTTGGAAGTTTGTTGGCAAGGAACCATGGAGCAAGGGTGATGGATGCATTGCCGTTGATTCCTTCCCTGTAGATTTTGTTCTTTTCCTGATACATATTGTCGAATGCGGCGGAGAAGCTTATTGAGTTTGCAAGAAGGTATGCGCTTCCGTTGATATCGGGCAGTGCTATGTAGTTTCTGGACTGTGCATCCCAGTATTTTTCCCCGCCAAGATTTGGATATCCTTCAAGGAATGTCTTTCCATTTCGTATATTGCTGAAAGAATCGAAAGCCTGTTCAAAGCGCACGTTTAATCCAGCATCCAGAGTCAGCAGATTCCTGTCGGTCTTGTGGTTGTAAATCATGCTGTTGCGGAAAATATAGCTTATTCCCGAATAGAAGCTTGAATAGTAGTACATGCTCTTCGTCATCTCACTGCCGTCAAGATAAGCACCGGTAACCGGATCCTGCACGACTCTTCTTTCCGTCAGCCCGAAGTTGATGTCCATGAACATTGATGTGTCTACACCGTCAAACCAGCCGAGATCGTTCACTCCCTGCTGTATTCTTGCAGAAGAGGGGAATGATGTGGTGCTGCCTCCTGCGAAGTCTGACAGATAGCCCATGCCGGCAAGAGCCGAGAACGACGAAGCCGCTGCCAGATTCATTGCCGGCAGCAGCAACAGCCATAAGAATATTTTTCCAAGTTTCATTTCTTAACTCTGATCACCTTGCGTTTTTCCGGACGCACTTTTATCTTGTGTCTGATGAGATAGCACTTGTGGATCTTCATATCTCTGGCAAAGTCGTCTCCGATCGTCCTTTCGCTTATATCTTCAACGGAATACTTGTCAAGAATATATTCATCCATTTTGAAACGCCTGAAATTGTTGCTGAAGATCATGAGACCGTCTTTCTCAAGATGCATCATTGCCGCATCAATGAGTCTTGCATGATCCTTCTGCACATCAAACGGGCGGCGTCCCTTGCTGTTGGAGAACGTCGGAGGATCGCAGAAGATGAGATCATAACGGTCAAAGGTATCCCACAGGTATTCGATCGCATCGCTTTTATAGAAGAAGTTCTCGATGCTTGTCGGATAGCCGTTGAGCTTGAAATTCTCCATTGCCCAGTCAAGATATGTTGTCGACGTGTCGATGTTGGTTGTACTGACGGCACCTCCTTTCACTGCGTTGAGTGATGCGGTTGCCGTGTAGCAGAAAAGATTGAGGAATCTCTTTCCTTTTGCGTTTTCCTGAATGAGTGCCCTCACCGGTCTGTGATCAAGGAATATGCCGGTGTCGAGGTAATCCGTGAAGTTGACAAGGAAATCCACTCCGTTTTCGTGGGCGACATAGAATTTGCCTTTGTTGTCCAGCTTGTTGTACTGGTCGCTTCCTTTCTGTTCCTTTCTCTGCTTCACGAAAATGTTTTCCATGTCGATTCCGGTTGCACGCTCTGTGGCAAGCACGAGTTCCTCAAGCCTTCTTTGCGCAGCTTCCCTGTCAACCGTCGCAGGAGGTGCATATTCTGCGAGATTTATGAACCTGCCGTCATACATGTCGATTGCGGCTGAATACTCAGGCATGTCGGCATCATATATGCGGTAGCAGGTGACACCCTGTTCTTCCATCGGTTTTTTCAGGGCCTCAAGATTCTTGACCAGCCTGTTGTATGCCATCTGGGCGCCTGCTGAAAGCGGGGCGGCAAGTCTTTCTTCCTTTTTCCTGACGGCTCTTTCAATGAGGGCCTGCTTCTCTTCATCCGTATAGACAGAGTAGTGGGCGAGCTGGCATAGAAGTCCTCCGTTGTAGAGACTGTTGGTCCTCTCCGGTTTCATGTCGATATAGCTGAGAAGATTGCTGTTTGCACACAGGAGGGAAACTTTCCAGCCTTTGAAGAAAGTCTGAAGTATTTCACCTGTTCTGCCGTAAAGCTTCTGGCAGTCAGTTTCCTTCATCCTCACGCCGTATGGAGGATCCGTGACGATGAAACCCGGACCCTGCGGAACATCTTCTTCCGCTGTTCTGGTGAAGTCTCTCACGCTGAATGTTATATAGTCATAGACACCTGCCTTGAGTGCTGCAGCCTTGGCGCTTTCAACACATTTCCGGCTTATGTCCGATGCGTATATCCTGATGTCCCTTGAACGTGCAGCTTCCGCCCTGTCGCTCAGTTCATCAAGCACTTTGCTGTATGTCTCCTCATCGAAGTTGAACAGCTTCTCAAATGCATAAGGCTCCTTCCTTGTCAGGCCCGGTGCAATGTCGGCTGCTATCTGGGCTGCCTCCACGGGAATTGTTCCGATTCCGCAGAACGGGTCAAGCAGAGGGGCAGGGGAACCGTCGAGCACGCTTTTATACCATTCACTTCTGTAAAGCACTGCGGATGCGAGATGTTCTTTGAGCACGGCCTCATTGTCTCCTGAGCGGTATCCTCTTCTGTAAAGACCTTCGCCGGAGAAGTCCGCATAGATGATGGCATTCCTCCCCTTGATGTGAAGATGGAAAGTGCAGTCGCTGTCTTCCTTGTCGACATCAGGACGGCTGCCTCCTGTTTCCTCCTTGATCCTGTCCACAATGGCATCCTTGAGCTTGAGTGCCGCAAAATGGCTGTTTTTCAGCCAGTTGCATGCCTGAACCGTCTGTGTGATCTGGAATGTCATCTCAGGTGTGAGGTATTCATGCCATGGAACCTGCCTGCATGACTCATAAAGCTTTTCCGGGCTGTCGATATTGTCGTCAAAATAAAGCGCAAGAAGAACCCTGCTTGCGATGCGGGTCGTCATGGTGAATCTGTAGCCCGTCTCAAGAGAGGCGGAGAACTGCACGCCTGAAGCTGTCGCCTTGACGTTTTCCGCTCCTGCCCTGAGGGCTTCCTTTACAACCAGGTCACTCTGGTTTGCTGCTGTCTGTGCAAAGAATATCATCGGTCTTCTCCTTCTTGAAAAGCGTTTCCGTTTCGCTTTCCGTAAATGAATATATCGTTCCGCAGTTAAAGCATTCGAGATTCAATGGGAAGGTACCTGAGAGAATCTCATCTTTTTCTTTCTGCGGCAGATTTGCTAAATAATCCTCAAAACCCTTTCTTGAACAGGGACAGGAGAATGCGACAAAGCTGTTTGCAAGATGCTGCGGCTTGTAATCCCGGAATTCAGCATCCACATACTCCCTGCCGCTTACCCCGCGGCTGAGGGCTTCGCCGAGGTTCGTGAAGTGTCCCGCTTTTTCACTCAGACTGTCAAGCAGCGTGCTGCTGCACTGCGGCATGGCCTGAATGAACAGTCCTCCGGCACCTGTCACGTTTCCGTTTCTGTCAAAATGGATCGAAATATAGAAAAGGGTAGGTGTCTGCTCGCTCTCATCGAAATAGAGGGCAAGATCCTTTGCTATATTTCCATATTGCAGCATCACTGTGCCGCTTACCGGTTCCTTGCTGCCTTCAAGTATTTTGCTGACCGTGATGAAGCCGGGTCCGAAGAGAGGGGAAGTATCGAGGCTCTCAAGAGGTTTTGAGAGCTTGATCGGGTTTTCAAGAAGGTATCCCCTGACAGCTCCGACTGCCCATGCTTCCACGCTGATTCCCTTTATCGGGCCTCCGCATTCTATCATCAGCTGCACCCTGTCATTGCCTTTTACTGTCGAGGAAAGCAGAAGTCCGGCAATGTAAGCCTGTCCGAGTACATATGTCTCAAGAAGACCCAGCCTGTGGTTTGCCTTCATCTGGTTGACAAGATGTGTTGCGTTGACCGCCGTAAGGCGTACCTCTCCTTCCTGGAGAAGGAATACATCCTTGGAGTCTTCGCAGACCGTTTCCAGATGTTTCAGAAGTTCCTGATTTTCAATTTTAGTCTTAATCATAGTCTTACAGATGAATTATATGTAATTAGCCTCAGAGCGAAAAGGGGATTTTCCTGTACTTGTTTTTCATCCGTACGGATCCGCTTTCGTAAAAATAACAGACAAAATAATGATAAAATGTTCGATAACTTATATAAATAATTCTTTTAAACTGTTAGTCTTTGCGCATTCCTGCCTTTTTTAAGAGGTGTAAATGTTCCTATCTGTAAAAGAATTACTTTTTTCTATCCTTATTTTGTCCGTGTTGTGTTCATGTCCGGTGACTCCACCGGTAGTTCCTCCTAGTGCATTGAACCCTCATCAGCAGCCGGATGTACCGCAAAATGTCAATGTTGTCAGCGGTTTGAATAACAGAATACGTATCTCCTGGGACAGGGTATCCAATGCGGATTCTTATCAGGTCTGGTTTTCCGAAGCAGGAAATCCTTCAGGCAGGGAAAACACCCTTTTACAGCATAATGTGACAGTTCCCAGTGCAATTGTCGATTTGTCATCTTCTTTCGCTCCTGTCATTGATTCCGGAAAAAGCTATGATTTTTATGTAGTTGCATACCGGAGTTTTAATGGCAAAGGTTATTATTCTGAACCTTCAGATCAGGTTGAAGGTGCAATTGCCCCGCATCCTGAAGATATTTATCATCATGGGTATATTAAAGATACAGAAGTCAATATTTATTGGAACTGTCCGACGGTTTTTTCAGTTTATGATGATGACAGGACGTTATATGCATCTGATTTTACGCTTCAATACAGTGAAGATGACGGAATTACATGGATGGATGCTGAAAGAGATTCCGGCACGGAAGAACCTTACCTTTATCATGTGATGGATCTCAACCAGTGGCCGCAGGGGACTGTGGTGCAATTCCGCATTCTCATGCAGATCACCGCATCTGACGGAAGTACTGTAACAGCTATCACCAGTGAACAGTTTTCCCTGCTGATTTCAAACGATATGACTCCATCCCCGGTTGAGAATGTTGAATTCACTCAGGGAAATTCTGCGGGCTCCATAAAATTGTCCTGGACTGTTCCTTTATGGACAGGGGGAGATGTAAACAGGACGAATTCATTTTTCAAAATAGAAAGAGCAGAGTCCGGTACAGATGATTATGAAGTGCTTGTGGATGAAATCGGAAATATGAGCTGTTCTGATTCAATACTGGAGCGAGATGGGAAGTTTGTGTTTTCAGATACAAGTGCTGAAGCTGGCAAATCTTATGATTACCGAATACTCAATGCAGCTGTAGATACTGAAAACATGCTTTGTTACAGTCAGAATGAAACAGATGCTTATGTCGTCACGGATGCATATTTGTATCAGGGGCCAGTCATAAATGATGGTATTTCAGCACTTGTCAGCGGAAGTTTGCCGAATAGTGCTGAAATAAATTTTTCCTGGGATTATGAAAATGCTATCCCGTCAGATCTTGAGTGGAAGATAGAAAGAACGGTCATCCATCCGGATAAAGGTGAGAAAGAAGAAAAGTCATTTATCGATGCTCAGATATCACTTTCAGGGGAAGATACATATCATGCTGAAATTTATTCCTATCAGGAAAGTCTTTCATGTATGGGCTGTTTTTATACTCGGCATGAATATGTTTACCGGCCTGTTCTGGTGTTCTGTGATGGCGGAGAAATCTTCGCTTCTGCAGAAGATTATCCGGCATTTGAAATCAGCGGTGTGCAAGATTATGTATCTCCGGATGACAGCACTCATCTTATTCTCGCTTCAGAAAACCTGATTTCAGATCTGGAAGTTGTTGAACGCATAAACAAGCTTGAACTTAACTGGGTTGCAGATGAGCAGGCTCTGAATTCAGAATATTTCTTCATCATAGACGATGGGGAACAGCAGCCATTGACAAATGTTATTTCAGGTGAAGGCGGTAAATGCCAGAGTGTGATCACAATGAATGACAGCAGGCATCATAAAATAACACTGGTCGGGTCTGCGGATGGAGGTTACAGAAACATTCTGGTTCAGGATGATGTCAATGCAATCGGCTTCAGAAGCGATTTCACTTTAACTGCATCAGCCGGCAATACCCAATCATATATCGATAGGATTTCTGTATCTTGGGCCGGCCCTTATGATGAGAATGATGGAATTATATATACTCTGCAGGTAGCGGAAGAGGGATCTGAAAACTGGTCAGATCTTGCCGTAATTCAGATGGACAGATTGTCATATGATGTGACATCTCTTGATATTTCAAAGGATTATCATTTCAGGATCAAGCTTTCAGATGAAAAGCATACAGAAGATGAACCTGTCTTCTCATCGTCCGTATATGGCGAATTTGCCAAAGTTGCTGATATTACGGCAAGCAAAGGCATTGCCGGCAAAATAGAAATAACCTGGAATGAAGTTGAAAATGCCCAAAGTTATAATGTATACAGGTTTGAAGCGGATGCATCTGATGCTGATCCTGTAAAATTTACCTCTTCATCTGGCTCTTATATTGACACAGTATCAGGTGACAATCCTGTAATTGCCGGTAAGAAATACATATATCTTGTTACAGCCGTTTACAATAATGACGAAACTGCTTTTGCCGATAATCCTGCATCAGCAAGTGTCAGTAATCAGTTTGAAATGGAAGAAGCAGGAAATCTCGGATATGTATACAGAGATATTGAAGTTGAAGATTTTTCTGTGACTGAGTCGTTTGAAACAGAGAACACACTGTCGCCTTATTTCAAAATAGTTTTCAAGATGGATGAGACCAACTCCGTTTATAAGATCACTGCGCAAAACGATACAGCCGGTATTATTGTGAAACTGTCTGATCTGACTGATAGAAATGGGAACATATGGACAAACGGACTTGCAGAAGATCAGAGCGGATATATTTCTCTTGATACAGAGTCTCTGATGGCGGTTGTTAATGCTGATATTGGTGTCATAGATGAAAGTTATGCAATTTCAAGCTTTTCCATTCAGGCATGGCAGTCAGAAGATAGTGATGTGAATACTACGAAAGTACAGACTGTTGATGAAAGTCATTATAAAGATCTTGGTGTTTATGATTATCTTTTCCTGGTAAATACGGCTTTGTCATTAGAGATTAAAAAGGCTGATGAGCAGTTTCATTCGGATTGGTGGTGTACAACTGGTTGGTTTGACCCTGACCCTCAAGTGTATCATGGTGATAAAATAACAATCACAAATAGTTCAGAAGCTAGTCAAAAACAAGGCTCAATAAAGCTTGATGAATATCAATATAATGGAATCCTTTTGTCATCAAATTATATCTCGACATGGGCACAAGACGATGGTGGTGTGTTTAATTCTGGTTATCGTGGTACAGATGTATTGTATAGCATTGGAAATGATTCAACAAATTGCTCTGTGAAAATTGATGTGATTAAAACTATAGATATCTCAGGAAAGAATATCAGCTTCAAAGATGCTGAAATAAAATTCATAAACATTTGTGTTGATAAAAATAATAATAGCGGATCTTATGATGTAGAGATAGTAGATGGTGTTTCAGCAACAGGAATACTGAAAACCGATCCTAAAGTCATTAAAAATATTGCCATAGGTTAATGAAAGAGGTTGAAGAGAAATGAAAAAAACAATTTTTATGATTATGTCAGCAGTTATGCTTTTCCTTCTGGCCTCATGTAACTGGGATGTGTTATCCAATAAGGTTTCTGAGATAAGCGGAGGAGATTATACATCAACTTCTTTCGATATTTTCACCGGAGAAGCTCCAAGAAATCTTGTTGCATCAAAGGCTGCGTCAACCACAGATATCGGCTTATCGTTTTCTCCCGTAAAAGGTGCGGATTATTATCTTGTTTACCGTGCAGATATTCCAAGAGAATATGATGATTCTGAAATAGATCCTGATTCTCTGAAATGGGCAAGAATCGGCAGGGTTGAGCCTGTTTCTTCTGCTGATAACAGAAAGCTTTCAATTGTTGACAGCATAACTGACGATTTTGAATCTTCAAATGGAGACGGCAAGGATTTTACAAAATTCCTTTACAGGGTGCAGGCCGGAAGCGTATATACAGATACTTACTATCCGATTGAAGGAAAAATGTCCGACATCGTAATAGGATATACTTTGGCTCCACCTTCCGGTATGACTTCTTCTGCTGGAGACTTTGAGGACAGAATTGAACTGACATGGCAGCAGAGCGATGGTGCCCAGTCATATGACCTTTATTATACGGATGACGTGACAAAAGATAATATTGATGACTGGAATCTGATCGCAAGAAACATTCCGTACAATGCCCAGAGTGATACGATCGGCTATACCTTCAGACCAGCTGAAAATGAAAAAGGTAAAATACTTTATTTTACGACATTGTCTGTAGGCCGGAGCGGAAGAAGTGACAGGAGCAGCTATAGCAGCGGTTATACTTTTGTTGCAGGTGCTCCTGAGGAACCTGAAAATGTGCAGGTTTCCATGTATGAATATCCGGACAGAATCAGTATTTCCTGGGATAAATTTGATGTTGAAGATAAAACCGATGATCAGGGAAGAAGCTACGAATATGAATGGACAATATTGAGAACTGATGATAAAGGCGGTGACGAAATTCAGGTTCTCAATTTTAAAAGTGCGGACTTCGCTTCAGTACCCGGACTTGTTTTTGATGAATCGGCAAAAAAATACATATATTCTGATACCAGTAATATTGAGCCATATGTAGTTTATACTTACACGATTTATGCCAGCTGTCTTGTTGATACAGCAGAGGGCCTGGTGCTTACCCCCGGGAAATCAAAAACAGATATTACAGGTGCTGTTATTGCTCCATCAAAGGATAATAACCTGACTGTTGATTTTGACACTGATGTATTCACATTGACACTGGGAACACCTGAAGGTTTTACCGCTGAGAAAGGCTGGGAATATGTGATTCAGGGCAGAATGAACAATGAATTGCAGTCTTATTCCGGTAACTGGGAAGAGCTTGCACGCATGGATGTCAGTGAGAATTCCGTATATGAATATACCTATGAAGAAGGCGTGTCTGCTTGCAATGAATTCAGAGTGGCAATCGCCAATCGTGAAGGTTATGTTTCTGTTTATACTGATACGATTACAGCTTCGAACAAGCATTCAGCACCTGTATTCAATGTAACCAGAAATTATTACAGTTCTTCATTTGATACAGCTGACATGAATCTCAATCATGGTGGAATTTATCCGGTTCTGCTCAAGATTGACGATCAGGATTATCAGGGATATGAAGTGCAGGCAAACTATAATGGACTTGAAATAGGATCCTTTATTGATTTTGCTTCAGCCTTTGAAAATGCTGATTTGAATTTGAGTGAAAAAGATTTGGCGCCTGAACGCGTGTTTGAGCAGTATGAGTACAGAGTCCGCGGTGTTGATAAATACGGATCTTACACACAGTGGTCTGATGTCCAGGTCGGATATGGTGCACTTACTCCGGACAAGTTCATCAAAACTTTCGAGGCATTTTCCCTCAAACCATGGGAGTTTGTAAACAATGAAGAAATTGCAACATACTATCCCAATCTCATTTCGAAATGGCTTGCATCGGAAATATATAACAAGATCATTCAGAAAGGCACCGGAAGCCTTACAGATAGCAATCTGTTGGGAGGAAAGGAAAAGTTTATATACGAAAACACTGATTACCATGGCGGGACAATAGGCTATTCTTCGTATGCAAGCGGATTATCCGGTGAGATCTCTTTTGTGTACAAAAATGCAGGTGAAACGGAAGGCATCCTGTCTAACGGACGGTACAACATGCACAGTGTCAATTCAAGCGGAAACGGTAATTCTGTTGACGGAACTGTTAGCGTAGAAGGAATGTACCCTGCAACAGTTTATTTCAATTCACTGGTTGTACGGGATTATGCTTTTTCTGGAAACTACAATGTAGTGCTTAAATACGATGGAGAGGAGGTGACAACGGATGTTGCTGCGACGACCAATGACTTTTAAAATGATTGCCGTTTTGATTGGGTTAATCCTTTCTGTCTGTGTGTCTTGTGACATGCCTTTTGATTTTGAAATTCCCTCTGATGAGATTCCTGCCTATATCGATGCTGATTACGTATTTGCTGTCAGTGAAGATATCGCAGCTGAAGGAAGCTATGCCTATTTAAGACTTAACCGTGATAAAACTTTTGTGCTGATTCAGGTGAATGTCAATCCGGAACTTGTCTTCTGGGGAAAATACCGGTTTGAAACAAATGCATATGAGTTTTCCAGAGCAAGCGGCAGCTTGAGCTTTTATGATGTAGACAGCAATAATACAAATGTTGCAAATGCACTTTTATCTGATGTGGAAGGGACCATTAACGAATATATTTATTACTGGTATTTAAATGAGACAGGTGCAAAACGGATTGAGCTTCAGTCTCTTGATCATTCTGTGTGTGAAAACCTGATGAATGGAAGACAGGTTCTTGAAACAGAGTTCGAATCTCATCTGCCTGAAGACTGGAGTGAAAAAATTATATGAAAAAAATAGTTCTGGTACTGTTGATTGTTATTCTCTCTTTTAATCTGTATGCTGAAAGAACTTCACCGGATCCGCAGAGCTGGTGGGATGAATTATGGAATGATGCTCATTTTTCATATGATCTGTATGTTCGTTCCACTCTCCTGCGTGGAGATTATTCTGTCGGTGGAGGATTATCTCTCGGAGTCACTACAGACAGGTTCCGCTTTGAAGCATATGGCCAGGGTGATTACTTTTTTATTCCGATGGGCAATAGTTTTTATTCTCCTTTTGAAATGGATATCGAAGGCGGAATAACTCTTGGATGGAAGATGCTTGAGGTTGGAATCTTTGATGTATATATTGCAGGAGATATCGGATATTTTTTCCAGTTCACAAAATATCATGAGCCAAATGATCTGTTTATAAATGAGAACGGATTTATGCTGAGGGCCAAACTTATGACTGAGCTTCCTTTCTGGAAGTATTACGGAATTTCCCTTGGCGTTTACTATCAGACTCCTATTTCTCCGCAATACAACGATTATAGTGGTCTGGGAATTATGCTTTCAATTGCATAGTCCGGATTTGGATTTCCGGCTTTATGATTTCTTAAAAGAGGAGACTGCCGGCCGGCAGTCTCCAGAATGATGGAAGCTTATGACAACATCATTTCTTTTTAAGGTACTTGATACTGTCGAGTGCGACAGCTGCGATGATGATAGCGCCTTTGAATACGAACTGCAGGTTCGTGTCGATGCCGAGGAAGGTGAGGCAGTAGGTGAGGCCTGTGAATATGATGACACCTATGATGGCGCCTCCGATCTTTCCGATACCGCCGTTGAATGAGATGCCGCCGACGACACAGGCTGCGATCGCATCAGTCTCATAGCCCTGTCCTGTACCGGCAGATGCGTTTGCACGGAAAGCTTCAAGGAATGCACCGCAGCCGTAGAAGATACCGGCCATGATGAACACTCCCATTGTGACCTTGAATACCGAAATACCAGATACCGCTGCTGCTTCGCTGTTGCCGCCGACTGCATACATGTTTTTTCCGAAGATCGTCTTGTTCCATATGAACCATGCCACGACACAGGCAACTGCCGCCGGAATGATAAGTTTGGGGAATGTTATGATCTGCCCGTTGAGGACACCCAGTGTCCAGCGTCCACCCAGGAGGTCTTTTATGCTTGAGTCGATTGAGCCGACCGGAGTGCCGCTGGTTCCGAAGAAGAGCAGACCGTAGATGATCAGCTGAGTTGACAGTGTGGAGATGAAGGGGTGTATCTTCAGCTTTGCCGTGAAAACACCTGCGAAACTGCTGAATGCCACGCAGAAAATGATTGAAAGGAGAAGGGCGATTACGACTCTGGCTCCCATCGGTATGCTGCTGAAATCCCATGGTCCCATTCCGAATACCTGCACGATGTTCATTCCCCTGTGAAGCAGAAGGCCGGTTGTTACCGAACCAAGTGCGACCATGCGTCCGACTGAAAGGTCGGTTCCTGCAAGGAGGATGAGTCCTGCAACACCGAGTGCGTAGAACATTCTCGTTGAGCACTGCTCGAGAATCGTCAGAATATTAGGCAGTGACAGCAGGGTTCCTCTTCCCTGAAGAGGTGCGACTATGACGCATACGATGAAGAATATGAGAACTGCAAGATACAGACCGTTGTTGAGGAGGAAGGTCGAGATTTTGAAACGGTTGACATAATCCTTCCATTTCAGCGTCCAGTCTTCCCTGAAGTTTGTCTTTCCGTTTCTCAGTGTCCTGTTTGTCTGTACATGGTCGACATAAGCCTGGTTTTTCGCAGCTTTGGCCCTGTCACAAAGTGCGGTACAGTGGCTTTTCGCATCAAAGAGGGAAGATTTCTCTTCATATCTGATCTGTTCTATCTCAGCTTTGCGTTCTTTAGGATCACTGACAGTGAGCGCTGCAATTTTCTTTGCAGTCTCAGCTTTTATGGCTGCAGCTTTTTCCTGATACTCTCTTTTGTATCTTGCAATGTTTGCATTCTCACTCTCATTCACCTTCTTTTCGATTTCAGCACTGATACTGTTGACGTAGCTTACCGCTTCCTTTGTCAGCGTATCGATCTCACTTTTGTGCTGTGCTGCATCCGCCTTAGCCGCATCGATCTGCTTTTTGCAGTCTTCAACCAGCTTGGCTTTTGTCTCCTGAGCCAGCATCTTGCTCTTTTTTGCAGAGTGAATCTGCTGCTTCAGATCCGAGATCCTGGTGACTCCGGTACTGCGCAGGTCGGCAAGTCTGGAAATATAGTTCTGGACTTTTACGTCCTCTTCCAGAGATGCCGGAATATTTGTCATATTATTAGCCATTATTTACTCCTCTTTTTTACAGATACATAGCAGAAAGACGAAGCAGTTCTTCCTGGTTTGTATTCTTTGTCTCGACAATCCCTGCCAGCCTGTGGTTGGACATGACAGCTATTCTGTTCGTTATGCCGAGGATTTCCGGCATCTCGGAACTTACCACTATTATTGTCTTTCCGTTTTTTGCCATCTCTATGATGAGCTGGTATATTTCGTACTTGGCACCTACATCGATACCTCTGGTGGGTTCGTCGAGCAGGAATACGTTCGGTTCCCTTTCCAGCCATTTGCCGATGATGACTTTCTGCTGGTTTCCGCCGGAGAGTGCAGTGATCAGCTCATCGCATGAGACACATTTTGTTCTCATTGTCCTGATCTGCCGGTTTGCCGCGTCGGTCATCAGCTTCATATTGAGAACACCACGCTGTCTGTAGCTGGGAAGGTTCGTGATCACCGTGTTGAACTTGATGGTGTCCTTGCCGAACATTCCGTTGAGCTTTCTCTCTTCAGTGACAAGAGCGAAATCATAATCCATTGCATCCTTTGAGGATCTGAATCTCAAAGGCCTGCCGTCAAGTATGAGACGTCCTGATGCGATTGTGCGTATGCCGAACATCGATTCAAGCAGTTCGCTGCGGCCCGCACCGACAAGTCCGTACAGTCCGAAGATCTCACCCTTGCGCACGGTGAAGGAAATGTCTTCGAGTTTCGGATCGAACTTCGTGGTCAGGTGGCTCACTTCCAGATAGTCCTTGCCGGGAACGTTGTCGACCGGAGGAAAGCGGTTGTCAAGCGAGCGTCCGACCATTGCCGAGATCAGCTCATTCATGTTCGTCTCTTTCGTATTCTTGGTCATGATGAGCTTTCCGTCCCTGAGGACTGATACGGCATCGCAGATTTCAAACACCTCATCCATCTTGTGGGAGATGTACATGAAGGATACTCCCTTTGCCTTGAGATCATTGACGATCGAGAAGAGTTTTTTGACTTCTCTTTCAGTCAGGGATGAGGTGGGCTCATCAAGTACGATTATCTTTGCATTGTAGCTCACAGCTTTCGCGATTTCGACCATCTGGCGCTGTGATACCGACATCGTCCTCATGATGGTGCCGGGGTTTACGTTCATATTCAGGGATGCGAACAGCTTGTTCGCCTCGCTGAGCATCTTGTTTTCATCAACAATTCCGCCGCGGGTGGGGTAGCGGCCAAGGAACAGATTGTCGGTGACAGATCTGTCCAGACACTGGTTCAGTTCCTGATGAACCATGGCAACTCCGTTTTCCAGAGCCTCTTTCGGACTCTTGAAGTTGATCTGCCGTCCGTCGAAAATAAACTGACCTTCATCCTTTGCATAGATTCCGAACAGGCATTTCATCATCGTGGATTTGCCTGCACCGTTCTCACCCATCAGGCCGAGTACCGAACCTTTTTCCAGCGTGAGATTGATACCGTCCAGAACCTTGTTTTTTGCAAAAGACTTGGAAAGATTCTTTATTTCTAGAATTGTGTTATCCATAAGCTTCTTTCTTTCCGTGTAATATATGCTGTATTAAAACAAGCATGTGAAAGGAAGGACCTTCCACATGCTCATTACTTCTGATCAATTATGTGAGAAAGATCTCATCAATTGTACTGGAGTCTGCTTGTATAGTCAGGACCTGAGTTTGTCTTAACCATGTTGATTGCATATGCATCATAGTTTGCAAGGTTGGTGAAGCGGTCGAGACATGAAGACTCGTTCTGTCCGTCGCCCTGTACAACCGTGAGGTTGATGCCCATGAGAGGAGCATAGTAGTTGAGGGCAGGCAGATAGTTGGATGAGAGGAAGTTGTCTGCCGAGTTGTAGATTGTCAGGAGGACATCGACAACCGGGGCTTCGGACTGCTTGATGCCTTCATCCCTGGCGCCGCTGAGAAGCTTGTCGACATTGGCGATGGTGACAGCTTCGTTTGCAGCAAGAAGTGCCTTGTTCTCTGCGTCATAGTTGACTTCAGGAGTGATCTGGTTGCCCCACTGGTCAGGTTCTGTGAATCCCTTTGTATAGACATCGGCACCTGTGAGACCGTCAAGAAGGTTTCTCAGAGTCTGAAGAGTTGCTGCGGCCTGAGCATCGGCATTCTGTGAGACAGTACCTGTGAGGCGGCCTGCTGCGATTGCTTCAAGAGCATCGGCGTTTGCGTCATAACCGAATACAGGAACTCCTTCAGGATAGTTGGAAGCCTGCAGACAGCCCATTGCCATACCGTCGTTGTTGGAAATGACCATATCGATCTGATCGCCGAGCTGTGTTGCCCAGTTGCCCATTGCATCTGTTGCTGCATTTGCATTCCATGTTGAACCGTCAGTGCCTGTCATGGCTCTTGAATCAAGCTCGACTATAGGCATTGTCGTACCGCCGACATTGGCGCTTCCTTCCTGGCTTACGCCCGGATCTGTGCTGCCGGCCCATGTGCCGAGAGCCTGTCTGATACCCTGTGTTCTGGCTCTTGAGTCATTGTGTCCGACATCGCCGATGCAAAGAACATAACCGATGACACCATCACCGTTTCTATCGAGTGTTGCAGGGTCTGCCGTTGCAAGGAAGTCAACGATCATCTGGCCCTGAACGACACCGCCGCCCACTGCGTCAAAACCTACGTAATAGGTCTTGTCATTCCAGTTCATTGTCTCCATGTCAATTTCGCCGCTGACCGGATCTGAAGGCTGTCTGTTGAAGAATACGAGCGGTTTCTGGCTGTTCTGTACAACAGTTGTGCCTTCTGCGCTGCCGTTTGCGAAAACGGATGTCAGTGCAACCAGCATGACAAGTGCGATTGTAAGTGCTTTTTTCATTTTACTCTCCTTTTTGTTTTTGAAAAAAGTTCGTAACTTTTCCGTTACACCTTATATTGCACCATGGAAAAGGAGAGAAATCAAATATTTTTTTGTGAAGTTCTGATGATTGCCCCGAAAGTTTGTGAGAAAAAGACAGAACTCAGGCCTGTGTCACATCGTTGTGTCCTTCAGCGACGATTTTCTCAATCGGAGTGAAGCCTTCTCCGAGGACATGATGGGTATCCTGGATGATGAGGAAAGCCTTGTCGTCAAGCTCATGGATCGTGCGTGTCAGTTTTGAGATGCTCTGGTTCGGCACGACCGTCATCAGCATCGGTCTGTCTTCATTCGTATACAGCCCCTTTGCCGAGATCACGGTTCCGCTTCTGTCCATATCCCTGATAATGAAGTCGCCGATCTCCTTTGTCTTCGAGCTGATTATATAAACCGTCTTGGCATATCCGGTTCCCATTGAAAGCACGACCTTGTCAATGACGACCGATGTTATGAAGACGACAACGATCGCATACAGAGCGCTTTCAATATTGAATATGAAGGCGGATGCAACAATGATGAGGGCATCGACTATCATGAGGCTTGTACCGGGTGAGATGTGGGCATAGCGGGAGATTATGAGTGCAAGAATGTCAGTTCCGCCTGTGTTTGATCCCGACTTCATTACAAGACCTATGCCGAATCCTGCAAGTACTCCGCCGTAAAGACAGCTGAGCCACAGGGACATGTCCTTTGAGTAGTCGAGAATGCCGTCGTAGCCGAAGATCTGACACCACATGGAGGTGAAAAAAGAGAGAAGGAGTGTCCCCACAAGGCTCTTCACGCCGTACATTTTCCCGAAGAGCTTTATGCCCAATATGAATATGGGCAGAGACAGGACGAAAATCGAGAGACCGACGTCAAGACCGAGCGTGTGGTACAGCAGCGTTCCGATACCGCTGACCCCGCCCGGTGCGATCTGTGCCGGGTTCGTGAAGAGAGCGATGCTCAGTGCAGTGACTGCGCTTCCCGCAGTTATATATCCGTAATCTATTATTGTCCGTTTAAGCTGTTTTTCCATAGGTCAGTTCCGTTAATCCTTTATTTTCCCGGGAAGGGTTATCTCATCCTGAGTGATCTTTACGATAAGCTCATCAAGAGAGGAGGCGACAATCAGGGAGTTCAGCACTTCGCTGCTCATCAGTCCTTCTTTCGCGATTTTTTCCATGAAACTGACAAGCGGGGTATAGAAACCGTTCACATTGTAAAGGGCGACATTCTTGCGGTGAAAGCCGATCTGCTTCCATGTGAAGATTTCGAAAAACTCTTCCAGTGTTCCGATTCCGCCCGGCAGAACTATGAATGCATCTGAAAGCGAGTACATTTTCTCTTTTCTTTCATGCATCGTTTCCACGATATACAGTTCACTCTGGATTTCCTTCAGCCGGACTTCCGGCCTGTTGAAGACTTCGGGAAGGACACCTATTACATGGCCTCCGGCCTTGTAGCACGCCTCGGCGGCATCCGCCATGATTCCCCTGGCGCCTCCGCCGTACACGAGGGAGATATTTTCCCGTGCGAGTCTTTTTCCGAGCTCGGAGGCTGCCTGCGAATATATTGCATCATGCGGTTTCGATGATGCACAGAAAACTGCTGCTGATTTTATTTTTGACATGGAAATGATGTTATCATGATAACAGAATTTGGAAAACAGGGGTTGTGAAACGGGAAAAGTACCGGCAGCAGACTTTGATGTGAGGAAGAAAACATGTAAGGTGATCTGACTGTCTTTTTCCATCCTGACAGCCAGGATTTTCAATATTTCGCATTTTTCACTTGTTCTAGCCTGATTTGTTCTCTATAATTTCATTAAAGATTCAAGGACGGAATCTGGGTTTCCGCCATTATGGACAGCTTTTCCATCATGACGGAGAGGCGGTGCCTGTTGGGGGTGCCTTAAATCTTTGGAAAGGAGAGACCGCATTGAATTTGCGGCAATAAATGTTATGAAGAATAAAAGAATTCTTATGATCGCAGCTCTTCTGATTGCATTGGCTCTTCCTCTGTTTGCCGTTCAGGCAACGGTTGACTGGCAGTGGGAGATGAATGATCCTGATGTTCAGTATTTCAGATATCAGCTTGATTCTGAGTCTGAAGACGGATGGACGGTTGTCCCTGCAGATGTGCTGAGCTATTCACAGTCCGGTCTTGACGGCAGCAGGAGTTATACTCTTTATCTCCAGCAGTCCTATGACGGTATCAACTGGTCAGCAAGCGCCAGCGCTGCTTCAGAACCTGCTGTTCCGTCTGAAGCTGAATTTGCTGCAGAGCCTGTTGTAACGGAGGAAGCAGCTGAGGCTCCTGTTGTGGAGGAAGTTATTCCTGTGGAAGAGGAGACAGTGGAAGTTGAAGAGGCTGTAGTTCCCGAGACAGAAGAACCGGTTGAGATCGCGCCTGTCGCTCCTGCTGCAGTTGCAGAGGATGAGGGCACATTCAAGTTCACACTCGGTTTTGCCGGCGGTATCGGAATGGGAATCAATAATGATCTTGATCTTGATGCAAGACTTTCCCTCCAGCTCGGTTTTGAGGACATCGTGGCATCCGACGTGCTCGGATTCGACATAAGGCTCAATATCGGTGCGGTTGCAGATCCTGTATTCGGTGCAGATGAGATCTTCGACAACATCTTCAAGCTTGACAGGTACAGAAAGTCACTTTATGCAGACCTTCTTATCGGTGGCAATGTGAAGTTCGGTTCCGCACAGCTTTATCTCGGACTTGGCGGTGAGTTCGTCGCTGATTACGGTCACAATGCAGACAGGGCACTCTTTGATGCCGGAAACTTCAACTTCAATGTCGTCCCGACAGCTCTGCTCGGACTCAGATACAATGTCGCCGACTGGTTCTATATCGGTCTTGAAGGACAGTATATCCTCGATATGGACTACAACAGCGATGATATCGTCGATTCCATGATCCACACGGTTGTTCCGCGTCTCATGTTCGGTTTCTCATTCTGAGAAATCATGGATTCATGATGAAGGGAGGTTCGCCTCCCTCTTTTTTTTCTTGAACAACAGCTGTGTTTGACATTACTATTGTTTCTGACGCTAAAAGGAGAATTTCAGCTGATGAAAGATGGCCGGGCACAGGAGTGTGTCGACTATATAAGATTTACGATGGAGCTCGAGGGTGCAGAGCTCAGTGACAGTGATGAGAAAATCCTGTTTGATATCCTCACTGATGAATGCAGTGCCACAGAAGCGGTGGCTTCTTTTATCCGCGATAACGGTCTGGCTGTCAGTTATGAGAGCGGCTATGACGAACTTGAGAACTATCCGGGCACTAAGTGTCTCGTAAATTATTTTAACATAAGGGATAAATCTCGCCTGAGACAGATTGAGCATTTTCTTGTCAATGTCCGTACTGCCGGACTGTTTGCACATCCTCTCAAAGGAGCTCTCACTTTCAGCTTCCTCAGGGAAATACACAGTACTCTTTTCGGTGATATCTATCCTTCAGCCGGACAGCTCAGGCAGAGTGAGGCAAGCAAGAGAAGGGATTTCTGCCGCCCTGAGTATATCGAGAAATACGCGGAAGATATTTTCTCAAAGCTTTCAAGGGATGAGTATCTGAAGAAAGTCGGTGATATTGATGATTTTTCCAATGACCTTGCTTTCTATATGGGTGAAGCGGAAGCCCTTCATCCTTTCAGGGACGGTAACGGAAGAGCTATCCGCTTCTTTTTCAACCGGCTTGTACAGGATGCCGGATATTTCCTCAACTGGAGAGATGCCGATCCCGACCGCATGCTGGAAGCCAGCATAGCCGCCATAGACGGCGATTATCAGGCACTCGTGGACGTTCTTGAGGAGATTCTGGAAAAGAGGGATTAGAGTAGGGCGTCAAGCTTTTCTTTTGCATCCCTGAGTGTATCTTCGTACTGCTTTGCAAGCTGATCCAGATTCTGTTGTGCGATCTTGAGAAATTCAGGATCGTTTTCGGCAGACAGCGGTACATCCTGCCCGTATTTCTCCTTCAGCTGTGCGGCCTTCTGCTCAAGCATGGGAGCAAAATGCTGTTTCAGCTGTTCCACAAGCTGTTTTCTGTGCTGAGGATACTGTCTCAGGAATGAGACGATCTGGTTCATGAGAGCCGTCACATCTTCATTGCCTTTGCTTACAAGTGAGGCAAGAGACAGAAGTTTCTCATAGCGGTTTGTCACATCCTCTTCCGTACTCAGCGTTATATTCTGCATGAGACTGAGCTTTATTCCTTCTTTTGCGGCATTCCGGTCTTCAATTGCGGCATACTGCTTTTCAAGATCGGAGACGGTCATCTGCTCATCACCGTTGAGGAAGCTTCCGGCAAGACTTCTTGCCTTTCTCATGTTTTCCTCTTTTCTGAGCTTGTCCCGGTCAACTTCTATGTTTTCTGTTTTCTCAAGGGCTATTTCCCATGCTGATCTGATTTTTGACATTCATTTTCCTCCAAGAGAGAAAATAATTCATTTTCCATCTCTTAACAACAGAAAAAATTTGGTATATAAAATATCTTTGTCATGCAAGATGAGATTATCTATATCCTGGACCTGTTCGGGACAATCATATTTGCAATAACCGGAGCCGTGAAGGGTGTCCGGCTGCGTCTTGATTTCCTCGGAGTCATTGTTTTTGCGATCACGGTGGGCTGTGCCGGCGGCATGATGAGAGATGCGCTGCTGGGCATGACACCGGTTGCCGCATTCGTTGACAGTGCATATGTTGCGGCCTCGGCGCTTACAGGTCTTGTGGTATTCTTCACAGCTCCGAAATTCGTAGGACGCTGGCGGGTCATTCTCTTCTGCGATGCCATAGGACTGGGAGTGTTCACTGCGATAGGAGTGGAAAAGGCCATGCTGCTTGATCTCGGTGTGGTCGGACAGGTTCTTTCCGGTGTGATAGGTGCTGTGGGAGGCGGCGTGCTGCGTGATGTGTTTTCAAAGGAAATACCATCAGTCCTCAATTCGGATTTCTATGCCACTGCATCAATCATAGGAGCCCTGATATACATCGTACTTGAGGAGATACCGGCAGTAAACGGCAATCTGTGTTTCATAATAGCCGCGGTATCGACGATTCTCATCCGCTCCTACGCAATTGACCATAACCTGAAACTTCCGGTTGCAAGAATGGCAGGCGAAGAGAAAAGAAGCTGAACACTTTTGCCATTAAGGGAATAATTATTTGCTTCCTCTTGTCCAATGAAGACAATGTTGCTAATTTTCGGGTGTTATGAATCAGATCACCGAACAGGTTTATTATATTGAGCCCTATGCCCAGACGCTGAATGCACATGTCGTGAAAGTTAGAGAGGATGGAATTGTCCTTGACAGGACCATTTTCTATCCTGAAGGCGGCGGGCAGGAAGGCGACAGAGGACTCATCAACGGCGTGAGGGTTCTTGATACCCGGCTTATAGACGGGCAGATCGTTCATATCACGGAAAGCACAGAGCAATTCCGTGAAGGCTATGAAGTGGAAACAGTCCTTGACTGGCCTCACCGCTGGCACTTGATGAAGGCCCATACCGCCCAGCATATGATATCCGGGACGATGTATGTGAAAGCCGGAATAAACACTGTTGCCGTTCATATGTCAGATGAAATCATCACTGTCGAGACCGACCGCAGTGATATCCCGCTGGAGACCCTGTATCAGATTGAGAGTGCAGTCAATGAGGAAATAATAAACAACAGGGAAGTCTCTTCACTTGAAGTCAGCCACAGCGAGGCGGAAAGCCTCGGCCTGAGGCGCAGCATAAAGGTCAGCGGTGATGTCAGGCTCGTGCAGATCGAGAATGTTGATCTGATTGCCTGCGGCGGCATTCATGTAAGACGCACCGGCGAGATCGGCCGTATTTCATATGCGGGCAGCGAGACTATCCGTTCACATGTGAGGACAATCTGGTATTATTCCGCATCTTCCGTATCACATCAGAGAGAGGACAGGGAAATCGTGAATGAAGCAGGTGTTCTGCTTTCCAGCCGCGGAAGGAGCATCATTCCTGCACTTGAACGCCTTATACAGGAGAAGAACAGCCTCAAGGCTGAAGTGCGCAGCAGGGAAGAGATGATCGCATCTCTTGTTCTTGCTGAAGGGAAGAATGTGTTCTTATCTCCTGTGGAACTTTCGGCATACCATAAGCTGTGCAGTGAAGGCCGTGTCTTCTTTGCCGTATATGAAAGGGAAGACGGTGTGAACTGGCTGCTATGCGGCTGTGCGGAACTCTTCAGCAGGTTCAGGGAAAGCCTTTTTCCTCTTTTCGCAATGAAAGGCGGCGGAAAAGGCATCATGTACCAGGGAAGCGCTTCATGCCGGGCTGACGAGCTTCTCAGTGCGGCACATGACATCATCATGGAGAGTGACAAGAATGATTGAAAATACAGGCAACCGTAACCGCGCTGACGAGGCAAGGATAAACTGGCCGAAGGTCCTCACTGTCGGACTAATACCCATCATCCTGATATTCGCGGTATTCTTCCTGTTCGTAAAATATGTCGGAACAGATAATTATTCCTCTCTTGTCGATTATGTCGACGAGCATTTCGGCCTTCTTGGGATATTCCTTTATGTATATATCGTCGATACGCTTATTCTTCCGCTGTCTCCGGATTTCGTCTTTCCGATAGTCGCCGGCATGCCATGGTATGAGGTGATTCCAACAATAGGCCTTGCGTCGGCATTCGGTGGGATGACAAGCTATCTTATCGGGCGGCTGCTCATAAAGGTGCCCGTCATCGACCGTCTTGCAGACAAGGCCAAGGACAAGTGGGGCAAGTACATAAACAAATACGGAATAGCCTTTGTCATACTCTCGACACTCACACCTATTCCGTTTTCCACTGTATGTGTTGCAGCCGGGGCTGTGAAACTGAGCAGCAGGAAAGTTCTTCCCTGCTGCCTTTTCAGAATACTCAGAACCGGTATCTACTTCTTCCTTTTCAAGGCCGGCTTAGTATTCGCCTAGCTTTTGCAAGCACCATATCGGTGCGCTGCACTGCATCGCCTGTATATGCATCGGCATCAAGCAGGCTGTCTATTTCGTCTTTTGAGAGGAAGGCGAGAATCCTTTCATCTCTCTCCAGATTCTCCCTGAGACTGTTTTCCCTTCCTTCCTGGACTTCTGCCCATGCCCTGAGGCTTTCTTCTCTTATGACCTCATGCATTTCCTGCCGGTCTGCACCTCTTTTCCCCAGTTCCATAAGAAGACGTTCAGTTGCGGAAAAGACACCGTATGAATCCATAAGTTTCCTTACCGCACTTTCGTGAATGTTCATTCCGCTGACGACTCTTTTGAGCGTGATTATACACTCTTCAGTTGCAAGAAACACTTCAGGAAGCATCATCCTGCGGTTCGCGCTGTCGTCCAGCGTCCTTTCAAGGAATGTCGTGACGCTGTTCTGCCATGCGGTCATGTAGAAGGATGAGACAAAACGGGCGAGGGAGTCTATTTTCTCGCAGTTGATCGGGTTCCGCTTGAATGGCATTGCGGAGGAACCCACCTGCTTTTTCCCGAACGGCTCTGACCATTCCCCGATGGGCGGAGACTGCATGATCCTGAAATCGGCTGCGAACTTGTACATTGTCGCACACAGTGATGAGAGAGCTTCAACCACCTTGAGGTCCTGTTTTCTTGTGTAGATCTGGGTTGCGGCATCATATGCCTCCAGATTCAGTTCCTTCATAACCCTCTCTTCAAGTTCAATGGAAGTCATGCCGCGTCCCTGAACAAGTTCCCTGTAGCTGGCACCGGTTCCCACAGCACCTTTCATTCCCTTTCCCCTGACGGAGAGGCAGACTTCTTCAAGGCGGGTGATATCGTCACATAGATCCTGTATGCTCTGGCTGATACGGTATCCTGCCGTTGTTATCTCCGCAGGCTGGAGATGTGTGAATGCCATGCATGCAAGGCCTTTGTACTCTTCTGCTTTTTCCACAAATGCCGAAAGCAGATCACGGCTTCTCTTTATGATGATGCCCAGAGCTTCTTTCAGCCTCATTGCATCCATGTTGTCCAGAACATCCATGCTGGTGGCACCCAGATGGATTATTGCCCCGGCTTTCGGACACTGTTCGGCATATGTTCTTATTTCAGCCATGACGTCGTGTTTTATTTCGGCTTCGATCTCGCCGGCCCTTTCGATGTCTATATCGTATTTGTGTTCCTCAAGCTCAGCTACCTGTTCAGGTGTGACAAGGCCGCATCCTGCCTCGGCTTTTGCGAGGGCGATCCACACGCTGCGCATGAGAATCCTCTTGTGGCGTTCGGAGAATATTTCCCTCATCTCCTGTGACCCGTAGCGCCATGTGAAAGGGGAGATGAATGTGTCGTGGGTGAATTGTGTCATAAGTATCCTCAGACAGACATGCCGGGCGGACCCGGCATGCTTTTATCTTAACGTACGATCAGCTGGTCTCTTTCAGGACCTACTGAAATATATGTGATGTGAGTATTGAGCCTCTTCTCGATCTCAAGGATGTAGTTCCTTGCGTTTTCAGGAAGCTCCTCCCATGTCCTGCATTTGCTGGTGTCGCACATCCATCCTTTGAAATCTTCATAGATGGGCTTTGCCTTCTCCTGATAGAGCGTGTCGGGAAGGTGTGAGTAGTATTCACCTTCGATCATGTAGCCTGTGCATACCTTGATTGTCTCAAAACTGTCGAGCACGTCAAGCTTCGTAAGCGCAAGGTCTGTGACCCCGTTCATGTAGCAGGCATAGTCGGCAGCAACGAGATCGAGCCAACCGCAGCGTCTGGGCCTTCCGGTGGTGGCTCCGAACTCTCCTCCGATGGAACGGAGTTTCTCTCCGGTCTCGTCAAAAAGCTCTGTCATGTAGGGACCGCCTCCTACGGAAGTGGAGTAGGCTTTGATGACACCGAACACCTTGTCGACAGCCTTCGGCGGAACGCCTGCACCATTGCATGCACCTGCGACCGTCGGGTTGCTGCTGGTTGTGTAAGGATAAATTCCCCAGTCATTGTCCCTCATGATGCCAAGCTGTCCTTCAAGCAGGATTTTCTTTCCTGACTCGACGGCCTCCCTGACTACGGGAGCAGAGTCGATGATGTATGAGCCGAAGCGGTCTTTCCATTTCCCGCACAGCTCCATGAGCTCATCAACAGTGAAAGTCTTGAGGCCGTAATACTCGAGATCCCTGTTCTTCTTGGGAAGCAGGAGCTCGATTCTTCCTCTCAGCCAGTCTTCATCAAGAAGATCGCCGGCCCTCAGTCCCATGCGGGAAGCCTTGTCGCTGTAACATGGTCCGATTCCTCTTTTTGTCGTGCCGATCTTCTGTCCTTCGCTTCTCTTGCTTTCCTCTGCACCGTCAAGCAGACAATGGTAAGGCATGATCAGGTGAGCGCGCCTGTCGATGAAGACATTGTCAACGCTTCTTCCGCTGATCTTCTCGATATTGTCGATTTCCTCTCCCATTGTCGTGAAATTGACGACGGTTCCCGCAGAGACTATGTTCATTGTCTCGGGATTGAATACGCCGGATGGGATTATGTGCAGGGCGAATTTGCCAAGGTCATTGATGACCGTGTGTCCTGCATTGTCTCCTCCCTGGAAACGGATGACCATTTCGGCATCGCGTGCAAGATAGTCCACGATACGTCCTTTTCCCTCATCTCCCCACTGTACACCTACAACTGCATTTACACTCATAGACCTTCTTTCTCCTTTTCCCTCAGCATTTCTTCCTCGAGTCTTGTATGCTCGTCGATATCTTCGGCATCCCATGGATACTTGATCCACTGGTCTCCGATTTCAAGAGCAGGGTAATAGCGCTTTATTTCAGGAGGGAACTCCACATCCTTTTTCTTCAGCTTGTTGTGAAGAACGAGGACTGCTATTTCCTCAGGCTGGTAACTGAGAAGCTCGCCGACACAGTAGGCCATGGTTGCACGCGTGTCGTCAACCTCATCGATCAGGAGGACTTTCTTGCCTCTGAGCTGATCCGCAACTTCATCAATCCACTGTATTTTCGTTGGATGATCCTTGTGTTTCTTGTCCACACCGTAATAGGAAATACCGACAGCATAAATCGGTCTGTTGATGAAAGTCTTGATGATTCTCGCCGGGATAAATCCGCCTGATCCGATAGCAACTATCACATCCGGATCAAAGCCGCTTGCAAGGATTTTCTCAGCAAGCCCTTTGACCAGCTTGTGAACCGTGTTGTAGCTGACATAAAATTTGTCACTCATCTGATTTCTCTCTCCTGAAAATTATTTTACCGGGTGCATTTCCGCAATATATGGAAGGGTTCTGTATTTTTCTTTATAGTCAAGGCCGTAGCCCACAACCCACACATCGGGGATCTCAAAACCCATATAGTCGAGCTTTATGTCTGTTTTGTGGCGCTCTTTCTTGTCAAGGAATGTTGCGATCCTGACGCTTTTCGCACCGCGTGTGGCAAAATTGCGCTGGAGATAGTCAAGCGTGTTTCCGCTGTCAATGATGTCTTCAACAATAAGCACGTCGCGTCCGCTCATGTTCTCCCTTGTATCCATAAGCATTCTCACATTGCCCTGTTCTGTTCCCTGATTGCCGTAGGATGAGATGGCAATGAAGTCAATTACATGGGGAATCCTGAGTTTTCTGCTGAGATCCGAAAGGAATATGAAGGAACCTTTCAGAATGCCGACGAGGATGAGCGGGTCGCTCACATTCCTGTAATCCCTGTTGATTTCAGATGCTATCTCATCAACGCGTCTTTCGATTGTCGCGGCATCGATGAGAACCTGAACCAGATCGTCCGTGAGGGGCGGAATAGTTAAAGATTTCGTCATTGAAATTCTCCTTGGGTTGATGACGTGATTCATTGTATGTGAATAAATGGTTTTGGGGAAGGGCCGGAAATTTTTCTTTTTTCCTGCATCCGCCTATGGTAGAATATGGATATTCCGTATGGAAGCCTGTATTTCAAGTGAAAGGAGGGATGTGTTTATGAAATCGGAAGTTCTTATAAGCCAGCTTGAGTTCAATCCTTTTTCCATGATAAAGGATGACGGGTTTCTTATCTCAGCCGCAAGAGGAAGCTCGACAGCGCTTATGACGGCGGGCTGGGGTCTTATGGGCATCCTGTGGAACAAGCCTGTTGTGACAGTGTATGTGCGTCCTTCCCGCTATACTTTCGACTTCCTGAAATCAGGAGACAAGTTCACTCTTTCGTTTTTCCCTGAGGACAGAAAGGACATCCTTCATTACTGCGGTTCCCACAGCGGACATAATGAGGACAAGCTCAGGGCTCTGGGCCTGAAAGACAGCAGGATTGAGGATTATGTGGTTTATGATGAGTCAATCCTGACTTTTGCATGCAGGAAAATATACATGAGGGAAATGGATGAGCGTCTTATTCTGGACAAGAACATCATTGATACGTATTATGCTGATAAAGATGTTCACTGGTCTTTTTCTGGCCTCATAGAACATGTTTATATCTGAAAGACGATGTTTTGTCTCCAAGACTGCACATCTGGGAGGGGAAATTGGATAACGGAATCGAGATATACAGCCTGATGCTGCGTTCCCGCTTTTTCGAGGAGAAGGTCAGGGATCTGTTCGCCTCAGGCGAGATGTACGGCACGACTCATCTGAATATAGGGCAGGAGGCCAGCCATACGGGGCTGTGTCTCGCGCTTGAGAAGGAAGACTGGATAGTCCCGACTCACCGTTGCCATGGCTTCAATGTGGCGCGCGGTTCTGATCTGAGTGCGATGTTCAGCGAGCTTTTCGGCTCGCGTTACGGCCTGTGCAAAGGCATAGGCGGATCCATGCATATGAGTGACAGGGCGACTTACAACTTCGGCTCCTCTGCCGTTGTGGGCTCCGGTGTCGCTCTTGCAGCGGGACTTGCATTTGCGCTGCACCGTCAGAAGAGCCGGAATATTGCGGTGGCGATTTTCGGTGACGGGGCCACCAGCCGCGGTGTCGTGCATGAATGCATGAATCTTGCATCGGTATGGTCACTTCCTCTCATGTTTTACTGTGAGAACAATCATTACGGCATGTCCGCATCCAGTGACAGGATGATTTCCACAAATGACATCGCGTCACGTGCCGCCGGCTATTCAATGAAAGCTTTCAAGGCAGACGGCAATGATTTCGATGATGTATATTCCGTTGTGAAAAAGGCAAGGGCCTGGATGACAAGTCACAGCGAGCCTGTCTTCGTTGAGGTCAATACCTACAGAATGTGCGGACACAGCAAATCAGACAAATGTGTCTACAGAAGCAGTGAAGAGGAAAACGAGTGGAGGGAAAAAGACCCGATCACACGCTATGAAGCGAAACTCGCGCTTTCCAAGACCCGCTGCCGACAGATAAGGGCACAGGTCATTGAAGAAGTGGAGAAGGCCTGTGAAAAGGCCAGGGCCGGACGCGACAATACGCTTACGTCCGATGAGCTTGAAAGCTATGTGCTGGCGCCGCACAGACTGTGCGGGATAAGGAAAAGCGGCCTGCACAGCACAACGTACCGGCTTGCGATAAGGGAGGCTCTTGATGAGATACTCACGGAAGATGACAGAGCGACACTCATCGGAGAGGATGTCGGACTTTACGGCGGGTGTTTCGCAGTCACTGCAGGCCTGAGCGAGAAACACAGTGAAAGCGTGATTGAAACCCCTGTAAGCGAAGAAGCCTTCACCGGCCTTGCCGCGGGAGCGGCCGCTCTTGGCGAGCATCCTGTCGTCGAGATCATGTACGGCGATTTCTCCACTCTTGCAAGCGATGCAATTATAAATCATGCGGCGAAGCTCCGTTACATGAGTGCCGGCCAGTTCAACTGCCCGCTTGTGCTCAGAACCCCGATGGGATCCGGCACTGGACACGGCAGCCAGCACACACAGTCGCTTGAGGCGATGTTCCTCAATGTGCCCGGGCTCAAGATCGTATGCCCATCGGATCCTTTCACCGCGAAGGCCCTGCTCAAGGAAGCTGTCAGGGATCCGAACCCCGTGCTTTTCTTTGAACATAAGGCTCTGTATGACACAATAGGGGAATGCGGAGATGCCCTGTCCTCGTTCCCGATAGGAAAAGCCCAGCTGCTGAGTGAAGGCAGCGACATCACACTCATTTCCTATTCCCGGGCAACATTGACATGCCGCAAGGCTCTCAGCCAGTCCGGGAGAAGTGTTGATCACATCGATCTTGCAACCATCAAGCCCGTTGATATTCAGACAATAAAGGAAAGCGTCCTGAAAACCGGACGTGTCATCATCGTGCAGGACACGCCTCTTGCCGGTTCTGTCGGCGCTTCCGTTTCCGCAATGATCACGGGAGACAGTGAAATGTTTGCGGCACTGAAGAAGGAAATCCTCATAATCTCATCCAAGGATTACCCCATACCGTTCAGCAGGACGCTTGAGAGAGCCATAAGTCCGACTACGGAAACTGTCATCCGGGCTCTTGAATCTTTCTGATCAAGCCCTTGTTCTAATTGTTCTAAATCGATAAACTAAGCTTCGATTAATCAACTATTATGAAAGGGGGTTCCCTTATTATGGATATTGAAGTCAAGAATCTTCATCCTCTGGAAGTCAGGCTTCTCAGGCATGTCAGTCCCGGAGAAGACATAACAACTGACCGTCTGGTGAATGAACTGGGCTACAAGATCGGACAGTGCAACCAGGCATTCAGCTGGCTCAGCGCAAAAGGCTGCATCAGCGAGAAAAGCCGCACAAAGTATACAATTTATGAACTGACCGAGACCGGACTCAGACAGGCAGAAACAGGACTTCCTGTTGAGAGGATTTTCTCCTATCTGAAGGAAAACGGTCCGGCATCCCTTCCTGTCATTGCTTCCGCTCTGTCTCTTGAGCAGAGTGATGTCGGTTCTGCATTCGGCAGCCTTTCTTCCTCGAAAACCGCTGCGATGAATGAGGAAAAGAAAGCCTGCCTTATCTCGGATTCACTGGACGGCGAGGTCATTCTTCAGCGTTCACTGATCGACAGGGCCAGAACCGCTCCGCTGAGAGAGGATGCTCTCACGGATGCCGAGAGAAAAGCCATCTCGAAGCTTGCGAAAAAGAGAGGAGCAGCCTCCTCGACATTCAAGCTGATCGAGAAGGAAGATGTTGTCTACACGCTCACTGAGGTCGGAAATGAGACCAAGAGTGAGCTTCTCAAAGCAAATATAACAGGAGAGGAATTCGGTCTTCTCACACCCCAGATGATTCAGAGCGGATCCTGGAAGAACGGCACTTTCCGTCCTTACGGGCTCAATGCTCCTGTAAGCCGCCTCATCCCCGGAAGGACAAATGCATATGCTGATTACCTCCAGTGGGTGAAGGACAAGCTTGTCTCCCTCGGATTCGAGGAATTCGACGGTCCGCTTGTGGTGAACGAATTCTGGAACGGAGATGCTCTCTTCATGCCGCAGTTCCATTCTGCAAGGGATATTCATGATGTCTATTACGTCAAGGAGCCCAGGCATTGCCGCCAGATTGAGGAGCCATGGCTCAGCAGGGTTGCTGCAACTCATGAGAACGGCGGAGATACGGGATCCCGCGGCTGGGGCTATACATTTGACCATGAGTTCACCTGCCGTCAGGTAATGAGAAGTCAGGGAACTGTCCTTTCAGCGACGCAGCTTCCGCATGCCAAGATCCCCGGAAAGTATTTCGGCGTCGCACGCTGTTTCCGCTATGATCAGGTTGATGCCACACACGGTGCAGATTTCTACCAGACAGAAGGCATTGTTGTCGGCAGGGATGTGAACCTGAGAAACCTTCTCGGACTTCTCAAGATGTTTGCCGAGGAAGTCGCAGGTGCAACCGAGGTCAAATATGTTCCCGGTTATTTCCCCTTCACGGAGCCCAGTATCGAGGTTCACATCAAGCATCCGGTTCTCGGCTGGTTCGAGCTTGGCGGCAGTGGTATTTTCCGCCCAGAGGTGACAAAGGCCCTGGGACTTGATGTTCCGGTTCTTGCATGGGGACTCGGCATTGACCGTATGGCTCTCATGCATCTTGGTCTCAATGACCTTAGAGAACTCTTCACTCCCGATATCGAGAGTGTGAGAATGAGGAGGGGAAACTAATGCCCAAGATTGAAGTACCTGAGAAAATGTTCTTCTCCCTTGCAGGAAAGACATATACAGATGATGAGATGAATGAGATTTTCCCTGTCGCCAAGGCAGAGCTTGACGGAAGGGAAGATGGAACGATAAAGATTGAGCTCAACGATACGAACCGTCCGGATCTCTGGTCCGCCGCCGGTGTCGCACGTGCCCTCAGGACATACCGCACAGGCAATATTCCCCGTTATGACTTTTTCTCAAGCCGTACAAAGACGATGGACAGCGGAAACCGTGTGCACATCAACTATGATTCTTGTCTCGGTATCCGCGACTTTTCGATAAGCTTTGCCGCAGAAGGCTGCGAGGTCACTGAAGAACTGCTTGTCAACCTGATTCAGAGTCAGGAAAAACTCTGCCAGAATTTCGGACGCAAGAGAAAGACGATCGCAATCGGTATTTTCCGCTCTGATCTGATCGAGTACCCTGTGCATTATATCGGAGCTGATCCTGACAAGACTTCTTTCGTTCCCCTGGGAATGGAGGAAAAGCTCACGCTGCGCGAGATTCTCGAAAAGCACCCCAAGGGAAAGGAATATGCTTATATCATAAAGGATAAGCCGCGCTATCCCTATCTTTATGACAACAAGGGTGATACACTCAGTTTCTCACCGATCATAAATTCGGCTTATCTTGGTGCGGTCAAGGTTGGCGACAAGGATCTCTTTGTCGATATTTCCGGTCCTATCATTGATGATATCCTGCTTGCCGCTAATATCCTCGCATGCGATATGGCGGATATGGGATTCAAAATTCTTCCAGTGAAAGTCAGGCTGGCGAAAGAGACCAAATACGGAAAAGAGATCACCGTGCCTTATTATTTCCAGGAAGAGACAAAGTGTGATGTCTCTTTTGTCGAGAAGGAACTCGGACTTGCCCTTACAGGGGATGAGTGCGTTGAAGCCCTGAAAAGAATGGGAGTTGAAGCCAGCGTGAAGGACGGTGTGATCACTGTCCGCTGCCCGGAATACAGAAACGACTTCCTGCACTCTGTTGATATCGTGGAGGATATAATGATCGGCCACGGACTTTCAAAGTTCGAGCCTGTCCTTCCCAGTGAATTCACCAAGGGCTATCTTTCCCCTGCAGAGGAATACAGCAGAAAGGTGAAGAGCCTCATGGTAGGTCTTGGCTTCCAGGAGATGATGTACAATTACCTCGGCTCAAGAAAGGAATACATTGAGAACATGCACATCAGTGACGAGAAGGTTGTCTTCATTGCAAATCCGATGAGCGAGAACTATGAAGTCGTCCGTCCTTCAATCCTTCCTTCCCTGCTGGAAAGCGAGTCCGTATCGGGACATGCTGTCTATCCTCACAGGATTTTCGAGATCGGAAAGGTTTGTTTCAAAGATGATGAGGACAACAGCGGCACGGTTACAAGAAACAATCTCGGATTCCTTGCCGCCGACAACCAGATAGGTTTCAATGAAGCATCAAGCTATGTTCAGACACTGATGTACTTCCTGCGCATTGAATATACTCTTGAGGCAGTTGAAGGTGACGAGCGCTTCATACCGGGACGTGCTGCAAAGATCATGCATGATGGAATCGAGATCGGACGCTACGGCGAAGTTCATCCTCAGGTTCTTGAAAGCTGGGGCTGTTCGATGCCTGCAATCATGGCCGAGTTTGATCTTGATCTGATGCACTGATTCATAAAAACCATGCGGGCACCATCTGTGTGCCCGTTTATTTTTTGAGTTTATGACAATTACCAGAAAAGAAAATTTTTATGAAATTGAAGGGAAGGAATTCCCTCTTTCAGCCGTTCTTGACGAGATAATGCGTCTTGATGATGCAGATGGCGGAACCTGCGTTCTTACAGGAGAGGAGAATGAGGCACTGCAGGATGTGTTCTCATCATTCGCGTCCGTTCCTGATTTCACAAGTCTTTCATTCAGAAGTGCATCCTCAGCGCTTTTTTCATATCTTGCCTCAAGCCGTGACAGTGAACTTGCATCCCTTGTGGCGCAGAACATGGGATGGATGAGCAGAAAAGAGGAGTCTGAGAGACTTGAGAACACCGGCAGACTGTCTGCGGAGTACAGGTCATACTGGATGGACCTTGCCAAGGAAGTCCTGACGGGTGACGGTTTTGATGATTACCGCTTCGGCTCCGTGAAAATGGACAGGAACGGCACATACCTTTATGACGGGGAGAAAGCTGTCTGCTATATTGAGGTCTCAAGGGAAGGCGGGGAAGAGAGAAAGGCGATAATTTCCCTTACGCTGCTTGGCAACCCCGAGGCTGTGGAAAGCGAAGAGGACAACCGAGCCTTTGAGTGGTGCTGTTTCTTTGATGATGAGATCGGAAGCAGTGATGACAATGCACTCATCCTCGGTGGAAGATTAAGGGCCATTGATCCTTATGGTCCCAACAGCCTCATCCAGCGCCGTTATGACATAGTTTATGACAGAATAAAGGCAGAAGACCTTGCATTGGTGATAAAAAGTCTTGTCAGGATGCTTGAATCCTATCCGCCTCAGGAGTAAACTGATGAATATCTTCGCGGTCGTAGTACAGTGGTAGTACAGGGGCTTCCCAAGCCTCTGATGCGGGTCCGATTCCCGTCGGCCGCTTACGGAATGAGATTCATTAATCTGGAATTGCCTCATTGGCAGGCAGTTCCATTTTTTATCTCCTATTGATTTTGATTATTGGTTTTCCATTACGGTGAAGACAGATAAGAAAAGACTCCGCCCTGATACAGGACCAGGACGGAGAGGAGGGAGTTTTTCAGATTACATTGTATTGTTTAAGCAGTTTTTCGATATCTGTTCCCCTGATCTTCTCAAGAAGCATATGAAGTGCCATTTTCTCTTTCAATGGCAGGTTCATATCAGTGACAGGGCGGCTGTCCCTTATCTGGACAGCAGCATTCAGCAGATCCCGTATGTCATAGGTGCTGCCCCAGACCTCAGGTACGCCCCTGTCGATGTCAAGAAGAGTGTAGACAGCTTCCATGCCGGTACGCATTGAGTATTCGGTTGTGAATATCGTGTCTCTTTCTGTTTCTGCAAACTGACCTATGAAGGCGAAATTGAGAGATCCCTGAGGAACTACATCTGGCCTGTCGCCTTTCCTGCGCGGCATGAAAAATGCCGTGATATAAGGCATCATCACAGGTACCGTATTCGCACTTTCCCTGGCAAGTGTTCCGATAAGTTCTTCAGGAACGCCCAGATGGTACAGCCATTCCTCACATATTTCCTTACCTGTACACTCCTTCATCGGTTTGTGTACATAGTCTCCATTCCTGTCAAAGAAAAGTCCGTAAAGCCAGATGACGCACTGTCCTTCCTTCTGCTTTCTGAACTGAGGCTGTCTGTTGATTGTCCAGCTCAGCAGCCAGGATGAGTCCTTGACAGTGACGATGCCGCCTGTAACGACATTTCCGGAGAACGGATCCCTTTTGCATATGTTCCTGATATAGGGAATGATCCTGTCATCAAGCGTGGTGACGGTCGCGCTCATCCATGTGGTCTCTTCGGGCTTCGAACAGAATTTTTCAGGATTGCCGAAGGATGGATCCTGTGCTGCTATCTTCTTCCACATATCCCATCCTCCGCCTTCTTTAAGGCCGGTGGAGTATTCCGCTCTGGAGTTCTGGCTTCCGTATGTCGAATTCTCTACGCAGCCGCCCGGCGTTATGAAGACAAGATCATCTTCGCCGAGATTCACAAAGTGAGTCTCGCCGTCTGCAAGGAGGTCTATTCCTGAGGCTTTCTTCTTGTCATCTGTGATGTCGAAAACCACATTCACAACCTTTGTATTGTAATGGAACTGTACGCCGTGACTTTCAAGATAGCTGATCATAGGGAGTATCAGGGACTCATACTGGTTGTAGCGTGTGAAGCGCAGTGCACTGAAGTCGGGGAGGCCTCCCACATGATGTATGAACCGCTTGATGTAAAGCTTCATCTCAAGTGCACTGTGCCAGTTCTCAAAGGCGAACATTGTCCTCCAGTACAGCCAGAAATTTGATGAGAGAACCTCTTCATCGAAATATTCAGTGATCTTCTTGTCGTAAAGTTCCTCATCCGGAGTGAAGAAGAGTTTCATTATCTGCATGGCACCTTTGTCGCTGATTGCGAATTTGCCGTCAGTATGGGCATCTTCTCCTCTGTTGACTGTTGCACGGCAGAGAGAGTAGTTGGGATCCCTCTTGTTCAGCCAGTAGTACTCGTCAAGTACGCTGATGCCTTCCTTCTCAATGGACGGGATTGAACGGAAAAGATCCCACATTACTTCAAAATGGTTGTCCATTTCCCTTCCGCCGCGCATGACATAGCCCAGCGCCGGATATTCATATCCGTCACAGGCACCGCCAGGTATTGAATCCTTTTCATAGATATGGATCCTGCTGCCCTCCATCTGCGCATCCCTGACAAGATAGCAGGCCGCTGTTAGCGCTGCCAGTCCCGTGCCCACGATATGGGCACTTTTTCTTTCGACTCCCTCCGGTTTCAGGGGATGTGCGAATGCTTCATAGTTTCCGCTTGAATAATACATTTTTTGTCCTCCGTATTCTGGTTTGTCTGAAGCCAAAATTAACGGGGAATGCAGTCTGCATATATGGGCAGAACACTGACTTTGTCTGAATTCAGGGCACAGTGCTGTTCATGTCCGGGAAGCTTTTTCCACAAGATCCCCGAGGTCTCCTTCCTTGAGCGCCGCGATGGCGTGAAGCTGTGTCAGTATGTTTTCATCAAGGCCGCTTTCAAGCCAGAGGGATGAAAGACCGAAAAGAACGGCCTTGAGGTACTGGATTATCATATTGCGTTTTTCATCCGGGAGTCTGCGGCTGTCCTCTGCAATGTCGACATATGATGAAACCACATGTTCGCAGACTCTCCACAGCGACTGTTCGAAAATGCTTCTGCTGACGGATGAATAGATGTTCTTCACCGCATTGCGGTGTTCAAGTGCGAAATTTATGGCATCTTCAAGACAGTCCTCAAGGGAATTGCGTTTCCTGCTGTCTGACATTATTTTTCCGGCATCTCTTTCAACTATATCCTCAAGCAGTGAGGGTATGTCATGGAAATGGTAGTAGAATGTATTCCTGTTGATGCCGCATCTCGTGACGATTTCCTTCACCGTTATCGATGCAAGCGGTTTTTCATTCAGTATCTGGAGAAAAGTCTCCCTTATAGCTCGTGCCGTGAAGTCTGCCATATCACTCTCCTGTAAATGAATAATAATACCTGCGGGGCATATCTCAAAGGAAAATAAGAGAGGAAGGGAGCTGCCGAGCTTTACTTTTCCATTATTTTTTAGCACATTAGACAACGGAGGCTTTTTATGAAAATTGCAGTCACTTACGATAACGGATCCGTATTCCAGCATTTCGGACATACGGAGGAGTTCAAAGTCTATACAGTTGAGGATGGTAAGGTCGTCTCATCGCAGGTGGTATCATCAGACGGACAGGGGCATGGCGCGCTTGCAGGCCTGCTTTCACACAATGGAATCGATGCACTTATCTGCGGCGGTATCGGAACGGGTGCAAAGAATGCGCTTGAAAGTTTCGGCATAAAACTTTATGCCGGCGTCAGCGGCAGTGCGGATGCGGCGGTTGATGCCCTGCTTGCCGGCACACTTGCATACAGTGAGGATGCAAACTGCTCCCATCATGACCATGAAGAGGGACATCAGTGTGCTCATCATTCGCATGACGGTCATTCCTGCAGCTGTCACTGCTGATTTTTTTCATCAAAGCCGCTGTTTCATGCAGCGGCTTTCCTGTATCATTAGCATATGTTCCGCTTTGCTGTCATTCTGATAATCCTGACGACACTGCTGTCAGCATCATGTTCCCTGGCAAGCTTTGAGGCTTTATACAATCTCACATCTTCGCTCAAGGGAAACTGGGCTGTGGAGGCAGGTATTGTCGATGTGGATTCTGCACAGCTTATAAATGAAGTATATCCGGATGCAGAAAACACCGGGGTGATGACAGCTGATGACAATATATATTCACTTAACAGTTCATATACTCTGGATCTCGGCTTCTCTTCCGGCACACTGCTTGCCCCTCTTGGGGAGGAAGCTATGAACAGCCTGATAAACGCAAGTGAGAATCCGGTCAAGAAAAAGGACCTTGCCAGAGTCCTTGAAGAGAAAGCGGAAGACAGTCTTGCCGGGTATGCGGCAAACACGGCGGCTTATCTTGAAGAATTTGTTTCCCGGATTGAGCAAAGGGGCAAGTATCCTGATATTGCAGATCTGTTTGAATCATTCCTGCCACAGAAAGACGGATATGTCAGTGCCCGCGATGTGCTCGATCTCAGGATAATAATGTACGTGACGGAGAATGCCCTTTCTTTCTTTGAACACTCCTCTGTAACCATTGATGACATCTATGAAGCTCTCGGCACTTCATTCACGGATGCTAAGACAGATTTCGTCGATACGATGGCAACGGCGCTTGGCAAAGCCAAAAGCGCATGCACAACGACCGGTTCCATCCGGCTGAGAAATGCGCTGAACAACCTTCTGATGAAGGTACAGGAGGGGATGAGGTGAGAAAACGTCTGGGCTTTGTCATCATCTTCATTGCCTTTTTTCTCCATGCCGCCTCTTCCGGTGCACTTGATGCATACGCTCCGCTTGCATTGAGGATTGAGTCCATGGGCGGTGCCGGTGTGGCATCTGCCCGCTATGAGGAAGTGATGTATGCCAATCCGGCTCTGGTGTCCAGGGAAAACCAGTATGCCGCACTGCCGTCCCTCAGCATCACGCTGTACAACTTCAACAAGCTCATACAGCCGGGCGGTGCCCTGGACATATTCCTGACGCAGAATGAGGGACAGGAAGATATAACCCGGGCAATAAACCAGCTTATAAACTCGATAGGATCGGGAGAAGGCGATGTCATTTCCGCCCAGGCCGGCTTCGGCTTCATATCGGGAATAACAGGGCTCAGCCTTGACATGGGCATTGATCTTCACAGCATGGGGTCGGGAGGAGAGTCCAGCACACTCGTGATGGAAGCCAACCTTGCGGCAAGCCTTGCCCTTGCCATGCCTTTCACTGTCGCTGAGAATCACACTTTCAGTTTCGGTATCGGAGCCCATCTGATCTTCAGGGGATTTTCCCTTGATGATATGTACAATCCTTCACTCCAGGGCGGGCTGAATGCCGGCAGCCTGATCAGTATCTACAATGATGAGGACAGTCTCGGGCTGATGCTCAACCAGATACCTGTCGCATTCGGTTTTGCAATCCCGCTTGATTTCGGTTTCGCCTATTCGTACCGTGACATCTTCACGCTTGCATTTGCGGCGAAAAACGTCAACGGACGATACAGAATGCAGACATACAGCGGTATAAACCAGCTTTATTATATGCTTACAGGAGGCTACCTGGGATCTTCGAGTCCGGGTAGTGCGACTGAAGGAATAAACTATTCTTTCGACACTCCTCTCTCTCTTGATGCCGGTTTTGCCGTATCCACTCCGGATGAAGGATTATGGGAGTGGATAGATGTGACCTTCGCCTGCGACATTGTTGATCTTGCAGGACTTTTCTCCAATCCTGTGTCTCTTGAGGAGCTCATTCTGAGAAGCAGGCTCGGTCTTGAAGTCAGATTGATGAATACTTTTGATTTCAGGGCGGGGCTGAACAGCGGATATCTGTCGTTCGGCTTCACCTTCGATTTCCAGATCTTCACCATCGATCTGCTTTATGCAACCCATGAGTACGGAAAGGAACTCGGCGACAAGCCTCTTGATATGCTTTCCATCGCATTCACCCTGGGTATTGAGAATTAGTTTCCAGTCTTTCCTTTTCCCGTGCTACAATTTGTCTGTACAGGACAAAGGAGGTGCTATGCAGATAGTGAAGATAAAAGGAAACATCAAGAATTACTGGTGGGGATCCCGCGATGTTCTTCCTTCTCTTTTCCATTACAGGGCCGACGGACAGCCTCAGGCCGAGGCCTGGTTCGGCGTGCATCCTGACGGACAGGCCACGCTGGAAGACGGAACATTGCTGAAAGACTATCTGGACAGCGCTCCTGAGCTGCTTGCAGGACTTGGCAGAGATGAGAATTTCCCCCTCATGATGAAAGTGCTTGCTGTGAACAATCCGCTGAGCCTGCATGTGCACCCTGACAGGATTCAGGCCCAGCGCGGCTGGAGGGAAGAGGAGCTTAAGAGAAGAAAAGGCTTTGTGCAGGAACTGAATTACAAGGATGAGAACTGCAAGAATGAGCTTTTCTATGCACTTACGCCTTCAACTCTGCTCGTGGGATTCCGTGATGCGGAGTCAGCATCATTCCATCTCAAAAGACTCTGCCCTGTCGCATTTGAGAAGCATTTCGCCTCAAGCCGCACGGTCAGGGGACTTTTCAAGACACTTTTCACACTGCCTCAGAGCGAGCTTGACTGTGTGATAGCTGAATACATGAAAGGTCTGGAGGAAAGCGGAGAGGAGCTTACCAGAGGAGGTGTGTATTACACGGAGCGGGGAATAAGCGTAAAGGTGCATGATCTTTTCGGCAATGATCCTTCCGTGGTGGTTCCTTATCTTATGAATGTGATTTCCCTGAGGATCGGAGAGGTACTGTATATCAGGAGCGGGATGCTCCATTCATACATACACGGAACCGGAATAGAGATTGAGGATTCGTCAGACAACGAGGTCAGGATCGGCATGAGCAGCAAGCACAAGGATGTCATTGATGCATTGAATCTCATTGACTATGATTTTTCATTCACCGGCAAGATCCCTCTTGTTCCCGACCAGTTCCTGCGTCAGACTGCACAGGGAAGCGGATGGGCGCTGGCCGTGCTGCCGAGCGGTTCCTATGATATAAGGGAGAGTCTGCCGTCAATCGCAATCTGTACGGAAGGACAGGCGAGGGTTGGAACCTCTTCTGATCATATAATGCTGAAGGAAGGAGAGTGCTGTTTCATTCCATCCTGCGATGAGGAATACCATATCAGGGTGAGCGGCAAGGTTTTCCAGGCACTTTGCGGTACAGGAAAATGAAAAAGCATGTCTAGCCATTTCATCACATAATGGATTAGATTTGTGTGCATGAACTATGTTGCAATAGATTTCGAGACTGCGAACAGTGATTTCAACAGTGCCTGTTCAATCGGACTTTCACGTTTTGATGAGGAAGGCCGTCAGACTGACTCATATTATACTCTTATAAGACCGCCCGTGATGTATTTCAGCCAGGGAAATATCAACGTGCATGGGATAATGCCGTCAGACTGCCGCTGGGAAAAGACATTTGATGAGCGTTATGAGGAGATCATGTCTTTTATCGGCAGTGATCCGCTTGTGGCGCACAATGCACAGTTTGACATGAATGTGCTGAGAAAGAGTGCCGAATACTATGGCATAAAGCTGCCTCATCTTGATTATTATTGCACTCTGGCGCTTGCCAGACGTTTCCTGCCGCACTTCAGATCGCACCGTCTCGGTGTGCTTGTTTCGGATTATCTTCATATGGAGTATGATGCACATCTTGCCTCAAGTGATGCCTATGTGTGCGGTCTTCTTTTCTCCCGTCTGCTTTCAGGACGTCTTTATGACAAGAACACCCTGGATCACTATCTGAAATTAAAGGGTCTCAGCTACCCCAAGCAGCTTTAGCTTCACTGCAATGAGAGGATAAAGTCCTGTGGCCCAGAAGCCCAGAAGTGAATAGCGGACGAATGAACCCGGATAATAATACTGTGATGGAATTACTGCCTTGAGTCCCATTATTGCCAGTATGATGATAAGGGAGAAAGCCATATTGGCAATTCCTTTACCCGCACTGCGGCATACTTTGAAGTTCACTTTTTTTGTTTCAAGGAGACATCCGGCGTAGGCTCCGCATGAAAGCGAGAGTATTTTCATGAGATCGGAAAATGCCGTCTCGTCTGCAGCATTTAACGAAAGCAGAACGGTGAGGATCAGGGCAAGGACGCCTCCCGCCGCACTGTAAATGGTGCAGAAGCGGACACGCAGATCCCTCTCTTCATATATCCTGTCGAATATCAGGCTTATGCCGAGTGCGAAAACAAGGCCTATCATCATGCCTGCAGCAACATCCACGGGCCAGTGGACCATGAGATAATTGCGGCTGAGCCCGATCAGTGAGGCAAGGATCAGTGAAAGGACAATCAGTGTCTTCTTTCCGCTTTCCCTTGCCGCCGCAGGGTAGAATGCAGCTGCTCCCGTAGTATGTCCGGAAGGGAATGAGTAGCCTGTCGCCGTTTCAAGCCTGTCTGCAAGCAGATGCGGATGAACGGTGAACGGACGCGGTGCCCTGACGACGGCTTTTACTGCATTTGTGAGGATCTCTGCTCCGAGAAGGCTTGAGAATATGGAAAAGCCTGCCTTCTTGTCACAGATGTAATAGATGATCAGAAGGATGACTATCAGGAATGATTCCTCTCCCAGCAGTGAGAGGAAGTTTGCCGCATTTGTGAGAAAATCATTGCTGAGACTCTGAAGCAGCACAAGAAAACTGTATTGCATTTCTCTACTCTCCGGTTTTCAATGGTTCCATAATTATATATTATTTCCTTTAAAACGGGAGGTATCATTTGAGAAGATTTCTGAAGTCTTTCGGCATTTTCCTGCTTGAATCATTATTCCTCATACTTTGTGCTTTCATAGCATCCCTGGCTTTTCCGGGACCGCTGAGCGACAGCGGGTGGGGAATCATTTCGTTCTTCTCACTCATTCCCGTATTCTGCCTTGTGAACAGGGCACGCTGGACACATCTGCCTTTTCTGGGAATCGTCTACGGTTTCTTTTTCTTCATTTTCTATAACTACTGGCTCAGCACCTTCCATCCTCTGGCAATACTCATCGCGCCGGTACTCAAGAGCATCCAGTACATTCCTCTCTTCATATTCCTCAAGCTTGCCACATCGCTTTTCGGAAAATACAGCTACATAGTGCAGTCACTCTTCTATGTCTCATATCTTTTTCTCACCCAGCAGGGCTTCCTGGGTTATCCGTACGGAAACCTCTCATCTGCAGTGACAAGCTTCACTGTATTCATCCAGATTGCCGATATAACCGGAATATGGGGCATATGTCTTATCATGACGGTGAGCCAGAGCCTTGCGGCAAAGATTATTACAGAACGAAAGGCAGGTGTTTACTACACAGATATTATGGTTGTTGTCTCCATTTACCTTGCCATTCTCATTTACGGCATGTTCGCCTTCTGGCATTATGACAACCTTGAGCCTGACAGAGTGGTGAGAATAGCTTCCATCCAGCACAGCGCGGATACATGGAAAGGTGGAGATGCGACGTACAGGAGGAATTTCGAGAATCTGAAAAACATGTCGCTTGAAGCCCTTGAGGAGGATCCTGACATCATCGCATGGTCTGAAACAGCTTTCGTTCCTTCCGTAACGTGGAATATGGCCTATCCTGCCAGCAATGCAAGAAGCAGGCTTTGTGAGGAATTTGTGGACTTCGGCCTTTCTCTTCCCGTTCCGCTTGTGACGGGAAATCCCGAAGGGGTCATTGCAGATGAATCGCTGCCTCCTTATCTTCCCGACGGCACGTGGAACTGGAAGAAATACAATACAGTCATACTCTTTTCAGACGGAGAAGTGAAGGAAACATACAGAAAGCAGCATCTTGTGCCGTTCACAGAGCATTTCCCTTATGAAGAAGAATTCCCCTGGCTGTATGAGCTGCTGCTTGCAAATGACTACAACTGGTGGGAAGAGGGAGACGAGGCAACCGTTTTCGAGTATGACGGAATCCATTTCTCGACTCCGATCTGTTTTGAGGATACTTTCGGCTATCTTTCCGCAGACTTCGTCAGAAACGGTGCCGACTTCCTGCTGAATATGACAAATGATGTATGGTCCGGTGCCGTTCCCGCAGAGGTGCAGCACATGCAGCTGGCACTTTTCCGTGCAATAGAAAACAGGCGTCCTCTCCTGAGAAGCACAAACAGCGGCATTACCTGCCTCATAACTCCTGACGGACAGGTGGTGGAGCCGCTTGAGCCTTTCACTCAGGACTGGCATATCTACGAAGTGCCTGTATATGAGAATGCAGGTCTTACATTCTATACGAGATTCCCCGATCTTTTTGCCTATCTGACACTAATATCTTCTGTTATCATTCTTGCAGCAAGACTTCTGTTTCGGAGGAACAAGAGAGATGAATGATCCTGTGCTTTCCCTGATACCGCGCATCAGGGAATATCACCGTTCGGGTGAAGCTTTTCCTTTTTCTTCATTCCGCCTTTCAGGTGATGAAGAGTGCCTTGGCTATTACGCAGATATCTTCAGGGATGGAAGCCTGAGTGTTCTCACAGCAAGAAAAGAAGGACTTGAAAAAGGTTTCTATGAGCTTGATATAACCAGGGAAAGGCTTATTGTCTCTTATTCAGATGAAAGCGGGCTTCTCAATGCAATGGGAACACTGAGACAGCTTTCAGCCATTTCGCAGGGGTATCTGTTCGCAGGTAATGTCAAGGATGGTCCCTCGTATCGGCACAGAGGGCTGCTCTTTGACTGTGCGCGCCATTATTTCCCCGTTGATTATATTCTCACCCTTCTTGATGCCATGGCGGTGTATCATCTGAATGTATTCCACTGGCATCTTACGGATGATCAGGGATGGAGGCTCTTCCTGCCTTCTTTTCCGTCAATATGCAGTGAGCGGTCCTACAGCATCAGTGATGTGAATATTGTCGTTGAAAGAGCAGCAAAGCTCGGCATTGAAGTCATTCCCGAAATTGAGATGCCCGGACATGTGTCGGCCCTGCTTTCTTCCTGTCCTCAGATCGGCTGCAGCGGCGGGCCTTATGAGGCAAGAAGCACATATGGTGTTTTTGATGAAGTGCTGTGCATGGGAAATGAGGAAACATATGAAGTCATAAGGAAAATCCTTAATGATGTTCACACTCTTTTCCCTTCTTCAAGAATTGTATGTGGCGGAGATGAATGTCCTGTGACTGCATGGAGAGGCTGCAGCAGATGCCGTGATGCAGTCTCTGCTTCCTCTCTGGACATTGAAAAAGCCCAATGGCTTTTCACCAGACGTCTTGTGAAAGAATGCCTGCCCGATGGAATGAGTGTGATTCTGTGGGATGATGCCGCACGTTTTCTTCCCTCTCTTCCAGTGGATAAGAACATAACATTTCTTCTCTGGCGCTGCGATGAGGAAAGGGTGAGGACCATACTGGAAAACGGCAACAGGATAATCGTCTGCCGCCATGATGATGGCGCCTATCTTGATTACAAGCAGGCTGATGATCCTGATGAAATGGGAAACATAGGAGTCAATACTCTTTTTTCTTCCTATAATATGAAGATGTATGAGGGGGAGGCGAAAATAACCGGCGGACAGGGAAATCTCTGGACGGAAAAACTGGACAGGGCGGAGGATGTGAACTATATGCTTTTCCCGCGTCTTGCCGCCTTAAGCGAGAACTTCTGGCTTTTGTCAGGTGAGAAGGACTTTGATTCATTCCGCTCAAGGCTTTCTTCAATGGAAAAAGTCCTGCTGTCTCTCGGCATCACCTCTGATCGCCCATATTACACAGACGGAGGTGCATTATGATAAATGTGGCAAATGACTGGCAGCCGTTTTTTGACAGGGAACAGGTAAAACCTTATTACCTGACCCTTAAGGCCGAGCTGAAAAGAGAGTATGCGTCAAAGGTTGTTTATCCTCCCATGAATGAGATTTTCAATGCATTCCGCCTTACGGGATTTTCCCAGACAAAAGTGGTCATTGTCGGTCAGGATCCCTATCATGAGGAAGGACAGGCCATGGGCCTTTCATTCTCTGTCAGGGAAAATGTGGAGGAGCCTCCTTCGCTTAAGAACATTCATGAGGAAATAATGAGGGAAGGCGTAGAGCAGGGACCGTGGTCGAGCGATCTCACACGCTGGGCAAGACAGGGGGTGCTCCTTCTTAACAGCACGCTTACCGTAATTGCACACAGGGCCGCTTCTCATTCCTCCCTCGGCTGGCAGACTCTTACCGACGGAGCCATCAGCCTGCTGGCCCAGGACAGCAGGCCGAAGGTGTTCATGCTGTGGGGAAGCTATGCCAGAAGCAAGAAACAGCTGATACACAACAATGTGCATCTGATACTTGAGTCGGCGCATCCCAGCCCGCTGAGTGCCTACCGCGGATTTTTCGGCAATAATCATTTCAGGCTGTGCAATGAGTTTCTGAAAGCAAATGGTGAAGAGCCGGTTATCTGGTGAGAAAACTCCAAAATGTCCCCCAAGGATGAAAAAACATCCCCGCCTGAGCGGGGATGCTGCATGGAGCGGAACATGAGTTTTCAGTCTTTCAGTGTTTTTGTGAATCTTGAAAGGAATTCATTTGTCCTTTCCTTCTGAGGATGATTGAAGATCTGATCGGGAGAGCCTTCTTCTTCAATCCTTCCGTCAGCCATGAAAACGACACGCTTTGAGATGTCACGGGCGAAAGCCATTTCATGGGTGACAACCAGCATTGTCATTCCGCTTTCAGCAAGATTCTTCATGACGTCGAGAACCTCGCCGACCATTTCAGGATCAAGTGCGCTTGTCGGTTCATCAAAAAGAAGAACCTCCGGATCCATCGCAAGAGCCCTTGCGATGGCCACTCTCTGTTTCTGTCCGCCTGAAAGCTGCCTCGGCTTTGCATTTATGTACTGCTCCATGCCGACTTTCTCGAGGTATTCCATTGCGCGTTTTCTTGCATCTTCCTTGCTTCTCTTGAGCACATGGGTCTGGCCGAGCATGCAGTTGCCCAGCACCGTGTAGTTGTTGAAGAGATTGAAGCTCTGGAAAACCATTCCGACTTTTGTACGGTACTGATCCTCATCAATGCCGCCGTCAAGAATGTTGTTGCCATGGTACAGGATCTTTCCCCCGGTTGCGTCTTCCAGCATGTTGATGCACCTGAGCAGCGTGGATTTACCGGAACCGGAAGAGCCTATGATGCTGATCACATCACCTTTGTAAACAGAGAAGTCTATATCTTTGAGAACTTCATTCGTTCCGAATGTCTTTACAAGATGTTCCACTTTCAGAATTTCATCCATCAGTATGTGCCTCCTGTCTTCTTATTGTATCTTGTCATTCCGCTTGTGAAGGCAAGAGTATCGCTGGTGGCAAGATCGAAGTTGGACGGTCCGTCCATCTTTGTCTCGATATAGCGGAGTATGCGTGAACAGGTGAATGTCAGGATGAAGTAGATTATCATCGTGACGGATGCGGCTTCGAAATAAGTGTAAAGCGCACCTGAGATGCTTCTGAAAGTGAAGAACAGCTCAACTGTTCCGATGATGGAAAGCACGCATGTATCCTTGATGTTGATGATCAGGTTGTTGCCGATCTGAGGCATGATGTTTCTCAGTGCCTGCGGAAGGACGACCAGCAGCATTGTCTGGAAATGTGACATGCCGATTGCCCTTGCGCCCTCGCTCTGTCCGGCTTCAACAGAAAGTATTCCGCCTCTGACAGTCTCTGCCATATATGCACCGGTATTGACAGATACAATGATGAAGGCTGCGCTCCACATGCCGAGGTTTATGCCGAAAACCTGACTCATCCCGTAATAGATGAAAGCTGCCTGCAGCATCATCGGTGTTCCTCTGAAAACCTCGACATATGCCGTAAGTATGAGCTTTACGGTTTTCAGCAGTCCGCGTTTGAAAACACCTGCATTCTTATGTGCCTCCGTGGTCTGTACAAGACCGACGGCAAAACCGATCACACAGCCGAGGAATGTGCATACGATGGCTATCACCATCGTAGTTGCGGCCCCTTCCAGAAGGGAGAGGCCGTAACGCTGGAGGATGTATATCATCCTCTGGAAAAAATTCATTTCAGCAATGGTCATTTCTTTTTATCTCACTGTGCAAGAGGCTGGACTGAAATTGCTTCGTTCATCATTCTTGTGAAATCATCGACTGTGAGAGTTGCAAGAACACCGTTGATTGCATCCTTGAGTTCGCTGTTGCCCTTTGCAAGGGAAATGCCGATGTTGATCTCTTCTTCGCTGACAGAGAAGTCGTCATCGCTGCCTGAGAAATCAAGAAGCCTCATGTTCGGGTATGCGACAAGAGCTGCCTGTCCTGTAGGCATGTCTGTACATACGAGATCGACTCTTCCGCTGTTGAGTGCGACAAGCATTGCCGGGGCACTGTCCTGTGCCGGGAGAATTTCGGCATCGGGAATCTGCGGAAGGCACACGTCATACCAGATTGTGTTCATCTGACTTGTGCACACTGCGCCTGCAAGATCGCTGACACCCTGCGCATTCTCATATTCGCTTCCTTCATTTACGAGACAGATGATTGATGCATAATAATAAGGCTCTGTGAAGTCAACCATCTGAAGGCGCTCTGATGTGATTGACTGGCCTGCGATGACGCAGTCGACAACACCTGACTGTACTGCCGGTACGAGTGAATCCCAGTCGAGCTTTACAATTTCAAGGTCATAGCCGAGCTGTTCGGCAATGTATTTTGCCATCATTACGTCATAGCCGTATGCATAGTCGTTTGAATCTGCTATTGGAACCGCACCGTTTGCATCAGTTGTCTGTGTCCAGTTGTACGGTGCATAGCCGCATTCCATGGCGACACGGAGAACAGGGCGTCCGCTGTCTGACACAGCTTTCGAATCCTCACTGCTGCCGCCGGCGAAAGCGGAACCTGCAGCTGCTATAATCATAATTAAAAGAACAGCAAATGTTTTTCTGAGTTTCATGATATATCTCCCGTTTGTGTTATTTTTTCAAATCTGATGTGATGATATGAATTGTGTCAGATAATGTCAATATGTTATTTTAAAGTCTTTTGTGTTATTATAATAACAATTCTGAATTGAGAAAGTAAATTAAGTGAATTTTTATGCAAAATTGTGCATATTTATTTGACGCATGTCTTCTTATGCCTGAGAATAAGGCATAAGGAGACGCAGATGGCTGAAATAAGATTTTACACAGGAGATAATTTTCCCCTTGAACTCCATAAAGTCAGGATCGTGCAGAAACTTGAACTTGTTCCGGTTGAAAGAAGAGCTGAGGCTATGGCTGAAGCCGGATACAATACATTTCTGCTGAAGAACAAGGATATATATCTTGATATGCTTACCGACAGCGGTGTCAATGCAATGAGCGAAAGACAGCTTGCGGCAATGATGGTGGCTGATGACAGCTATGCCGGCAGTGCCACATTCACCCGTCTTTCTGAAAAGCTTGAGGAAATATTCGGTACAAAGTATTTCCTTCCATCCCATCAGGGACGCGCTGCTGAGAACATTCTTGCAATGACATTTGTCACAAAAGGTTCCATCATTCCTATGAATTACCACTTCACGACTACGAAAGCCCATATCACGCGTCTGGGAGGAAGTGTCGAGGAACTTGTCATTGACGAAGGCGTGAAAATCACAAGCGATTTCCCTTTCAAGGGTAATTTTGATCTTGAGAAACTTGATGAACTCTTCCGGTGCAAAGGCAGCAGCATTCCTTTTGTCAGGATCGAAGCCGGGACAAATCTTATCGGCGGCCAGCCTCTGTCTCTGGAGAATATCATGGCAGTTGCCGATCTGACTCATAAATACGGAAAGCTTGTCGTAATGGATGCGAGTCTTCTTCAGGATAATCTTTACTTCATCAAGACACGTGAAGAAATGGCAAGGGATCTTTCCATTAGGCAGATCACACGCATGATTGCAGATAAGATGGACATCATATATTTCTCTGCAAGAAAGCTCGGCTTTGCACGTGGCGGCGGTATCGCGGTGCATGATGAAAGCCTTTATCTGAAGATGAGGGAACTTGTTCCAATGTTCGAAGGCTTTCTCACATACGGCGGTATGAGTGTCAGGGAAATGGAGGCAATGACTGTAGGCCTTGATGAGACTATGGATATGGATGTGATCAGTCAGGGGCCGCTTTTCATAAAATACATGACTGATGAGCTTGTGAAACTTGGAGTTCCCGTTGTAACTCCGGCCGGCGGACTCGGCTGTCATCTTGATGCAAGTCGGTTCATCCCCCATGTCCCTCAGACTGAGTATCCTGCAGGAGCTCTGGCTGCAGCCGTATTCATTGCAGGGGGACTGCGCGGCATGGAAAGGGGCACAATATCAGAACAGAGAGAAGAAGACGGAAGTGAGCATCTTGCTTCCGTTGAGCTCCTCCGCCTGGCACTCCCGCGCCGGGTGTTCACACTTTCTCAGGTGAAATATGCCGTCGACAGGATCAAGTGGCTGTATGATCACCGGGATCTAATCGGCGGACTGCGTTTTGTCGAGGAACCGTCTTCACTCCGCTTCTTCTTCGGCCGTCTTGAACCTGTATCTTCGTGGCCTGGGAAACTTGTGAAGGCTTTCAGGAATGATTTCGGCGACAGTCTGTGAAAAATGATCAAAATATGCACAATGTCCGTTCTCAGTCTTTCATGACTGAGATCAGACATGTGTGTATTTGCCGTATTGAGATGCTCTGATAATATTTTCAATTTAAATATAAAGCAATTAATATACCTTATTAGGTGTGTTTATTATTATGAATGTGAATACTGGTCATTAATTTCATATTCTCATCCCAAAAGACATTCAAGGCAGATTGTACCTGTGCTATACTTTTATCGTGAAGCTGAATGAAAGAGGCGTGCTGCCTGAATCTGATATATACATCTACAATTCATCTCTGATAAAAAAGGACTATTTTTATCAGATGCTGTGCATCGGGCATTATTTCTGTTGTCATACTTATTCCGTGAAACCGAATACTCTGGACAGCTATCTTCTGCTTTATGTTGTAAACGGAAGCCTGTATACAACAGACGGGAAGGGGGAGCATAATGTTCTGAAGGCAGGTCAGCTTGCAATCCTCAACTGCTATGAGAGGCCGAGCTACGGGACAACGGACAAAGTGGAATTTTACTGGATTCATTTTGACAGTCATGACACCGCTCAGCTGTATGATGTGATGGAGACGCATTACGTAACAGTCATGGACAGGAACTATGTCAGGAGCTGTTTTTCCCGCATCACGGATACATTCATGAGCGGTGGTCAGCCGTCCGAGGCGGTGGTCAACAAATACATAACAAATATACTCACAGAATTCTTTGAATCAGGCTCAGGGGACAGCTCCATTGCTTCAAGTCACAAGTTTGAGCCGGTATGCAATTACATAAATGCGAATCTGGACAGGAAGATTTCAAACGAGGAACTTGCAGGTATGGTTAATATGAGTCCTTTTCATTTCATCCGTACTTTCAAGAAGGAGATCGGTTTCACTCCGCATGAATTCATACAGAGATCAAGAATAAACAGTGCAAGGTTCTTCCTCCAGGCAACCAATATGAGCCTGACGGACATAACATACAGGTGCGGGTTTGCGAATGAGGCGGCTTTCAGTAACAGTTTCAAGGCTTTTACCGGAATGACACCGCTGCAGTGCAGGCATGAGGCACTTGGAAAGCTTTCTTCGCGCAGGAAACTTGCAAGCATGAATCTCATAAAAAATGAAGAGGAAGACACATGAAAAAATGAGACCGGAGTTTTTCTCTCCGATCTCATATTGAGGCTGGGATTATTCAAGTCAAAAGCGGAAGTGCTTTCTCAAGACGTATGGCATCAGTCAGATCCGGATTGATGCTCAGGGCTTTCCTGAAACATTCTTCTGCTTCTCTTTCATTGTTCAGACCTTCATGTCCCAGGGCCATGAGGTAGAAACAGTGGGCCCTGTTCTTCAGTGACAGATCGTCTGTCCACATCTGGAGGTCGGGAAGGGAAACTGCGAAATAATCGAAGTCCACGGTATCGTTCTGATGGGCTGTACCGTAGTTTATGAGGCTCCTGAATTTTGAGACGGCTTCACTTTCCTTTCCCAGTTTACGCAGTGCGAGGGCCTGGAAGGCTATGATGTCGGCACTCTGGTCGTAATAGTACATGGCGCCGGTGATCTCTGCCTTGCCTTCAAGTGCGAGGCGGTATTCTTTCTCTGCGTCTTCTCTCTTACCTTCTTTTTCAAGACAGAGGCCTTTCATGTAATGAATTTCATTGTCCTTGCAGCCTTCAAGCTTTCCTTCCCCGAGATTGTGCGGGTATACCATGGCTTTGTCGAGGAGGGAGAGCGCGCTTTCATAATCACCGTCAGTCATTGCACTGAGCGCCATGCTGCGCAGTGCCGTTATATATTCCTTCGTCACTTTGCCTTCGCCGCCTTCCCATGGATGGAAAATCCTGTTCTCCAGAAGGGACAGCGCCCTGCTGTGTTCTCCCATGCGGTTGAGGAATGATATGTAGATTATGAAAAGGTCATCGCGTTTCGAGGTTGTTTCATAATTACCGTCAAGAAGAGCGAACCGGTCCTCAACGGAGAAGCCGAGTTTCTCTTCGAGCTGGATCAGTTCAAGCAGAATACGGGCATCGCTCTTGTCCATGCTGAAGGCAGTTTTCAGCTCGTCAAGCGCCTTTTCCTTTTCTCCCATCTTGTTGAAAAGCACTATTGCAAGATTCCGGTGCACTGTGGCATTCAGATTTCTTCCTCTCATCCAGTAAGCGTAGGCTTCGCTGTAGTTCTTCCTGTCATAGGAAAGATTTCCAAGAAGATAGGGCGCCATCATGCCTTCCGGCTTCCTTTCTGCGGCATGTGTGAGGACAATATAATCCCCGAGTGTGTTCGGGAAGCAGTATGATTCATCTTCAGTTTCGGCTTTTGCAAGATATTGCGCTTCAGCTTCATAGTTGCCTTTCAGCCATGATGCATATGCCTGATAGTATCTTACAAGCGGACTTGAGACAGGTGCATCCTCAAGAAGGCTGACAGCTTCATCCGCTTCGCCCCAGCTGATGAGATCCCATGCAAGATAAATGTAGTTCGCGTTTCTTCCGATCATTTTCTTCCTGAGAGAGCGGTCTTTCAGAAAGAGAAGGGATGCAAAGTCGAAAGGATCGTGGGAAAGGTTTTCCGCAGCACATTCTTCCGCTTCGCTTTTCTTTCCCAGACGGGAGAGAATGAAGCATTTCAAAGAACGGGCCTTCATGTTGTTCGTATTGTATGAAAGGCTTCTCTGGACAAAGGCAAGAGCTGCTTCATACTTCTTTTCCGATGCGCTGATTGCGGCAAGGGCATAGAAACTCCTGCTGCACTCCCTCTCGCTCCATGTGGCTTTGAAGAAAGTGTCATAGGCTTCATCTGTCTTCCCCTGCGCGAGCAGGACCTGTCCAAGTTCATAATAGGCTTCGCTGTCATACGGATTCGGCGTGAGCCATGTTATGCGCTTTATTGACGCTCTTATATGCTCTTCAGCTTCCCTGATGCGGCAGCGCTTGAAAAGCAGTTCTCCGTAGAAGAGATTAGCCCTGCTGTCGAACGGATCCCGTTTCAGGGCTTCCTCATAGTAAGGCTCGCTTTCAAATGTGGCATGACGGTACTGTTCCAGATGCTGGGCGGCAAGCACCAGCTCCTCGACTGTCGCGATGTCCTGAGGCTTTCCGACAGCCTGTGCCGGAGCTGGAAGTTCTTCTTCCTTCCTCTCTTCGGGAGTGCAGGTTATTATTGCATTGCCGTTTTCATCATAGACACTGAGTGTGAGGGCACTTTCTTTCAGATTTGTTTCAGCCGCTGCCGTGAATGCATCTTCCACGCTGATGGATGTCTTTTTCTCATAGATTATGTTTCCTTCTCTGTCAGAGAGGATTACCGATACATTCTCCATCTTTCTTGTTGGACAGACTGTGATTTCCGCCTTCTTCCCGTCACAGACGAGATTGACAATGGCATCAAGATTGGCGTTCTTGACGTATCCTGCCTTTTTGTAGGGCATGAAGTACTGTGTGAATGTCTTCTCCTCATAGGGGGCGAGGAATGTGAAATCGGGCTGGTTGTCGGTGTAGACGCCGGTCATAAGCTCAATGTAGGGACCGTTTGCATCTGTGAGATTTCTGTCCCATGCCTGCCCGAAATCGCCGCAGCCCCATGTCCACTGTTTCTTTCCCGGTGAGATGTGATGGTCCGCAATGTGGAGAATACCGGCCTCAACACCGTAGTCATAGCCGCCGACGAAATCAAATTTGCTTTTATAAGCCATATATGAAGTCGGGACCGGAATGTTCTTGTAGCGGGAGATGTCGACACCGGCACTGTAGTCATGCTTGTAATAGACACCATGTGCGATCGGGAAGGATGATACATCTCTCTTGCCGTGATCAAACACAGCTGTCACATCAGGAGGAAAAACGGACTGTGTGTTGTCGTTTACAGGGACGGCAGGATTTGCCCACCACAGGAAAGTCTGTGTGTGGTTCGTCCTGTTGTAAAGCTGGGCCTTTATTTCAATGTATGCTTTTCCGGGGTAAAGCGTGAAACGTGTCACGACTTTAGTGCCGTACATCTCATCCACATCTCCGACTGCGAGCGTGACGGATCCGTCTTCATTCTCATCCATCTGCCAGCTGGTCGGCATATAGGTTGTCGGACGGTGATGCTGCGGCCAGTTGAATTCTATGCCTCCGCTGATCCATGGACCGAGGAGACCGACAAGGGCCGGTTTAATGACTTCGTTGTGGTAAACGAAATCGTAGCCGTTCGTCTTGTCATAGGCTCTCTGGATCCTTCCTCCGAGAGAGGGAAGGACCATTACATAGATATATTCATTCTCGAGGATGACAGCTTCATATTCCTCATCTTTCTTTTCATCCATTATCTTGTCGATGACAGGATAGGGATAAACCCTGCCGCTGCTTCCCTGATAGACTCTTTTCTCAAGGAACATGGGATTCTTGTCCGGCTTTCCCGTGCCGTATGTGGGAATTGTCACGGTTTTTGAAAAGATTTTTGCATAAGATGATTCCATGCTTTACCTCCGATAAGATGAGAATATATTCGAAAAGTGAGGTTAACAATGCATGAAATTGCTCAATTTTTACAAAAATTTGCTCTGCCGTCATGGCGTTTGCGGGGTATAATCGACATATGGATGTAATAGAAAGCAGTGAGCTGAAAGTTGAACTCAGCTCATTTTCGGCAGCTGTGCACTCGCTTTATGTTAAAAGACCGGGCAGATACGTCACCCTGAGACTGCCGGATGAGAGGCTGCATATGGACGATCCCTCCTACAGCGGGAACACCATCTTCCCTTATGCCGGAAGAATAAAGGGTGCGGTGTGGAAAGGAATGAAGCTTGACAGGAATGACGGGTGCAACAGCCTGCACGGCGGTTTTTCCGCTCACAAAGCATGTTTTGATCTCTTGGAGAAAAGCCGGTTCCACGCACTTTATCATATACACAGAAATGAGGGTGATGACTGCCTGCCATGTGCGAGGGATTATTTCGTGCGCTATGAGGTGAAGGACAGCACTCTTCTGATAAGGCACAGCATGAATGCCGCTCGTCCGGTGCTCTGTGACACGACATGCCATCTTTATTTCAATCTTGACGGCAGCAGTACGGTCGGTAATCATTTCATAAGACTGGAAAGTGATGAGATGGTTGTCAATGACAGTGAGCATTGCGGAAAGGAGATAATTAAGACGGGAGGTACTGTCTTTGATCTTTCTGATTGGAAACTGCTGGCAAGTGTCATACACTGTGACGAACTGTCTTTTTCCCGCGGTCTGAATAATGCATATCTGCTCAAAGGCGGTTCCTCCCTGCAGCTTTCTGCCGGAGAACTGATGCTTTCGGCAGTATCGGACAGCCCGGCGGTGGTACTGTATTCGGGAGGATACCTCATTCATCCGTTCTCATTCCTTGCTGTGGAATTCCAGGGAATTCCGATCAACAGCATGAGAGAGGAAAGGAAGGGATACGAGAGGAACATGGCATTCACATTTTCTTTTCTGTGAATGAATTTTATGCAGCTTCCGCTTTTTCATGATAAACTTTGTCTGGAGGTAGATTTTATGAAGAAAGCTAAGTTTTTCCTGATCTGGGCTCTTGTTCTCCTTCTTTCATTCACAGCCTGTACAAGTACACAGAGTGTCATTGAGGAAAGTACGGCAGAGACAAGTTCAGCAGGTATCCTTACCGGTACGGTTCTCGAGATCTCTAAATATGGAAACACCTACATTGATGTGAAATGTGCCGATTTCCTGGATGCATTTGATAACGGAGACATTGTAAGAGTAAGCGTGAACGGATATGAGATCACGGCCCCTGTGGTTACAAGCTACTCCGATGTCGACAACGGCAGTCCTCTTGTCAAGACCGACGGGGAATACGTGGAGGTGGCACTTTCCTATGCCGACTTTGCATCATCTTATTCCGTTACTGTCGGAAGTGTCATGCAGATCAGCATGGCGGAGAAAGGAGGTTATCTGAGTGAGTATGAGATAAGGCACCTTGTGAAGAGTGAGGAGAGAAATGATTATGCAAGCGATGAGATCTTTGCGAACTTCAGGGCGCTTGAAGGCGGGAGGCTGAAGAAGAATTTCATCTACCGTTCATGCAATCCGGGCCTTGATGACGCCCGTGCGCTTTATGCGGACATGCTGGCTGAGGATGCAGGTATAAGGACGGTCATCAATCTTGCGGACAGCGAGGAGTCCCTTCTTTCCACCATGCATCCTGCCTCATATTACGCCGAACTGTATGAAGAAGGGCGTGTGATACTTCTCAACATGGGCGTTGATTTCAGAAGTGCGGATTTTGCCTCAAAACTCGGTAAGGGGCTTATATTCATGATTGAGAATCCAGAAGGTCCGTTCCTCATACACTGCAATGAAGGCAAGGACAGGGCAGGGCTTGTCTGTGCCCTTCTCGAGGCTCTTGCCGGCTCTTCAATGGATGAGATCATTGAAGATTACATGACAAGCTATGAAAACTACTACGGTGTTGAGAAGGGAAGTGAGCAGTATGATGCGATAAGCTCAATCATCACTGATTTCTTCACGTCAATAAACGGACGTCCGTTCCCTGAAAGTGCCCTCAGGAGCGTTGCTGAAGTCTATCTGACAAGTCAGGCAGGACTCAGCAGCGACCAGCTTGCAGCACTTGAAGCTCTCATCACGGAATAGAGCTGAGACAGTCATGAGACACGCAGAGGCTTTTCCCCACACGGATCAGCCTCTGTTTTTTTGCCGTATCGTAAGAGCATCTGTTCTCAATCATGCAAATGATGTATAAGTATCTGAATGTTTTTTACAGGAGCTGATTTTTATGGATACAAGTCAGATACAGACATTGGTTTCAATGTTGCTTTATATAGGAGTTGTGATCGGGATCGGTGTTTATTTTGCCAGACGGGCAAATGAGAACTCCGAGAACTACTATCTCGGCGGCAGGTCGCTCGGACCATGGGTGGCGGCTTTCAGTGCAGAAGCTTCGGATATGAGCGGATGGCTGCTGATGGGGCTGCCGGGACTTGCATACTGGAGCGGTCTTGCGGATGCATTCTGGACTGCTGCAGGTCTTGCATTCGGTACATATATAAACTGGCTGATTGTGGCAAAGAGGCTGAGAAACTATTCGGAGATTGCCGGAAATGCCATAACGCTTCCTGACTTTTTCAGCAACCGTTTCCACGAGAAGAAGAAAGTCATAATGACAATTTCATCTCTTTTCATCCTTGTCTTCTTCTGTGTATATGCTTCAAGCTGCTTTGTGACATGCGGCAAGCTTTTCTCATCTCTTTTCTCCGTGGATTACCATGTCACGATGGTTCTCGGGGCTGTATTTGTGGTTGTCTACACATTCCTCGGCGGTTTTCTTGCAGAGAGTGCAAGTGATTTCATGCAGGCTGTTGTGATGGTGCTCGCTCTTATCCTTGTGCTGACTTTCGGAACGATAGCCGCAGGCGGACCTGCCGCTGTTTTTGAGAATCTGTCCTCAATTCCCGGATTCCTTGAAGTTGCAAGCACGGCAAATCCTCTTACAGGTGCTGATGGAAACCAGATGATCGCAAACGGCCTTCCGCTTTTCGCTGATGCATCACCTTATGGAGTGATCTCGGCACTTTCAATGCTTGCATGGGGGCTTGGTTATTTCGGCATGCCTCAGGTGCTTCTGCGCTTCATGGCAATAAGAGATAAAAAGGAACTGAGCAAAAGCCGCCGCATTGCGACTGTATGGTGCGTGATATCACTTGCGGCGGCGATTGCCATCGGCCTGATGGGAAGGGCGCTGTACCCGTCTGTCTTCACGACGAACTCGGATGCGGAGACAGTATTCTCCTATATTGCATCAACTCTTATGCACCCTCTGTTTGCAGGTCTTGTAAGCGCAGGCATACTTGCTGCGACTATATCGAGTTCGGATTCCTATCTCCTGATTGCGGCATCTGCGTTCTCTAAGAACCTCTGGCAGAGACTCTTCAGGAAGAAGGCTTCCGACAAGGAGATCATGCAGGTAGGACGCATTGCACTGGTTGTCATCGCTGTCATCGGGGCTCTCATAGCCATGGATGAAGACAGCGTCATATTCACAATCGTAAGTTTTGCATGGGCCGGATTCGGTGCGACATTCGGACCGCTCATGCTTTTCTCCCTCTTCTGGAAGAGAACGACGAGAAGCGGTGCTGTTGCCGGCATGATTTCAGGCGGTGTGATGGTTTTCGTGTGGAATTTCCTCATCAAGCCATTTGGAGGAATATTTGCAATATACGAACTGCTGCCGGCATTTATAGTCTCTTCAATTTTCATCGTGATCGTTTCCCTTCTTTCTCCGGAGCCAGATGATGAAGTGAAAAGAGAATTTGACATGGCAAAAAAATGACTGTGTCCTAGCCTGTTCATGATGGGGGAGCTTTCAGGCTCCCTTGTTTTGTTGAATGATCGGATGAATGATTGGGGTTTTTGAGTCGTCTGTCTGGTATATGTCATATTAGTTTTATTTATATTTATTTATCTGTGAAAGATTTATTAAAACAGTTGAGAAATAATCAGAAAGTATGTTGACAATATTCCTGTTTCTTGGTAAGTTTCTACTCACGCATGTGGGAGTAGCGAAGCTGGTTATCGCGCTGGCCTGTCACGCCGGAGATCGCGGGTTCGAGCCCCGTCTCTCACGAAGAAACTCTAGGGTAACCTAGAGTTTTTTTATTCCAATTAGGGAATCATATAGCATTTCAGAATATTCTGATTTAAAATACACATATGGATATCGAAAAAATGAGGCAGTTCTGCAAAGCTGGAAAAATCCGATGGTCTAGTCATGTGGTTTCAAGAATGATGGAAAGGATGATTTTTAGACAGGAAGTGTTGGATACCATTCTATCGGGAGAAGTGATTGAGGATTATGTTGATGATTTTCCGTTACCAAGCTGTCTTATTCTAGGAATCCATGAGCAGAAACCATTGCATGTTGTAGCTGCCATAAGCGATTCAGATATAGTAATAGTTTCTGCATATCGCCCAGATGAAAGTCGATTCGAACCAGATTTCAAGACAAGGAGGAAATGAACATGTGTGTTTTCTGCAGAGGAACAGAACTCAAAGACACTTTTACAACATATGTTGCAGCGCTGGATAAGTTTACAATAATCATCAAGAACGTACCTTGTCAGGAATGTGTTCAGTGTGGGGAAAGATATTTCTCAGATGATGTTATGCAGAATATTGAGGCAATTGTGAAAAAAGCTATAGATGTTCAAAGCGAGTTCTTTGTTACGGAATATAGTTCTGTTGCTTAATCAATAGAGGTAAAGTAAAACTTCCTCTTATCATCCATGGAGCATAGAATTTATGGAGGTAATAAACAACATATCAAAAAAGCTTGGCGATGATCTCAAGAATGAAATCAAAGCAGAGTCTACGCTGTCCATCGCCGCTGCATGTTTCTCCATATACGCATTCGAGGAATTAAGAACTGAACTTGGAAGCATCAAAGAACTGAAGTTCATCTTTACATCCCCATCCTTCACAACAGAGAAGACAGGAAAAGAAAACAAAGAGTTCTATATTCCTCGCCAGAACAGGGAAAGAAGCCTCACCGGAACGGAGTTTGAGATAAAGCTTCGCAATGAGCTTTCCCAGAAGGCTATTGCACGAGAGTGTGCTGATATTGGATAAGAAGAAACGGTCTTAGACTACCTCGCTAAACAAGAATACCTTTACAGATATGAGGATAGTAAGTTAGAAATACAATGGGATGAAATAGAGTCAATATGTGGTGAATTGTAAAAATAAAAGATAAAAAAGACTGTATTTATTTATATTTAAAGGAATAATTTAAAAATATGATAGAAAAAGCGATGCTTTAAATTTTTGTAATTTTTTTTACTTGAATATGTTTACATATAGCAAGTTCTAGGTATAATAAACATATATGAGAAAAATTTTAAATTATCAGGGCGGCAAAACAAACTTATTACCCGATTTAAAAAATGCTATCTCTAGAAATATTGTAGAGGGAAAAGCGTTTTTAGATATTTTTGCTGGCAGCTGTGTAGTATCTCAAGAATTTTTCGATAAAGCAATCGTTTATACCAATGATTTGGAAAAATATAGTTATGTAATTGCTTCCTCTTTTATTGACAGCTGGAAATACTGCAAGCCTTCAGATGAAGATATTGATATTTTAAAGGGACTTTATGCTGAAAATAAAAACAAACTGTTTAGTCTTCTGCAATTTTACATAACACAGGAAGAAGTTTTTTTTAACGAAAAAGATATTGAAAAGATTAAAATTTTGTATTCAGAATTGCCTCAGATTTGGAATACTAAAAATCTTGATTCGATAAATAGACCTCTTTCGCCTGATGTTCTGAGAACTCTCAATTGCGATTGTCTATTTTCTGGTTATTATTCAGGTTCATATTTCGGAATAGCTCAGGCAATAGATATTGATAGCATTCATTACGCAATTTTAAAACATCCAAATGAAAAGCTTAATAAAAATGCATTCTTGGCCATTCTCTTTTCTTGTCTTAATTCATGTGTTTTTTCAAAGGATGGACATATGGCTCAACCTCTTTCTTTAGAAAAAAATGTCACTCGACTTTGGAATAAGAGATCTATTAACATTTTTGAGTCTTTTTGTGAGTTAGTAAAAGAAGAGCAAAATACTGATTACAACTTTAATGAAAATATCAGAAGAAAATCGATGGCTTTCAACAAAGATTTTGTATCTCTATTAAATGACAAAAATGTAATGGAGCAAGTTGGATGTATATATGCAGATCCCCCATACACAGATATGCAGTATTCTCGATACTATCACTTATTAAACACATTGGTAGAGTATGATTATCCATATCCAACAAAAAAGAATGGTGGATATACTTCTGGATTGTATCTAAACAACAGAAACCAATCTGAATTGAGCCAACATTCGCATTGTTTAGGTCTAATGAGACTATTATTGGAAAAATGTAAATTTTATAATATTAATCTCATTATAAGTTTTGCTTATCCTGTTGACAGAGAAATTCAAAAAACCGATAGATACCTTATGTCAATTGATGATTTAGTTGATTCGTGTAATTTGATATATGGTGCAAACAATATTGTTATCACTACACACGATTACAAACACAGTAATCATCGTAATCATGAGCAAAAGACAGTTCTAGAATATATCATTGAATGTAAAGGAAACAAAATATAATGACCAATCAAGTATATGAAACAAAAAAAGCTATAAGTGCTACACTGCCCACAAAGCGAAATGATTTGTATAACTCAACAATGTATTGGTCTCAAAAAGCCTTTAACATTTGTGATATTCTAGTTGAAAAATTTACTAAGCCTGGCGATATAGTTTTTGATCCTTTCCTTGGCTCAGGAGTTACATTATTTGAATCAATCAAAGACAAGATGAAGCGGAACGCAATTGGCTGTGAAATTAATGATCCTCCAATTTTCATGATAAATACAATATTGGAGTCTAAGGATAAAAAGAAAGTTAATAAGCAATTTGAAGGATTTATTAGGGAATTGCAAAAGTTAAATTCCTATTACACAATTACTTGTCCCTCATGCAAAAAAGAAGCAATTATACGAAAAACACTTTTTGATATAGTAGATGGTAAAATTGTTATTAAACAAACGGATATTGAATGTTCATGTGGTAAACATTCTGTATATGATTCAACTGAAGAATTTGTAAATAAAATGAATGTCATAGAATCAATTTCCTTTGTAAAGGATGTTGAGCTAATTGCAAATTCGAAGATAGCGGTAAAAGAAGGACAAAAAATATCTTCTATTTTTACTAAAAGAAATTTTATTGTTTTAGATAAAATTTGTGGTCTAAAAAGAGATTTTCCAGAGGTGGAACAGTTGATAGAATATACGTTGCTATCAATTATACACTTATGCAAGATTACAGACACACATTCTAATTCGCAGTGGCCGCTCTGGATTCCCTCAAACAATTGTGTTGAAAAGAATGTTGTGAACCTACTTGAAAAAAAAATGACTCAAACGATAAAAGCTATCGATTATGTTAAAAGAAATTACAAAACCTGTAAAAAATCTTTAAATGTAGATGACTTTAATATTTCAAATTACAAGATAATCAAAAAAGGTATACAGAATGTTTCTTGCCAAGATATTCCAGATGATTCTGTTGATTTGGTGATTACTGATCCTCCTTACCTTGGTCAAGTACCATATTCCGAATATATGCAGCTGTATTTGCCTTTTTCCAATTTTACTCTTGACTTTGAGGATGAAATAGTCGTGTCTTCTGCTCCCAGTCGCAAAAAAACAGAAGATGAATACTTTAATCAACTAAATTGTGCATTTGCTACAATCTCAAAAAAAATGAAAAAGAATTCATATCTATGTTTGTATTTCCATGATGCAAATCTTAGCGTTTGGAATAAATTGATTCAGACTTTAGAAAAAAACGGATTTCATTATATTTCTCAAGTGCATATTAAGAAGTCAAATACAGTAAAAAATAACCTTAGCCCTAAAAAATCAATGAATGGGGATGCTTTATTATTTTTTATTAAGGAGAATATACATGCATATATAAAAGAACCGATAGAAACAGATCCTATAAGTGAAATAGAGCACTCTATTATAAAAGAAGCTAGAGCTATGATTTCGGAAAAAGGCAAATTAACTACTACTGACTTGTATGATAACGGTATTATGGAAATTTTAATTCATAACAATTGGTTAGAACCTCTTTCTCATAAATACTCCACATTGGTAGAAATATTTGAAAAATTTCTTAAATGGGATAAAGAATCTAGCTGTTGGAAGCTTAATTGACAATATCCTTTGATAAGGAAATAGCAGAGTTGTAGTACTTTTTAGGAAACTTTGCCTCAACCCTTTCCATTAACCCAATGCCATCAATTATTTCTACTCCTGTCGCTTTTGCTTCTTGCTTCCCTTGTGTTGTATAATATGAAGTTGTGATACATACAGCTTCCGTTATTTCAGAATTAACTGTTTTTAAACTATGCAAACGCTGAATAGGAGTTCCTCCAACACCTCCTTGCCAACGTTTACACTGGAAAATAGATTTTGTTCCTTTAGGGTTAGTAGCAATTATATCAACGCCTCTATCACCCGCAGCTCCTATTCTTACTACATTTTTGTATCCATACTTGCCAAGCAAATATGTTATAAACGCTTCGAATTCGTAAGGATCCATTGCGTAGATATCTATAGACCCACCATTATTAAATGGATTATATTTTTTTGCCACATATTTCCCATGTTGCAAATCGCAATAATTACTAATGATATTAACGATTTGTGAATTGTACTTGCTATTAGGATTTGTCAATAAATCAAACAATTCAACATCCGTTCCGTCGCAAATTTTATTTCCTAATTCAAAATACAAATCGTCTAAGACAAAAGATCCATTTTTTTTCAATAATTGATTAATATACACAGGAATGTAATCACTTAGCTTTACAAACAACTCATTGTGATCCTCTAGGCCTACATAAAGCTTATCTGGATCAATATATATCATGGCGTTTACACACAGAAAATACCGTTTAATAACATCATCGATTTTTTTGTAATCATCAGGGGTGCAAACATAATTAAAATCTTCCCTTAAAGCATTAGCTACGTATGAATAACATTTAGTAGTATTAATGGGCTCAACTTTAATTTTTGAATAAATCTTTTTCTGAAGATAATAATCAATATTTGTGTCACCAATGTACCAGTAAGAATCCTTTTGTGTCAATTTGGCCAATATTACCAAATATTGTGTCATAACAGTATTTGCAAAGGCTGCTTGTTTTCTAATTGTAGGATCTTTTGAAGAGATTGCTATGCGATTGACGAATTCAAACCCGTTTTTTCTAGCGTAATTAATGAATTTAGTGAGAGCTGTAAAGTAACTTTTTTGTCCCAATTTGATGGTCAAAAATACCAGGCCGTCTTTTTTTAAAATCTTATAGAAAACACCAAACATAGAATCTATATCATGAAAATAATTTTCCATGTTTTTCTCTTTTCTAGAAGGAGCATCTGTTACAACTATCTCGGCTGATAACATTTCTTTATTCAAAGTAAATTCGTTATCGTAAAACTTATATAACCAGTCTCTAAAATACTGGGATTTTTCTAAATATGGAACTTGATCAGTATAAGGAGGGTCTGTATATATAACATCGAATTTCTCCTTGTACCTTGGGTCTAACAATTCCTTTCGATAGTCTTGTCTAATTAAAATTAAAGATTCTCCCAAATAGATATTCTCTATATTGTTGATGTTCTCTTTATATTTTCGTATTGCCTCAATCTTTTTGGAGAAAACATCCCAAACATTTGATTCTTGAGCAGAGTTAATCAATACGTGGTATAAATTGTCCGTTCCAGAGCCATACATTGCAATTTTTGACAAGGCCAAAGATGAAACAAGTGCGATTTCAATAAGATCTCTTTCTTCACATGCAGGTAACTGAAGAATAGCATCTTGAATCAGTAAGAGTGCATATTTAGATCTATTTGTAAAATTCGTATCGTATCGATTAGCACCAGTTGATTCGGTAATATTTATTCTGGAGTTTGTTATAAAGCAATGGTTTGGGAAACGAGATGTATTCAATGTGTCAGTTTTTTTAATAAGAGCTTCATCATTTTTATCAAAGGCTTTCCCTCTTGAACCGCAACCAGGGCAACGACCTTCTAGGAATTTGATTGTTTCTCCATTTTCAATTTCTCTGTGTTTCTTAGGATTATAATATTCTTTTGTAGCTGGATCAAAAAACAACTTGCTTATATGTAGTGTTTTCCCACATCTTGGACAAGTTGTTTCGTACAAGGAGAGAACCTGATCCCTTACATTGTTTTCAACTATCGTAAATAGGCTCAAATATTTTTTTAAATCAATTTTCTTTAGTAGGTTAGAAACAACAAAATATGTATAATTATCCAGTTCTATTCCTAAAACATTTTTACCGCAACGCCTTGCTGCAACTAAAAAGTTTCCAGATCCTGCAAAAGGATCAACAAACGATGAATATTTTTGTGGTAACCAAGCAATAACACTTGACGCAAAAGATATTGACTTTCTTCCTTGAAAGGTAAATACATTAGCGACATACTTAGGATCGGTTGTTTCCTCGGATGGTATTGATTCAAATAAAGATTTTACAAAATCTGCGGTTTCCTTTGATGCTCTATTGTCCATTCTTGTCCAACGCTTTTATACAAATTTTCAATTCATATTTTACACACTGTTTGAAAAATGTAAAAGTGATATTTCTTTATATTGGAAGTTGTGAAGGAGGGGGATGTGAAGATGAATTGAAACTTTTCTATGCCTTCCAGTTCCTTTTTCAGTTCTTCGAAAGTGTATATAGAGAAGCAAACCGTAGCGATGGACAAATAGTTGCCTGATTTGATTTCTTGGCTCAGATCATCTCCAAGCTTCTTAGATACGTTGTTTATTACCTCCATTGGCTCTTCGAACGATAAACAAAAAATATTATAACAAATCCTAAGGAGAATAATAGACCGTTAAGAGCTTAAATAAGACAACAGTCTTTGAGAACTTCAAAATCCGTAAAAGAGTAATAGAGAAAGAGATTCTTTCATTAGCATACTACAGAGCAAATAGGCGTTTAACTCTGTGTCTTTTCTGCGAAGGACTCCCAAATACTCTCTCCCTTTAGAAGTCTCTTTGACACCTTCGATTTGTAGTTGTTCAAACCCTCGATAGCCTTGTCTCTCTGAAGCTGCATCTCTCTTTTTCCATCTGCATCTAGGTTCTTGCTGGTGCGTGCAAGCAGAGTTGCATACACCTCAGAATTGAAGCCCTGCATAAGTGAAAACATATCCATCAAAGAGAGTACATCATCATGGATTTTCCGCACTAGCAAATCGATTCTGTTGTTCTCCTCAAAGGACGATTCTATCAGTTTAAAAACATATTCAGATACAGACAGTCCTGCACCATCGGCGCTCTTCTTTATTCTCTCGTATAGTTCATCATCAACCCGAAATCCAATGACTTTTCCCTTGTTGCTACTCATATCTGATTCTCCTTAAAGCTGTTTTTCTATCCTTATGTCTGGTGTTAACACAGAGCAGAATTCAATTTTGCTGTGTTAACATGACAACTATTTGTAATCAAAGAAAATGTTTGTCTTATGTTTACACCCCTTATTTATCTTGCCCTACGTAAACATTTCTTCACTATCTCAGCTTTAGACAACCTTTAAATATGCCGATGACTGAAAAATCTGCATTTCATTGAACCCATCTCTATTGAGGTCATCAATGAATAAGAATCTTTATAAGACTCAAAGCTCGGAAATGCCTTTTCCAGCGTTTTTATCTCGCTTCTCTTCAGATATGACTCCACTTGCTTTAAGCTCTGCTACTCGGTCTCTGATCATCTGCTGAGCCTTTACTTTGCTAGTCCTTTTGGGAATTCGGAATTCATCATCAAGAAGCATTCCCTCTCCAGGAAAATATGCGATGTCTTCATCTATGAGCATCAAGAGCTGTGTGCCATCTTTCTCTGTTGCGTAAGTGACACCATCTATTATAGTGCGATTTGTTCTCGATGACCCATCAAATGATTGCTCAAGCCTCAATCCAATTGCCATTTCAAATCCCCATTGTTGTTATAATCCAGATTGCAAATAGATGAAGAGGGTAATAAGCATAGAAGAACCATCTAGGGATAAAACCTTGCTTTCCCTGATCCACATGTTTCGCAAAAAGGAAGATGATTATAGCTGAACAGAGAATCGACAGAGTTCCCAACACGTATTCAGCTTCCGTTTCAGTATATAGGATAGTCCATAGAACAAGATAGATTGCAGGTAGCCAGAAAATCGACAAATAAAGCTTTTCTTTCTTTCGTGTAAGATAAATGACAAGAGCAAATGCAGTGGCAAGTATGCTCCAGTCGCAAAAGAGGGAGAAAGGGAAGAAAGCAGCCAGTGCCATGCCTCCATAGAGATTGCCGTATCTATCGAACACGAAGAGTATCAAGAGAGTGGCAAGTAATGAGAACAACACGTTCATGTGGAAGCCATTAAGAAGAGAGAAGGGTATCTGAGCTATCAATGCCCAGATAAATAGTCTTAGTGCATATTTCTTCACAGATCTTGTGTATGCGAGTCCCATTGCAAGGAAATAGCACATGATTACAATCGTGAGATTCCCTATGAACTGACATGCCGTATAGAGAGCTGTACCAGGAGAAATGAAGAAAGTTGAGATATGATCTGCTGTCATAGCTATGATTGCAGATTTCCTGATTTTCTCATGATAGAAGAAATTCACAATTACAGGAGGAGATTCAAAGGGTCGCTTCATGCTGTCATCGTTTGTCACGTAATCAATTATTCATCAGCACAAACAACCACGCCGCCATAGGGCTTCTGCTTTATGCAACATGATATCTGCATTTTGCTACGTTCAGTGATTAAAAGTATGAGGATGCCTTATCCTTTGCGTGCAGTCATAATCAAGAGATTGTTTGTCCATGGAATATCTGAAGCCAGTGGTGACAGTTTTAGGTTGCTTTTATAAGTTTCGTAGAACTGCTTCATGCTCCATATGTTTTTTCGATTGATGATGTAAAAAAACGAGAAACATCAGATTTTGCGGGAATTGCCTATTTCCTTTTCATAAAGAGTTTTTAAATATTTTTTCTTTAGTGTACGTTCTGTCTCGAAGAACAGCATTTCTGTCTTTGCCAATTCATGGTGAGCGCATTTCTCATCAAGAAGTTTCAAAGAACATACAAGATCCGCAACCTGAAACAATCGATAGTCAGAAGGATAGACCCGCCTGAATTCCACATTATCAAGCAAAGCATTGAAAACAGACGAAAGGAGTTTTGTAACTTCAATCTGGCCGTTATCATAGTAAATTTTTATAATATCATAAGTTACAAAGAATGAATAATTCTCTCTAATAAATTGGGACAACTGCTTTGAAAGCTTTGTTGTTGCATCTAGAGAGTCACTGATATGCTTCTTCTCAATCAAGACTGTTTTGCAAGATATGTCCAGTTTACGAAAGAAAACCATGATTGCCTTCAGCAGCTTTCGCCTGTTCTCAAGCGAATCCTTTCTGTATTCCTGCTCGTTTCTGATAATCGGGCCTGAGTGCATGCAGTGGTTTGGATATCCAAGTTCAGCAAGCCTTTTTTCAAGCCAGTCAATATCTTGCTTTATATTAATATCTTGGTCATGTAGAACCAAAGAAATTATGTAGTATGAAGAATGCTCCGCATAATCACCGAAGTCTCCTGATTCATCAACGAATATGCTGAGTTCTTTCATGAATACCACCAGAAATAAAAATAGCGGGCGTCCTACCCGCTTTTGAGGGGGACCCGGGTCGTTTCGACCAGCCCCTAACTGGTTTCCCAGCTATTTTTAATATACTTTACTCATAAGAAAAAATCAATGCTTCCAAAAACATACGTACAGCATCTGTAGATTGTAATTCTTGATGCAACAAATAAGCGCATGTTGCAATAACCTTTACCGAATTTCATTTGAATCAGCAATGCATGTTAAGCTTAAATACAT